>NZ_JBIVHT010000003.1:0-562659 GCF_044749325.1 Pseudomonas sp. NPDC089428
CTTGACGACCATAGAGCATTGGAACCACCTGATCCCATCCCGAACTCAGTAGTGAAACGATGCATCGCCGATGGTAGTGTGGGGTTTCCCCATGTGAGAGTAGGTCATCGTCAAGATTCATTTCGCAAAACCCCTATCTGCACATGCAGGTAGGGGTTTTGTCTTTCTGGCTCCATGGCAGGCGTTAGTCGTCTCCCACATTTCCAGCTGGGAACACTAGAATAGAGCCGACGTACCTATTCAGAATCCCGAGATGCCCGATCCCGTCGAAACCCAAGCCCTAGAGCAGTTGCCGCTGGACGAACTGGTCGCCTGCCACGAGTGCGACCTGCTGATGCGCAAGCCGGTGCTGCAGCATGACGAAAAAGCCCAATGTCCACGTTGTGGCTACGAGCTGTACGCTCACCGGCACAATGTCGTCAACCGTAGCCTGGCCTTGGTGCTGACAGCCTTGTTGTTGTTCGTGCCGGCCAACTTCCTGCCTATCATGCAGTTGCACCTGCTTGGCCAGACTTCGGACGATACCGTCTGGAGTGGTGTGCTAGGCCTGTACAACTCGGAAATGCGCGGCGTTGCCGTGGTGGTGTTCCTGTGCAGCATGGCCATCCCCTTGCTCAAGCTGCTGTGCCAGTTGGCCGTGCTGTTGAGCATCCGCCTGAATGTGGGGCGTGATTACGGGCTGGTGTTCTACCGCTTCTATCACCACCTGCGTGACTGGGGCATGCTCGAGGTCTACTTCATGGGCGTGCTGGTGGCGATCGTCAAACTTGTGGACCTGGCCGAACTGACCGTTGGCCTGGGCCTGTTCTGTTTCATCAGCCTGTTGCTGGTTCAGGTCTGGCTCGAAGTGGTGATGTCCCCACACCAGATCTGGAGCGCGTTGTCGGGGGAGGATCTCCATGCGGGCGATTGATGCAGGCATCCTGGTCTGCAATGAATGTCATGAACTTAACCGTCAGGATGCCGAGCGCGATTCGCAGACCTGCACGCGCTGCGGCGCCATCGTGCACGCGCGGCGCCCAAACAGCATCATCCGTACCTGGGCGCTGCTGATCACTGCCTCGATTCTGTATATCCCGGCCAACCTGTTGCCCATCATGACTGTCAGCACCTTGGGGCAGGGTAGCGGCGACACCATCATGTCTGGCGTCATTACCTTGCTCAAGCACGGCATGGTGCCGATCGCCGCCGTGGTGTTCATTGCCAGCATCCTGGTGCCTACCTTCAAGCTGGTGGGCATCGGCCTGTTGCTGTATTCGGTCCAGCGCCGCCAGCCACTGTCGGCAAGGCAGCGGATCCTGATGTACCGCTTCATCGAATTCATAGGGCGCTGGTCCATGCTGGACATTTTCGTCATCGCCATTCTGGTGGCAGTGGTGAATTTCGGCCGTATCGCCAGTGTCGAAGCCAACCTGGGCGCTGTCGCCTTTGCAACTGTGGTGATCCTCACGATGCTTGCTGCTTTAACTTTCGATCCCCGACTGATCTGGGATAACACGGAGTCGGATGACGACCATGAGTGACATGCCAACGGCTAAAACCCGCCCTGCCTCGAACTGGTCGGCCATCTGGATCCTGCCGCTGATCGCGCTGATGATCGGCGGCTGGCTGGCTTGGCAGGCCTATCGCGATGCCGGCGTGGAGATCGAAGTGCGTTTCGAGACCGGCGAAGGCATCGTCGCCAACAAGACCGAGGTGATCTACAAAGGCATGTCGGTGGGCAAGGTCACGAAGCTGGTGCTCGACGCAAAGGGTGAGAACCAGGGGGTGATCGCCACCATCGAGATGAACAAGGCTGCCGAGCCGCACCTGACCAAGGGCACGCGCTTCTGGCTGGTCAAGCCCAGTGTAAGCCTGGCCGGCATCTCGGGCCTGGAAACACTGGTATCCGGCAACTACATCGCTGTCAGCCCGGGGGAGGGCGAGCGGACCAAGCGCTTTAACGCGCTGAAGGTCGCGCCACCGCTGTCCGACACCGAGCCGGGTCTGCACCTTACCCTCAAGGCCGAGCGCCTGGGTTCGCTCAATCGGGACAGCCCGGTGTTCTACAAGCAGATCCAGGTCGGCCGGGTGAAAAGCTATCGCCTTTCCGAAGACCAGAGCACGGTCGAGGTCAAGGTATTCATCGAGCCGGCCTACGCCAGCCTGGTGCGCAAGCACACGCGCTTCTGGAATGCCAGTGGCATCAGCATCGATGCTGATCTGTCGGGTGTGAAGGTGCGCAGCGAGTCGCTGTCGAGCATCGTCGCCGGCGGCATCGCCTTCGCCACGCCGGAGTATCGCAAGGACAGCCCTCCAACCGACCCAAGCCTGCCGTTCCGCCTGTATGAAGACTTCGATGCGGCCCAGGCGGGTATCCGCGTCAAAGTGAAACTCACTGACTATGAGGGCCTCCAGGCCGGTCGTACGCCAGTCATGTACAAGGGTATTCAGGTTGGCTCGTTGAAAGCCCTGAAAATGGAAGACAACCTGGCCAGCGCCTCTGCCGAGCTGACGCTGGATCCGTTGACCGAAGACTATCTGGTCGAAGGTACACAGTTCTGGGTGGTCAAACCGTCCATCTCCCTGGCGGGTATTACCGGCCTGGAGGCGTTGGTCAAAGGTAACTACATCGCCATTCGCCCAGGCGAGAAGGGCGCCAAGCCGCAGCGTGAATTCGAGGCCCGGCCCAAGGCGCCGCCGTTGGACCTGAAGGCCCCAGGCCTGCACCTGGTGCTGTTCGCCGATACGCTGGGCTCGCTGGAGGTCGGCAGCCCGGTGATGTATCGCCAGGTCAAGGTCGGTAGCGTGCAGAGCTACCAGTTTGCCCGCAACAGCAACCGTATCCTGATTGGTGTGCACATCGAGAAAGAATACGAAAACCTGGTCAACGGCTCCTCGCGCTTCTGGAACGTCAGCGGTATTACCCTGACCGGGGGCCTGTCGGGTATCAAGATCAAGAGTGAGTCGCTGCAGACCCTGATGGCCGGCGGTATCGCCTTCGACACGCCTAGGCCCAATGTTGCACTCAAGCGCCATATCCCGCGCTTCCGCCTGCTGGAGAGCCAAGAGGCGGTGAACCGCACCGGTACCCTGGTCACTATTCGGGTAGACCGTGCCGACGGCCTCAAGCCTGGTACGCCAATTCGCTTCCGTGGCCTGGATGTGGGTAGCGTTGAGAGCGTCGACCTGACAAAAGACTTGCAGGCGGTACTGCTGCGCGCACGCATTACCGAGGCGGCAGACCGCATTGCCCGGGCAGGTACGCAGTTCTGGGTGGTCAAGCCGGCACTTGGGCTGGTGCGTACGGAGAACCTCGATACCTTGATTGGTGGGCAGTACATCGAAGTGCAGCCGGCGGTGAAGGACAAGGGGCCGCAGCGTGATTTCATTGCGCTGGGCGAAGCGCCTGAAATCGCAGGTGAGGAAGTGGGCCTGCCGTTGACCCTGAGTGCTCCGCGTCGTGGTTCGATCAAGCCGGGCGTGCCTGTTACCTATCGCGAGGTGGCGGTAGGCAAGGTGACCGGTTTCGAGCTTGGCCAGACCGCAGATCGTGTGTTGATCCACATTCTGATCGAGCCACGTTATGCCGCCCTGGTGCGCGGTGGCAGCCGGTTCTGGAACAGCAGTGGTTTTGGCTTCGACTGGGGGCTGTTCAAAGGGGCCACGGTGCGTACCGAGTCACTTGAGACACTGATCGATGGTGGCATTGCCTTTGCCACGCCTGAGGGCGAGCAGATGGGCAATCCGGCGCGGCCGCAGCAGACCTTCGCCTTGTTTGACAAGCCTGAGGATGCCTGGCTGCAGTGGGCCCCGAAGATCCAGATCGCCAAGTAACTAGCCAGCAATGTGGGAGCGGGCAAGCCGCTCCCACAGGGATCGCGCAGGGCCTAAATCGCAGGCATAAAAAAACCGGCCCTGGGGCCGGTTTTTTCGACAAGAACGTCGCTTAGGCAGCTGCAGCTTCTTTCAGTGCCTTGATGTGGCCATTCAGACGGCCTTTGTGGCGAGCAGCTTTGTTCTTGTGGATGATGCCTTTGTCGGCCATACGGTCGATTACAGGCACAGCCAGAACGTAAGCGGCTTGCGCTTTTTCGGCGTCTTTTGCGTCGATGGCTTTAACTACATTCTTGATGTAGGTGCGGACCATGGAACGCAGGCTGGCGTTGTGGCTGCGACGCTTCTCAGCCTGTTTTGCACGTTTCTTGGCGGAAGGTGTGTTGGCCACCGTCGAGCTCCTCGAAAGACTTTAGGTAAATAGCAAACAAAATAGGCCGCGAATCATGCCGATGAGTCGACCGGATGTCAAGGCCACCTGCAGGGTTCCGCCGAGTGGTGCAGCAACAGGCGGGAAATATTCCTTTCTGCCGTGCTACCTGTAAACTCGGGAATTTTTGGCTCCCCTGCGAAGGCGCGGGAGTATCGCACATTCGGACGCTGTCTGGCAGCGCCCTCTGTCCCTGGCGTGAATCTTTTCGATGAATCTGCTCAAATCCCTGGCTGCAGTCAGCTCCATCACCATGATTTCGCGGGTGCTGGGCTTCGTGCGCGACACCATCCTGGCCCGTGTTTTCGGTGCCGGTATCGCCACCGACGCCTTCTTCATCGCCTTCAAGCTGCCCAACCTGCTGCGGCGGATCTTTGCCGAGGGGGCATTTTCCCAGGCGTTCGTGCCGATTCTGGCCGAATACAAGACCCAGCAGGGCGAGGAAGCGACGCGCACCTTCATTGCCTATGTCAGCGGCCTGCTGACCCTGGTGCTGGCCCTGGTCACGGCCGTCGGCATCCTCGCCGCGCCCTGGGTGGTCTGGGCCACCGCCCCGGGCTTTGTCGACAGTGCCGAGAAGTACGCGCTGACCACTGACCTGCTGCGGGTGACGTTCCCTTATATATTGCTGATTTCGCTGTCGTCCCTCGCCGGCGCGATTCTCAATACCTGGAACCGCTTTTCCGTTCCGGCGTTCACCCCGACTCTGCTCAACGTGGCGATGATCATCTTCGCCGTGCTGCTCACGCCGTACTTCAATCCACCGATCATGGCCCTGGCCTGGGGCGTACTGGCCGGTGGCCTGGCGCAGTTGCTGTACCAGCTGCCAGCGCTGAAGAAGATCGGCATGCTCGTGCTGCCGCGCCTCAACCTGCGCGACGCTGGTGTCTGGCGGGTGCTCAAGCAGATGCTGCCGGCGATCCTCGGGGTGTCGGTGAGCCAGATCTCGCTGATCATCAACACCATCTTCGCCTCCTTCCTGGCAGCCGGTTCGGTGTCGTGGATGTACTACGCCGACCGCCTCATGGAACTGCCGTCCGGCGTGCTGGGCGTGGCCCTGGGCACCATCCTGCTGCCGACGCTGGCCAAGACCTACGCCAACAAGGACCGTGAGGAATATTCGCGGATCATGGATTGGGGCTTGCGCCTGTGCTTCCTGCTGGTGCTCCCGTGCACCCTGGCCCTGGCGGTCCTGGCCGAACCGTTGACGGTGGCGTTGTTCCAGTACGGCAAATTCACCGCCACCGACGCGGCGATGACCCAGCGTGCGCTGATCGCCTACTCGATAGGCCTGCTGGCGATCATTCTGGTCAAGGTACTGGCACCGGGCTTCTATGCGCAGCAGAATATCCGCACGCCAGTGAAGATTGCGATCTTCACCCTGGTCTGCACGCAGTTGTTCAACCTGGCGCTGATCGGCCCCTTGCAGCACGCCGGCCTGGCACTGGCGATCAGCCTGGGTGCCTGCCTGAACGCCAGCCTGCTGTTCTGGAAGCTACGCAGCCAGCAGTTGTTCAAGCCGCAACCGGGCTGGACGGTGTTCCTGCTTAAGCTGGTGCTTGCAGTTACCTTGATGACCGCAGTGCTACTGGCGGGCATGCACTACCTGCCGGCCTGGGAGCAGGGCAACATGCTTGAACGGTTGCTGCGCCTTGGCGCGTTGATCGCGGCGGGTGTGGTGACCTATTTCGGTTGTCTGTACCTGTGTGGTTTCCGACCCCGGCATTTCGCCCGCAAGGCCCTGCATTGAGCTGGAAGGCGGGTCAGGCGTCGGTTTTTCGCATTCCACGCCACCCCTTGGCGCTGCTGCCTGTCACCGGCGCCCGGGTGTGGTTATAATCGGCCACTTTATGAGCAAGAAGCGCGTTATGCAGCTGGTTCGAGGTCTTCACAACCTGCGCCCCGAGCACCGGGGCTGTGTCGCCACCATTGGCAACTTCGACGGGGTTCACCGCGGCCACCAGGCAATCCTGGCGCGCCTGCGCGAGCGCGGCCAGGCCTTGGGCCTGCCGACCTGCGTGGTGATCTTCGAGCCGCAGCCGCGCGAGTACTTCGCCCCGGACACCGCACCCGCCCGCCTGGCGCGCCTGCGCGACAAGGTCGAGCTGCTGGCCGCCGAAGGCATCGACCGAGTCCTGTGCCTGGCGTTCAACCAGCGCCTGAGCAAGCTCAGCGCCGATGACTTCGTCAAGGCGATCCTGGTCGATGGCCTGGGCGTGCGCCACCTCGAAGTGGGCGACGACTTCCGCTTTGGCTGCGACCGTGCCGGCGACTTCGCCTTCCTGGTCGCTGCTGGCCAGAAGTACGGGTTTACCGTCGAAGCGGCCAACACGGTGATCCAGGACGGCCTTCGAGTCAGCAGCACCGAGGTGCGCAACGCGCTGTCTGCAGGCAACTTCGAGCTGGCCGAGCATCTGCTGGGCCGCCCATACCGTATTACCGGCCGCGTGTTGCATGGCCAGAAGCTGGCCCGCCAGCTCGGCACGCCGACCGCCAACATCCAGCTCAAGCGCCGCCGAGTGCCGCTGTCCGGGGTCTACCTGGCCAGCATCGAGATCGACGGCAAGGCCTGGCCGGGTGTCGGCAACATCGGCGTGCGCCCGACGGTGGCCGGAGACGGCCGCCCGCACCTCGAGATTCATCTACTGGATTATGCCGGCGATCTGTATGGCCGGCGCCTGACGGTGGAATTCCACCACAAGCTGCGTGAAGAGCAGCGATTCGCCTCCCTGGAGGCGCTGAAGTCGGCGATCGATGCGGATATCGCCGCCGCACGTGCACATTGGCACGCTCAACCGCTAACGAAGAGCCCGAAATGACCGACTACAAAGCCACGCTAAACCTTCCGGACACCGCCTTCCCCATGAAGGCCGGCCTGCCTCAGCGCGAACCGCAGATACTGCAGCGCTGGGACAGCATTGGCCTGTACCAGAAGCTGCGCGAAATTGGCAAGGATCGTCCGAAGTTCGTCCTGCACGACGGCCCGCCCTATGCCAACGGCAAGATTCACATCGGTCATGCGCTGAACAAGATCCTCAAGGACATGATCGTCCGTTCCAAGACCCTGGCCGGCTTCGACGCACCGTACGTACCGGGCTGGGACTGCCACGGCCTGCCGATCGAGCACAAGGTCGAGGTCACCCACGGCAAGCACCTGACTGCCGACCGCACCCGCGAGCTGTGCCGCGAGTATGCCGCCGAGCAGATCGAAGGGCAGAAGACCGAGTTCATCCGCCTGGGTGTGCTGGGTGACTGGGACAACCCGTACAAGACCATGAACTTCGCCAACGAGGCCGGTGAAATCCGCGCCCTGGCCGAAATGGTCAAGCAAGGCTTCGTGTTCAAGGGCCTCAAGCCGGTGAACTGGTGCTTCGATTGCGGTTCGGCCCTGGCTGAAGCCGAAGTCGAATACGCCGACAAGAAGTCCCAGACCATCGACGTGGCCTTCCCGGTCGCCGATGAGGCCAAGCTGGCCGCCGCTTTCGGCCTGGCTTCGCTGGCCAAGCCCGCTGCCATCGTGATCTGGACCACCACCCCGTGGACCATCCCGGCCAACCAGGCGCTGAACATCCACCCGGAGTTCAAGTACGCCCTGGTCGATACCGGCGAGCGCCTGCTGGTGCTGGCTGAAGAGCTGGTCGAGTCGTGCCTCAAGCGTTACAACCTGGAAGGCTCGGTAATCGCCACCGCCCCGGGCTCGGCCTTGGAACTGGTCAACTTCCGTCACCCGTTCTACGACCGTCTGTCGCCGGTTTACCTGGCTGACTATGTCGAGCTGGGCGCCGGTACCGGCGTGGTGCACTCGGCACCTGCCTACGGTGAAGACGACTTCGTCACCTGCAAGCGCTACGGCATGGTCAACGACGACATCCTCACCCCGGTGCAGAGCAACGGCGTGTATGTCGAGTCGCTGCCTTTCTTCGGCGGCCAGTTCATCTGGAAGGCCAACCCGGCCATCGTCGACAAGCTGAGCGAAGTCGGCGCGCTGATGCACACCGAAACCATCAGCCACAGCTACATGCACTGCTGGCGCCACAAGACTCCGCTGATCTACCGCGCCACCGCGCAGTGGTTCGTCGGCATGGACAAGCAGCCGAGCACCGGCGAGCCGCTGCGTGAACGTGCGCTGAAAGCCATCGAAGAAACCAAGTTCGTCCCGGCCTGGGGCCAGGCGCGCCTGCACTCGATGATCGCCAACCGCCCGGACTGGTGCATCTCGCGTCAGCGCAACTGGGGCGTGCCGATTCCGTTCTTCCTGCACAAGCAGACCGGCGAGCTGCACCCGCGCACCGTCGAGCTGATGGAAGCCGTGGCCAAGCGCGTCGAGCAAGAGGGCATCGAAGCCTGGTTCAAGCTGGACGCTGCCGAACTGCTGGGTGACGAAGCCGGCCAGTACGACAAGATCGCCGATACCCTGGACGTCTGGTTCGACTCCGGTACCACCCACTGGCACGTGCTGCGTGGCTCGCACGACATCGGCCACGCTACCGGCCCGCGCGCCGACCTGTACCTGGAAGGTTCCGACCAGCACCGCGGCTGGTTCCACTCGTCGTTGCTGACCGGTTGCGCCATCGACGGCCACGCGCCGTACCGCGAGCTGCTGACCCACGGCTTCACCGTGGACGAAAGCGGCCGCAAGATGTCCAAGTCGCTGGGCAACACCATCGAGCCAGAGAAGGTCAACAACACTCTGGGTGCCGACATCCTGCGCCTGTGGGTTTCCGCGACCGACTACTCGGGCGAGATGGCGGTTTCCGAGCAGATCCTGCAGCGCAGCGCCGATGCCTACCGCCGTATCCGCAACACCGCGCGCTTCCTGCTTTCCAACCTGTCCGGCTTCAACCCGGCCAGCGACCTGCTCAAGCCTGAAGAGATGATCGCCCTGGACCGCTGGGCGGTGGACCGCACCCTGCTGCTGCAGCGCGAGCTGGAAGAGCACTACGGCGAATACCGCTTCTGGAACGTCTACTCGAAGATCCACAACTTCTGCGTGCAGGAGCTGGGTGGCTTCTACCTCGACATCATCAAGGACCGCCAGTACACCACCGGCGCCAACAGTGTCGCCCGCCGTTCCTGCCAGACCGCGCTGTACCACATCAGCGAGGCGCTGGTGCGCTGGATCGCGCCGATCCTGGCGTTCACCGCCGATGAAATCTGGCAGTACCTGCCGGGTGAGCGCAACGAGTCGGTGATGCTCAACGGCTGGTACCAAGGCCTCAGCGAACTGCCGGAAGGCACCGAGCTGGACCGCGCCTACTGGGACCGCGTAATGGCTGTCAAAGCCGCGGTCAACAAGGAACTGGAAAACCAGCGTACCGCCAAGGTCATCGGCGGCAACCTGCAAGCCGAAGTCACCCTGTTCGCCGAAGAAAGCCTGAGCGCCGACCTGAACAAGCTGGGCGATGAACTGCGCTTCGTGCTGATCACCTCGGCCGCCAGCGTGGTGCCGTTCGCCCAGGCGCCGGCCGAAGCCGTGGCCACCGAAGTCGAAGGCCTCAAGCTGCAGGTGGTCAAGTCCGGCCACGTGAAGTGCGGCCGTTGCTGGCACTTCCGCGCCGACGTCGGCAGCCACCCGGAGCACCCGGAAATCTGCGGCCGTTGCGTCGACAACCTGACCGGCGAAGGCGAGGTGCGTCACTATGCCTAACCCTGCGGCGGGGCGCTTCGGGCGCCTTGCATGGCTTTGGCTGAGCTTGCTGGTCCTGGTCCTCGACCAGGCCACCAAGCTGTATTTCAACAACGCGTTGACCATGTACCAGCAGATCGTCGTCATTCCTGACTACTTCAGCTGGACCCTGGCCTACAACACTGGCGCTGCCTTCAGCTTCCTCGCCGATGGCGCCGGCTGGCAGCGCTGGCTGTTCGCCCTGATCGCCGTGGTGGTCAGTGCGGTGCTGGTGGTCTGGCTCAAGCGCCTGGGGCGCGGCGAGACCTGGTTGGCGGTAGCGCTGGCGCTGGTGCTGGGTGGTGCGATCGGCAACCTGTACGACCGCATCGTGCTTGGCCATGTGGTCGACTTCATCCTGGTGCACTGGCAGAACCGTCATTACTTCCCGGCCTTCAACCTGGCCGACAGCGCCATCACCGTTGGTGCGGTGATGCTGGCGCTGGATATGTTCAAGAGCAAGAAGTCCGAGGATCCGGTCCATGACTGACACCCGTATCGGCCAGAACACCGAAGTCACCCTGCACTTCGCGCTGCACCTGGAAAACGGCGACACCGTCGACAGCACCTTCGACAAGGCCCCGGCCACGTTCAAGGTCGGTGACGGCAACCTGCTGCCAGGCTTCGAGAACGCGCTGTTCGGCTTCAAGGCCGGTGACAAGCGCAACGTGGTGGTGGCGCCGGAGAATGCCTTCGGTCAGCCCAACCCACAGAACGTGCAGGTCATGCCACGCTCCAACTTCGAAGGCATGGAGCTGTCCGAAGGGCTGCTGATCATCTTCAACGACGCCGCCAACACCGAGCTGCCGGGTGTGGTCAAAGCGTTCGACGACGACCAGGTGACCATCGACTTCAATCACCCACTGGCTGGCAAGACCCTGACCTTCGAGGTGGAAATCCTCGAGGTGAAGGCCCTGTAAGCCTGGAGCCGAGCATGCAAATCAAACTCGCCAACCCGCGCGGCTTCTGCGCGGGGGTCGACCGGGCGATCGAGATCGTCAACCGTGCGCTGGAAGTCTTCGGCCCGCCGATCTACGTGCGTCACGAAGTGGTGCACAACAAGTTCGTGGTGGAAGACCTGCGCAACCGTGGCGCCATCTTCGTCGAGGAACTGGACCAGGTGCCGGACGATGTCATCGTCATCTTCAGCGCCCATGGCGTTTCCCAGGCCGTGCGCCAGGAAGCGGCAGGCCGCGGCCTGAAGGTATTCGATGCGACCTGCCCGCTGGTGACCAAGGTGCACATCGAAGTGGCCAAGTACAGCCGCGATGGCCGTGAGTGCATTCTCATCGGCCACGAAGGCCACCCGGAAGTCGAAGGCACCATGGGGCAATATGACGCCAGCAACGGCGGCGCCATCTACCTCGTCGAAGACGAAGACGATGTTGCCCAGCTGCAGGTGAACGACCCGGATCACCTGGCCTTCGTCACCCAGACCACGCTGTCGATGGACGACACCAGCCGCGTCATCGATGCCCTGCGCGCACGCTTCCCGAACATCGGCGGCCCGCGCAAGGACGATATCTGCTACGCCACGCAAAACCGCCAGGATGCAGTCAAGCAGCTGGCCGGCGAGAGTGATGTATTGCTGGTGGTCGGCAGCCCTAACAGCTCCAACTCCAACCGCCTGCGCGAGCTGGCCGAGCGCATGGGCACCCCGGCCTATCTGATCGATGGCGCCGAGGACATGCAGCGCGTCTGGTTTGAAAAGGCGCAACGGGTCGGTATCACTGCCGGTGCTTCGGCTCCCGAAGTATTGGTACAGGGCGTGATTGAACAGCTCAAGGCCTGGGGCGCTACCGGCGCCGAAGAGCTGGATGGGCGGCCGGAGAACATCACGTTCTCCATGCCCAAAGAGCTGCGGGTTCGCTCGCTGATCTGAGTCAGCGGCCTGCGCACAGCGAGTCTGCTCCCTTGACTGTGCGCAGGTCGACCCTGCCAGCGCTTGATATCACCACCTGATATTTGTCGCTTGCAGGGGAGTTCTCACAAACCTCCAGCGTTGCGCCGAACTGGCCCACTGGCATTCCCAGAGCACTGAATTTCACCTGTCCCTTGGTGTTTTCGACGATCCTCATCGGGCGCGTTAGCCGGTGTTCGCGCAGCACTTGCTGATTGTGCACTAGCTGCACACGCCAGCCCTTGCCCCAATCGCTTTCCAGAGGCCGCACCAGCACAGGCTGGCTTTGCAGCAAGGCGTGGCTGCGCGCGCTGCGCAGAGCCTGGGCCAGATCCCGGGCCGCCGCCGCTCTGTGCAGGTCATCGCTAAACCTGGCGTAGGCCGGCATGCCGAGTTGTGTCAGCACGGCGGCCATGGCCAGTGCAAACATCATTTGAATCAGTGTTACGCCACGTTGCTTCACCGTGCATTCCTCCCTGGAACTGCTTGGCTATAGCTTCACGGTCGGTGGGCATGAGGTCCAGACGACCAAGTTCAAGTTGATTGCGGGAAAAGTCGCAGGAGGTGCAAGGATGCACAAGAAACAGCGAGGCATGACGCTTCTGGAAGTGCTGTTGGCGGTAGTGGTGGTGGCAGTGGGCATATTCGCCTCGGCCGCCCTGCAGCTTAAGGCATTGCAAGCCACCGACAGTGCGCGGCGGGAAGGGCAGGCAGCGTTGGCGGAGCACAGCGAACACGAACGGAACCGGCCATGAAGCGCATGCAAGTCGGCTTCGGGTTGCTGGAGGTGATGCTGGCGCTGGCGATTGGGCTGATGGTGTTGGTGGCTGCCAGTCAGCTTGTCGTTTCCGCTCATCAAACATGGCGGCTTCAGGGCGCGGCGTTGCGCCTCCAGGATGACGCACGCCTGGCCTTGCTGCGCATGGCCCAAGATATTCGAATGGCTGGCATGTTCGGTTGCCTGCGACTGAGGCCCAGTGACTTCGAGGACCCGCTTGCCCGGCAGGCATTCGCCCAGCCGCTGGCGATTGGGTCGTCCAGCCTGGAGTTGGTGGTCGCTGAGTCATCAGGGTACGCAGGAAAATCGGAATGGACACTGCTGATGGACTGCCGTGAAGAAGCCATCGTGTACAAAGATCCTCCATCTCAAAAGGGCACGGTCATGGCCGTGCGAATAAGCCGTCATCGGTACGAGTTGCGCGATTCAATCCTCTATTTCACTCGGGGCCAGAACTCTCAGCCGCTTGCCAACCATGTGCGTGAGATGCAGGTGACGCGGGTCGATGCGCCCGAAGGGGGAAGGGTAGACCTGCAACTGACGTTGTATGAACCGACATTGCAACTTGAGCAGCGCCATGAGCTAAGCGTGGCGCTGCGCAATCCGGTTTTCAGGCCATGAGCCGCCAACGTGGAATGGTTCTGCTGCTGTCGCTAATACTCAGCCTGCTGTTGGCTTTGCTTGCCGCTTCAGCCTTGCGCGACGCGCTGATCGAAACACGCATGACCGGTGCCATGACTGATGGCCTGCAGGCTTTTGAAGACGCGGAAGTCGTGCTGCTCGCTGGCGTCGAGGAACTTCAGCGCTCGCCGCCTGATCGGTGCAGCGACTGCCAACCACCTCCGCGTCCGCACGACCTGCAAGGTCAATGGCAGAAGGTCAAGGGCGGCTACTTTCACCTGCAGAACCTGGGTGAAACCGACCGAGCTGCACACATGCCCGAGGGCGAGCGGTTCACCTTGTACCGGATAACAGCCGTCAGCCAGCAACTGGCGGCCCGCCAGGTCCTTGAGGCCGTCTACGCCGTACCAACCGCTCAAGCACAGGCACCCCAGCGCATTCTCTGGCGGCAGAGATTGAGAGGAGACTGACATGCAGCAAGGCATGACCCTGATCGAGTTATTGATTGTCGTGGCCGTCACCGGCATTCTGGCAGCCATTGCCTACCCCAGTTACAGCGACCAGCTCAGGCGAGCCGCACGCAGCGAAGTGGTTGGCCTGCTGCATGACGCTGCCCTGCGCCTGGAGCTCCATCGCGTGCGCACCGGCGGTTACGCCGAAGGCGACCCGCAATTGCCCGCCGCCAACCGTCATTATCGCCTGCAGGCCCAACGCGACAGCGACACCTTCACGCTGATCGCCCGGCGGCTGCCCGATGGCCTGATGGCCGATGATCGCTGTGGCGATTTCCAGCTCGACCAGGCCGGCGTGCAGAGCAATCCGGGTGCCGCGCAAGGCAGCGAGCGCTGCTGGGGAAGCTGAAGGTTGAATGATGCCCAGGCATCGCGGAATTACTTCAGGTGTTGGATCGACAGATGAGCAAGCAAGTAGTGGTGGTCGGCGGCGGGGTGATCGGCCTGCTGACCGCGTTCAACCTGGCGGCCAAGGTCGGCCAGGTGGTGGTGTGTGACCAGGGTGAAGTTGGCCGCGAGTCTTCCTGGGCGGGCGGCGGTATCGTCTCGCCATTGTACCCCTGGCGCTACAGCCCGGCGGTGACCGCCTTGGCGCATTGGTCGCAGGATTTTTATCCACAGCTGGGCGAGCGTCTGTTTGCCACGACCGGTGTCGACCCAGAGGTGCACACCACTGGTCTTTACTGGCTTGATCTGGACGACGAGGCCGAGGCGCTGGCTTGGGCCGAGCGCGAGCGTAGACCCCTCAGCGCTGTGGATATCTCGGCCGCCTACGATGCGGTGCCGGTGCTTGGCCCGGGCTTCAAGCACGCGATCTTCATGGCCGGTGTGGCCAACGTGCGCAATCCGCGGCTGGTGAAGTCGCTCAAGGCAGCATTGCAGGCACTGCCCAACGTGACCTTGCGTGAGCACTGCCAGATCAGCGGCTTTGTTCATGAGAACGGGCGCGTGACTGGCGTACAGACGGCTGACGGTGTGCTCACGGCGGATGAAGTGGTGCTCAGCGCTGGCGCCTGGAGTGGTGACCTGCTGCGCACCCTGGGGCTCGAGCTGCCGGTCGAGCCGGTGAAGGGCCAGATGATCCTGTTCAAGTGCGCCGAGGACTTCTTGCCGAGCATGGTGCTGGCCAAGGGGCGCTATGCGATCCCGCGTCGGGACGGGCACATTCTGGTGGGCAGTACGCTGGAGCATGCCGGGTACGACAAGACCCCGACCGAAAACGCGCTGGCCAGCCTCAAGGCGTCCGCCATCGAGCTGCTGCCTGAGCTCAAGGATGCCACGGTGGTGGGGCACTGGGCTGGACTGCGGCCAGGCTCGCCGGAAGGCATTCCCTACATCGGGCCGGTGCCTGGGCATGACGGTTTGTGGCTGAACTGCGGGCATTACCGCAACGGGCTGGTGCTGGCGCCAGCTTCGTGCCAGCTGTTCAGCGACCTGCTGACCGGGGCCGAGCCCATCATCGATCCGGCGCCGTATGCGCCAGCGGGGCGCTTGGGCTGAGATTGCCGGGCCCGCTGTACGGGCCTTTCGCGGCACAAGGCCGCTCCTACAGGGATCGAGGTCTCTTGTAGGAGCGGCCTTGCCGGGGCGCCGGACCGGTCGGAAAGGGCTGCACAGCAGCCCCACTTTCACCAAGCTAACAGATCACTGCGATTGGCCGGGCCCCTGCTGCAAGTGCGCCTGGCTGCAATACCAGTCATTGCCCTGCTGCAGCGCCCGGTCGTCGGGCAGGTGCACGCCGCAGTGGGCGCAACGCACCATCTTCAATGGCGCATCGAGCTTCGGCTCGGAGTGCGACTGCTGGCTGACTTTGAACTTGCGCCACAGCCAGAACGCGGCGGCGATCAGGGCGATCCAGAAAAGTAGGCGAACCATGGTGTCCAGCTTGTTGGTTATGGAAGCCGACAGTCTAGGACGCGGCCATAAAAAAAGGGAGGCCTCAGGCCTCCCTTTCTCATCGCGCTTGGAGTCAGTCGAACAGACCAAAGGTCATGTAGCTGAACCACGAGCGGTCTTTTTCGGCTTCTTTTGGGCCTGCCGGCACGATCGGGTCGCCGTTCTCGTCCTTCGGCAGCAGCTCTTGCGGCATCTCGTCGCGTGCGTCCTGGAACTGCTTGACCACGTCCTGGTTGGCGCGGGTTTCGCCCGGTGGCAGCGGGGTGTCGGTTTCGATCAGCCCCAGGGTGGCCTTGGACAGCCAGCTGCGGCCGTCAGACTCGGTCTGCTTGGGCTGGAACTGGCCATCGACCAGGCTTGGGTGGTCCGGGTAGTTGAGCTTGAGGGTTTCCAGGCTGGTGGCCGCGAGCTCGTCCAGGTGCATTTTCTGGTACGACTCGACCATGATCGCCAGGCCGTCGCCGACCGATGGGGTTTCCTGGAAGTTCTCGACCACGTAGCGGCCACGGTTGGCAGCGGCCACGTAAGCCTGGCGGCCCAGGTAGTAGTCGGCCACGTGGATTTCGTAGGCGGCCAGCAGGTTGCGCAGGTAGATCATGCGCTGCTTGGCGTCCGGCGCGTAGCGGCTGTTGGGGAAGCGGCTGGTCAGCTGGGCGAACTCGTTGTACGAGTCACGGGCGGCGCCCGGGTCACGCTTGGTCATGTCCAGCGGCAGGAAGCGCGCCAGCAGGCCACGGTCCTGGTCGAACGAGGTCAGGCCCTTGAGGTAGTAGGCGTAGTCGACGTTCGGGTGCTGCGGGTGCAGGCGAATGAAGCGCTCGGCGGCCGATTTGGCTGCTTCAGGCTCGGAGTTCTTGTAGTTGGCGTAGATCAGCTCGAGCTGCGCCTGGTCGGCGTAGCGGCCGAACGGGTAGCGTGACTCCAGGGCCTTGAGCTTGTTCACGGCGCTGGTGTAGCTGGAGTTGTCCAGGTCAGCCTGAGCCTGTTGATACAGCTCGGCCTCGCTGAGGTTCTCGTCAATGACTTCCTTATTGGAGGAACAGGCCGCGGTGAGCCCGAGGATGGCGATCAGCAGCAGGTGTTTCACTTGCATGGCGGCTTGCGTCCCTTTGACGGCCGCTGTCTTGGGCGGTGCCGTCCTGTTATGATGAGCGCCCCGGCCAACCCCGGGACAAAAGAAGCCGTATTTAACCACAAGCTCGCAGCCGAAACCAAAGGCTGTGCGCCCGCCGAATCGAGCATGTCCGAGATCATTCAACTTAGCGCAGAGGTCCCGTCCGAACTGGGCGGTCAACGCCTCGACCAAGTCGCCGCCCAATTGTTCGCCGAGTATTCGCGTTCGCGGCTTACTTCGTGGATCAAAGAAGGCCGCCTGACGGTCGATGGCGCGGTCGTGCGCCCTCGGGACCCGGTCCATGGTGGTTCGCAACTCATCCTGGAGGCCGAGCAAGAGGCCCAGGGTGAGTGGATCGCAGAAGATATCGAACTGGATATCGTCTACGAAGACGACCACATCATGGTGATCAACAAGCCTGCCGGGCTGGTTGTTCACCCGGCCGCCGGGCATGCCAGCGGTACGCTGCTCAATGCGCTGCTGCACCACGTGCCGGACATCGTCAACGTGCCGCGCGCCGGTATCGTGCATCGCCTGGACAAGGACACCACCGGTCTGATGGTGGTGGCCAAGACCTTGCAGGCGCAGACCAAGCTGGTCGAGCAGATGCAGGCCCGTAAAGTCAGCCGCATCTACGAATGCATCGTCATCGGCGTGGTCACCGCCGGTGGCAAGATCGATGCGCCGATCGGCCGTCACGGCGGCATGCGCCAGCGCATGGCGGTCACCGACGGCGGCAAGCCGGCGGTCAGCCACTACCGTGTGCTCAAGCGCTTCCGCTCGCACACCCACGTGCGCGTGAAGCTGGAAACCGGCCGTACCCACCAGATTCGTGTGCACATGGCCCATGTCGGTTTCCCGCTGGTCGGCGACCAGACCTATGGCGGGCGCTTCCGCATTCCGCCAGCGGCCAGCCCGACCATGGTCGAGGCGGTCAAGACCTTCCCACGCCAGGCGCTGCATGCGCGTTTCCTTGCGTTGGCTCACCCGATCACCGGTGAAATCATGAAGTGGGAATCGCCGTTGCCGGACGACTTCGTCTGGTTGCTGTCGCTGCTCAACCAGGACCGCGAGAGCTTTATCGGATGAACGGCCTGACGCAGACGCTGCTGTTCCCCGACTGGCCAGCCCCGGCCTCGGTCCGCGCCTGTGTCACTAGCCGCGAGGGCGGCGTCAGCCTGTCGCCCTATGATTCCTTCAATCTCGGTGATCACGTCGGCGATGACCCGGTCGCCGTCGCCGTGAACCGCCGTCGCCTGAGCGACACATTCGCCATCCAGCCCGCCTGGCTCAAGCAGGTGCATGGCCTGGTGGTGGCGGATGCCGACCCAGCCGTGGTGGCCGAGGCCGATGCCAGCTGGACCGACCAGCCGGGCGTTGCCTGCACCGTGATGACTGCCGATTGCCTGCCGGCGTTGTTCTGCGACCGCGCCGGTACGCGCGTGGCCGCAGCGCATGCTGGCTGGCGCGGGCTGGCTGGCGGTGTGCTCGAGGCTACCCTCGATCGCCTGGCGCTGGCGCCTGAAGAGGTGCTGGTGTGGCTCGGGCCGGCGATTGGCCCCAAGGCGTTCGAAGTCGGGCTGGAGGTGCGCGATGCCTTCACCGCCGTGCATCCTGAAGCGGCCAGGGCGTTTGTCGACGGTGAGCGGCCGGGCAAGCTGATGGCCGACATCTACGAGCTGGCACGCATTCGCCTGGCGGCGCGTGGGGTGACGGCTGTTTATGGGGGCGGTTTCTGCACGGTCAGTGACGAGCGGTTCTTCTCCTATCGCCGTACCCCGCAGGGCGGGCGTTTCGCCTCCTTGGTCTGGCTGGCTGCGCGCTAGCCTGTACTGGCTTCTTCGCGGGCAAGCCCGCTCCCACAGGTAACTCACCGGCCTTGAAAGCGGTGCTGTACTTGTGGGAGCGGGTTTACCCGCGATTGCCCCATCGCTAATCCATCAGGTTGACGCCGGTCAACCCCGCTAAGCTTGAATCTTCCAGAATCACCCTTATCTATTAAGGCATCTCAGGCAGGTTTCTTCATAAACAGGCGCTGTCCATCGCTCCGACCTGCCCTTTAAAGGAAGGTACCCCCATGCGAATAGACCGTTTGACCAGCAAGCTGCAGCTTGCGATATCCGATGCCCAATCCCTGGCCGTTGGCATGGACCACCCAGCCATCGAGCCCGTGCACCTGTTGCAGGCACTGCTCGAACAGCAGGGCGGTTCGATCAAGCCGCTGCTGATGCAGGTCGGCTTCGATATCAACAGCCTGCGCCAGGCGTTGGTGAAAGAACTCGACCAGTTACCGAAAATCCAGAACCCCACCGGCGACGTGAACATGTCGCAGGACCTGGCACGCCTGCTCAACCAGGCCGACCGCCTGGCCCAGCAGAAGGGCGACCAGTTCATTTCCAGCGAACTGGTGCTGCTCGCTGCCATGGACGAGAACAGCAAGCTCGGCAAGCTGCTGCTCGGCCAGGGCGTGAGCAAGAAGGCTCTGGAAAACGCCATCAACAACCTGCGCGGCGGCGCGGCGGTGAATGACGCCAACGCCGAAGAGTCGCGCCAGGCCCTGGACAAGTACACCGTCGACCTGACCAAGCGCGCCGAAGAGGGCAAGCTCGACCCGGTGATCGGCCGTGACGACGAAATCCGCCGCACCGTGCAGGTGCTGCAGCGCCGTACCAAGAACAACCCGGTGCTGATTGGTGAGCCTGGCGTGGGCAAGACTGCCATCGCCGAGGGCCTGGCCCAGCGCATCATCAATGGTGAAGTGCCCGATGGCCTGAAAGGCAAGCGCCTGCTGGCGCTGGACATGGGCGCGCTGATCGCCGGTGCCAAGTACCGCGGTGAGTTCGAAGAGCGCCTCAAAGGCCTGCTCAACGAGCTGTCCAAGCAGGAAGGCCAGATCATCCTGTTCATCGACGAACTGCACACCATGGTCGGCGCCGGCAAAGGCGAGGGCGCCATGGACGCGGGCAACATGCTCAAGCCGGCCCTGGCCCGTGGCGAGTTGCACTGCGTTGGCGCCACCACGCTCAACGAATACCGCCAGTTCATCGAGAAGGACGCGGCGCTGGAGCGGCGCTTCCAGAAAGTGCTGGTGGAAGAGCCGAGCGAGGAAGACACCATCGCCATCCTGCGTGGCCTGAAAGAGCGCTATGAAGTGCACCACAAGGTGGCCATCACCGATGGTGCGATCATCGCCGCCGCCAAGCTCAGTCACCGCTACATCACCGACCGCCAGCTGCCGGACAAGGCCATCGACCTGATCGACGAAGCGGCCAGCCGCATCCGCATGGAGATCGACTCCAAACCGGAAGTGCTCGACCGCCTCGACCGTCGCCTGATCCAGCTGAAGGTGGAATCCCAGGCGCTGAAGAAAGAAGAAGACGAGGCAGCCAAGAAGCGCCTCGAGAAGCTCACCGAGGAAATCGAGCGGCTGGAGCGCGAGTATTCCGACCTGGAAGAGATCTGGGCGTCGGAGAAGGCTGAAGTGCAAGGCTCGGCGCAGATCCAGCAAAAGATCGAGCAGGCCCGCCAGGAGCTGGAGACCGCCCGTCGCAAAGGCGACCTGAGCCGCATGGCCGAGCTGCAGTACGGGGTGATCCCGGACCTGGAGCGCAGCCTGCAGATGGTCGACCAGCACGGCAAGACCGAGAACCAGTTGCTGCGCAACAAGGTGACCGAGGAAGAGATTGCCGAAGTGGTGTCCAAGTGGACCGGCATCCCGGTGGCCAAGATGCTCGAAGGCGAGCGCGAGAAGCTGCTGAAGATGGAAGAACTGCTGCACCAGCGGGTGATTGGTCAGGGCGAGGCGGTGACTGCGGTTGCCAACGCCGTGCGCCGTTCGCGTGCCGGGTTGTCCGACCCGAACCGGCCGAGTGGTTCGTTCATGTTCCTCGGCCCGACCGGCGTGGGCAAGACCGAGCTGTGCAAGGCGCTGGCCGAGTTCCTGTTCGACACCGAAGAGGCCATGGTGCGCATCGACATGTCCGAGTTCATGGAGAAACACTCGGTGGCTCGCCTGATCGGTGCCCCGCCAGGGTACGTGGGGTATGAAGAGGGCGGGTACCTGACCGAAGCCGTGCGCCGCAAGCCATACTCGGTGGTGCTGCTGGACGAAGTGGAAAAGGCTCACCCGGATGTGTTCAACGTGCTGCTGCAGGTGCTGGAAGACGGCCGCCTGACTGACAGCCATGGCCGTACCGTGGACTTCCGCAACACGGTGATCGTGATGACCTCCAACCTGGGCTCGGCGCAGATCCAGGAGCTGGTGGGGGATCGCGAGGCGCAGCGTGCGGCGGTGATGGATGCGGTGGGTTCGCACTTCCGTCCGGAGTTCATCAACCGCATCGACGAAGTGGTGGTGTTCGAGCCCCTGGGCCGCGAGCAGATCGCCGGTATCACCGAGATCCAGCTTGGCCGCCTGCGCAGCCGCCTGCTCGAGCGCGAACTGTCGCTGAGCCTGAGCCCGGAGGCCTTGGACAAGCTGATCGCCGTGGGTTACGACCCGGTGTATGGCGCACGGCCACTGAAGCGGGCAATCCAGCGCTGGATCGAAAACCCGCTGGCGCAGCTGATCCTGGCTGGCAAGTTCCTCCCAGGGACGGCGATTACCGCCAAGGTCGAAGGCGACGAAATCGTCTTTGCCTGATCACTGCAGTAACCAAGCCCCGCTTCGGCGGGGCTTTTTTGTGTCTGCCTGTGCCGGCCTCTTCGCGGGCAAGCCCCTTCACACAGGAAATAGTGCCGTCTCCCAGGCCTGCGCAGAACCTGTGGGAGCGGGCTTGCCCGCGAAGAGGCCGGTACAGGCCCAGTAAAATCGGGGCTTTCCGGGCGGGCAGGTTAACTTGCTGAAAATTTTGAAATTTTTGCTTGCATCAAAATTCGAGTGCCCCTAATATACGCCGCGTTGTCAGGCACTAAGCGAATCACCAGCAACATCGGTGACCGCAAAACAACTTACAAATCAGTAAGTTGAATGAAAAAAAGTGGTTGACAAGCAAAACGAAGAATGTAGAATAGCCGGCCTCAGCAGCGACAACGCGAAAGCGGATCGCCAAAGAGACCGAAGCTAACACAAGCTTCGAAGCTGTAAAGATGTACCGAAGTTCAGTTCCGCGATAGCTCAGTCGGTAGAGCAAATGACTGTTAATCATTGGGTCCCTGGTTCGAGTCCAGGTCGCGGAGCCAATCTCGGGGTGTAGCGCAGTCCGGTAGCGCGCCTGCTTTGGGAGCAGGATGTCAGGAGTTCGAATCCCCTCACCCCGACCATTTTCCGGGTCGTTAGCTCAGTTGGTAGAGCAGTTGGCTTTTAACCAATTGGTCGTAGGTTCGAATCCTACACGACCCACCATGTAGAAAAGGGCATCTCCAATGAGATGCCCTTTTTTTTGAAACACTCGGGGTGTAGCGCAGTCCGGTAGCGCGCCTGCTTTGGGAGCAGGATGTCAGGAGTTCGAATCCCCTCACCCCGACCATTTTTGGGTCGTTAGCTCAGTTGGTAGAGCAGTTGGCTTTTAACCAATTGGTCGTAGGTTCGAATCCTACACGACCCACCATGTAAAAAGGGCATCTCGAAAGAGATGCCCTTTTTCTTTGCCTCAAGAAAACCGCCCTTCGCCGCAGGTTGCGCGTATCTGACTGCCAAACAGTCACCTCCCTGTGGGAGCGGGCTTGCCCGCGAAGAAGGCGGCGCGGCGCGGTGCATGGCACGGGCTTCGCCCGTGTTCGCGGCGGTTCGGCGCCCCGACAAGCCCGCGCCCACAGCTGAAGCCCTTTGGGCCTGTCAGTGCAGCTTCAGGCGTGGCTCGGTGCCCCGGCCAATCTTGCTACCCAACATCATCAACGCCGTGCGGAAGAACCCGTACAGCGCCATCTGGTGCATGCGGTACAGCGACACGTAGAACATCCGCGCCAGCCAGCCCTCCAGCTTCACGCTGCCCATCAGGTTACCCATCAGGTTGCCCACCGCCGAGAAGCGCGACAGCGACACCAGCGAGCCGTAGTCCTTGTATTCGTAAGTCGGCAGCGCCTTGTTCTCCAGGCGTGCCTTCAGGCTCTGCGCCAGCATCGAGGCTTGCTGGTGCGCGGCCTGGGCCCGTGGCGGCACGTTGCGGTCGCTACCCGGTTGCGGGCAGGCGGCGCAGTCACCGAAGGCGAAGATGTTGTCGTCGCGGGTGGTCTGCAGGGTAGGGCGCACCACCAGCTGGTTGATGCGGTTGGTTTCCAGGCCGTCGATGTCCTTGAGGAAGCCCGGCGCACGGATACCCGCCGCCCACACTTTGAGGCTGGCCTGGATCACTTCACCGTCTTTGGTTTTCAGGCCATCTTCGGTCACTTCACTGACGGCAGCATTGGTCATCACCTTCACCCCGAGTTTTTCCAGGGTCTTGTGCACCGGCACGCTGATGCGCTCCGGCAGCGCAGGCAGCACGCGCGGGCCTGCCTCGATCAGGGTGATGTGCATGTCCTTCGGCTGGATGCGGTCCAGGCCGTAGGCCGCCAGTTCGTGGGCCGCGTGGTGCAGTTCGGCCGCCAGTTCCACACCGGTGGCACCGGCGCCGACAATGGCCACGCTGATCTGCTCGCTGGCCACGTCACCGGCGTGGGCACGCAGGTAGTGGTTCAGCAGCTGCTGGTGGAAGCGCTCGGCCTGCTTGCGGGTGTCGAGGAACAGGCAGTGCTGCGCCGCGCCCAGGGTGCCGAAGTCGTTGGTGTTGGAGCCGACGGCGATCACCAGGGTGTCGTAGCCCAGGGTGCGCGCAGGCAGCAGCTCGCGCCCCTCTTCATCGAGGGTCGCGGCCAGTTGGATCTGCTTGCCTTCACGGTCCAGGCCACTCATGCGCCCCAGCTGGAAGTTGAAGTTGTTCCACTTGGCCTGGGCCACGTAGTTCAGTTCGTCTTCCGAAGAGTTCAGCGAGCCGGCGGCCACTTCGTGCAGCAGGGGTTTCCAGATGTGCGTGAGGTTGGCGTCGACCAGGGTAATCTCGGCCTGCTTGCGCTTGCCCAGGCTTTTACCCAGGCGGGTCGCCAGTTCCAGGCCGCCGGCGCCGCCGCCGACAATCACGATGCGATGAGTCATGGGGATATCTCATAAGGTTTACGGAATTCGTGGCCCCAGGGGCCGGCCGCAAACTGCGCGAGGGGAGGGCGAGCGCGAAGCAGCTCATAGCACCAGTCCACTCAGCAGGCGGCTGATGAGACCCAACCCGATGGTCACGGCCAGTACCAGCACAAGGAGCAGCCAGGGCCGGAAAGGCCGGCGCTCGACTTGGTGCTGGGGGGCTCGCAGATACTCATCGACACGACGCTGATCTTCCGGGTTCAGGCGGCTGGTCATGGTGGGCCTCGTCAGGTAGACGTTTGTGACTGCAGGAACGCCACAGCGTTCATGCAAGCGCATTCAAACAAATGATAATGCTTTCTATCCCTGGCGCCGAGTCTACGCCATCGCAAAGACTCTCGGCAGTGGATCAAAGACTGATGCCCACGTCGAAGACGATGCTGCGCCCCAGGTTACCGCGCAGAAAGTCCGGCGCATCGGGGTGGGCGAACAGCACCCGGGCGAAGGTCGGCCCCACCAGCGACAGCGAGCGCCAGCCCTGGCGCAGGTATTCGGTGGGCGGCGGGAAATGGGTGTTGAGGTCGAGCACTTCGCGCTTGAGGCTGGCAAAGGCGATGATGTCCAGCTCACTCAGGTCCAGCCCGCGCTCGCGGTAGTTGTGCGCCTTCTTGCGCAGGGTCGGCGCCAGGCGCCCGAGCAGCTCGGCGGCGGCGATGCGCCGCGGGCGGGCTTCGCGGCGCACCAGCTGGGCCAGGGAAAAGGCACTGCGCCGGCGCTGCAGCTCTTCACGCCACTCGTCGTTCAGGCGGCGGCCTTCGTCGAGTACGAAAAACACTTCAAAGGCTGCATCGCGGAACAGCACATCCGGGGGCTCCTGGCCGGCCGGGGTGAAGTCCTCGCTGCGGTAAGGGATGTTCAGCCCTTGCAACAGGCGCTGGCACACCCACCGCTCCCGCTCCCACTTGCGGGCGTTGGAGAGAAAGGCATTGGCTTGTTCGGCCTGGATGGTAAGCAGGCGCAGGTAATCTGAGTCATCCATGGGAACAAGCTTAGTCGGCAATTGTGAACGTAAGGCCCTGTTTGACCGTGGGAATCGGCATCAGGGTGTAGACTCGGGCTATCCGTGCCAGGAGCGATTTGCCAGTGATCAGCGCCCACGTCCTGTCCTCTGCCAGCCTGACCGTCGGTTGGTTGGGCTACATCCCGTTGTTGATCTGGGCTGCATCGCGTACGCGGTGGGTAGAGTTGTGCACCGACCGGCGCCGCCAGCACCTGCTGTTTGGCACGGTGTTCTGCCTGTTTGCCCTGTGGCTGGTCAGGCGCGATTTCGATACCGGCGTGTCCTACCACTTCATCGGCATGACGGCGGTGACCTTGTTGCTGGACTGGCCGCTGGCGATTCTGGGTGGTTTCCTCGCGCAACTCGGCTTGCTGGCGCTGGGCCGGCAGGATCTTGCGGCGCTCGGGGTCAACGGGTTGTTGCTGGTGGGGTTGCCCGTGCTGATCACCGAAGTGTGCGCGATCCTGGTCGAACGGGCGCAGCCGCGAAACCTGTTCGTTTATATCTTCTGTTCGGGTTTTTTCCCTGCGGCGCTGACGGTTCTGATTTGCGTGCCGGTGGCGTTGGGGGTGCTGTGGCTGGATGGGCGCTTTGCGATGCCGGAGTGGCTCAGTGACTTTATCGGCTACCTGTGGCTGATGATGTTCCCGGAGGCGTTCATCAACGGCATGGTGATCAGTGCCCTGGTGGTGTTTTGCCCGGAGTGGCTGGAAACCTTCAATCGCACCCGGTATCTGCAGGCGCCGTGGAAGGATGATGAGCGCTGATAATGGTATCGACTGTGCCGGCCTCTTCGCGGGTAAACCCGCTCCCACAGGGATTTCACCGCTTTCAGATCCTGTGAAGGGCCTGTGGGAGCGGGTTTACCCGCGAAAGGGCCGGCGCAGGCAGCCGAAGAGTCCGCTCAGTGCCGCGGCTCCAGCTCCCCCGAGAACAGCTCATCTTCGGCATCCGGCGCCACCGGAATCTTGTGCTCCTCGGCCGCCCAGGCGCCCAAGTCAATCAGCTTGCAGCGGTCGGAACAGAACGGCCGGAACGCGTTCTTCTCGTTCCATTCCACAGGTGCGCCACAGGTCGGGCAATCGACGGTCAATGGCTGGCTCATGGCTGGCCTCCTCGTAAAGTCAGGTAAAAGTGGTGCAGGCGGTCAATCTGCTTGTGCAGTGCGGCCAGGTCGCCGTCATTGACCAGCACATCGTCGGCATGGCCCAGGCGCTCTTCACGGGCCAGCTGGGCCTTGAGAATGGCCTGCACCTGCTCGGCGCTGGTGTTGTCACGCGCCAGTGTACGCGCCACCTGCAGCTCCTGCGGCACATCGATGACCAGCACCCGCTGGACCTTCTGGTGCTGGCCCGACTCGATCAGCAACGGCGACACGTACACCGCATAGGGGGACTCGGCCTTGGCCAGGTAACTGAAGATCTCCTGCCCGATCAACGGGTGCAGCAGTTGCTCCAGCCACTTGCGCTGAGCCGGGTCGGCGAAGATCAGCTGGCGCAAGGCCGCACGATCAAGCTGGCCATCGTCCAGCAGCACGCCGGGGCCGAAGCGTTCGACGATGCTGGCCAGCGCCGGCCGGCCGGGCTCGACCACCCAGCGCGCCGCCTGGTCGGCATCGACCAGGTGCACGCCAAGTTCGACGAAGCGCTCGGCGGCGGCGCTCTTGCCGCTGCCGATGCCGCCGGTCAGCCCGAGAATCCAGGGGGTGAAGGCCTTGGTGGTCATCACATTCCAAATAGTTGCAGGTAGAAGGCGTACATTTCATCACCCCAGAGCACAGCAATCCACCCCGCAATGGCCAGATAAGGGCCAAAGGGTATGGCAGTGCCGACGGATTGCCTGCGCACACGCAGCAGGCACAGGCCCGCTACCACACCGATCACCGACGACAGCATCAAGGTGAGCGGCAATACCTGCCAGCCACCCCAGGCGCCGATCAGCGCCAGCAGCTTGAAGTCGCCATAGCCCATGCCTTCCTTGCCGGTGATCAGCTTGAACACCCAGTACACCAGCCACAGGCTCAGGTACCCGGCCACCGCGCCCCACAGCGCATCGGGCAGTGGCACCACCGTGTCGAAGGCATTGACGATCAAGCCAAGCCATAGCGTCGGCAGCACCAGCACATCGGGCAATATCTGTTGGTCATGGTCGATCAGGCTCAGTGCCAGCAGGCTCCAGGTCAGCAACATCAGGGCCAAGGCCCCGATGCCAGCACCGGAATGCCAGGCCACCGCCATCGACAACAGTGCACAGACCACCTCGACCAGTGGATAACGCACACTGATCGGTTGCTTGCATGCCGAACAGCGCCCGCGCAATGCCAGGTAGCTCAGCACGGGGATGTTCTCCCAGGCGCGGATCGCGTGGTGGCAATGCGGGCAGTGGGAGGCGGGGAGGGACAGATTGAAGCGCTCGTGCTCGGTGGTCGGCAGGCCCAGCACTTCCTGCGCCTCGCGCTGCCACTGGCGCTCGAGCATGATCGGCAGGCGATGCACCACCACGTTGAGGAAGCTGCCCACCAGCAGGCCGAGCACGGTCGCCAGGGTGATGAAGTACGCCGGCTGTTCGGCCAGCAAAGTCCAGAAAGTCATGTTCAGATCAAGCTACCCAGCTGGAAGATCGGCAGGTACATCGCCACCACCAGGCCACCGACCAGCAGGCCCAGGATCAGTACGATGGCCGGCTCCAGCAGGCTGGTCAATTGGTCCAGTGTCTGGCTGACCTGTTCCTCGTAATGGCTGGCAGACTTCGCCAGCATCTGGTCCAGCGTGCCGCTGGATTCACCAATGGCGGTGAGTTGGACCAATAATGGCGGGAACAGCGGTTCATTGGCCATCGCCTGATTCAGCGCCTGCCCGTTGGCCATGCCCTGGCGCAAGCGCTGCACCGCCTGTTCATGCAGCTCGTTGCCGCAGGCCTTGGCCACGGTGACCAGCGCATCCAGCAGCGGGACCCCGGCAGCATAGGACGTGGCCAGGGTACGGGCAAAGCGCGCCAGGGCCGCCTGGCTCAACAACCTGCCGAATACAGGAAGGCGCAAGGCTTGTGCAGTTATCCACAGGCGCGCTGGCGCATACTTCAGGTACAGCCGGGTAACGGCGAAGCCCAGGCCCAGCGCGGTTATCAACAGTAGCGGCGCATAGCGCCCCAGCCCTGTGGACAAGTTGATCACCCACTGTGTGAAGGCTGGTAACGCCGCATCGAAACCGGCAAACAGGCTTTCGAAGCGCGGAATCACCTCCAGCAACAACACCGCCGAAACTCCCAACCCGGTCAGCAACAGCAGCACCGGATAGAGCATCGCCTTGCGCACCCTTTTAAGTAGCACCTGCCGCTGCTCCAGCATCCCCGCCAATTGCTCCAGCTGCCGATCGAGCGTGCCGGATTGCTCGCCCACGCGAATCAGGTTGCAGTACAACCCATCGAACCACGCCGGATGGCGTTGCAGCGCATCCGCCAGCCCCAGGCCCGAGGCCACATCCCGTTTCAATTTATCCAGCAAGGCTGCCTGCCCCGCACTGCAGCCACTGCGGCCCATCACCTCGAAGGCCTGCAACAGCGGCACCCCGGCCTTGAGCAAGGTCGCCAGCTGCCGGCTGAAACCCGCCGGGTCGGCCTTTTCCCGAGCCTTCGGCAGCCGCCATTCAAACCCGCCGGCCGCCCGCAGGCTGACCACGCGAATGCCCTGGCGCTGCAGGCCGGCCCGTGCATAAGCCGCGCTGCGCCCGCTGACCTGGCCGCTGACAGTAGCGCCACTGGCATCGGTGCCGCGCCACGCATAGAGCTGTGTCGATGAGTTCATGCAAAGGTCCTTTTCTGCCCGTGCGACAAGCCTGGAAACAGCTTGCCGCGTCCCTGAGCGGGCGTGCGTCCGTGATGCTCACTAGAGTAGTTCAGCGAAGATGACGCCCTGGCGGGCAGGGGTGACAAAAGGTGTCTGTTCAGGCCTACTGCGCCGCTGCCAGCTGGGGGCGAGCCTGACCTCCACGAGTACACGTATCAAAAAGGAAATCGTTCATGAAAGGGCAACGCGGTATCACCCTGATCGAACTGATGATCGTCGTCGCGATCATCGGCATTCTGGCGACCATCGCCATCCCGATGTACACCAACCACCAGTCCCGCACCAAGGCTGCCGCGGGGTTGCTGGAGATCAGCGCGCTGAAGACGGCGATGGAGCTGCGGTTGAATGAAGGCAAGGATGTGAACAACGTGGCCGAGCTGGGCGGCCAGCCGGCGACGGCGAACTGTGCGATTGCGGTGAGCAGCAAGGCGGCTGACGGGATTGGCACGATTGCATGCGCCCTGGTTGATGTGCCGGCCAATGTGGTTGGCAAGAGCCTTGCCCTGACGCGCTCGCCAACTGGCTGGACCTGCACGACCGATATCGATGAAGACCTCGCGCCGAAGGGTTGCAAAGCGCCCTGAGGGGAGGGGAATAAGGCCGGGGAAACAGGGGTTTACGCGGCAGGTGCGGCAGTGGTACGTTGCGCTACACGCCGGTGTAGCTCAGTCGGTAGAGCAGCGCACTCGTAACGCGAAGGTCGCAGGTTCGATTCCTGTCTCCGGCACCATTCAAATGACCTGATTGCAATCCCCCGCAATCAGGCTTCAAGCAATACACACCCCGCACTCCCAGAATATCGCAGCCCCCCAGCACTACTCGGTCCCCACTGTGGGAGCTGCGCTTGCCGGCGATGGGCTGCGAAGCAGCCCCAATTCCACAGACTGACAGGCCCCCACACCCTGTCACGCTCAGCTCTGTCCTATTCGACTTATCGATGTGCCCTTTTCAACTTAAGGTTGCGCGGCATTCGAGATAATGCTTTTCTTCGATAAGGCTAGAGCCCAATGATTACGGGCTACTAATCAAAAAATTAGAGATAATCTGACCGCCGCTTAGAGATAATTCCCAGATGCCGCAGTTTTCTCACCACGATCTCCAGCTGTTGAACCCGTCCTTCGACTCGCCCTTGGTCGACGTGCTGAGCGAGCTTGAATTCCTGCGCCGGCTAAGGCTGGAAGGCGATACCCCGGCACCGGTTTTCTTCCAGCTCAAGGATATCTTCCATACCCTGGAGAGCTTGGGGTCTGCCCGAATCGAGGGTAATCACACCACCCTGGCGGACTACATCGACAGCAAGGTCGAAGGCACAGCCGAAAGTACCGATCAGTTGCTGGAGGTTGCCAACATCGAGAAGGCGATGGATTACATCGAACAGGTGATGCAACCCGGTGTGGACCTGACCGAGCACATGATCCGCGAGCTGCACGCCATGACCGTGGTCGGTCTGCGGCGCGAAGGCGACCGCACACCGGGAGCCTACCGTGAAGGGCCGGTGCGAATTTCGCAGTCGGATCACCTTCCGCCCGAGGGGCTGCTGGTGCCCCAGTACATGCAGGAGCTGGTCAGTTTCATCAACCGCGATGATTCGCCTAAGTACGCATTGATGAAGGTTGCCCTGGCGCACCATCGCTTCGGCTGGATTCACCCATTCGGCAATGGCAACGGGCGAGTGGTGAGACTGCTCACGTACGCGCTGTTGATGAAGTACGGCTTCAACGTGAATGTGGGCGGCAGGGTGCTGAACCCCACTGCCGTGTTCTGCAATGACCGCGAGAAGTATTACTCGATGTTGGGGATGGCCGACACCGGCACTGCGGCCGGGCTGGAGGCATGGTGCGTTTATGTGCTCGAGGGCATTCGGGATGAGCTGGAAAAGGTCGATAGGCTCACCCAGTATGGCTACCTGACAAAATCGATCTTGTCCCCTGCCGTGAGCTATGCGCGCAGCCGGGAATGGATCACCGCAGTCGAAGAGCAGATCCTGGACTGTGCGATAAGCATGAAAGTGGTGAAGTCTGGCGACATAGCTCAGGCGGTTCCCAAGCTCACTGCGGGCCAGCGGACCTACCAGATCAAGAACCTGGTAGAGCAGGGGATGCTGGTACCGGTTAGCCCGGGCTCCAGGCAGTATACGATCGGCTTCTCGAACAATTATTTGATACGGGGTGTGATCAAAGCGTTGAGAGGGCAAGGTTTCATTCCAGAGCCACTCGATAAACCTTGAGATGTGCCACCCGCTTCTATCCCCAGGGCAATCAGGTCACCCGCAGAAACATTCTGCCGAAGCGGATGGTTTGACCCTTCAAGGCAAATCTCCGAGGATGAACCCCGAGGACTGCAATTGCGCGTTTTCGGGCATGGCTTGCCAGTAATCGGCCCCCCGAATTTGGCAGCAGTGAAGCTGGCGCTCACTGACATAGGGACAGTCGATAGGCCCCACCATACGGCCGATGATTCGACTGGGTTCTGACCTGATGGATCGTTAATCCGGAAACTAAAGAATCGCTGCGACTACAGCCTCAGTAACATCCGAAGGCGACCCCGAAAAGGTCGCCATTTCTTTTGCCCATTTGATCATGGTTTCGCCGACTGAGTGGCCTCGTGGAGCCGGTTGAGGCGCCCATTTCGCCACCGCGTTACGCGATTCAGTCAATTTCCAGAGGCTGGCCAATGCCGCTGATAGCAACTTCCTTGAACAATTTCTAAAGGCCCGCACGACCTCCGTGGGAGATCACCCAGCCCTTTAGGCTGCGCTGTCGCGTGGAGAACAAAGCCTCAGCAAGCGCCGCTTTACCCTGTAGGAGCGGGCGTGCCCGCGAACACGGGCGCAGCCCGTGCCATCAAACGCATTTTTCAGCCCAAGGGTACTCTCGGTCAGGCAGACGCTGTCGTTGAATAGCACCCTTGTGGCCCGAGTCTTCAAGGTCACGCCGCTCTTGCAGTGGTTCTCTCCCCAAATGGCGATTCGCGTCCGGTAGCTCACCCGGTCACCTCCACGGTGATGGATGCCTACTTCAGATCATGGCCCTTGTGCGCCAGATAGCACCTCTTACTTCGCTGCCCTGCAGCAACCTATCCGCTTGGCCAACTATTGCGCCAACCTGCGCCCGTCTCTTTTTCCAGAAAAGAGACGGGCGCTTCTAGCACTGCTGCAGCGCTCATCGCTGTTGGCTTTGCGGCAACTCCTCTCATGACAATCGGCGTGACAAACGCCGATGTCACCAGCAACAGCGCTGTAGATGATGGTGCCGCAGGCCAAGGAATGGACTGCACTTGACTGACAGTCAGGCATGCCCCGGTCATCGCATCGCAGTGTTCACCCGACTCAAGATCTCCAGGCGCTGGTCTCGTTAGCCAGTGCTGCCTCCACCCGCCCACCGGTAACGGTGCTCAGGAGGCCAGATCATGAGATGCCCTTGCTCCCGGACGTAAGGAGTCGCCAGTCCCGCGTAGAGGACATTCCCCACAGGTCGCAGGGGCCTTGATCCCTGATAACACTCAGCATTCTTGGCGGGATGACGTGGGGCGAGGAGCGGAGAGCGAACGATGAGGTGACCGATATGGCATTGGTGGGTAGACGCAATGGCCGCAATTTCGGCTACGGCAGGCAATTGAGTTACGCAGGACCGCAGGCTCTGAAAGACATGTTCGGCGGTGGCCACTACGGCACGGTTAAGGCGCACAGTGATCGGTGGCAAGCATTCGCGAAGTGGTGCCGCTCCGAAAAAGGGCCAGGTATCAATGATGCGAGGCGGATTGATCGGAAAGTGTTGGCCGACTACGCGGCATATCTGCGCGACGTGGTTGGGCGCGGTGACCTCGCCGTCAGCACTGCACAAAATCGGCTATCCAGCGCTAACAGGACCATGGCAGCGCTTCGCGGTGATCAGTGCGTGAAATTTCTCAGCCCGAGCAAGGCATTGGGTATGCAGCGCACCGGGGTTCGACAATCAGTGCCGCAAGGCCAGGATCGCGAGCAAGTTAAGCAGATCGTTGATGCGCTTTGTAGTCGTGATCAGCTTCGAGCCGCCGCGATTGCTCTGTTGGCACGAGCTACCGGCATGCGCTTACGTGAGGCTATCTTGGCTGATCTGCCAAGGCTAAGTCGTGAGGCTGAAGTCTTCGACAAGATCAATATCCAAGACGGCACGAAAGGTGGCCGCGCCGGCGCCTCAGCACCACGTTGGATTGCGGTGGATGACTATGTGCGTGATGCCCTTATATTGGCGGAGTAGGCGTCGCCGGCCGGTAGCCGCAATCTGATTGCTCCGAACGAAAATTATCTGATCGTTCTGCACGAAGTCGTCCGACCTGCGCGGGACATTCTCCATACCCACAACCTCAAAGGATTTCATGAGCTACGAGCGGCGTTCGCATGTGAACGCTATGAGCAGATCACCCAGCACCGCTCGCCTATCAACAGCGGTGACTGTCGCCAGATGGATTGGTGCCTTGATCGTGAGGCCCGAAGGCAAATCAGCTACGAGCTTGGGCACGGTCGGATCGACGTGGTCGCGGCTTACATTGGAGGACGGACATGAGCAAGCCATTCGATATGGAGTTGTTCTTGGGTGGCGTGCTAACCGGGTCGCATGCCACGCGGCAACGCCATGTGCGGCAGGCGACGCTTATCCAAGCTGAAATTGCAGAGCGCTGGCAGCGAGAGACACCTTGGGCCTGGCAGAGAAAGCATTTGGTTTGGTTTCTTGAGTATCGCCTAGATAGACGCAGCGATATGACGCGGTATTACTATTTTCTAACCGTGCGGCTGCTCGCTCGTCGTTTACAAAAAACATGGGTGTTCAGCCTCTGAGCGAGGATCTGATTTTGATGGTCACGTCTGAAAGCAATCGATGCACAGCTACTATTCGTGGAGGTCAACTAAGGACTCTCCTAACCAGTCCGCAGATGTGCTGAAACACACCTGACCACCTGATCCGAGCTGCCAATGAACCAGATGAGCCAGATGACCAACTTCGTCGCGAGTATCTGACTGGAAGCCTCGTGTGCAGCACGCCATTAACGGCTTCAAATACGAGCCCAGTGATCAGCCCCACGCCGAAGGACCAAGGTCTGTCTAGAGGTAGTCGAGGAAGATTGATCCATCGTGCTCGGTGCGCACAAAGGAAATGTCTTCGGGGTATCCGTCGACGCCCATCAGCTTGATCACACCGTCCTCATGCTCGTGCATGCACACCAGGGTGCACGTAGCGACGTCCGGTGCGACGACAGCCTCATGGAGGGTGTAGCGCTCGATGCGGTAAGTATCACCAATTTGAAGGCAGCGTCGCTCCGTTTCAGTCACCGTTTCTCGTACGCGTGTTCTACGCAGGGTGTTCGCCGTTTTCCTGTCGTAACGATTCCCCTCGTAGTTCACCTCATACACCGGATGACCTGTAGCTGAACCATCGGTAACTGGCGTGCTGACGTACTGAATGTTCGTCAAGGTGCCGGCCAGAATACGGCTGCTTACGTGCGTGTCGTGCAGGTGGATGCGCGCAGGCATTCCACTTATCTGGCGTTCGCCGTCTGGCCAGAGGTGCAGGCGCCATTGTTCATCGTCCGTGCGGTTGAGCAGCATGACGTAGAAACCATGGGGATGCTTGAGGCATCGGGGCTTTTTCACAGTGATCCAGGCTCGCAACGCTTCCTTTATGGACGGTGTCGAGGTGTTGCCGAAGTGCTCCAGGTTCAGGAAGGGCAGCGCATCAAGCATACGGGGAGCTCCCGCCTACCGCGTTTTCGGCTGCCGTGATCACCTCCCCAGGAAGCGTACCGAGTCCGAACATCATCTGCAGCACCTCGGTGTGCGCCGCATTGAGCGGAATCTGAACCTGCGACGCTTCATTGCGGATCAGCCCGAGCTCATGGGCGTAGGCCGCGTAGTCGCGGTGAGAGCGGTGGTACCGGTAGGCGAAGTCTTTCGGATCCTCCCGCGTGATGATCAGCTCCTGGGACGAGCCTTCGATTCGGAAGGTGGACAAGCGCTTGCTCAGGTACAGATGCACATCGAGTAGCAGCGGGTACTCGATGTGCGCGCGTGCGATAGCCAGGATGGTTGCCAGAACTTCTGACTGAACGTATTTGACGTCCCATAGGTGGCTGTCGAACGTGGCGCTTTGCCGAAACCTCGCATATTGCTCACAGAGGGTCGTGTCCCTGAAGTCCAGCAGGATCACATCAAGGCGAATCGGCTGCCGATGCTTTTTAGCCTGATCGAGCAGTCGAGGGAGTGTGTCGGCGCGAAAGTGTCGACCGGTTCGTACGTTGATCTGGTAGTCGGTGGAGTCGGCCACGATCCGCTCCAGGTTCTGCGTAATGTCCTGAGGCAAAACGACAGCAGCTTTCTGCACCTCGTTAGGGTCGACAAAAAACGAGATGTACAGCGTCGAGATGATGGCAAATGCACCACTGGCGACGACCGAGGTTAGAAAGCTGTTGAAGGCAACCAGCGAAGGCGTTTGCTGTGGGATGTTCGCAATCCACAGGATGGCCAGGAAGCACAGCAGCAGCAGGCCACCGGTGGCAAGCAGAAAGCTTCTGCGCTGATAGGCAGAGCTGAAAATCCCTGATAGAGACACGCTTTACTCCTTCCGACATCCAATTTCGACGGCGGATTTTGCGTGGCGTGATAGCGTAATGCAACCACGCGTGGTCAGATGAGCGATCCGTTGGCTTCATCGTGATGAATCCGCAATGCAAATCTGAAGGCTTGAGCTAGGCTCACACCGAAGCAATTTGGGTGAGGAGCGAAGCGGTTTGAAGACCCAATCGGTGCTTGATTCGCTGTTTGTAAAAGCATTCGCAATCGTGTGACATGTCACAAAGCCCTATGGATTTGGATGATTCCGTTATGCCATACTGAATTCAGAGCCAGTTCTTAGCCTGGTCGATCCCGCGAAAAGCGGCTGCGTAGGCAGCGCAGAATCAAGATCGAAATGAATTCGCTAAGGCAGAAGCGTACAGCGTCTGCGACCCGCATCAGTGCAGCAAGGACACCTGGCAGGGCATTAGGGTGTTCGGTTGGATGAACATTTGAACAAGCGTTTTGTCGAAGTGTGAAGGATGCCGTCCGTCGGGCACCTGCGAGGGGTACTGACGTTGATCCTGGTGGATTCGTATAATCCGCCGCCTTCGCGAATCGTCACCGGTAGCGCATGCTTTGGCACCGTGAGCGTCCAAACCAGTAAGACCGCTAGTCAGTAAGACCGCACCAGCTGTGCAGTAAGACCATACCGTACCAGACACGTACCGTAGTAAGACCGCGACCACTAGGAATGTGGGAAAGAGGGAAAGAAAAATGAGCGTTGAGCTTTTGTATGAGAAGGCCAGGAAACACATGGGCGCTACGGAAGAGGAGCGTCTACGAAAGGCGCGAGCCCGTACCTTCGTGATGACCAGGATCCTTGCCAAACAGGCCAAAGCCCAAGCCGTGACTGATGAGATGCTTGCTCGTACCTGCAGCCTCTGATTTTTTTCTGACCTAAAAGCAGCCCTTCGTGGCTGCTTTTTTTTGCGCATAGAACAATGACTCCATACCTCGTTACGGAATTTCAGGCCGAAACGCTGAGCGCCCTGATTCGCGAATGCTTTGGCTACGAATACCTGCAGATCTTTGACAAAGAGCAGGTCAAGTACCTCTACAATTACCTCTGCCACATCGGCGCCAAGTCGATTCTGCTTGAGCCTCGGTACACCGATCGCGACTTCCTAGAAGACTATTCGCGCTACTACCTAAAGCGTTTCCGTAACGATGGTCAGATTTGTGGGCGGCTACATTTCTTCGGCTGCAAGCTCGACCATAAGTCGCTTGATCGCATGATGATCGACAGCGCTCGCCAAGACCTATCCCGTGCTTCGCTGCAAGACAATTACCTTGGCTTTGTCGTGATAAAGCCACTCGAAAAGACCTTCATTGGGAAGACATGCCTACGCATCGCCGGTGATCACGGCACCGGGCCAGGTACCAAGAAGAAAATTGCCAAGCGCTATGACGTCAATCTGTTTGGCATCAAGCTGCATGTGAATTCGATTGCCTTCCAAGAGCAGGACAAGGTAGTCGCCGCCTGCGCGACTACTGCGATCTGGGCTGCTCTGCACGCCCTTCCAGGGCGCGATGTAAAATCTGTCCCATCGTGCAGTGAGATCACCACCGCTGCACTCAATTTTGTGGATGGCTCACACAACGGATTCCCGAACAAGCATCTCACGCACAAACAGATCCAGCGTTCGCTCGACGTTCAGGGGCTTCGTTATCACTCCACCACACTCACGACTGAAAACCAGGGCTGGTTCCACAGCTACGCCTCTTCCCATATCGACAGTGACTTGCCGATCATCCTGGCAGGCGTTGTTTACGGGCCGGAAAGCACCTCCGCTGCAGACAAGGAAATGAAAGAAGCTGAGGCTCTGGAGGTATTGGGAGAATTCGATGAGCTTGACGAAGCTGAGCGCGAAGAACTGAAGCTCGAAATGACGACTTCCACTGGCCAACCGATGTGCCTGAAAGGTGGCCATGCGGTAACGCTGGTGGGATACGACTTCCGAGATGATAAAGAATGGCTCTACGTTCACGACGATCGTCTAGGCCCTTACGCACGGGCGAAAATTGTGCCTGCGCAAGCATTCATCCAAGCTCAAGAAGACATTGGATCTGTAGCCTCCAACGAGGTAAGGGCGCTGCTCCACGACCGCTGGGCTTTGGAGTTTAGTCAGTGGAGTGAAAAAGCCCAAGACTGGCTGCCCCCCCACGAAATCCTTGTGCCCGACCTCGGCATCGTTCCAGCTGACAAGAAAGCCCGCCTCGATTTCAAGTATGCGTACGGGACTGCAGAAACCATTCTGAGCCATCTGGAACGTTGGATGGAGGGCATTTGCAAGAACTCCACGCTCAAGCCTGAAAAGTGCTCGCACTCGATCAAACTCGCGTCCATTTCGCAGATTCGCGATGAGATTACCGGGCGACCCATTGGCTACGTCGAAGGGGATACGCTTGATGCCGGCGCCGAGACCCCTGTTGCAACCCCCGAAGCCATCGAGCGCTGGAACGCTCACAAGTTGAGCGTCCTCACCACCCCAATGGCTCGTCTCCAGTGGAGCATCGACCTGTACTGGGGGGAGCGAAAGGTGTTGAAGGTGTTGCTCGATGCTACGGATACGCCTTTGGGGGATGCTGTATCAGCGATTTATGAACACGACTTGTTGTTCGGTGCTCTGTTCCTCAGATGGTTCAGGGATCAGAAGGCGAACGCTCAGTACGTCGATGTTGAGCACTTCTACAGCTCATTCTTGAAGGTGTTGGCCAAGCAAGACCAAGATTACGCAAATTACTTGAACACGACCTACGGCAAGTTACGTGCTCCGAAGCGGCTTGAAAAAAGCGAAATCACCGCTGAGGGGAAAGGGGCCAACCATACCGCGATCGAGCGATTCGACCCGCTGGCTAAGGAACGAACCTTGGTGCGGGAGTTCTCTCAGGTCGTCAAAAATCCAAAGACGAAAAACCTGATATGGGCGATCGGGAAAGACGGTAGCTTATTCGTTGCTGAGGATCTGAAAGATCCAAAACGCGGTCACCCGAGCATGACGGGATTACAGGCCGCCCGGATTGCCGGGGAGATGTGGTGGCGGCCAAAAGGTAAGAAGAAGGGTTTTTGGGGTGTGAATTACTGCTCGGGCCGCTACAGCTTTGACTACATCAATCCTCAACCTTTCTTGGCCAACGCGATCATCAAGATCGCTTCCTTCTTCCCAGAAGACAGGTTCGTGGAAGAGAAGATTCGCTGAGCGCTCATAGGCGCTCACCAAGGCGCCTCACGAGACCGGCCCAAGCACTCTATTGACATCATCGTCACTTTTGACGATGATGTGTGCATGAGATATCCAGGCGGGAAAGGCAAGTGCTACCAGCGCTTGATCAACCTGATGCCTCCGCATCAGACCTACATCGAGACGCACTTGGGCGCGGGCGCTGTCCTGCGCCACAAGAAACCTGCGACCCGTAATATCGGCGTAGACGTCGATCCAGCCGTTCATGGCGCCTGGGCTGATCACTCAGTAGAAGGCCTTGAGCTCGTTCAGGGTGATGCTACGAGCTACCTGAGCAGTTTCACGTACGACGGCACCGAGCTGATCTATGCTGATCCTCCGTATGTCACAGAGACGCGTCGTCGCGCCAAAATCTACCGTTTCGAATATGACCAGGCCCAGCATGAGCAGCTGCTTTCCACGCTGTGCAGCGTGCCGTGCAAGGTCATGATTTCCGGCTACGACAGTGCTCTGTACAACGAAACGCTCCACGGATGGAGGAAGGTGACGTTTATGGGCAAGACGCACACGGATGTCAGGGAGGAGTGCGTCTGGATGAACTACGCTGCCCCAGAAGAGCTTCACGACAGTCGTTACTTAGGTGACACGTTCCGCGAGCGGCAGACCATTGCCCGACGCCAATCCAGGCTCCGCGACCGTGTTTCTGCGATGGATCCGGTAGAGCGCAGCGATTTCCTGCGCTGGATCACGCAGACCTATGGCTCCGTTCAGGAGGCCCGGTAATGCAAAACGGTGTTGTGTTCGTCGACTCCAAGCTCTACAGCCGCGATTTCCCCGATGCCATGAGTGAAGTGCTGCCTGGCGTTTCCTGGGGATTGATCGAGGCGTTCCCGACTCCGGCATACTGGGCCTATCAGGTCTGGGCAAACGACCAAGAACATGAGCCGATCAACTACAAGCTCGGTGCCACGTTGGCGGAGGAAATCGGCGCGTGCCTGCTGGGCGGTCACGGTATCCCCGCAAACGTCGGCCTGGCGGCATTCGGCCACCTGAAAAACCTCGGTGCATTTGAAGGTGAAGTGCCCAGTGAGGCCCAACTTCAAGAATGGCTTACCATTCCATTGAAAATCGGCAGCCGCTCCGTACGCTACCGCTTTGCCAAACAGAAAGCGCGATACCTGCATGCCGCGCTTGTTGCTCTGAGTGTAGGGGGCTATCCATTGAGCTCCGGGCGAGCGCTTCGGGACTGGCTGCTGGAGCTGCCGGGCATCGGCTATAAGACTGCGTCTTGGATTGCCCGCAACTGGCTTGATGCCGATGATGTCGCGATCCTGGATATCCACATCTTGCGCGCCGGGGCACTGGCGGGTTTTTTCTCGTCCGGCCTCACGGTCGAGCGGCATTACCTGCAGCTGGAAGCGGAGTTCCTTGCCCTGAGCAAAGCTATCGATGTTCGGCCATCCAGGCTCGACGCACTGATGTGGTACCAGATGATGTCTGCGCCATCCGTCGTTCACGGCCTGTTGAGCGAAGCGGGTTTGAAGGCCGCCTAGCCCTTCGGTGCCGGCCCGCCCACCAGGGCAACACCTACGCCCGTGAGTAAATCTGAGGGGGCAACTTGGCCAGCCCAGGGCTCTCCCGTAATTCCCAGGGGGCAGAACGCGTAGTCCAAGGCCTCTGCTATCACCGCCATGATCGCCAGGAGTGCTCCGGCATCTCGCCAGATCAGACTTTCGCCATGCTGGTACTTGGCCGCCGTCTTCCCGGGTTCAGCCACCAACAGTAACCGTGTCGCCTGCTCGCCGGGCAGGCTTTGCTCGCACTGCTCTGCCAATCCTGCGAAGGCCTGCGCTGATCCCGGTAGCTCGACAAGGCCGTGCCGGCGACTGTCGTAGCGGCACCAGTTTGGCGAATCGGGGAGGTAGGCCAGGATGTGAATGGGGTGGATGGCACCGGCTGAGGGTGTGGGCCGCAGTTCCAGATCGAAGCCATAGTCTGATTCTGCGATGGCCTGCGTACGCGTACTGCGCCACAGCAACTGGCCCAGCTGATCAATGCTCAAGGCATTGAACGTGCGCCGGGTGCGCCTATGGTCGAGAAGGGCGAGGATGCCGGTGTCGTCGACATCCTCTATCTCGGGCAGCGCGTGGAAGGTGCCATCCGGCCAGGTGAATGGCTGATAGTGCCCTGGCTCTGCTCTAACCGCTGGGCTACTGAGATTGATCCAGTCCATTTTCGATCTCGTGCCAAACCTCAAAGTACTTGAAGCAGCCTCGGCAGTTACCACAGGGGACGTTGGATTTGTGGCAGCTGTGAGCCCAGGCGAGCATCGAAGAGGGGACATTGGCCTCTTTGACTAACTCAAACGTGCTCAGATGAATCGCAGGCGCTTCCACGGTCATTTCACCTTCCTGGATGACCATCAGCTGATTGATGGCGGAGATGAACTCCGGTGTGCCATCGCGGTGTGATCCATCGGACTTCACGGTACCCAGGTAGAGCTTTTTCACGCCCAGGCTGATGGCCTTCATGGCCGCCAGGGTGACGAGCATCTGGTTGCGATAGGGCCACCAGTCACTGGCCGGTGCGTGTGCGTCAGCCTTGCCACCGGCCATATCGCCGGAGCCGACAGCGCGGCAATCGATCGAGATCACGTGGTGCTCGATACCGAGCTGTTTGCAGAGGGTGGTGGACGCGGAGATCTCCGCCTCGGCAGCCAATTGTCCGTAGTCGAGCGTGATACCAATCTCGGGACGAAGCCACCAGGCGACGGCGAGGGAGTCCATACCCCCTGAAAGAAGAAGAGCGCGCTTCACAGTTCTGCTGCCTTCCAGGCGGTCTGGTAAATGGCCGTGACGAAGTCATCGGTGATGATGCAGCCTGAACCGACCATCATTTTCTGATCTTCTTCAGACTCATTCTCCACGTACATGATGACGGGCTTCTTGAGCGCGCACGCGTAGCCGATCTCATAGATCGTCCCAGCATCCAGGCCGTCACCGATGGCCAGCATCAGATCGCACTCATGGATGGCGTCGAGATCCTTGTGCACGACATCTTCTGCCGACCCATGGCCGACATCGTGCACCGGAGAGAACACATTCAGCCCCATCTCCAGCAGCTGGCCGCGCGCCTCTTCAATCAACCAGAGTTGTGACAGCGAGAAGAACGGGCCCGCCAGGTACACCAGGGGCTCTTTGCCGCTCTTCGACTTTTTCGGGACGCTGGCTGCATCAGGGGTGTACGTGCTGAGCTCTGCCTTGGAAGCAAAGCCCTGGGATTCGCAGTAATAGGCGGTTGCCCGTGAAGCATGCAGGGCCGCTTCCAGTGGCGCCAGGTCGTCCTCAAGCCAGAAGTAGGCAAAGGTGGCCACGAACACATCTCCTGAGCCCACCTTCCAGACTTTGGGGGTCACGAAAGAGGGGATGTGGTGTGTCCGATCTTCGTGGAAGAGGAGCGCACCGGCAGGGCCCATCTTGATGATGACAATTTCGGCATGATGGGATTTGGATAACGCGCGTGCGAGGTCAGCTGTGTTCGCCACGCTGCTGCCATGCAGAGCTTCAGCCTCGCTCCTGTTCAGGATGAGTGCCAACCGCTCAGCCCTGGAGCCATTTTCATGAAAGGGTGCTGGGTAGTAGGAACTCTGTGGGTCGTAAACCGCCTTGTGAGCGTCGACCACGCAATCACCCTCCAGAAAGCCGAAGCGCACGACGTTCCTGGCCGTCACCTGCAGACTGGTTTGGCGCTTGGGGGCCGGGTGAATGGAAGGTTTGGACAATCCATGGCTGTAGCGGAACTGCAGGCTGTGATCGATGGCCTGGGGCTCCAGGGTGAAACCCTCCAGGGCCGCTCGCAGGCGAAGGATCGATTCTGCCGTGCTGTCCGTGTAGGTCGTGAGGTTTACCGACCCGCCCAGGCGCGCGATCGCCGTAGCAGCCCGACCACCCGAGCCGAACAGTTCCTGCCACGTGGGGCACATGCATTGTTCGTAGTAGACGCCGCCAGATACGCTGATCATCAAATCACTCCTGCTTGATCGGAGAGATCTTGAGCGCCACTTGGCCGCCAACTTTGGCCGTCACACGCGCCTCGTAGCTCGTACCGTTCTCGATGCAGGTGATTAACCGGATCGCTTTGGGCGATGCGATGCCTCCTGCAGTCTGGCCGTTCCAGACGGCGAGCGCGGAAAGCTCATTACCGGCATATCCCACGGTCATCTGCAAGGTGTCACCGACATCGAACTGCTCGACCACATCGGCCTTCGGAGAGGCGAGATGAGTCTGCAGGAAAAGCCTGTCACACGCGATCTCTGTCGGAGCTCCCGCTGTGTAGTCCCGGAAAAGCTTGCCATCTGAACCTGACATTACGTTCCCCAATATCCCTATGTGAAACAACGCGGTGCAATCTTGGCGTCAAATCGATGGCTGTTGACAGCGGTTTGACTAATGCTAGAGTGCCAGCACTCTAACCCTGCCGGATCCAATTTGCCAATAGGTAGCCGAGGGCTGTTGGTGTCACGTTCAGGGCTCAAGCATGCCAAATTTAGCGGTTAAAGCTAGCGTGGCTCAGTTCGTGCTAACACAGGGTAGTGTTCGCTGATGTCAAAAATCCTCGATTTTGAGATTAAGAACTACAAAGGCATTGTCAGTACGCGCATTGAGCTCTCAGGCAAGATCGATACGCCGATCGTGATGCTCATAGGCCTTAACGAAAGTGGTAAAACCACTATTCTCGAAGCGATATCGCAATTTGTAAGTAGCGATAAGTCAGTCTCCAGTCTGTACACCTTCAGTACAGAAAATCACAAAGAATTTACGTTCATTCCTGCCAGCCAGAAGGGCTCGTTCAAGGGCGTAGTGTCCGTCGCCGCCACGGTGCAGCTGGACGAAGCAGAAATAATGGCGATCAAAGAGCTGACAGAAGAGTTCGGATATGAGGTAGATGTCGAGGCCTTGGGCAGAAAGTTTCGGATTGCAAAGGAAATAAGCTTTGCAAATGATCCTAACGGTGAAAGTAGCGGCAGCCTCGGCCTGGAGTTGAACGTCAAACGGCCCGGGGAAGAAGACTTTGAGCCCTATGCGCACCCAGATAATCCTGAGGAGGATGTGTGGGGGCCGATTGTAGAGTTGGTGGTAGAAGGCGTCCCCACGATCGCCTATTTCCCCACGTTTCTGATCAACGTGCCCGAGGAAATTGAACTGGCCCCGTTCCAGGGGGAGAGTTACGAGCAGCGTCACTACCGGGAAATCGTGGAGAAGATTATTGCGTATGCCGACCACGATGTAGATGAGCACATCAATAACCGTATCGCGCAGTACCGTGAAAAACATGGCGCTCAGTGGCTCGATACCTTTTATCGAAGCCATGAAAAGAGTCAGATCGACGCGGTATTCAAGAAGGTCTCCCAGGCCCTGACGAGCGAGGTGATTGGTGGCTGGTGGCAGGTATTCTCGCGCGATACAACAGCCAGGCGGGTCGAGTTGCAGTGGTCTGTCACCGGGGCTGATACACCTACGGCCATGGTGTCCTTTGCTGTCAGTAACGGTGACTCGGACTACAAGATCAGTGAGCGCTCCATTGGCTTCAGGTGGTTCTTCACCTTTTTGCTCCTCACGGGCTTCAAGCTGGATGACAGCAAGCGCAAAACCATTTATGTATTCGACGAGCCAGCCGCCAACCTGCACGCTCGCGCTCAGGTTGAGCTGCTGACGTATTTTGAGAAAATGATTGGCGGTGGCGACAAGATCATTTACTCCACACACAGTCATCACATGGTCGATCCCCGGTGGCTCTCAGGCGCCTACATCGTAGAGAACCGCGCTGCCAAGCATGATGATGTTGACGGGTATGACCTTGAGTTTTTGCCGGCTGAAATCGCCGCGATCAAGTACAAGCAATTTCTCGACAGTTACCCGACAAGGAGCCATCACTTCCAGCCGGTAGTAGAAAGGCTGCAGTATGTGGTTCCTGAGATCGTTGGCACGTCGCCCTTCGTCATCGTAGAGGGGATCTCTGACTACTATGCCTTCAAGGCGGCCTCGAACACGTGTGACATCGCGATTAATTTCACGATCGTCCCGGGTGTCGGTTCGAGCTCGTCCGGGAACCTGATCAGTTTGCTCATGGGGCGAGGCGAAAAATTTATTGTCCTCTTGGATGATGACAAGGCCGGTCGAGAGGCACGTGATCGATATCGGAAGAAGTGGCTCTTGCCCGATTCGTCCGTAATGACCTTTGCAGATATCGATGCCGCCTACGGATCCATGGCGCTGGAAGCCCTGGTGGGCCGGGATAGCTTTGCGGTCGCACAGAGGAAGCTGGGTCTGAGTGCATCACCCAGCAAGGATCAATATGGGCTGTTCCTGGCGGAGCACTACCACAAAGCGGATACAGGCGGAGATCTCTTCTCGCCGCAGGGGCTTGAGAATCTCCACGCTGTGCTTCGTTTCCTTGCCCAGCAATTCGCACAGTCCTGAAAGGGAGTGGTGCTCCTGTTCATGATGTACTGGTAGTACCGCACAGGTTTCAATCGTTGGCACCGGGAAGCGTACGATCCCTTTTCTGAAATGGATAAGGTGCCTCAGACGCTCAAGGCAAAAAAGTTCGGTAGTTCTCGCCTCCCGGTGAGAAAGTATTGGTGAAGCTTCGCTCCATCCTAAAATAACAGGCTGAGGTGGCACACCCTCGCTGGGCACGTCAATCAAAAGAGCTAAAAAAGTCCAGGTTCGATTCCACGGAAAGCTATAACTAGCTGATTTATTTGTAGACACCCTATTAGGTATGTCAAAAATTCTACTAAATTCCAGCCCCGCGAAAACCGGGCCCTCACGGCCAACAACCGTCCGTCTGTCTCCGGCACCACATATCAAGGCTTGCAGCGATGCAGGCCTTTTTTGTTTCTCGGTTGATGCGATTTTCCGTGCGACCGCTGAAACAGATTGCCGAAAAACAGGTGGTTTGACCCTACCGGGACGCGGTCAAAATCCAAGCTGTTACTCCGCTTTCTGGAATCTAGAAAAATCCACCTTCCGCAGGATTTTGAGGCTGTACACCCTGGGGCTTATCCCACCAGCTCGGCTTTCGAGTTCGCAGTTTTCCACTTAAAAATTGATAGCTTTTGAGATAACCGATTTCCAGATTTTCAGTTTGGCCCAATGTTTAAGGGGCAATAGCTCAAAATTTTCGAGATAGTGATTTCGTCACCTGAGAGTAATCCTGGCAACCAGCCCCGACGTACTTCTCGCCGACCTCACCGACCTCGTTGAGGCTCACCTGTCCCGCCTGAGGAGCATAAAGACCTGCATTCTTCCTACAAAACGTATGGCCTCAGAACACCCCACGCGCCCTTGCGCAAGCTGGCCCATAGAGATAAATTGCCCCAGTCGCCGAAGCATCGGCGATGCGACCTTGGCCGGTCGGAATCGAAAGGCGCAGCAGCGCCCAATCTTCATCGCAGGCGCTTTTTTTGTGCCCGCGATGTCGCGTTATGGCGGTGGTGCGCGGGACACCTTCGGGTGTGCCGGGCTCCTTTCGTCCCGGTCGGCCAACCCGCGTACTGCTGCCACCTAAACTTGCTTGGCCGCGAGCGGTGGCAGTTCCACAACGAAAGGAACTCATGCATGACCACCAGAAATCCGTTCAGGATCCTCGCATCCGTTCTCCGCCGCCGCCCCGCGCCGGCCCCGAAACCTCACCGCTTCTACCCAATCTGCGACCTGGCTCGCCCCACCTCCCAACCCAGGCAGGTGCCCCATGACTGACCAGGAACGCTTATCCACCATCCAAAGCTACGCCTGGACCCTAGAACTGCTCGGCGAAGCCTTGGTCCAGCACGATGAAGTGCTGGAGTGCGAACACAACCCTCACCTGAGCTTTCGCAACACCGCTGGCATTCACCAGGCGATCCGGATCATCAGCCGGCTGGCCAGTGAGCAATGCGGGAAGATGATCGATCCCAACGAACTTAGTCACCTGGTCGACTAATGAAAGCAACGCTGTCGCCAGCCTACGGCTGGCGCAGCTGCTAATGTCAGAACCTCAGCGAGCAATGACGAGGTTCAAGATGGTTTCGCACAAGGATGTCATCACCAGCAACCGTGACGCCTGGAATGCCTCCGCCGACCACCACCGGCGCAGCGCCGAGTGGGCTCGGCTTACCGACGCCGTGGCGGATAAAGGCTTTTCGTGCCTGGATTCGACCCTGACTGAACAGTTGCAGCAGGTAGGCGTAACAGGCAAGTCGGTTATCCAGTTGGGCTGCAACAATGGCCGCGAAGTGCTTTCGCTGTTTGCCCTTGGCGCACTGGAAGTGGTGGGTGTCGATCAGTCTTCGGCGTTTCTCAAGCAAGCGCAGGAGCTGGCCGAGCGATCCCAGTATTCGCCTGAGTTCGTCGAGGCCGACATTCACGCGCTGCCAGCCACGCTCAACGAGCGCTTCGATGTCGCGTTGATCACCATCGGTGTTGTGAACTGGATGCCCGACCTTGGTCTGTTCTTCAGCCACGTTGCCAGAACGCTGAAACCCGGTGGGACGCTGGTGATTTACGAGACGCACCCGTTTCTGGAAATGCTCGATCCCGAAGCCAGCGACCCGTGGCGCATCAGTGGTTCCTACTTCCAGACCGAGCCGGTGGTCGAAACGGGCGCGATTGTTTACGAGGGCAAGGGCGAGGCGACCGGGCAGCGGTCTTACTGGCATATCCACCGGCTGGGCGATCTGCTCATGGGGGTGTTGGGCGCGGGGTTGAGGCTGCGCGCATTCAACGAATACGCGCATTCCAATCGGGAAGATCTGTACGACGTCTACACCCAGGGCGTGGTGCAGGTACCCATGTGTTATGCCCTGGTAGCAGAAAAACTGTGAGGCAGCAGATGGGCAGCAGGGTGTTCAGGGGCGTTGTGAATCGCCCCTGATTCCTCTTTCAGCCCCATAGCTTTGCAGCTTGCGGCACCCCGCCATAGCCATAAGCCGTAGCGCGCACGTCTATGATGTGGACATTCGAATGAGGGTGCACATTCCCGATGCGTCCCGAGAGCAAATCATAGGCTTCACGCTGATACTGCCGTTTCTGCTCCACAGTTGTCGTTTCGTCGGTGATCGTGACCTCCAGGCGAAAGCTGTTTCGCCGTAAGCTCTCGAGCGATTCGCTGTCGATAAACCACAAGCCAGCATCGACGAACCGAACGATCACCATCGTTTGGGATGGCTGCTTGTCCAGAACGCGTGCAGTCAGTTCAGTCAGCTCGTGGCTGAGGTCGGACGCCAACGCAGCATTCGGCGCGCCGGACAAGGTCAGGGTGATACCAGGCATTTGAGTCATCCTCGTCAGTGAATGTGCCTGTAACTTAGCCTTTGAACATGTTCCTAAAAAGCGGGAAAATCAGTGCTCATCTTCCTGTTTATCCGGAACCTGTATGTACCACCTCGACCTTGCCCAGCTCCACGTCTACTTGGCGGTCTGTGACGCAGGTAGTATCTCTGCAGCCGCTCCGGCCCTGTTTCGCTCAACCTCCGCCATCAGCGAACAGCTGCGCAAGCTGGAAGATGCCATTGGCGTCGAGTTGCTCATTCGAGGCAAGCAAGGCGTTCGCCCCACCCCTGCGGGTGAGCGTCTTGTGCGCCATGCGCGGCAGCTCCTCACCCTGGGTGAGCGGGCGCTGTCGGATGTACGAGGCGAACAATTCGAAGGGGAGATACGACTGGCGATCACCGATTACTTCCGCCCCGACGACATCGCTGGCCTACTGAAAAAACTACGTGAATGGCATCCACGGCTGCGACTTCACGTGGTTATGAAAAAGAGCCTGGAAATTGATCAGGCAAGTGACTACCTGGACATTGGCTTGGCCATGCGTTTTAACGAGCGCGTGTCCACATCCAACACCTTTGAGGTGAGGCAGGAACCACTGCAATGGGTCGCCGCTGCCGGCTGGGTTCCAGAGCCCGGCCAGCCGCTGCCACTGCTCGCGATCAGCGGGTGCGGATTGTCGGAATACAGCTGCCAGGTGTTGGAGCGCGCCGGGGTGGAATACGAGATCGTTTATTCGACTTCAGGTGTGGCGGGGCTGCAATCGGCGTTGCGGGCAGGGCTTGGAATAGCCTGCCTTAACGCGAGTGCCGTACCGCATGGCGTGGAGCCTTACCGGGCTGGCATGCCGGGGTTGGCGCAAGCCAGGTTCTTCTTGCTTGCGCCGCGGAAGGGGGAGTCTGCGCTAGTGGAAAATGTGCGGCGATTGTTGCAGGGTTTTTTGGCATAGGTTATGGATTGCGCAGCCTGCTTTCTCGTCCGACTCTTGCCAGTCTTTCCAGTCGAGGCAGCAGGGGGCTGCTGTGCAGCCCATCGCAGGCAAGCCAGCTCCTACAGGGTCGGCGGCGCTTGCGGATTTTGTTCCCTGATTTCGGGCGAACCGGCTCGCCTTTTTTAAGTCCGGTTCAACCTACGGTAATCGCCGCATTCAGCATCAACACCACGATCAACCCGACCACCGCCACGATGGACTGCACCACCGAGATGGTCTTGGTGGCCTCACCCATGGTCATGCCAAAGGACTCCTTAACCATCCAGAAGCCTGCATGGTTGGCGTAGTTGAAGAACAGCGAACCGCAACCGATGGACAAGGCCAGCAAAGGCAGGTTGAGGCTAGGGTCTGCACCCGCAAGCGGTGCCAGCAACCCGGCAGCCCCTACGATACCCACCGTGGCAGAGCCGGTAGACACCGAGAGCAACATCGCGATCAGCCACCCCAGCAGCAATGGCGGGAAGGCCGACTGCTGGGTGAGGTGCACGATGGCATCGCCCACCTTGGCGCTGGTCAGCATTTCCTGAAAGGCCCCGCCACCGGCGATGATCATGATGATCGAGGCGATAGGCTTGAGGCTTTTGCCCAGCGCATCGCGCAGCTGTTCGGCGTCGCCGCCGCGCGCCAGTACCAGGCTCGCACCGGCGAACAGCACGCCCAGCAGCATTGCGATCAGCGGGTTGCCGAGGAAGCTGGCCAGTTCCAGCATCGCATTGCCCTTGGGCAGTACCATCTCGGCGACGGCGTGCACCAGCATCAGGATCGCCGGCAGCAACGCGGCCAGCATGCCGATCAACACGCCGGGGCGGGGTTGATTGTCGGCTTTTTCAGTCAGGGTGAACTGGTCCAGCAACGCCTGGTCGGGCCGCGTGCTCATGCGCGGCGCAATGAACAGGCCATACAGCGGGCCGCCCAGGATCATGGCCGGGATAGCCGCAAGGAAGCCATAGAGCATGGTGGGCCCGACCGAGGTCTTGAGCACGGCGATGGCGGTCAACGGGCCAGGGTGCGGCGGTACCATGCCGTGCATGGCGGCAAGCGCCGCAATCACCGGCACACCGACATACACGTACGCCGAGCCCTTGAAGCGAGCCTGGCCTTCCAGCTTGCGCGCCACGCTGAAAATCAGCGGCAGCATGATCACCAGGCCTACCTCGAAGAACATCGGAATGCCGATGACAAAGGCAACCAGCATCATGGCCCACGGGATCATGCGGTCCGAGGTGCGCTTGAGGATCACGTCGGCGACCTGCTCGGTGACGCCAGCGTCAGCCAGTATCTTGCCCAGCATCGCGCCAAGCGCGATCACCACCCCGACCGCACCCAACGTCTTGCCGGCGCCAGTGAGCAGGTGAGAAACGATGCTGCCGGGTTCCATGCGGGTGGCAAAGCCCACGCCAATGGACACCACCAGCAAGGCCAGCAGCGGGTGCATCTTGAGGCGGGACACGATGAGCGCTACCAGCACCAGGACACTGACCAGTGCGGTCAGCAACAGCTGTATATCTAAGGGAGTCATTCAGGGAATCTCGATTGGGCTGGCGCGTTAGCGGCACTCAGGCATTGCGGGCATGACAGGGGTTCCGCGGGCAGTAGCGGGGCGTTATCGGTCGCGGGCGGAGGGCCGACTGGATGCGCAAACTTCGAACTTCGGAGGAATGGGGCTGGCGGACGGAGGTGGCGCGCCGGGCAAGCGCGTAGGGCTGGGCAGTGCGGTCATGGAGCGATTCACCTTGTTATTTGGTCATCTATATGAATCTTTACAAAGTATTTCCGCGACGGTGGGATGCTGTCAATAGCATGCGGTCGCATCACATGGTCTTTTCGCCTTGGCAGGCAATACTTCTCTCTATACGCAGGCGTGCTCCTGGTGGCGCGCGCCGCTGGGAGGTGTCAGGTGAACAAGCTATCAATCGTGGGTGCCGGGATCGTGGGCGAGGCGGCGGCGCAGATCATTGCCCGGGAAGAGTACTGCCGTGAGCTGATGTTGCTCGATGTGCAGGGTGAACTGGCCCAGGGCAAGGCGCTGGACATCTGGCAGGCGGCCGTCGAGTCAGGTTCCGATACCAAGGTGCTGGGTGGCGCCAAGGCCGAAATGCTGCAGGAGTCGGAGCTGGTGGTGATTACCGCAGGCGTGCCGCGCAAGCCTGGCCAGTCGCGGCAAGACGTGCTGAGCATCAACCTGCCGATCCTCGACGGCATCATGCACGACATCAATCGTTATGCGCCGACAGCGACGGTGCTGGTGGTGTCGAACCCGGTCGATGTGCTGACCTATCGCGCCTGCTCGCTCAGCAAGCTGGGGCGCAGCAGGGTATTCGGCCAGGCCGGTGTGCTGGATACCGCGCGCATGAAGTGTTTCATTGCCGAGCAGACGGGGTTTTCGGCCCGGGACATCACGGCGCTGGTGCTGGGCGGGCATGGCGACAGCATGGTGCCGCTGATGCGTTACTGCCAGATCGGGTCGGTGCCGCTGTCGCACTTCCTGTCCGATGAGCAGATCGAGCAGATCGTCGAACGCACACGCAAAGGTGGCGGCGAGATTCTGGGCTTGAAGAAGGTCGGCAGTGCTTGCGATGCACCGGGTGTGGCCATTGCGCAGATGGTGGATGCGATCGCCAATGGGCGTAACCGCATTCTGCCGGCGGTTGCGATTCTTGAAGGGGAATACGGGCGCAGCGATATCGCCATGGGGGTTCCCTGCGTGCTGGCAGAGGAGGGGATTGCCCGGGTGATCGAGTTGCCGCTGGATGCCCAGGAGCAGGCGATGTTCGACCAGTCGGCAGATCAGGTGGTGCGGGATATTGCCGAAATGAAAGCGCTTTAGGTGTGGCCAGCCTGTTGTTCGGCCAACGTTGACCGAGGTCCGAAAGGGGCTGGGCGGCCGTTGCGCCCGCCCGGTCCCCAGCCATTAAAAAAAGCGCCACTCAGGCCCGGATTCCATCGTTTTTCAGTCCCCCCGGCATGCCCCTATAGTCCGCTGACAGCCGATGCTCAATCGGCGTATACAACTCAGCCGTGCGGGAACCGTATATGAACAACAACGAAAAAAACCAGGGCCTTGCAGCGGCCGGTGTCGGTACGCGAGTGGTGTGGGGCGGGGAGCAGCTCCAGCACCCGTACAACGCCACCCAGACCCCCATCGTGGTCAGCGCCGCCTACGGTTACAACGACATCGATGCCTGGTATGACGTGGCCCAGGGCAAGTTGCCGGGTTACATCTACAGCCGCATGAGCAACCCGACCGTCGCCACGCTGGAAGCGAAGCTGTGCGAGCTGGAGCAGTCCGAGTCGGCCGTGGCATTCAGCAGCGGCATGGCCGCCATCAGTGCCGTGCTGCACACCTTCCTGTCCAGCGGCAAGCGGGTGGTGTCGACCCGTGACAGTTACGGCGGCACAAACAAGATCTTCGAAGAGTTCCTGCCGCGCATGGGTGTGCAGGTCTGCCTGTGCGACACCCTCGACAGCGAGGCGCTAGAGCGAGAGATTGCTGCAGGCTGCGACCTCCTGTACCTGGAAACCCCTACCAATCCCACCCTGAAGGTACTGGACATTCAACGCCTGAGCGCTGCCGCCCGACAAGCCGGCGCACTTGTGGTAGCCGACAACACGTTCGCTACACCACTGAACCAGAACCCGCTGGCCCTGGGCGTGGATGTGGTGGTGCACAGCGCTACCAAGTTTCTGTCCGGGCATGGCGATGTACTGGGTGGGATGGTGTGCGGGGCCGAGCCGTTGATGGCCAAGGTACGCCACTACCGCGAGATCAACGGTGCAGCCCTGGACCCGTTTTCCGCCTACCTGATCATCCGCGGTATCAAGACTCTGGCCTTGCGCCTGCGTCAGCAACAGGCCAGTGCCCAGGCTCTGGCGCATTACTTGAGCAGCGAACCGCTGGTTGAAACGGTCAACTACCCAGGGTTGCCCCAGCACCCTGGCCATGCAATCGCCAAGGCGCAAATGCGCGGCTTCGGCGCGATTGTCAGCTTTGTGCTCAAAGGCGGCATGCCCACCGTGGCGCGGCTGCTGCCGCGCCTGAAGTATGCCCATCGGGCTGGCAACCTGGGCGCGGTTGAAACCATATACGGCCCGGCGCGTACCACCAGCCATGTCGAGAATACCCTCGAAGAACGGCTGGCCCTGGGGATTTCCGAAGGGCTGGTGCGCATTTCGGTGGGTATCGAAGAGACCGAGGACCTGCTGGCAGATTTGCAGCAGGCCTGCGCATCGGTGCGCCAGGAGTTGGCCGCAATGGAATTGCACGGTGACGCACACGCCTGCCCGGTTCAGGCCTGAGGCCGACGCGTAGCACCCACTACTTGCGTGGGTGCCACTTCATGAAGTCGAACAAAAACAATATGCAAGGCAATCCACTTCGCTCTGCCAAGACGAGGTCGTTGCAACGTCCTTGCCCGCCAACTTTCATGAGAAAACCACAATGTCCCTGCAGACAACGACAACGAGAAATGCTTCAGCGCATAGCTTCAAGCAGGATATGCAAACCCGCCATATCGTCATGCTGGCACTGGGCGGTGTCATCGGTACCGGCTTGTTCCTGACATCAGGCTACACGGTCAACCAGGCGGGCCCCCTGGGGGCCGTCATCGCCTACGTGCTTGGCGCGATCATGGTCTACCTGGTGATGATGTGCCTGGGCGAACTGGCGGTGCACATGCCGGAGGTCGGCTCGTTCAGCAGCTACGCCACGCGTTACATCGGACCGGGAACTGGCTACATGGTGGCCTGGATGTACTGGCTGACCTGGACGGTTGCCATCGGTTCAGAATTCACCGCCGCCGGCATTCTGATGGTGCGCTGGTTCCCCGACACACCTGTGTGGATATGGAGTGCGCTGTTCGGGTTGGCGGTGTTCATCAGCAATATCATCTCGGTGCGGTCGTTTGCCGAGACCGAATTCTGGCTGTCACTGATCAAAGTACTGGCAGTGGTTGCCTTTCTGGTAGTGGGCGGCGGCGCAATCCTGGGCGTGTTCGAAATTACCCAGGCCCACAGTGCCGGGCTGGGTAACTTCACGCGTGAAGGGCTGTTCCCCACAGGCTTCTGGTCGATCGCCATGACCCTGCTGGCGGTGGCGTTCGCCTTCTCGGGTACCGAGCTGATCGGCATTGCCGCCGGCGAAACCCGTGACCCTGAAAAGAACGTGCCTAAGGCGATTCGCACCACCGTGCTGCGTCTGGCGCTGTTCTTTGTCGGCACCATCTTCGTTCTGGCTACCGTGTTGCCGCGTGAGCAAGCCGGTGTGGTGGAAAGCCCGTTCGTGATGGTATTTGAAATGATTGGTATCCCCTATGCGGCGGACATCATGAACTTCGTGATCATCACTGCGCTGCTGTCCGCCGCCAACTCTGGGCTTTATGCAGCCGCGCGCATGCTGTGGACCCTCAGCGACCAAGGCAACATGCCACGCCGGTATGCCTCGCTGTCCCGTCGCGGCACGCCGTTCAATGCCATCGTGCTCAGCATGGCGGGCGGCATGGCTTCGTTGCTCAGCAGCGTGTTTGCACCCGATACCATTTACCTGGCGCTGGTGTCCATTTCCGGGTTGGCGGTGGTGGTGGTGTGGATCAGCATCGCCGTCAGCCAGATGGCCTTCCGTCGCCATTACATCGCCCATGGGGGCAAGCTCGAAGACCTTAAATTTCGCGTGCGCGGTTACCCGTTCGTGCCCTTGGCGGCGATCTTCTGCTGTGTCCTGGCCTGCGTCGGCATCGCCTTCGATCCGGCCCAACGCGTCGCCCTGTATTTCGGCTTGCCCTTCATCGTCTGGTGTTACCTGGCGTACTGGCTGACCCGTAAATACCGTGCGCGTCGCCCGCTGCAATTGGAAACCGTGGTGCCAGGTTCCGAGGTCGCCTGAGCAGGGTGATACTAGATCACCGGAACGTTGCCATGAGAAACCGCGGATGACTCAGAAAACCCTGCCTCCCTTGAACTGGCTCAGAGCCTTCGAAGTGTCGGCGCGTTACTTGAACTTCACCCACGCAGCAGAGGAGCTGCACCTCACCCAGGGGGCCGTAAGTCAGCAGATTCGGCACCTGGAAGGCCAGTTGGGGGTGGCGCTGTTCAAGCGCCTGCCCCGGGGGCTAGGGCTGACCGAAGAAGGTCAGTCCTACTTGCCGGTAGTGCAGGACGCAATCATCCGCCTGGCGGTAGGCACCAATGAAATTTTCGGGCAACGCCAGCGCCGGCCCCTGAAAGTGCGCGGCAGCCTGTCGTTTCTGCACTTCTGGTTGGCGCCCCGGCTGGCCGACTTCAGACGTGCGCATCCGCAGGTCGACATCCGTTACATCAGCAATCTGTGGGTCAAGGAACTGGATGCCGAGGATGACCTTGAAATCCGCTGGGGCAGTGGGCAGTGGCCTGGCGTAGAGGCGCAGCGCCTTACCCGCGACATGCTGGTGCCAGTCTGCTCACCTGCGCTGATTGCCGACTCCGCGCTGCGCGAGCCTGGCGATCTGGCCAAGGTTCCGTTGCTGCATGTGCTGGGTTACGAGGAGGGGTGGGGCTATTGGCTGGAGCGGGTGGGTGCCGATCAGGTCGACTCTTCCAGCGGCCTGCAGTTCGACACCCTGGTGTCGACCTTGCGCATGGCGGAAATGGGCCTCGGGGTGGCGCTGGCACGCTCATCGCTGGTCGATGACCTGCTGCAGGAAGGCCGGCTGGTAGCACCGTTTGCCCAGCGCATCGAGGCGAGCGAGTCCTTTTACCTGGTACGTGGCTTGGGCGAAGCGTTGTCCACCGATGCCCAGGCCTTCAGCCACTGGTTGGTGGCGATGGCCCACCGTTAATCCAATACTTATCCTGGAGCACCGATGCAGTACACATCCACGCGCGGTAATGAGACACGGGTTGATTTCCGCACGGCGCTGCTTTCCGGGCTGGCCGCTGATGGCGGGCTTTATGTGCCGACTGCAGTGCCGACGTTCAGCCAGCAGGAAATTGCCAGCTGGTCCTGGTTGCCGTTCGACGAACTGGCCTGGCGGGTAATGGCACCGTTTGTCGGTGATACCCTCGATGAGCCGACCCTCAGGGCGCTGGTCAGCGACAGTTACCGTGGCTTTCGCCACCGTGGGATTGCACCGCTGCAACAGATCGGCCATAACGAATGGATTCTGCAGCTGTTTCACGGGCCTACCCGGTCTTCCAAGGATTTCGCCGCGCAGTTGCAGGCGCGGCTTATCCGCCATTTCCTGGGGCCCGATTGCGAGCGGGTCATGCTGGTTGGCGCCAGCAACGGCGATACGGCGGTGGCCGCTATCGAAGCCTTGCGGCATTGCCCTACGGCACGCCTGTTGGCGCTGTACCCCAGCGCAGGGACACCGGCCGACCGCGCGGCGGTGATGCGCAATGCCGTTTGCGAAAGCGTGAGCTGCGTGGACGTGGACGGCAGCTTCGATGACTGCCAGTCACTGGTGTCGGCGCTGCTGCGTGAATGGCCGTGCCCCGAGCTGATTCCCGTTAGCTTCAACTCGACCAACTGGATCGGCGTGCTGGCGCAGATCGTGTTTTATTTCCACGCGGCGCTGCAGTTGGGAGGGGGAACACGGCCGGTGGGCTTCAGCATTCCCACAGCCAGTTTTGCCGAGATCTACGCAGGCTTCATTGCCCAGAAGATGGGGCTGCCGATCAATCAGATCATTGTCTCGACCAACCGCAATGATGCCTTGCACCGGTTCATTCACTGCAACCGCTACAGCCGTGGTTCACCCAGTCAGACCTTGTCGCCGGTCATGGACTTCTCGCTGTTCTCCAACCTGGAGCGCTTCGTCTGGGAGCTGTACGACCGCGACAGCGGAGCGACCAGAGCGCTGATGGAGCACTTCGAGGATTGTGGCGAACTGAGCATCGGCAACCGCCAGTGGTTGCATGCACGTATGTTGTTCGACTCGTATGCCGTGGACGATGCGCTGATCCGCGAAGAAGTCGTCACACTGTTTCACGAGACCGGCAGTGCAGTAGACCCACATGCCGCTACCGGGGCCTTCGCCGGTCGCCTGCATCGGCGCAACATTGGCGCGCCCATCGTCACGCTGGGGCAGTTTGCCCCGGAAAAATCCGCCGGGCTGCTGGCGGAGCTGGGCGCCTGGCACGGCGATGTGCCTGCTGACGTGGTTGGCACTGCTGGCGGCGGGCCGCTGCTGGGCCGCGAAGACCTGGCAGGCGTTCACGCGTTATTGGCTCAGTTGCAGGCCAGGCGATGAAGCGCATCCTCGACCCCTTGGACGAGCGGATTCTCGCCGAACTCACCGCCAATGCACGTATCGCCCATGCCGAGCTTGGGCTGAAAGTGAATCTGTCGCGCAATGCGGTACGCCAGCGCATCGAGCGCCTTGAGCGCGATGGGGCCATCCAGGGCTATACGTTGCGCATCGGTGAGGGGCGGCGGCCGACATCGTTGATCAATGCGGTGATCTTCGTCTACCGCTATGACCGCATGCGCGGTGCAGCAGTGCTTGATGCGCTGCGCCAGATACCCGAGGTGATCCAGTGCGAGGTGCTCAGCGGTGAGTTCGACCTGTTGCTGCGCGTCGAGGCCTCCAGCCCCGAGCGAGTGCATCATGTGTGGACGGAAATCGCCGCCATGCCAGGGGTCGAGAACACGGTGACGTCGTTCGTCCTGGCCACCGTGATCTAAGCCGCGCCTGATACATTAAAGCCATCGATACTACGACGCCGCCCGGGCCTTCGCCCGGGCGGCGTCGTGCATTGGAGGCTGTTCAGGCCTCCATCAGGTACTGGTCAGATTGGCCAGCAAATACAGCGAATTGCCATATTCAACTGGCATTGCACGGCTCTTAGGCTTGTCCTCATCGACCAATCGCCTGGAAAGGACAGCAAACCATGACCGAATACAAGATTGCACTCGTTGGCTTTGGCGGCGTGAACCGTGCCCTGGCCCAACTGATCGCCGAACGCAATGCGCGCTGGCAGCAAGAGCTGGGCTTTGGCCTGAAGATTGTTGGCGTCACCGACCTGTTCCTGGGCTCGGTTATCGACCGGGATGGCCTGGACGCCGCCATGCTGGCAGCTCTGCCAGCCAAGAAGGGGGCGCTGGCGCAGATCCCTCAGGGGACGGCCGAGGCGTTCAACGAGGCGGTGATCAAGCAATCGGGTGCCGACATCATTGCTGAGGCCACATTCACCAACCCCAAGGACGGAGAGCCGGCGGCAACCTTCTGCCGCTGGGCGCTGGAAGCGGGCAAGCATGTGGTCACCACCAACAAGGGGCCCGTTGCCTTGCATGCCCAGGCGCTCAAGGCCTTGGCCAAAGCTAACGGGGTGTCGTTCGAATACGAAGGTGCTGTGATGAGCGGTACGCCGGTGTTGCGCATGGCGCGCCAGACGTTGGCCGGCGCGGGCTTGGTGGGGTTCGAGGGTATTCTTAACGGTACGTCGAACTATGTGTTGACGCGTATGGAAGAAGGGCTTGGTTTTGCCGATGCCGTGGCCCAGGCTCAAGCGCTTGGTTACGCCGAGGCAGATCCGAGCGCCGATGTGGAGGGGCATGACGTGCGCCTGAAGGTGGTCATTCTCGCAAACGAGTTGCTCGGCGCTTGCCTGCAGGTAAGCGATGTCACCTGCAGCGGCATCAGCAACCTCGACAGTGTGGCGATCGAGCAAGCACAAGCGGCGGGCCAGCGTTGGAAGCTGATCGGTAGCGCCAGCCGTGAAACCGATGGTTCGGTACGTGCCAGCGTCGAAGCGCGCCTGTTAGCGGGCAATCATCCCTTGGCGGGTATTTCCGGTGCCACAAATGCGGTGGCATTCAACACCGAATTGCTGGGCGCGGTGACCGTGTCTGGCCCAGGTGCGGGGCGTGTCGAAACCGCATTTGCCCTGCTGTCGGATATCGTCGCCATTCACAACGCTGGCCGCTCGGTCTGAGGAGCAAAGTTCATGAGCCTGACTTCCGTTTCGCGGTTAGCGATTGAGCAACCCGCCCTGATCGATGTATTCAGCCCTTTCGACGGCAGCCTGGTCGGCAGCGTCGCCAACCTGCGTGCCGACGCTGTACCAGGCCTGCTGGTCCGTGCCCGCCAAGGAGTGCACGCGTGTGCCGCGTTGCCCCGGCATCGACGCGCCAGCATTCTGGAGCAGGCCGCGCGCTTCATCGAGCGTGACGCTGCAGATTTTGCCGGTTTGATCGTCGATGAAGCCGGCAAGACCCTGCGTCAAGCCGAGAAGGAGGTAAAACGCTGCATCAACACGCTCAAGCTGTCTGCCGAGGAAGCGCGGCGCAACGCAGGCGAAGTGGTGCCTTTCGATGCTTATGAAGGTTCTGAATCGCGCCAGGGCTGGTTCACCCGCGAGCCGTTGGGGTTGATTCTGGCCATCACACCCTACAACGATCCGCTCAACCTGGTGGCGCACAAGCTCGGGCCAGCGATTGCGGGTGGCAATGCGGTCATCCTCAAGCCCTCGGAGCTGGCCCCGCTTTCTGCCTTGAAGCTTGTGCAATATCTGGTCGATGCGGGGCTGCCGGAAACCGTCGTCACCGTCGCCACGGGCGGTGCCGAACTGGGCAAGGCGCTGGTCGCCGTGCGTGAAGTACGGATGATTTCCTTCACAGGCGGCTTCGCCACGGGCGAACAGATAGCTTGCGGCGCTGGCTTGAAAAAGTTGGCCATGGACCTGGGGGGTAACGCCCCGGTGCTGGTACTGAAAGACTGCGACCTCGAAGCCACTGTCGAGTCTTGCGTGTCTGGCGCGTTCTGGGCAGCTGGGCAAAATTGCATTGGCACCCAGCGCATTCTGGTGGACGCTTCGATCTATGAGGCTTTCCGCCAGCGCTTCGTTGCCTTGACCCAGGCGATGGTGGTCGGTGACCCAGGCCTGCGCGAAACCGACATGGGGCCAATGATCACCGAAGGCTCGGCCCGGCACATAGAGGAGCGCGTGAACCAGGCTCTTCAAGGCGGTGCCCGCTTGCTCTGTGGCCATCGACGTCAAGGGGCTGTCTATTCGCCGACAGTGCTGGAAGGCGTTGACCCTGCAAGCCGGCTGTGGCGTGAAGAGGTATTCGCACCCGTCGTGATGCTGGCGCCCTTCGACAATATCGAGCAGGCAATAGCACTGGCCAATGCTCCGGAGTACAGCTTGCATGCCGGGGTATTCACCCGCGACCTGTCGCTGGCGTTGAGCCTGGCCCGGCGAATCGAGGCCGGGGGAGTGATGATCAATGACTCTTCCGACTACCGCTTCGATGCCATGCCTTTCGGTGGCTCCAAGTATGGGAGCCTTGGGCGCGAGGGGGTAAGGTTCGCTTACGAGGACATGACCCAGCCTAAAGTCGTTTGCCTCAACCAGCTGGGTTGACGGAGGACTCTGAATGATTGAACGGTATGGGTCAGGCTCGCGGATGTCGCTGGCTGTCAGCTACAGGGGACTGTTCGAAACGGCCGGCGTGGTTGCCGACGACCTGCAACAGGACGTGCAGGGGCAGCTGCGCCAGGCGCTGAGTACCATCGATGGGTTGATGGCTGAGGCCAGGGTGGCCAAGGACCAGTTGACCCGGGTTCAGTTGTGGATCGCAGACTATCGACATTTCGACCTGGTGAACGAGGTGTATGACAGTTGGTTGCAGGGGTGTGCCAAACCGGCACGGGCCTGCGTGGGGGCCGACCTGGGGCAGGGCTACCTGGTCGAGGTGCAGGTGTTTGCCGTGTGTGCCGACCGCCCGTGACCGGCAGCGGCGGGTGCGGCGGTTCAGCGCACCAGCCGCGGTATGGCACGTACATAGACGAGTTCACCCACCAGCTCTGCCAATGTCTGGGTAAGCACAGCTGCAGCCGCCAACCCGCGCACCTCTTCCGGCAACGCCAGCGCCAGTGGCAGCACCACCAGCGAATTCCGTGTCGCGGCGCTGAAGGTGACCGAGCGTGTCTCGGCCACCGGCAGGCGCAGCAACCGCGCCGATACATACCCGAGCACCGGCGCCAGCAGCATGAAGCTGACATACACCGGAATCACTGGCAACAGGCGATCAAGATCCCGTAGCACCACCGCAATCTGCGAGCCGATTACCGCCACCAGTACCAGGGCCATCGCGGGCACCGGCATCCATGCCCAGGCGTCATTCCAAGCCGCGCCCGCGCGGGAGCGGCGGGCGCCGGCGCTGGTGAGCACGGCGAGGACCATCGGCAGCACGATCAGCAGCACGAAGGCCTCCACGAAAGGGGCGATGCGGATAGTTACGCCGCTGCTGTCGCCTAGCATCAGCGCCAGGTACACCGGCAGCAGCAGCAATTGCACCAGCAACAGCACGGGCGTGGCGGCGAGGGTCAGGCGCGAGTCGCCTTTGCCGATGTGGGTGAACACCACCACGTAGTCGATGCACGGCGTAAGCAGCACCAGCAGGGCGCCGATGAGGATCGCCGGGTGGTCTGCCAGGCCCCGGGTGAGGGCCCATACCAGCAAGGGCACGAGGATGAAGTTGGCGAGCAGCAGCGCGGCCATGAAGCGGCGGTTGCCCAAGCCCTGGCGCAGGTCGAGGAACGGGATCTGCAGGAACATCGCGTACATCAGGATGGCGATGGCGGGGGTGACCAGGGTTTGCAGGTGTTGCGCAGTGTCGCCGGTCAGCAGGCCGAAGGCCAGGGCTGCGAGAACGGCAGCGAAGTAGATGGGGATCTGTTGGGTTTCGAGTTGCTCTCTGGTCAAAGCCGGGCCTGTATTTGTTTGCGCTTGGGGTGGCACAGGTTAATACGTGACGGCCGGGGCTGCATGATCTGAATGAACCTGAAGAGACCCAGGTTCACCCGCGTGCACAGCGTCGCCTGCTTCGCGGGGGAACCCACTCCCAGAAGGATTGAGTCAGTACCCAGGAGGTGAACAAACACATCAGTCAGGCTTGAGCCAATCGACACCGCGCTCTTGAATGATCAGGCTCAGGGTCCCTTGGCGCGCTGCCGGGTAGCACGCCAGGAAGCCGCCTACCGGGTACAGGTTGTGGATCTCCACGGGGTGCCCCTGAGCATTGCTCAGCTGAACTTCTCGCCGGCCATCCTCAAGCTGAGTCAGGTCGAACGCCACACCCGTCTGTGCATCGGTCAGCTTCCACAGGCTTGGGTCTTTTGCCTTGATCGGCTGCACGTTTACCAGGCCATCGCCGGTGGTGAACACCCCTTGGCCCGAATGGGGGCCGCTGCGCAGGTAGATGCGATAACCCGCTTCGGTATGGCGAAAATACAGCAGCAAGGCTGCGGGTTGGGCGGCCTGCTCGAATGTGATCAATCCGATATCCTGGCCGTGACGCCAGTCTGATTCGCTGCCATTGAGCATGCCGAGGGTCGTGGCGCCCTCAACGGCATATCCCGGCGCCTGGTGAGGGCTCACCAGCGATACGGGCCCAGTGGTCATGTCGCCCAGAACATTGACCGGCGCTTCAGCGACTTGCAAGGTGGCGGTGAAGGACAGTGCTACGTGGTCAGCCATGGTTGGCCTCCTGCTCGTTTTCCAAAAGAGGCGGCAGGTTAGGCGGCCGGGTTCGCTCAGCCCATCCGGAAGCGGTTCCGCTGTTGGGTGACAGGCATGAAAAAGCCCGGCACAAGGCCGGGCTTTTTCACATCAGGCTTTCGCCAATCAGTTGCCGTAGACCGGCAGCTTCTTGCAGATGGCCTTGACCTTCTCACGTACGGCGTCGATCACCGCTTCGTTGTTCAGGTCAGCCAGGATGTCGCAGATCCAGCCGGCCAGTTCGCGGCACTCGGTTTCCTTGAAGCCACGGGTGGTGACGGCTGGGGTGCCGAAACGCAGGCCCGAGGTGACGAACGGGGAACGTGGGTCGTTCGGTACCGAGTTCTTGTTGACGGTGATGAAGGCTTTGCCCAGGGCAGCGTCAGCATCTTTACCGGAGATTTCCTGCTTGATCAGCGACAGCAGGAACAGGTGGTTCTGGGTGCCGCCGGAAACGACGTCGAAACCACGCTCGATGAACACTTCGGCCATGGCCTGGGCGTTCTTCACGACCTGCTGCTGGTAAGCCTTGAACTCAGGCTGCAGCGCTTCCTTGAAGCAGATGGCCTTGGCGGCGATGACGTGCTCCAGCGGGCCGCCCTGGGCGCCCGGGAAGACGGCGGAGTTCAGCTTCTTCTCGATCTCTTCGTTCTTGCGAGCGAGGATCAGGCCGCCACGCGGGCCGCGCAGGGTCTTGTGGGTGGTGGTGGTGACCACGTCGGCGAACGGCACCGGGTTCGGATACACGCCAGCGGCAACCAGGCCGGCAACGTGGGCCATGTCGACGAACAGGTAGGCACCGACCTTGTCGGCGATGGCGCGGAAGCGGGCGAAGTCCAGGACCTGCGAGTAGGCCGAGAAGCCGGCAACGATCATCTTCGGCTTGTGCTCGACGGCCAGGCGCTCGACTTCGTCGTAGTCGATCAGGCCGTTGCCGTCGATGCCGTACTGGATGGCGTTGTACAGCTTGCCCGACGAGCTTACCGAAGCACCGTGGGTCAGGTGACCACCGTGGGCCAGGCTCATGCCCAGGATGGTGTCACCGGCCGACAGCAGGGCCAGGTAGACCGCGGCGTTGGCTTGCGAGCCAGCGTGCGGCTGGACGTTGGCGTAGTCGGCGCCGAACAGCTCTTTGGCGCGGTCGATGGCCAGTTGCTCGACCACGTCGACGTACTCGCAGCCGCCGTAGTAGCGCTTGCCTGGGTAGCCTTCGGCGTACTTGTTGGTCAGGACCGAGCCCTGGGCTTCCATGACTGCCGGGCTGGTGTAGTTTTCCGAAGCGATCAGCTCGATATGCTCTTCCTGGCGCAGGGCTTCTTGCTGCATGGCTTCGAAGAGCTCGGCGTCGTACTTGGCAATGGTCAAATCACGGCTGAACATGGCGGTCCTCAAGGATCGGGGTAATTTGGGGGGGCATTCTAACCGATTGATCCGCGCCTGGCATATGAACTGGCATCAAGTCGCGGACCAATGGGCTTCATGTTGCATCCCGCGCCGTGTCTGGGCTGGCTGGGCGCAGGAGTTGACTCTGAGGTCCGATTTTTTGACGCAGATTTCAACCATGACGCGGTCTTTGTGGGAGCGGGTTTACCCGCGAAAAATGCGACGCGTTGGATGGCACCGGCTCCGCCGGTGTTCGCGGGTGAACCCGCTCCCACAGGGAGCGCGTGAGTCCGCTACGGCTCACTGGAACATGAACAGGGTTTGGTTGGCGAACTGCGCCTCGAACTGGTTGGCCGGCATCGGCCGCCCGAACAGGTAGCCCTGAACCTCGTCGCAGCCATGCTCGCGCAGGAACTCCAGCTGTTCGTGGGTTTCCACGCCTTCGGCGATCACCGCCAGGTTGAGGCTGTGGGCCATGGCGATGATCGCCCGGGCGATCTGCGCGTCCTGCTCGCCCTCGGGCAGGCCGTCGACGAAGGTGCGGTCGATCTTCAGCACGTCGATCGGGAACTGCTTGAGGTAGTTCAACGACGAGTAACCGGTGCCGAAGTCGTCGACCGCGATGCTCAGGCCGAGATTCTTCAGGCTGGCGAGAATCTGCAGCGCCTCGTTGACCTCGCGCATCAGGATGCTCTCGGTCAGCTCCAGCTCCAGGCACGCCGGCGGCAGGCCGGTTTCCTCGAGGATGGTGGCGATCCGCGTGCCCAATTGGCCGTCGGAGAACTGCCGCGCCGAGATGTTCACCGACACCTTCGGCACGCGCACCTTGTTCTTGTGCCAGACCTTGAGCTGGCGGCTGGCCTCGCGCAGCACCCAGTCGCCGACATCCACCACCAGGCCCAGCTCTTCGATGACCGGGATGAAGTCACCCGGCGGCACCAGGCCACGGGTCGGGTGGCGCCAGCGCAGCAGCGCTTCGGCACCGGTCAGCCGCTTGCCGTCACCGCTGAACTGCGGCTGGTAGTAGAGGATGAATTCGTTCTGTTCCAGCGCGTGGCGCAGGTCGCTTTCCAGTTCCAGGCGCTCCAGTGCGCTGGCGTTCATTTCGGTCTGGTAGAACTGGAAGTTGTTCTTGCCGCGCTCCTTGGCGTGATACATGGCGGTGTCGGCGTTCTTCATCAGCTGGCTCAGCTCGTTGCCGTCCTGCGGGCTGAGGGCGATGCCGATACTGGCCGTGACGAAGAACTCGCGGCCTTCCAGCACGAACGGCCGCACCAGGCTGCCAAGAATGTTCTCGGCCACGTGGATGGCGCGGTTCAAGGCCATTTCGCGGGTGGCGCGCGGCTGCAGCAGCAAGGTGAATTCGTCACCGCCCATGCGCGCCACGGTGTCGTCGTCATCGACGCAGGCCAGCAGGCGCAGGGCCATGTCCTTGAGCATGCGGTCGCCTGCGGCGTGGCCGAGGGAGTCGTTGATCGGCTTGAAGCGGTCGAGGTCGAGGAACATCAGCACCACCCACGACTTCTGCCGCTCGGCCTGCTGCAGCGCGGTGTGCAGGCGGTCCTGGAACAGCGTGCGGTTGGGCAGGTGGGTCAGGGCGTCGTAGTAGGCCAGGCGGTGGATACGCTGTTCGCTGGCCTTGCGCTCGCTGATGTCGGTGAAGAAGCACACATAGCTGGCCAGGTCGCCTTCGTCGTCGAGTACCGCGGTAATGCCGACCCAGGCCGGGTAATGGTCGCCGTCGCGGCGCTTGAGCCACACTTCGCCTTCCCAGCTGCCGCGCTGGTGCAGTTGCTTGAGCACGTAGCGCAGGTGGCTTTGCTGCTGGTCCTCGACCACCAGCATGGCCGGCAGCTGGTCGAGCACGTCGCTGACCGCGTAGCCACTGACCCGGCTGAACGCTTCGTTGGCCTGCACGATGTAGCCGGCCGGGTCGGTGATGAGGATCGCCGACGTGGAGTGTTCGAACACCGTCGCGGCCATGCGCAGGTCTTTTTCCGCACGGCGTTGCTGGCTGATGTCGCGGCCCACGCCGAGCACGCCCTCGAAGCGTTGCTGGTCGTCCCATACCAGTACCAGGCGCAGTTCGATGGGGATCTTGCGGCCATCGGCGCGCAGGCAGTCGAACAGGAACAGTTGCGTCGGCAGCTGGCTGCGCAGTTGGGCCAGTTGCTCGTTATCGCCCATGGCCTTGCTGACCCGGTCCATCAGGCTATAGATGCCGGTGAGTTGCGAAGGGTTGGCGATGATTGATTGCCAGCCGTTGTCGAAGATCCACTCTGCCTGGTAGCCCAGCACAGCGTGTACCGAAGGGCTGAGGTAGTTGAGTTGCAGGCGGCTGTCGGTGGAGAAGATCACATCGCTAATGCTTTCGGCGAGCATGCGGTAGCGCTGCTCGCTGTCGCGCAGCGACTGGCTGGCCTCGATCTGCACGGTGACATCCTTGCCCACGCCGATGATGCGTGTGACCTGGCCATCCTCGTCGCGGGTCAGCACCTGCTCGCGGATTTCGTAGCAGCGCCAGCCGCCGTCGCGGTGGCGGAAGCGCAGTTGAGTATGCAGCGACTGGCTGTGCGCCATGTCGCGCTGTTGCTGGCGCAAAGCCTGATAGTGCGCGGCGTCCTCGGGGTGCAGCAGCAACTCCCAGAAACGGTCGCCCATCTGTGCAAGCTCGGTGCGATCGTAGCCGAGCGTATGGCCGAGGTGGCGGTTGCTGAAGATCATGCGCTGGCTGAGCACGTCCTGCACGTACAGCTGGTCGGGCACGGTGCGCACCACGTCGGACCAGAAGCTTTCGCGCTCCAGCAGCGACAGCTCCACCTGCTTGCGGCTGGTGATGTCGCTGATGCTGAGAATTACGGCCTGATAGTCACGCCGCTGCTGCGGCAGGCGCGCCATCAGCCACAGGTGCAACTCGCCGCCCAGCGGTGCGGGCAGGCGCACTTCCAGTTCCAGCGATGGGCGCTGTTCGATCAGGGCGTCGATCAGTTGCATGCCGATGCTGTCGCGGCCATCGCCGCTGCCATCGATCAGCCGCTGCCAGGCGCCTTCGTGGCACTCGACGTTGAGCAGCTGGCGCGCCACCTGGTTGATCTCGGTGATCTTCAGTTCCAGCAGCAGCGAGCGGCGCAGGTTGGGGTCCAGCGCCAGGCTCTGCTTGAGCCCGGCCAGGTTGCGCAGGTGGTAGCGGTCGAGCTGGCCGGGCAGGCTCGACAGGTCGAGCACGCACAAGGCCACGCCCGTGCCTTCGAAGATTTCCTGGTAGCGCCGGCGGTCTTCCTGCAGGGCGCGCTGGCGGCGGCGCATGTTGACCAGCGCCAGCACTGGCAGCAGGGCGCAGAACAGCGCCAGCAGGCACTTGCCGACCAGTGCCGGCAGCAGCTTCTGCTGGGCCAGGCCGGCGTCGAACAGGCCACGCAACTGCCAGGCGCTGTTGTCGATGAAGGCGAGCATCACGCTTTGCAGCGGTTCGCCGCTGGTCTGTACCGGGGCGTGGCGTTCCAGTACCTCACCGCTGCGGCTGTTTTCCAGCAGCCAGAGCGGGTGGCCGGGGCCGTCCAGGTGCACGGTGAGCACCTGGTAATAGTCAGGTGACAGGCGCAGCAGCCAGTAGCCGCGATCCTGTTCGGCTGTCTGGCGCAACAGCAGGTAGATGGTGCGGTTGTCCGCCGCGTTGGCGAAGAAGTAGTTGCGGCCCTGGTTCAGCCCGACCAGTTCGTCAATCAGTTGGCGGTCGGGGCTACCGGCCAGGGTGTCGCTGCGCAGTTGCCCGGCAGGGTCCAGCCAGGCCAGGTCGCGCAGGGCGGGCAGGCGTTCGCGCAGGGTCGACAGCAGGCTCGGCATGGCAGCGGGCGTCGGTGCTTTGACGTAGGGCTGGACCACGTTGAGGGCCTGTTGGGCCTTGAGCGCCATGTTCAGGCTCAGGTGGTCGGCGAGTTCGGCACTGGCGTCCAGGTTCTGCTGGCGCTGGTCGGCCTGGGTGTGGCGGAACTGCGAGAACAGCTGCCACAGCAGCAAACCCAGCAGGATCAAGGCCAGCAGGGCCAGCGCGCCTTTGACCGAACCACGCAGCGAAGCGACTGGGGCCGGCGAAGCGGGGCGCAGCAGAGTCGGATGATTGAGATTGGTCAAGCGTCGGTCCTGCGATTGGCCTGGCGATGGCAGGGTGGAAACATGCACGGTGTATGCCGGGATCTGCACAGGCCTGGACCGCGGCCGCGCACTATAAAGCCGGACATCCGAACGGGCTAGCATGCCTGTGATTATGGCAATGTGCCAGTCCGATTGTCCGACGCCAGCGGTCGTGGTGATGCCGGCCTGTTCGGCAAGACCCTGCATCCTGTGCGAGAATGCCGGCCGCTTCAATGACAACGCATCGGAGATGTTCGGTTTTGGTTACTCACTTTTCCACCAATGGCCTCGATTCCGCCTGTGGGCGCAGCAGTCAGACCCTTGTCAGCACTGCCGTGACCGCGGACGTATCCTGCAAATCGTGCCAGCGGTCGCTGGTCAAACCCGACGCGGCAGCGGCGTCGAAAAACAAGACGCCATCGCTGGCTGAACTGCGCAAGACCGCCAAGGCGGCAGTACCGGCGGTAGAAGCAGTGCCGGCAGCCGTTGCCGCCAAGCCTGCTGGCAAGGTCGTGAGCGCGCCTGCCGCAGCCAAGCCTGCCAAGGTAGCCGAGCAACCGGCCCGCAGTGCTGGCTTCAGCGTCAAGGCCGCTTATGCTGCGCGCCTGGCCGAGCAGAGCGACCGTTGCCGCCTGCCACGGGGCAAGGCTGGCAAACAGCGTCACGTCTGAGCCCTCTCGGTGGCTGTGCCGGCCCTTTCGCGGGCAAGCCCGCTCCCACAGGAAACTCCACAGCCTTGAAGGTGGTGCTATTCCTGTGGCTCCCACAGGAAACTCCACAGCCCTGAATGTGGTGCTATCCCTGTGGGAGCGGGCTTGCCCGCGAAGAGGCCGGAACAGGCAACAAATGCCTCCCAGGATCACAACGATCCGCCCCGCCATCCGACCACCCTGTGCAACGCCGCGCGTTGGCGTAGAATGGTCGACTTTGTTCAATACACCCCGTAAACACATCCCCCTGGCCATACCGCCGGGGCGATCGTCGATGTCTTTACCTATCTGATTAGAGGGCTTGGTTTTGGCTCAATACGTCTACACCATGCATCGGCTGAGCAAGGTCGTGCCGCCGAAGCGGGAAATTCTCAAGAATATTTCCCTGTCGTTCTTCCCTGGCGCCAAGATCGGCGTGCTCGGCCTGAACGGCGCCGGTAAATCTACCTTGCTGCGGATCATGGCGGGCGTCGACAAGGAATTCGACGGCGAAGCCCGTCCGATGCCCGACATCAACGTGGGTTACCTGCCGCAGGAACCGCAACTGGACCCGAACAAGACCGTACGTGAAGTGGTCGAGGAAGCGGTCAGCGTGATCAAGGACGCCCAGGCTCGCCTGGACGAGGTCTACGCGGCATACGCCGAGCCGGATGCCGACTTCGACAAGCTGGCCGCCGAGCAGGCCAAGCTCGAAGCCATCCTGCAGGCCGCCGACGGCCACAACCTGGAACGCCAGCTGGACGTCGCCGCCGACGCCCTGCGCCTGCCGGCCTGGGATGCGCGCATCGAACACCTCTCCGGTGGTGAAAAGCGCCGTGTGGCCCTGTGCCGCCTGCTGCTGTCGGCCCCCGACATGCTGCTGCTCGACGAACCGACCAACCACCTGGACGCCGATTCGGTCGCCTGGCTGGAGCGCTTCCTGCACGACTTCCCGGGCACCGTGGTAGCGATCACCCACGACCGTTACTTCCTCGACAACGTCGCTGGCTGGATCCTCGAACTGGACCGCGGCGCTGGCATCCCGTACGAAGGCAACTACTCGGGCTGGCTGGAAGCCAAGTCCGAGCGCCTGGCGCAGGAATCCAAGCAGCAGAGCGCCCATGAGAAGGCCATGAAAGAGGAACTGGAATGGGTGCGCAAAGGCGCCAAGGCCCGCCAGTCCAAGTCCAAGGCCCGTCTGCAGCGGTTCGAAGAAATGCAGTCGCAGGAATTCCAGAAACGCAGCGAAACCAACGAGATCTACATCCCGGCCGGTCCGCGCCTGGGCGACAAGGTCATCGAGTTCAAGAACGTCACCAAGGGCTATGGCGACCGCGTGCTGATCGACAACCTGTCGTTCGCCATGCCCAAGGGTGCCATCGTCGGCGTGATCGGTGGTAACGGTGCCGGTAAGTCGACCCTGTTCCGCATGCTGATGGGCAAGGAACAACCGGACTCGGGCAGCATCGAGATCGGCGAAACCGTGCAGCTGGCCTGCGTGGACCAGAGCCGTGAAGACCTCGACGGCTCCAAGACCGTGTTCCAGCAGATCTCCGACGGTTCCGACCAGATCCGCATCGGTAACTACGAGATCCCGTCGCGTACCTACGTCGGCCGCTTCAACTTCAAGGGCGGCGACCAGCAGAAGTTCGTCAAGGACCTGTCCGGTGGTGAGCGTGGCCGCCTGCACCTGGCCCTGACCCTGAAGGAGGGCGGTAACGTCCTGCTGCTCGACGAACCGTCCAACGACCTCGACGTCGAAACCCTGCGTTCCCTGGAAGAAGCCCTGCTGGACTTCCCGGGCGCCGCCATCGTGATTTCCCACGACCGTTGGTTCCTGGACCGTGTGGCCACTCACATCCTGGCGTACGAAGACGACTCGAACGTGGTGTTCTTCGAAGGCAACTACACCGAGTACGAAGCCGACCGCAAAAAGCGCCTGGGCGACGCAGCTGCCCAGCCGCACCGTGTACGGCACAAGAAGTTGGCCCAGTAAGCCGGTCTTCTGATGCACAAGAATGGGGCCCAATGTGGCCCCATTTTTGTGCCTGGCAGGAAAGGGTTGTCGGTTGCATTCGCGGGCCAGCCCGCTTCCACAGCCGCAAGGTTTTCAGGGGCCCTGTGGGAGCGGGTTTACCTGCGAAGAGGTCAACACAGAAGGATGATTTTGTATACACTTATATAAAACGCACCAAATAATTTCATAAAAACGACATTTCGCCCTATTCCGGTGCGATTGCTTCTTGGTACATTTCAGAAAAAACCAATAAGTCCAATCCTCTTGGTGAGATGTCTACCATGATCGAATCTGTCGACAATTTCCTTGCACGCCTGCAGCAACGCGACCCGGGCCAACCGGAATTCCACCAGGCTGTGGAAGAAGTGCTGCGTACCCTGTGGCCGTTCCTCGAAGCCAACCCTCATTACCTGCAGTCCGGCATCCTCGAGCGCATGGTCGAGCCTGAGCGCGCCGTGCTGTTCCGCGTGTCGTGGGTCGATGACCAGGGCAAGGTTCAGGTCAACCGCGGCTACCGCATCCAGATGAGCAGCGCCATCGGCCCCTACAAGGGCGGCCTGCGCTTCCACCCGTCGGTGAACCTGAGCGTGCTCAAGTTCCTGGCCTTCGAACAGGTATTCAAGAACTCCCTCACCTCGCTGCCCATGGGCGGCGGCAAAGGCGGCTCGGACTTCGACCCGAAAGGCAAGAGCGATGCCGAAGTCATGCGCTTCTGCCAGGCCTTCATGAGCGAGCTGTATCGCCACATCGGTGCTGACTGCGACGTGCCGGCCGGTGACATTGGCGTCGGCGCCCGCGAGATCGGCTTCATGTTCGGCCAGTACAAGCGCCTGGCCAACCAGTTCACCTCGGTGCTCACCGGCAAGGGCATGACCTATGGCGGCAGCTTGATCCGCCCTGAAGCCACCGGCTACGGCTGTGTGTACTTCGCTGAGGAAATGCTCAAGCGCCAGAACCTGCGCATCGATGGCCGCCGGGTGGCGATTTCCGGTTCCGGCAACGTTGCCCAGTACGCTGCGCGCAAGGTCATGGACCTGGGTGGCAAGGTGATTTCGCTGTCCGACTCCGAAGGCACCCTGTACGCCGAAGCCGGCCTGACCGATGCCCAGTGGGACGCGCTGATGGAGCTGAAGAACGTCAAGCGTGGCCGCATCAGCGAGCTGGCTGGCCAGTTCGGCCTGGAATTCCGCAAGGGCCAGACGCCGTGGAGCCTGCCGTGCGACATCGCCCTGCCGTGCGCCACGCAGAACGAGCTGGACATCGAAGACGCCCGCTCCCTGCTGCGCAACGGCTGCATCTGCGTGGCCGAAGGCGCCAACATGCCGACTACCCTGGCGGCGGTTGACCTGTTCATCGAGGTCGGCATCCTGTACGCCCCGGGCAAGGCGTCCAACGCCGGTGGCGTGGCCGTGTCGGGCCTGGAGATGTCGCAGAACGCCATGCGCCTGCTGTGGACCGCTGGTGAAGTGGACAGCAAGCTGCACAACATCATGCAGTCGATTCACCATGCCTGCGTGCACTACGGTGAAGAGGCGGATGGCAAGGTCAACTACGTGAAGGGTGCAAACATTGCCGGCTTCGTGAAAGTCGCCGATGCCATGCTGGCGCAAGGCGTAGTCTGATCTGAGGGCCTGGGGCTGCTTTGCAGCCCATCGCCGGCAAGCGCGGCTCCCACAGTGTCATCACAGGGTTCAAGGGCAGCTTTCACAAGCTCGCACAGGGCTCAAGGGCAGCTTTCACAAGCTCACACAGGGCTCAAGGGCAGCTTTCACAAGCTCACACAGGGCTCAAGGGCAGTGTGATGCACCTGTGGGAGCCGCGCTTGCCGGCGATGGGCCGCGCAGCGGCCCCTAGGCCCCACTGTCAATCTCGACCACCTCAATCATCTGATCCCCTGCCGGCCGCCGCCACTGCACTTCATCCCCAGGCCCGGCCCCAAGCAAGGCCTGCCCCAGCGGCGATCCCCAGTTGATCATCCCGCGCCCGGCATCCGCCTCGTCCTCGCCCACCAGCTGCACCACATGCTCCTGGTCCTGCTCATCGACGAACCGTACCCGGCTACCAATCTGCACCTTGCTGCGCGATGTCGCCGCCGGCACCACCTGGGCACTCTGCACCCGCGCGCTGAAATAGCGCAGGTCCCGCTCGGTATCAGCCAGGCGCTGCTTGTCGCCGCGCTCGCCCTGGGACTGCAACTCGCTGCGCAAGGCATTCAGCTCGCTCACGCGCTGTTGCAGCTGGAGCAGGCCGCTGGCGGTGACGTAATTGGGCTGGTCGCTGACGCGCCGCTCCACCGGTTGATCGGCTTGGGCGGCAGCCTGGTCTTCGTTGACGAATGCTCGGCTCATGGGATGGCCTCCTTGTGCTGGAGACCAGCATGACAGGCCGGTGGTTTCAGTGGATGTCCATTTGCGACGCGGGCACTTGAACAATCAGTTGCGGCGATAGGCACGGGCGGCGCCCTGATCCTTCTCCTGTTGCCACTCGCGATCGCGCTCGTCCCAGAACCGCTCGTGGTACTGGCGCTGCTCCTCACTGTTCTGCATCGCGTGGCACTGGCGGAATCCATCGTCCCAGCCGGTCTCGTACTGGCGATCGTGCAGGTAACGCGGTACATCCTTGTGGAAGTTACCCACCATCAGTCCGGCCGCCTGGCGGCCGCTGCTGCAACCATCCTGGTAGCCGTCGGCGTAGGCGGGGGGATAACCGTGGTTGACCATCTGATCGTGGGTGGTTTCGCAACCCGCCAGCAACAACGCAACGCACAAGCCGAACCAGTACCGCGACATGACCACCTGGACCCTTGGGGAGATACTGGAAAGTCTAGGTGGCGATTTGTCGGGGAGCTGTCAAAACAGTGTCAAAGAGTCGGTTGGTTCACAGTACTGTTGTTGATGCCGACTTGCCCGCGAAAGGCCGCAAAGCGGCCTCAATAGTGATACCACTTCACTTCGAGCATCACTTCGTTCTGCGCCGTCGCCAGGTGGCTGAATTCCCGCGAGGCACTCAACCTCACCCCTAGGTTCTGGCTGATCTCCCACTGCTGGTTCAGGCTCACACTGCGCCGCACCTCGCCATTGGTGAAGTAATCGCCCTTGGCCTCCAGCGTCATGTTGCCCAACCCGTTGCGCCACAGCAGCCCGCCATTGAACCCAGTGGCGGGGGCGATGAACTGGGCGAAGTCGTTGTGGTGCTCGACCCGCACCGTGCCCAGGGCGAAGCCCAGCAAGCCATCGGCCAGTTGCCAGGTGCCACCGGCTCCGCCATTCACATGGCTTACCAGCACCTCGTCGTCATGCTTGCCCGGTACCCGCTCCAGGCCACCGGCCACCTGCCAGGACCACGGCTTGAGCAGCTCGTTGCGCGGTGTCAGCGAGCGGATGGTGGCCAGGTCCAGGCGTTGCACCTGCCAGTCGTTGCCTTCGTACTGGCGTACCTTGAGCTGCAAAATCTCGATCTGCGCCCCCAGCGGGAAGCCATAGGCATTGTCGTTGAGGTCGTGGTAGGCCATGCGCAGGCCGTACTCGGCGTAGGCGCGGTCCTCTCGGGTACCGACGCCCAGTTGCCAGGTCCGCGAGTCATGGCCGTCCTCGGGCAGGCCGGGGCGTTCGATCTGCAAGGGCGGCGGTGGGTTGCTGTTGATCGCCCGCAACAGCTCGAAGCTGCGCTTGGCCTGCCCAGGGTCGCGCTCCTGGCCATTGGCCCGGTAGCGCTCCAGGCGGTAGGCGGCATCCTGCACCAGCGCCTGGCGCTCGCGGGGCAGGGCCTTGAATTCGGGGCTTTGCAATTGCGCGGTATCGGCACTGACGGCCAGCACCTGGCGCTTCTCGTCATGGTCCAGCGGCTCGGCGCGGGCCAGCAGCTCGCGTTCGCGTGACGGGCGGTAGGTTTCGCTGGCGACCAGGCCCGACTGCTTCACCGCCTTCACCGTGTCGGTGGGAATGGCCGTGAGCGGGAACTGCGAGGTCAGGTCCAGGCTCGGCCGGGCCACCTGCAGCAACTCCAGCAGGCGGTAGGAGCAGTTTTCGTCGAAGAAGAAGTAATCGAACTGGATCTGCTTCAGTTCCCAGACGTGCTCGACCATGCGCCCGGTTTCTTCCGGTGTCAGGTCCAGCTGGTACTCCCACAGGTCGCGGTTCTCCAGGCTGCGGTATTCGGAGAGCTTTTCCTGGTAGGGCATCAGCGCGAACAGGCCCGGATAGCCGCCCATCAGGCCCTTCCAGGCATACAGGATGCTGTTGTCGCTGCCTTCGATATAGGCGCCGAAGTTGATCGCGTAGCTCAGCAGTGTGGTGTCGTCGCTACGGGTGTTGGACTGGTCGATGCGCAGCAGAGTATGGCCGAACATCGACGATGGGCTGTTCAGGTAGGCTGCCGGGAAGATCAGCGCCGCGCTGTGCGGGTCGATCGACTGGTACCAGGTCTTGAACTCCTGGCAGTCCGGTTGCGGCAGGCCTTGCAGGTCGAGCTGTTCACGCAGCCAGCGGGTGCGCGCGGGGAATACGCACTGGGCGTGCTTGTCACCCAGGCTGGCGGGGGCGTACAGCGCTTCGACCGTGGCCTTGAGCTCCTGGTCAGGGTGGTGTGCGCCGTCCTCGGCGAGGAAGAAGGCGTCATCGTCCACATAGCTGCGCCAGCCGCCGAGCTTGGCGGTTTCATAGTGGCCCAGGGCAATCCAGTAAGGGGTGTTGGCCAGTTGCTGGATACGGCCTTGGTCCAGCACGGGCATGGCATGAACGGGGGCGCAGGCAAACAGCGCCAGGGCAGCGAAGCGTTTGAGCATATCGGGCAACTACTTCTTGACGATGCCGAAAAAGGCGAAACCCGCCCCGGAGGCCGGGGCGGGAGCAGCTGCACTCAGGCCTCGGTGGCGTATTTGGCCAGGCGTGGGTCGTTCTTCAGAACGGCCAGCGTGTTGCTGTGGACAGTTTCGGCAGTCACGTCGGCGCTGCTGAAGATCTGGTTGAAGTGCTGGTGAGTGACCGAGGCGAAGTAGCCGCGATCTTCCGGTGCGACGCCCAGGACCACGGCATAGGTGGTCAGGGCTTCGCCCTGGCCCATGGCCATGTCTTCGGACAGCTCGTTCATCATGCCATTCATGGCGAACCAGGATTTGCCGCCATAGGTCAGCGAAGCCTTGGTGGAGCAGCCGTTGGTACCGGAGGTCATGCCGAAGGTGGCGTTGCCGGAGGTGCCGTTGGTGGTGGAGGCCAGGAAGTGGGCCGGCGTGCCACGCTGGCCTTCGAACAGCATGTTGCCCCAGCCGCAGTTCGGGCCGCCCGGCGCTTCGGCAAGCGCGTTGAGCGAGACCACGGTGAACAGAGTACCCAGAAGAATCCGTTTCATAGCATTGTTCTCTATTTTGTCTTAACCAAGGGTCAGGGTTGTCTGGCAACGCCGTTGCCAGGTCGGGAAAGCTTTTCACCCACCCGCGCAGCTTGGAGTTTAGGCATGATCTAAAGGTTGCGTTGTTGATTGCGAAAAATTTGCTTGCCCATTACAGCGTCGCAGCTGCGACATAAAGTCCCGTGGAGCCTTGCAAGGCGCGCGCGGGCAGCGCCAGAATGCTGCGTATCTGCCCCGCCGAAGTAAGGAAACCCAATGCCCGATCCTGTCGCTGCGCGCCTGCGTCTCGCGCCTGAAGCCCTGACCCGGCGTTTCTCCCCCGAGCAGTTTGCCTTTACCAATACCGACGATCTGGAGCCGTTTCGCGGAGTCCTGGGCCAGGAGCGTGCTGTCGAGGCCCTGCAGTTCGGCGTGGCCATGCCGCGCCCCGGTTACAACGTGTATGTGATGGGCGAGCCTGGCACCGGCCGCTTCTCGTTCGTCAAGCGCTACCTCAAGGCCGAGGGCAAGCGCCAGCAGACCCCGGCCGACTGGCTCTACGTCAACCATTTCGACGACACCCGTGAGCCACGCGCTCTGGAGTTGCCATCCGGCAGCGCAGCCGAGTTCATCAGCGACATGAGCGGGCTGATCGACAACCTGCTGGCGACCTTCCCTGCGGTGTTCGAGCACCCGTCGTACCAGCAGAAGAAGGGCGCCATCGACCGTGCCTTCAACCAGCGTTATGACCGTGCGCTGGATGTGATCGAGCGCGCCTCGCTGGAAAAGGACGTGGCCTTGTACCGCGATGCCAGCAACGTCGCCTTCACCCCGATGGCCGATGGCAAGGCGCTGGATGAAGCCGAATTCGCCCAGCTGCCCGAAGAGGTCCGCGAGCAGTTCCACGAGGACATCGCCCTGCTCGAGGAGCGCCTCAACGAGGAACTGGCCAGCCTGCCGCAATGGAAGCGCGAATCGAACAACCAGCTGCGCCAGCTCAATGAAGAAACCATCACCCTGGCCCTGCAGCCGTTGCTGGCGCCGCTGTCGGAGAAGTACGCCGAGAACGCGGCCGTTTGTGCCTACCTGCAGTCCGTGCAGCTGAACCTGCTGCGTACCGTGGTCGAGCAATTGGTCGACGACAGCAAGACCGACGCTGCTGCCCGCAAGCTGCTCGAAGAGCAGTACGCGCCGAGCCTGGTGGTCGGCCACCACGCGGACGGTGGCGCGCCGGTGGTGTTCGAGCCGCACCCGACCTACGACAACCTGTTCGGCCGCATTGAATACAGCACCGACCAGGGTGCGCTGTACACCTCTTACCGGCAGTTGCGCCCGGGCGCGTTGCACCGCGCCAACGGCGGCTTCCTGATTCTCGAAGCCGAGAAGATGCTGGGTGAACCGTTCGTCTGGGACGCCCTCAAGCGCGCCTTGCAGTCACGCAAGCTGAAGATGGAATCGCCACTGGGCGAGCTGGGCCGTGTCGCCACGGTCAGCCTGACGCCGCAGATGATCCCGCTGAACATCAAGCTGGTGATCATCGGTTCGCGCCAGCTGTACTACGCGCTGCAGGACCACGACCCGGACTTCCAGGAGATGTTCCGCGTGCTGGTCGACTTCGACGAAGACATGCCGATGGTCGACGAGAACCTCGAGCAGTTCGCCCAGTTGCTGCGCACCCGCACCAACGAGGAAGGCATGGCCCCGCTGACCAGCGATGCGGTGGCGCGCCTGGCCACCTACAGCGCACGCCTGGCGGAAAACCAGTCGCGCCTGTCGGCACGCATCGGCGACCTGTTCCAGCTGGTCAGCGAGGCGGATTTCATCCGCCAGCTGGCCAATGACGAGATGACCGATGCCGGGCACATCGAACGAGCGCTCAAGGCCAAGGCCACCCGCACCGGGCGTGTCTCGCAGCGGGTGCTCGACGACATGCTCGCCGGCATCATCCTGATCGATACCGAAGGCGCGGCCATCGGCAAGTGCAACGGCCTGACCGTGCTGGAGGTCGGCGACTCGGCATTCGGCATGCCGGCGCGCATTTCCGCCACCGTCTACCCGGGCGGCAGCGGCATTGTCGACATCGAGCGTGAGGTCAACCTCGGCCAGCCGATCCACTCCAAGGGGGTGATGATCCTCACCGGGTACCTGGGCAGCCGCTATGCCCAGGAATTCCCCCTGGCGATTTCGGCGAGCATCGCCCTGGAGCAGTCCTACGGTTATGTCGATGGCGACAGCGCTTCGCTGGGCGAAGCGTGCACGCTGATCTCGGCCTTGTCGCGCACGCCGCTCAAGCAGTGCTTCGCCATCACCGGCTCGATCAACCAGTTCGGTGAAGTGCAGGCGGTGGGTGGGGTCAACGAGAAGATCGAAGGCTTCTTCCGCCTCTGCGAGGCACGTGGCCTGACCGGCGAGCAGGGGGTGATCATCCCGCGCGCCAACGTCGCCACGCTGATGCTCGACGAGCGCGTGCTGCAGGCGGTGGAGAACGGCATGTTCCACGTCTATGCCGTGAGCCAGGCTGACGAGGCGCTGAGCCTGCTGGTGGGCCAGGATGCCGGGGAGCTCAACGACGAAGGCGTGTTTACCGAAGGCAGCGTCAATGCCCGCGTGGTCGAGCGTTTGCGCGAGATTGCCGAGATGATCAGCGAGGAAGAGATCGAGAAGGCCGAAAAGGAACGGGTGGAAGAGGTGATTGCCCAGGCTAAACCGGCCTGAGTCAATAAATCGGCGCTGGCGGCCATGTGCTACCGTTCAGCGCCGGTTTTCCATCTTTCTGTGCTGTTCTTCTATGCTGGAACTTAAGGACGGTATCAGGGTTCAGGATGGAAACAGCCTGGCTTGCAGGCTGAACAGGGCTCATTGGAGGGGGACGCGGCCATGCGCAACCTCAGCCTTACTCGCCAGTGCCTGGGCCTGGTGACTCGCATTGAATGCAGCATCCGTCCACTGGCCGGCGACAATGGTATGTGGACCTTGCTGTTCGCCGCCGGCATGGCCGGTGAACAACCCTCGGCGATCAAGGCCCAGGGGCCGTTCCATGGGCCGATGGTGGCCGAATCCGTGCTCAATGCGATCGTCGACAGCTTGACCTTGCACGGGTATCAGGTAGCCCACGATCCCCAGATCTGGTGCCTGCATCTGCAGGCTCAACTGCGACGGATCAACGGCGAACGCTGCCGGAACCTGGGGGATTATCAGTTCCACCCTGAAACCTGAGCACACATACCCAGCGGTGCGGCATCTGGCCGCAGGCTTTTGCTGTCACAGGTGGCTGGCTATACTCGCGGCCGATTTTCCAGTCACCTGACGAGTCCCAACCCCTCATGGAACGTTTTCTCGAAAACGCGATGTATGCCTCGCGCTGGCTGCTCGCTCCCATCTATTTCGGTCTGTCCCTCGGCCTGCTGGCCCTGGCGCTGAAGTTCTTCCAGGAAGTTGTCCACGTCCTGCCCAACGTCTTCGCCCTCAGCGAAGCCGACCTGATCCTGGTCATCCTGTCGCTGATCGACATGTCGCTGGTGGGCGGCCTGCTGGTGATGGTGATGATTTCCGGCTACGAGAACTTCGTGTCGCAACTGGACATCGACGAGAGCAAGGAAAAGCTCAACTGGCTGGGCAAGATGGACTCTTCGTCGCTGAAGATGAAGGTCGCCGCGTCGATCGTGGCGATTTCTTCCATCCACCTGCTGCGGGTGTTCATGGATGCGCAGAACATCTCCACCGACTACCTGATGTGGTACGTAATCATCCACATGACCTTCGTGGTTTCGGCCTTCTGCATGGGCTACCTGGACAAGCTGACCAAGCACTGAGTTCTGCCAGGGCCTTTTCGCGGGTAAACCCGCTCCCACAGTTACTGCGCCGGGTCCCAAGCCATGTGCCGTCCCTGTGGGAGCGGGCTTGCCCGCGAAGCGGCAATCACCGGGCAACTGACGAGTGGTGGCAGTAATGCCTTGTGCAATCACTCGATCCGTACAAAAAATGAGCACTCATGCGTGGTTCCCAAAGCGAGGTGCTCTCATGAACCTGCATCAGCTCAACTCCGAGGCCAGGGCCGGCCATGTCGACGAACTGAACCTGATCGCCATCGAAGGCGGCGACTACCTGATCGAGGCCCGGGTCAAAGGCCATCCCCACCCCTTGTCCGATACCCGTGGTGAGCGCTTGCGCGTGCACTCGGTGGAGGATGCGCGCAAGTTGCTGCGGACCATCCCGATGATGTCGATGAACCTCGTGCACTGGTCGGTGCAGGACGAAATGTGCGGCATGGGCACGCACCCGGAAGAAGACCTGAAGGTGCCGATTTCCCAGCGTTCGGCCTGGTAGCTGCTCGCGGCGCCCCAGTGTGCTAGGCTGCTCGCCCTTTTCATCAAGGGCGCGTCTGCACTGCGCCCTGCAGTGGAGCACGACAATGTCCGAACTCAACCTGTCCACCGACGAAACCCGCGTCAGCTACGGCATCGGCCGTCAGCTGGGCGGCCAGCTGCGCGACAACCCGCCACCAGGCGTGAGCCTGGAAGCCATCCTGGCCGGCCTCACCGACGCCTTCAACGGCGCTGACAGCCGCGTCAGCGAAGCCGACCTGTCGGCCAGCTTCAAGGTCATCCGTGACGTGATGCAGGCCGAAGCTGCAGCCAAGGCTGAAGCCGCCGCTGCCGCTGGCAAGGAATTCCTGGCCGAGAACGCCAAGCGTGACGGCATCACCACCCTGGCTTCGGGCCTGCAGTTCGAAGTGCTGACCGCAGGTGAAGGCGCCAAGCCGACCCGCGAAAGCAACGTGCGCACCCACTACCACGGCACCCTGATCGACGGCACCGTGTTCGACAGCTCCTACGACCGTGGCCAGCCGGCTGAATTCCCGGTTGGTGGCGTGATCGCTGGCTGGACCGAAGCCCTGCAGCTGATGAACGCCGGCAGCAAATGGCGCCTGTACGTGCCGAGCGAGCTGGCCTACGGCGCCCAAGGCGTTGGCAGCATCCCGCCGCACAGCGTACTGGTGTTCGACGTCGAGCTGCTCGACGTTCTGTAATACCGCTGGGGCCGCTTTGCGGCCCATTCGCGGGCAAGCCCGCTCCCACAGGTATCGCACAAGGCCCGAATCCCGTGTGATCCCTGTGGGAGCGGGCTTGCCCGCGAATGGCCGGCGCTGCCGGCTTCAATTCCAGTCTGTTCCCCCTGGGCGCAAGGCCCGTGCATAGCAGAACAGAAACAGGTTGCGCACCAACTCCTTGAGCACCACCGGCTCACTCGAATTCAGCCCGCACAAGTCCAGGTCTCCCTGGTCGCGCAGTTCGTCCAGTGCTTCTTCTTCGAGCACGGCGCACACTTCACCGGTTTCCCGATGAAGGATGCGCAGGTAAGGGTGGGGGCGGTCCAGCCAGGCGTCGATCAGATAAGTCATGGCTATTCTCCTTGGATAACGGTTCCAATGAGAATAATTCTTATTATCAGAATAGCAAGCGCCAATTGCGGATTTTGTAATCAGACCTTGCGCACGAATTCCGACTTCAGCTTCATGGCGCCAATGCCGTCGATCTTGCAGTCGATATCGTGGTCGCCGTCGCACAGGCGGATGTTCTTGACCTTGGTGCCGACCTTGACCACCAGGGACGAGCCCTTGACCTTGAGGTCCTTGATCACGGTAACGGTGTCGCCGTCCTGCAGGACGTTGCCCACCGAATCCTTCTTCACCACGTCATCGCTGGCCGCTTCGGCTTCGCCGCTGGCCGACCACTCGTGGGCGCACTCGGGGCAGATCAGCTGAGTGCCATCCTCGTAGGTGTATTCGGAGTTGCATTTGGGGCAGGGTGGCAGAGTGCTCACTTCGGTTCCTTAAACAGACAGGCGGTTAAAGGCCCATAGTGTAAAAGGTCTTGCGGAGGAAGTGATTTTGTCCGGACAAATGCTTCGCGGGCAAGCCCGCGAAGAAGGCGAATCGGCCTGTCAGTGAGTACGCGCGACGGCAAACTCGCTCAGCTCGACCAGCGCATCCCGGTATTCGCTGGCGGGCAGCACTTCCAGGCAGGCGATGGCGCGCTTGACGTAGTCACGGGCCAGTTCGGCGGTGTACTTCAAGGCGCCCGAAGCCTCGACAGCCTCGCGAATCTGCTCCAGATCTTCCAGGCCACCCTTCTGGATCGCCTTGCGCACCAGTGCAGCCTGTTCCGGCGTGCCTTCGCGCATGGTGTAGATCAGCGGCAGGGTCGGCTTGCCTTCGGCCAGGTCGTCACCGACGTTCTTGCCCAGGGCTTCGGCATCGCCTTCGTAGTCGAGCAGGTCGTCGACCAGCTGGAAGGCCACGCCCAGGTGGTCACCGAAGGTACGCAGGGCTTCGCGCTGTTCTTCGCTGGCTTCGGCCAGCGCCGCGGCGCTGTGGGTCGAGGCTTCGAACAGCATCGCGGTCTTGCCGCGGATGACGTCCATGTAGACCTCTTCGGTGGTGCTGGCATCGCGCACCCGCGACAGCTGCAGCACTTCACCCTCGGCGATCACCCGGGTGGCCTTGGACAGGATCTGCATGACCGGCATCGAGCCCAGTTCGACCATCATCTCGAACGAGCGCGAATAGAGGAAGTCACCCACCAGTACGCTCGGCGCGTTGCCCCACAGGGCATTGGCGGTGGAGCGGCCACGGCGCATGCCGGACATGTCGACCACGTCGTCGTGCAGCAGGGTGGCGGTGTGCAGGAACTCGATGGTCGCGGCCAGCAGGCGAAGGTCGGCGCCCTCGCGGCCCAGGGCCTTGCCGCACAGCAGGACCAGCAGCGGGCGCAGGCGCTTGCCACCGGCGGAGGTGATATAGTCGCCGATCTTCGATACCAGCGGCACGCGCGAGGTCAGCTGCTTCTTGATGATCTCGTCGACGGCGCTGAAATCTTCAGCTACCGCGCGGTAGAAGGTTTGGGGTTGCATCGGCTGCTCCAGTGAGGTTGCGCGGCATGCTAGGTCGCGGGTCCCGGTGTGTCAAGGCGCGGTGCCCGCTGGCCGGGGGCGGGACTTGCAAGCAAAACCGCGGTTGCGTACAATCGCGCACCCTAACTTCCTGGGCAGCACCTGCCTTACGCAATTGCACAGGGCCGTTCCAGCCCCATGCAGCCATGCCAGCCAATACTCATCATATAAAGCGCTGGGTGAGCAGGATTATCGGAGAAATACCATGTCTTACGCAGTAATCGTTACCGGCGGCAAGCAGTACAAAGTCGCTGAAGGTGAATTCCTCAAGATCGAAAAACTGGAAGTCGCCACTGGCGAATCCGTGACCTTCGATCGCGTTCTGCTGGTTGCCAACGGTGAAGAAGTCACCATCGGCGCACCAGTCGTCGCCGGCGCTAAAGTGGTTGCCGAAGTCGTTTCGCAAGGCCGTCACGACAAGGTTCGCATCATCAAGTTCCGTCGTCGTAAGCACCACATGAAGCGTATGGGCCACCGCCAGTGGTTCACCGAGATCAAAATCACCGGTATCCAGGCTTAATCGCCCGGTTCCCCTGAATTTATTTGGAGATTGAACCATGGCTCACAAGAAGGCTGGTGGTAGTACTCGTAACGGTCGCGACTCAGAATCGAAACGCCTTGGCGTGAAGATGTATGGCGGCCAGGTTATCAAGCCAGGCAACATCATCGTCCGTCAGCGCGGCACCGAATTCCACGCTGGCTACGGCGTTGGCATGGGCAAGGATCACACCTTGTTCGCCAAGATCGAAGGCGTGATCAAGTTCGAGAAGAAAGGCGAGTTCATGCGCCGTTACGTGAGCATCGTCGCCGCTTAATCGCGACGTCGCTCCAGAAGCCCCGTCATGCGACGGGGCTTTTTCGTTTGTGGTGAGCCTCTTGCAAAGCTGTTTGTTTGGGCTGCCGGCGTGGGTTTCTACGGTCGTACGGGGCCGCCGCGCTCATTTTTGCAAGAGCCTCAGGTTTTTCAGTATTCGACTCGCCCGCAGGCGAGAGGCGGTTTTCAATGAAGTTTGTTGACGAAGTATCCATTCGGGTCAAGGCCGGTGACGGCGGTAACGGTTGCATGAGCTTCCGCCGCGAGAAGTTCATCGAGAACGGCGGCCCTAACGGTGGCGACGGTGGTGACGGTGGCTCGGTGTACATGGTCGCCGACGAAAACCTCAACACCCTGGTCGACTATCGCTACACCCGTCACCACGAAGCCCAGCGCGGCTCCAACGGCGGCAGCACCGACTGCACCGGCAAGAAGGGCGATGACCTGTTCCTGCGCGTGCCGGTCGGCACCACCGTGATCGACGCCTCGACCCAGGAAGTGATCGGTGACCTGGTGACCCCAGGCCAGAAGCTGATGGTCGCCCAAGGCGGCTGGCACGGCCTGGGCAACACCCGCTTCAAGTCCAGCACCAACCGTGCGCCGCGCCAGACCACGCCAGGTAAACCAGGTGAGCAGCGCGACCTGAAGATGGAGCTGAAGGTGTTGGCCGATGTCGGTCTGCTCGGCCTGCCGAACGCGGGCAAGAGTACCTTCATCCGTTCGGTTTCGGCCGCCAAGCCAAAAGTTGCCGACTACCCGTTCACTACCCTGGTGCCAAACCTGGGCGTGGTCAGTGTCGACCGCTGGAAGAGCTTCGTCATCGCCGACATCCCCGGCCTGATCGAAGGCGCCTCCGACGGTGCCGGCCTGGGTATCCGCTTCCTCAAGCACCTGGCGCGCACCCGCGTGCTGCTGCACCTGGTCGACCTGGCACCGCTGGACGGCAGCAGCCCGGCCGATGCCGCGGAAGTCATCATCAACGAGCTGACCCGCTTCAGCCCGTCGCTGACTGACCGTGAGCGCTGGCTGGTGCTGAACAAGTCGGACATGCTGATGGAAGACGAGCGCGAAGAGCGGGTCAAGGAAGTGGTCGAGCGCCTGCAGTGGGAAGGCCCGGTCTACGTGATCTCGGCCATCTCCAAGCAGGGCACCGAGCAGCTCAGCCACGACCTGATGCGCTACATCGAAGACCGCGCCGACCGCCTGGCCAACGACCCGGCCTACGCCGAGGAGCTGGCCGAGCTGGACCAGCGCATCGAAGACGAAGCCCGCGCACAGCTGCAGGCTCTAGACGATGCTCGTACCCTGCGTCGCACCGGCGTCAAGAGCGTGCACGACATCGGCGACGACGATGCCTGGGACGATGATTTCGAGGACGACGAAGACGGCCCGGAAATCATTTACGTGCGCGACTGATCGGTTGCAGTACACTAAACGCCGCTCTCGGGAGCGGCGTTTTTGTATCCACGGTATCTACAGATTCGACATAGGTTGGAAGAAGATGCGAAGCAAGGTGACGGGCGCCAAGCGCTGGGTCGTGAAGATTGGCAGTGCCCTGCTGACCGCCGATGGCAAGGGCCTTGACCGCGGCGCCATGGCCGTATGGGTCGAGCAGATGGTCGCGCTGCGTGAAGCTGGCGTGGAGTTGGTACTGGTCTCCTCCGGGGCCGTGGCTGCCGGCATGAGCCAGCTGGGCTGGACTTCGCGACCGAGTGCGATGAACGAGCTGCAGGCAGCTGCCTCGATCGGCCAGATGCGCCTGGTGCAGGCCTGGGAAACGAGCTTCGGCGAACACGGCAAGCACACCGCGCAGATCCTCCTGACCCACGATGACCTGTCTGATCGCAAGCGTTACCTGAACGCCCGCAGCACCCTGCGTACCCTGGTCGACCTGGGCGTGGTGCCGGTGATCAACGAGAACGACACCGTGGTCACCGACGAGATCCGCTTCGGCGACAACGACACCCTGGCCGCGCTGGTGGCCAACCTGGTGGAAGCCGACTTGCTGGTGATCCTCACCGACCGCGACGGCATGTTCGATGCCGACCCGCGCAACAACCCCGAAGCCCAGCTGATCTACGAAGCCCGCGCCGATGACCCGTCGCTGGACGCCGTAGCCGGTGGCACCGGCGGTGCCCTGGGTCGTGGCGGCATGCAGACCAAGCTGCGTGCCGCGCGCCTGGCAGCGCGTTCCGGCGCCCACACGATCATCATCGGTGGCCGCATCGAGCGCGTGCTGGACCGCCTGAAGGCCGGTGAGCGCCTGGGCACGCTGCTGTCGCCCGAGCGCGGCATGCTGGCGGCACGCAAGCAGTGGCTGGCTGGCCACCTGCAGACTCGCGGCACGCTGGTGCTCGACGCTGGCGCCGTGCAGGCGCTGCGTGAGGCGAACAAGAGCCTGCTACCGGTCGGCGTGAAGACCGTGCAGGGCAGCTTCCGCCGTGGCGAGATGGTGGTCTGCGTCGGCCCGGATGGTGTCGAGGTGGCGCGTGGGCTGGCCAACTACAGCGCGCTGGAAGCGCAGAAGATCATCGGCCAGCCGTCCGATCAGATCGAGGCGTTGCTGGGCTACATCGCCGAGCCGGAACTGGTGCACCGCGACAACCTGGTGCTGGTATGAGGCTGCTCAAGCGGGCGCTCGCCTTGGCTGTGTTTGCCCTGCCGATGCTGGCCGGGGCCGAAGAGATCGGCCAGGTCTCCACCGTGTTCAAGTTCCTCGGGCCGAACGACCGCATCGTGGTCGAGGCCTTTGACGACCCCAAGGTCGAGGGCGTGACCTGCTACCTGTCGCGGGCCAAGACCGGCGGCGTGAAGGGTGGGTTGGGCTTGGCGGAAGATCGCGCGGAGGCGTCGATTGCCTGCCGTCAGGTCGGGCCGATCAACTTCAAGGGTGAGCTCAAGGATGGCGAGGAGGTGTTCAAGGAGCGCACCTCGCTGGTGTTCAAGACCATGCAGGTGGTGCGCTTCCTCGACAAGAAGCGCAATACCCTGGTGTACCTGGTGTACAGCGACCGCATGATCGAAGGCAGCCCGCAGAATGCGGTGACGGCGATCCCGATCCTGCCTTGGGCTCACTGATAGCTGAGGGGAGGCCTGTGGCCTCCAATCGCGGATAAATCCGCTCCTACAGGCCAGCGCTATGCCTGTAGGAGCGGATTTATCCGCGAAAGGGCCGCAAAGCGGCCCCAATCACCTCAGGCCAACTCTTCGGCCTGATCCTCCCGCACGATCGCCTTCACCTCATCCAGCCGGCTGATGTACTTCCAGTCCGCCTCGTCGATGTAGATGCCATTCGGCCCGCTGCCACCTTCCAGGTCGATCGCCACGCGCGCCGATACCTGCGGCTTCACGCTCGCCAGAATCGGCACGAAGCCCAGCTGCAGGCTGGTCTCCAGCAGTGCTGCCTGGTTGCGTTCGTCGATGTCCGCCGCCTCGTCGAGGTAGTACGGCAGGCGAATGCGCCCGGCCAGGTCACGGTCCATCAGGTGCAGCAACAGGTACATGTTGGTCAGCGCCTTGATGGTCATGGTGGTGCCGTTGGAAGCCGCGCCGTCGATGTCGGCGTGGATGATCGGCTGGCCGTTGACCTTGGTGATCTCGAACGCCAGCTCGAACAGGTCCTTCAGGCCCAGCTGGTTGTGGTTTGCAGCCACCAGCCGCGCCAGGTACTCCTTGGCCTCTTCGTTCTTGTTGTCCTGCTCGGCGCTCTGGGTCAGGTCGAACACCGACAGGGTCTCGCCTTCTTCGTACTGGCCGGCGCTGTGGATGATCTGGTCGATGTGCTTGAGCGCTTCCTTGTTCGGCGCCAGCACCACGCGGAAGCTCTCCAGGTTGGACACCTGGCGCTTGTTGATCTCGCGGTTGAACAGGGCCAGCTGGTGCTCGAGGCTGTCGTAGTCGCTGCGGATGTTACGCAAGGTCCGGGCGATGTCGGTGACCGCGGCGCGGCGTGCCTTGGCCAGGGTCAGGGCTTCGTCGGTGCGGTGTGCGTAGGCGTTCACCAGCAGCTGCAGGCGGCGCTCCATGTCGTCTTCGCTGTCGAACTTGGCCACGCCCTTGAGGCGCACCTGGGCGTACAGCGCCTCGATCTGGTTGTCGACGCGTTGCAGGGCCTGCCAGCTGTCCTGGTAGTCGTTGAGCATCGGCAGCAGGTTGTCCATGGAATCGTCGACCGCTTCCATGTATGGCGTGCCGTAGGGCAGGTCGGCCGGCAGCAGCTGGCGGCGGCGCAGGGCGTCTTCCAGGGTGCGCTGCTTGGACTCAAGGTCGCCGATCTGGCGACCGACCAGTTGCAGCTTGGCCGACAGCTGCTGGACGCGTTCGGTGAAGGCGTCACTGGAGCGCTTGAGCTCGTCCTGGGCGGCTTCGAGCTGCGCCAGTTGCTCCAGCTTCTCGGGCTCTTCCGCGCTCAGGGTTTCGCTGCGGCGGTAGTCTTCCAGGGCCTTCTGGGCGTCCAGCACTTCCTGGTACAGGGCTTCTGTCTGCGCCTTGGAGGCGGTGCGGTCGGCGGCGACCTGCTGCTGGGTCTTGAGCTGCTTGAGCTCCTTTTCCAGGCGCTCCTTCTGGTCGCGCAGGGCCGCGCGGTCGGCCAGGGCCTGCAGGGCCGGCGGGTCGATGTTGGAGATGTCGATGGACAGGCCGGGCGCCTCGAAGCGCTCGCCCTTGAAGCCGTCAAGCACGGCCTCCAGTGATTTCACCCACAGGTCGCTGTCGTCCAGCTCGATGCCGCGGTCGCCCAGCGGCAGGCTGAACAGCGCGCCGTTGAACAGGCGCATCAGGCGGTCGACGTCCTGCTGCGAGAACTCTTCGCGCAGGCGTGCGTAGCTGTTGTTGTCGGCGTGGTCGAGCTGCTGCTTGACCTGCTTCAGGCGTTTTTCCAGGTCGCGCACGCGCTCGTCGAGGTCTTCGGCGGAGAACTGGCGCGACTGCGCCAGGGCCCCGGCCAGTTCGTCGTGGGCGTCCTTGGCGGCCAGCAGGCCCTGTTCCAGGACCTTGACGTCATCGACCAGGGCGAAGCGGTGCTTGAGCACCGACAGTTCGCCGAGCCAGCGCTGGATGCCGGTGATTTCACGCTCCAGGCGCATCAGCTCCTGGGTGCCGCCGCGCTGATCGTTCTGCAGGCGGTCCTGCTCGCCACGGAAGTGCTCGGCCTGGATCACCAGTTCTTCCTTGCGCGCCATGGCGTATTCCTGCCAGGTGCCCAGCAGATTGTCGAGCAGTGGCGAAAGGCGGTGCAGCTTGCCGCGCAGGATGTCGCGCTGGGCCACGCCGCCGGCCAGGGCCTCGACCAAGGGGCCTGCCGCAACCAGGGCGTTGTAGTCCTGCTCCATGCGGCGTACGTCGCGGAAGGCTTCTTCGCAGGCGGCGATGTAGTCGACGCTGCCCGAGCGCAGGCTGTGCTCGAAGGCGTCGAGGAACAGCTGCTTGAGCTTGGCCGCGGTGATCTCGCGCATGTGCAGCAGGTTGATGAACAGGGCGCGGAAGGTTTTCAGGCTCTGCTCGCTGGTCGAACGCAGCGGGATCAGGGTCAGGTCCAGCGGGCACGAAGTGTGGCCGCCGACCAGCAACCTGCGCAGTTCATCAGGCTTGAGCTCATAGGCCTTCAGGCCCAGGCGCTCGAGGTTGGTGAACAGCTCTTTCTGGCGCAGGCAGGTGTCGTTCTTCTGGTAGTGGGCCAGATCCAGCTCGCCCTTGTAGGCGAAGAACTGGTGGCCGAAACCGCCGCCCGGGCCGCGGCCGACCACACCGATCACGTGCGGGCCATGGGGCAGGTTCAGTTCGCAGAGGATGTACGAGGTGTCGCTGGCGAAGTAGAAGCGGCGCGACTGCTCCAGGCTGTACTTGCCGAAGCTCATGTCGGACATGCGTGCCAGGATCGGGAACTGCAGGGCGTTGATCGACGCCGATTTACCCAGGTTGTTGGCACCGTACACCGACAGCGGGTGTTCCAGCGGGAACAGGCCGAGGCTGTAGCCGGCGGTGTTGAGCAGTGCGAAGCGGCGGATGCCGTAGCGTTCCTGGCTCATGCGTCAATCTCCTGTTGCTCTTCGCGGATGGCCCGGGCCAGGGCATCCTCTTCGCTTTCCTCGCCGTCGAACGGGCTGAGGTCGAGCGGGTCGTCGGTGCGGTTGAGTTGTTCCGGGCTTTCTTCTTCCACCAGTACCGGGGTCGGCAGCGGCAGGTCGCTGTGCAGGCTGGCGGCCAGGTCGCGGTCCTGCTGCACCGACAGGCACACGTCGAGGAAACGGTGCATCGGCGGCAGGAAGCGGTAGATGCCGCCTTCTTCGTGGGCGAAACCGAGCTGGGTCATGCGGCGCATGATCTTTTCTTCCAGCTCGTCGACGGTCTGCACTTCGGCCTGCAGGAACAGGTCACGGTACTTGTCCAGCAGCGATGGCAGCTCGTCGCGGCCGATGCTGCCGCCGTCGAGCACAGCCATCGGGTCGCGGCCCTGGTCGGCCAGGTGCTCGACGATGATGAAGGTGAACAGCGACAGGCGCTGGGCGGTCTTGTTGACCTGCGCGGCGGCCTGCTCGGGGACGAAGTAGTAGAACCCGCGGGTGTCGCATACCAGTTCGAAGCCCAGGGCCTTGAACAGGGTGCGGTACTGGTCCTGGAAGTTCGACAGCTGGGCGTACATTTCAGGGTCGCGGCGGCTGACGTGAAAGCCCTTGAACAGCTCGCGGAAGATCGGCGCGAGCTGGGACAGTTCGGAAAGATCAAGATGCATTGGCTGGGCTCGCGTTGGTTTCAGGTTGCGCTTCGCGGCTGGACGTCAGGGCGAACGAGCGCAGGCTGACCAGGTGTTCGTGGGTGGTGTACTCGCGCCGTTCCAGGCGTTCGCGCTTGAAGCGCTTCTCGCGCGACAGGCGCGAGAACCAGTACAACAGTTCGTCGGTGGCGCCTTCGGGCTCCTGGTCCAGCAGCCAGACCATCAGGTCTGGCAGCGGCAGGGCGTCTTCGCAGCGCTCGAGCATCTCTTTGACTGTGCGTGGCGCGCGCGGCAGCGGGCCTTTCTGGGTCTTGTGCGCCTTGGGGAACTTGGCCGGTTTCGGCTCGAAGCGGGCCAGGGCATAGACGTAGGCCTCGACCTGGCTGGCACTGCCGAGGAAAGTGCTTTGCGGGCGGGTGAACAGCGGCATGGCGGCTTGCGGCACGGCGTCGATGCCCTTGCGGCGAATGACCGACAGCGCCAGTGCGGCGCCGCGGGTCACGGCGTTGTGCCGGCGCGCTTCTTCACGCAGCGGCAGCAGCAGTTCGCGGGCGTGGCGCAGGGTCAGCTGGGCGCTGGTCTGCATTTCCAGAATGCGTGCGTGGGTGCGCAGCAGCATGTCGTCGTCGACCAGGTGGCCGAGGCGCGCCTGTTCGCCGAGCAGTTTCAGCAGCACGGTCTCGACCTTGCGCACGCCTTGCTCGAAGGCGCCGTCGGCGTTCACCAGCTGGATCATCGGCTCGACGTATTCGTCCCAGGTCGCCAGCACTTCAGCGTAGCGCTGGCGCAGCGGGATCTGGCGGTTGCTGGTCTTGGCCCGTTCGGCCACGGCGACGAGCGCCTGTTCGTCGTTGTCGAGCTTCTTCAGCACGTCGCGCACGCGCATGTCGAGCAGGCGCAGCTGGCGCGCCAGGTCGTCGCTGTCGCGGTTGTCGAAGGCATCCTGGATGTGCCCGGCCAGGCGCTCCAGGTGGCGCAGGTAGGCCTCGATCTCCAGGCACAGGCCCAGCCGGTGCTCGCGGCGCAGGTAGGCGAGGAAGTCGTGGATCTGGGCGTTGAGCTCGAAACGGTTCGGGCTCTTGGCCACCGGTACCAGGATATCCAGGCGGATCCACACGTCGAGCAGCTGGGTGATGTCCTGCGGCGTGCTTTCTACCTGCTGGCGGCCCAGTTGCTGGCGCAGTTCGACCAGGCTCAGGGTGCCCTGGTCGAAACGCTCGCACAGCGGCTCGATCAGGGCCCAGTGTTCGGCTAGGGCGCGCAGGACGCGCTTGGGTTCGATCATTGGCGTCTACTCGTTGCCAAGTAAAAAGGGGGCGATTGTACTTCATCCGGAGGGGAGGATTTCACCCCTTGGTCTGTAATGAGAGATGTTTGGCTCGAGGTTTGTGCTGGATGTGAGACCGAGCGCCGCCCGCGCGGCGCATCGCGGATAAATCCGCTCCTACATTTGTTGCAACGTGGCCATGCCTGTCAGGCCATGGTTGCCTGCCTTGTTTGCAAGACTCAAGACATGCGCCGAGGCTGGCAACCATGGCGTTACAGGTTCGGCACGTTGCAACAAATGTAGGAGCGGATTTATCCGCGATGCGCCGCGCTGGCGGCGCTCGGTCGGACAGACCCTGCAAAAACCGAGGCGTACACGCTAGAATGTGCGACGTTTCAAACCCCGGACCCCCGACCCGTGCTGACCGAACCCCGCCGCCGCGCCTACCTCTCCGCCATGCAAGTGGTGCATTGGCTGCCGCGCGCCGAACTGCCGTTCGCCGCACCGTCGCGCCCCGAGTTGCTGTTGCCACAGGTACCGGTGGAGGATGTCGACTTCGAGGTCCGGCCAGCCGCACCTGCTGCCAATGACGCCCCGGCCGCGCCCCAGGCCCGCTCCGGCGAGCGCCCGAAAATCGAGATTCCGCGCCCCGGCAGCACGCCCAAGGTCGCCGCCAAGCCAGCCGAAGCCGAGCAAGAGGCCCCCGCACCGCGCCCGGCCCCGGTACCGCCACCGCGTTTCTCGTTGCAACTGCTGCGCGCCGGCAGTTGCCTGTTGCTGGTCGAACTGGCCACTGGGCAGCCATTCCAGAGCCGCGATCCGTCCTATCTGCTGCTCAAGGACATGCTGCGCGCCGCCGGCCTGCCCGATGCGCCGCAGATCATCGGCGAGCCGGTGCGCTGGCCGCTGCTGGTGCGCGGCAACATGGACCAGGGCCCGGATGCCGCGCGTGATTTTGTCCAGGGCTTCATCCAGGCGCGCCTTGAGGAAACCCCCTGCAGCGTGCTGTGGCTGATCGGCCTGCCGGCCATGCGCTATGCCGCCAGCGCCGACGCTGAAGCTTATTACCAAGTACTGAAGGTCGACGGCCTGGGCGATGCCTGGGCGTTGCCGGGCCTTGAACTGTTGATGGACGAGCCGCAGCGCAAGGCGGACGTCTGGCAAGCGATGCGCCAGCTGATGGCGCGCTGGAAGAGCGTTGAATGAGTGACTCGATCAGTTTCCGCCCGATGACCGAGGCGGATCTGGATGCCGTGCTTAAGATCGAATATGCCGCGTTCAGCCATCCCTGGACCCGCGGTATTTTTCAGGATGCGCTCAAGTCATATGAAGTGTGGCTGATGTTCGATGGCGAGCAGCAGGTGGGGCACGGCGTGATCAACGTGATCATCGATGAGGCGCACCTGCTCAACATTACCATCAAGCCGGAGAACCAGGGGCGCGGCCTTGGGCTGCGCTTGCTTGAGCATCTCATGGCGCGGGCTTACCAGCTCAATGGCCGCGAGTGCTTCCTCGAAGTGCGGGCGAGCAATCAGTCGGCCTATCGCTTGTATGAGCGCTATGGCTTCAATGAAATCGGCCGCCGTCGTGATTACTACCCGGTTGCCGGTGGGCGTGAAGATGCTCTGGTAATGGCCTGTACCCTGCTTGAGGACTGAGTAGGCCTGTACTGGCCTCTTCGCGGGACAAGCCCGCTCCTACAGGTAAGGTGCCTGCCTTGAAATCAGCGGCGATCCCGTTGGGAGCGGGCTTGCCCCGCGAAAGGGCCAGCAAGTCGATCACAATTCCCGCGGCACGACCTCGACCGGCTTCTTCAGGTCTCGCAGGCTGCGGGTCATTTCCCCGGTGTTGCACTTCGCCGCCGCCTGTTCAGGCGTGTACTTGCGCACCGTGCGGAAGAACAGCTCACAGGTCTGCTTCTTCTGCGTCACTTGCCATTTGCTTGAGCAGGCTTGCAGGGTCATCTTCGGTTCGGCCTGCGGGTTACGCCCCATCCCCGCCTGCCAGCAAGCCGCCGTCAGGTCCTGCCCCATCATCTTCAACCCCGCCGCATCGGCTGCATCCTGATCGCCGCCATGGCTGTCCTTGTTCGCCGCATACCAGATTGCACTCGGATGGTTGGCGCCCAGCACTGGCACCTGCGCACCCGCCTGCGGGCTGATGCTGACCAGGCCCAGCACATCCACCTGCGGCCCATACTGTTGCTGGATCCAGCTGCGCACCGGGGCACCGAAGGCGACCATCGGCAGGGGCTTGGCGGCGCTTTGCAGGGTCATTTCGCGCACCATGCGCAGCTGGTAATCCTTGAAGTAGCCGTAGGTGCCAGTCAGGGCCTCACCCGCGCTGGCCGGGGCGGCGATCGGGGCGATGTCGATGATGGTCTGGTAGGCCGGGGTCTGGCTGGCGTCGACGCCGTTGAAGGTCAGCAGTTCAGCCCAGCGATCGGTAGTGTTGGAACGCAGGTAATCCTGGGCCTGGGTCAGCGAATAGTCCGGCGGGAAGTGCAGCAGCTCGATGCTGCGGCGGTTCTGCAGGGCCATGCCCAGCGGCAGGAACAGGTACCAGTCGTAGGACCATTTGCCGTCCTTGTTCAGCTGGGTGGCACCGTTGTAGGCCAGCTCGCCACTGTCGAGCAGCTTGCGCAGGGGCTCGGCATAGTGAGCGGGTACGTCGCTGATGGTGGCGCGCAGCCGGTCATGGTCACGGCTGACGTTTACCCGGGCGTTGGCGTAGCCGTCGCGGCGTACGCTCTGGGTCAGGTAGTGCTCCACGGTCTGTTCCAGCGTCCAGTCGCGGTAGCAGATCACGTGGCAGTTGTTGGGGAAGGCGAACAGGCGGGTGACGCGCTGGGCGTCGCCCAGGTCGATGTGGGCATCCGCCATGGCCAGGCCGCTGAAGGCGAGGGCGGCGAGACTCGTTGCGGCAGTCTTGTGCATGCTTAACTCCTTGTCAGTGACCGCCCGGGTTGGCGGCCGCGCTCATACTGGGGCAGGGAGCATGGCGATGAAAAGAGCAAGCAGGCTGCTGCTGGCTGCGGGTGTGCTGTGGAGCACCATGGTGCCGGCCGATGAGCGTGACCTGTGGATGTTCGCGCAGTGGGCTGGTGACCATCAGACCCGGCCGTTTCGCCAGATGCTGGTGGATGCTCGTCTGTATGGTGTGGTGCCGATCCATCAACTGCTGCGTTCGGCTTCGGACTGGAAGCTGTGCCATGCCTCGCCGTTCGCGGTGCCGCCCGCTGGCAACTGGCCAGCAGTGCGCTCGACGTTATCGCTGATCAAGGCCTTCGATGAGCAAGGCATCCTGCGCCAGTTCGAAGTGGTATCGGCCTATCGCGATCCTGATCTCAACCGCTGTGCAGGCGGTGCCGTGGGCAGTGCCCATACCCGCGCCTTCGCAGTCGATATCCTGTTGCCGGCCTGGGCCGATCCCAACCCGCTGTGCCGCTTCTGGCAGCAGCATGGCCAGGCCTGGAACATGGGGCTGGGGCGCTATCCGAGCGGGCGCATTCACATCGACACTGCGGGTTACCGCACTTGGGGTGGTGATGGCAGCGCGGTTTCGTCGTTCTGCAGCAAGCCCAGGTGAGTGAGGCAGGCCTGGCTTTCGCTCGTCACCCATTCGGCAAAGCGCTGGCGCTTGCCGCCGTCGCGCAATGGCTGCGGGCTGAGCAGGTGATAGGCCGAGCCATCGCGCAGGAAGCCGAACGGGGCCTGCAGCTGGCCGCTGTCGAGTTCGTCGCGCACCATCAATGCCGAGGCGATGGCCAGGCCCAGCCCGGCGCTGGCGGCCTGTAGCGACAGGTAGAAGTGTTCGAAGTCGCTGCGTTCGCTGTGCGTGGCCTGCCGCCCGCTCAGGCGCAGCCAGGTGGGCCATGCGCTGGGGCGGGTGCTGCTGTGCAGCAGGCGTTGGCCGTCGAGGTCGTCGCTGCTGGCGCGGCTGACCGGGCCTATCCATTCATCACAGATCTTCATGCTGTGCAGCGTCGGCGGCCAATGGAAGTCGTCGCGGCGCAGTGCCAGGTCGACCCCGCTGCGGGCGAAGTCCACCGGGCCGCCGGCAGCCACCAGGTGCAATTGCAGGTCTGGGTGCGCGGCGTGGAAGCGCGGCAGGCGCGGGATCAGCCAGCGCATGGCGATGGTCGGCTCGCAGGACAGCACCAGTACGTTGTCGCGCTCCTGCTGTTGCAGACGCTGCACGGCGCCTTCGAGCTGTTCGAAGATCGCCTGGGTGGTGCCGTGCAGGGCTCGGCCGGCGGGGGTGAGGAAAATTGCCCGGTTGCGCCGTTCGAACAGTTCGACGCCCAGGCTTTCTTCGAGCAGGCGCACCTGGCGGCTGACGGCGCCGTGGGTGACATGCAGGCGCTCGGCGGCGCGCACGAAGCTGCCGGTTTCGGCCGCGATGTCGAAGTAGCGGAAGGCGGAGAGGGCTGGCAGTTTCATGGGGTCCCTGTTTTACCTGTGCCGGCCTCTTCGCGTCGAACCGCCGCGAAGAGGCCGGTACAGGCTTTAGTTATCTGTCAGGAAAACTATCAGATCTGCTTCAGATTAAATCGTTTTTATCAGTTCAATCCGCTCTCGATAATAGGCGCATCTGTGTTTTTTCATCGTCTATCGAGGCCGTTATCCGTGACCGAACTCATCGCCGTCGCCCTGTTCACCCTCCTGGCCGTCATTAGCCCCGGTGCCGATTTCGCCCTGGTCACCCGCAGCAGCTACGCAATGGGCCGCAAGGCCGGGCTGGCCGCTGCGGTGGGGATTGCCCTGGGCGTGCAGGTGCATGTGCTGTACACGGTGTTGGGGATCGCGGTAGTCATCAGCAAGAGCCCGGCACTGTTCCTTGCCATGAAAGTGCTCGGTGCGGGCTACCTGATCTACCTGGGTTACCAGTCATTGACCAATACCCGTCGGATCAGCCTGGAAGGGGAAGTGGCGCATGCCGGTGTGCTGGCTGCCTTGCGCACCGGCTTCGTGACCAATGCGCTCAACCCCAAGACCATGCTCTTTGTCATCAGCGCCTACACCCAGGTGGTGCGGCCGGGCAGCTCGCTGGCAGTGGACTTCGCCTACGGGGCATTCATGTCTTTCGCTCACTGGGCCTGGTTCAGCCTGGTGGCGTTGTTCTTTTCCAGTGCGCGGTTGCGGGCGCTGATGATCGCAAGGCAACGGCTGGTCGACCGCGTGATCGGTCTTGCGCTGATCGGCCTGGGCCTGGCCGTGGCGGTCGCCGGGGTGCGTTGAAAAGGCAGCGCTTTTCTGCAGGCAAAAGAAAAGGGCTTACCTTGCGGTAAGCCCTTTTCAGGTTTGGTGGCTACACAGGGACTTGAACCCCGGACCCCAGCATTATGAATGCTATGCTCTAACCAACTGAGCTATGTAGCCGATGGGGCGCATTATTCCCTTGTGACGGACCCATGTCAACACTCATTTCAAAAAAAAATTGCACGCTTTCAAAAACTTAGCGGCCCGGCCCGGTTCTGGCGCACGATCAGCCACTGCCCGAGCACGCCATACAGCTGCAAATGCTGCTCGGCGGCCAGGGCTTCCAGGGTTTCGCCTGGGCGGTCGAGGTTGAAGTCGCCGCTCACGCGTCGATAGGCAGTCTGTTCATCCATCAACCAGACCCGGCGGCCTTCATGGCTGGCCAGGCGTTCGATGACCTGGCCCAAGGGCATTTCCTTGGCACGCAGCTGGCCGCTGCGCCAGGCATCCACCGCTTTCACGTCGACGTTCTGCACCGGGTTGATCCGCGCCTCGGTGAAGGTCACTCGCTCACCCGCCGACACCATGCGCTGGTCGCCGCCCTGGACGACCATGGCCTTGCCATCGAGCACCACCAGTTCGTCATGGTCGGCATGCCGTGCCACCACCAGGCGGGTGCCGTAGACCTGGATACGGGCATCGTCGACCTGAACCTCCATGGCACGTCCGTCGAGCACCACCTCCAGGTACACCTGGCCTTGTACCAGGTGCAATTGCCGTGTGCGTCCGCGCAGGTCGACGTTCATCGCGCTGGCGCTGTCCAGGTGCAGCGTCGAACCGTCGGCCAGGCGCACGCTGCGGCGCTCACCCACATCCGTGGCCAGTTCGCTGGCCAAGCGTTGCATCAGCGGCCAGTAAAGGTAGGCACAGGCGCCGAGCAGCAGCAGGAACAGCACGGCGAATACCTTGCCCAGGTAGCTGCGACGGACCTTGAGCAAGCGCGGCCGAGGCCGGGCCGGGGGCACCTGAAGCTGCTGCCAGCACGCTTCCAGTTCGGCATAGGCGTGCGCGTTGCTCGGCTCCTGGCACCAACGGCCGAATGCCTGGCGTTCGCTTTCATCGCAGCCGGGCTGGCGCAGGCGGGAAAACCATGCCAGTGCCTCCTGCTGAGGATCGGCCTGGATCTGCGTGGCGGGCATCGGGCTCATGGGTCGGTGGGCTCGCGTGAGGGCGGTTTCGCCCAACGATTACGGGGAAAGGTAGGGTGAGGATGCTAAATATATTGAGAACCATTTTCAAGTGCGAGGCGCCCACCCAATAAAAAAGGTAGCTATGTATCTATTTGTTTCCTGATAATCGGATCCCAAACCTGCGGACGGAATTCAAGCTCATGGCCATCAGCAGCACCTCCACCACCAGCACCGGGTCGGCGAATCCAGCCAATCCGCTGGTGATGCGCATCATCGCCTTCTGCGCCCTGGCGCACCTGATCAACGACCTTATCCAGTCGGTGCTGCCGGCGATCTACCCGATGCTCAAGGCCAATTACGACCTGAGTTTCGCCCAGATCGGCATGATCACCCTGACGTTCCAGATCACCGCCTCGCTGTTGCAGCCGTGGGTCGGCTTCTTCACCGACCGCAGGCCGACACCCAACCTGCTGCCGCTTGGCACCCTGTGCACCCTGGTGGGGATCGTCATGCTGGCGTTCGTCGGCAGCTTCCCGATGATCCTCCTGGCCTCGGCGCTGGTCGGCATCGGTTCGTCGACCTTCCACCCAGAGACCTCGCGGATCGCGCGGCTGGCCTCGGGCGGCCGTTTCGGCCTGGCGCAGTCGACCTTCCAGGTGGGCGGCAACACCGGTTCTGCGTTCGGCCCATTGTTGGCGGCGGCCATCGTCATTCCATTCGGCCAGACCCACGTGGCCTGGTTCGGCGTGGCGGCACTGTTCTTCTTTGCCGTAACCCTGATGCTACGCCGCTGGTACAAGGAACACCTGAACCAGGCCAAGGCGCGCAAGGCCGTGCAGGCCACCCATGGCATTTCGCGTGGGCGGGTGATCGCGGCGCTGATCGTGCTCGGCCTGCTGGTGTTCTCCAAGTACTTCTACATGGCCAGTTTCACCAGCTACTTCACCTTCTACCTGATCGAAAAGTTCGACCTGTCGGTGGCCAGCTCGCAGCTGCATCTGTTCCTGTTCCTGGGCGCGGTGGCGGCGGGTACTTTCTTTGGCGGGCCGATCGGTGACCGTATCGGGCGCAAGGCGGTGATCTGGTTCTCTATCCTTGGCGTGGCGCCGTTCACCCTGGCGCTGCCCTATGCCGACCTGTTCTGGACCACCGTGCTCAGCGTGGTGATCGGCTTCATCCTGGCCTCGGCGTTTTCGGCGATCGTGGTGTATGCACAGGAGCTGGTGCCGGGCAGCGTGGGCATGATTGCTGGGGTCTTCTTCGGGCTGATGTTCGGTTTTGGCGGGATTGGTGCGGCGCTGCTGGGCTACCTGGCTGATTTGCGCGGGATCGAGTACGTGTACGGGTTGTGCTCGTTCTTGCCGTTGTTCGGTTTGTTGGCGGTGTTTCTGCCAAATACCGGTAAGCGCTGACATTGCCGGGGCTGCTTTGCAGCCCTATCGCCGGCAAGCCAGCTCCCACAGGGAATGTGCATGCCTTGGCTCTTGCACTGTCCCTGTGGCAGCTGGCTCGCCGGCGATAGGGCCTCGCAGAGGCTTACGGGCAATTGACGATAGGGTCAACCTTGGCCTAGAGTGCCGCCTCTCTTTCCAACTCACCTGCGTAGTAGCCACAGCAATGCGCCGTACCCAGTCCCTCCCTCACGCCCGCCAGCCTGCTCTTCAGGCCATGCGTCGTGCGTGGCCGAGCGACACGGTGCTCAAGCGTCGCCGCAGCGTGCTGTTCGCCTTCACCTTCTCGCCACACCAAGCCTGAACTGACCCCCGCGCCCTTGCGTCGCCCGCCTTCCCGGCGTGCGTGTGGGCGCCTGTATCTGCGCGTCTTTTCAGTTTTGCCTGGAGTGGTACATGAACATGCGTTTGCTGGCGGGCCTTCTGTTCGCCGTGTCGGTGGTGGGCTTCAGCCTGGGGGCCAGCCTGCCGTTGGTGTCGTTGCGTTTGCACGAGGCCGGTGCGGGAACACTGGAAATCGGCATCATTTCGGCCATCCCCGCCGCGGGGATGATGCTTTCGGCGTTCATGGTCGATGCCTGCTGCCGGCACCTGACCCGGCGCACCATCTACCTGCTGTGCTTCAGCCTGTGCACCGTGAGCATCGCCTTGCTCGATGCGGCATTCGCTTCGCTGTGGATGCTGGCTTTGCTGCGTCTGGGCCTGGGTATCGGCATGGGCATCGCGATCATCCTCGGCGAGTCCTGGGTCAACGAGCTGTGCCCGGACCACAACCGCGGCAAGATCATGGCCCTGTATGCCACCAGCTTCACTGGCTTCCAGGTGCTCGGCCCGGCACTGATTGCGCTGATTGGCGCCGATAGCCCCTGGATCATCGGCGTGGTCACCATCGGCTATGGCCTGGCACTGCTGTGCATCTTGCTGACCGTGCCCAACGACCATGTCGAGCATGGCGATGAGGGTGAGAAAAGCTTCGGCCTGGCGGGTTTCTTCCGCGTGGCGCCGGCGCTGTGCGTGGCGGTGCTGTTCTTCTCGTTCTTTGATGCCGTGGTGCTGTCGCTGCTGCCGGTGTACGCCAGCAGTCATGGCTTTGCCGTGGCCGTGGCGGCCTTGATGGTGACCGTGGTGTTTGCCGGCGACATGGTGTTCCAGCTGCCCCTGGGCTGGCTGGCCGACCGCGTCGAGCGCACGGGGCTGCACCTGGTGTGCGGGCTGGTGGCAATGGCCATAGGCATCGCCCTGCCATGGCTGCTGCAGGTGACCTGGCTGCTGTGGCCGATGCTGGTGCTGCTGGGCGCGGTGGCGGGCGGTATCTACACCCTGGCGCTGGTGTTGATCGGCCAGCGCTTCAAGGGGCAGGACCTGGTCACGGCAAATGCCAGCGTCGGCCTGCTGTGGGGCGTCGGCAGCCTGGTCGGGCCGCTGGTGAGCGGGGCGGCGATGGATGTGGCTCCGCATGGTTTGCCGATGGCGCTGGCGCTGATGGCGGGGCTCTTCGTGTGCTTTGCCCGGCAGTCGTATCGCCGTGTGGGGAAATTGCGGGCGGTTGCTGACCAATAAGCCCAGGCTGTTGACCCTATCGCCGCCAGAAGGTCCCGGGCAGGATCGGCGACACACCGTGTTGTCTGTCGGGTAGGCGCTAGAGATCGCCAGCGAGGCATACCAGGAATTAGCCGCGCAAGATCCGGCGTTTGCCGGATGAGCTGCTGGGCTAAGCTGGACCTGCCTTGAACCTGCAGGAGCTACGGATGATTCTCGCCGACCTTTCGCCCACCGCCTACCGCGCAGCCACTGACCACCTGGCTGCGCTGGACCCGGACTGGGCGCGGCACATTCAGGCGATCGGGCCTTGCCTGCATCAGGCGACGCCAGGGCGTGAACCTTATGAAGCGTTGGTGCGGGCGATTGCCTATCAGCAGCTGCATGCGCGGGCGGCCGAGGCGATTCTCGGGCGGTTGCTGGCGCTGTTCCCCGATCAGGCGTTTCCGGCGCCCGAACAACTGCTGGCGGTCAGCCCCGAGGTCATGCGCGAGTGCGGTTTTTCGGCGAGCAAGCTGGCGACCATTCACGGCATTGCCCAAGCCAGACTTGAGGGTGTGGTACCAAGCCGGGACGAGGCGTTGGGCCTTGCCGATGATGCCTTGATAGAGCGCCTGGTAGCCTTGCGCGGGGTGGGCCGCTGGACGGTGGAGATGTTGCTGATCTACAGCCTGGAGCGCTCGGATATCCTGCCGGTGGACGATTTTGGCGTGCGCGAGGGGTATCGTCGGTTGAAGGGCCTGGACAAGGCAACGACACCGGCGCAGATGCGCTCGCTCGGTGGTGGCTGGAGCCCCTACAGGACTGTGGCTGCCTGGTACTTGTGGCGGGCCTGATGCTGACTGACTGGCTTTGCTGGCCATTTCGCGGGCAAGCCCGCTCCCACAGTGTCCCTGCTGATTCAATGAGTTATGTGCAGTTCTATGAGAGCGGGCTTGCTGCGAAAAGGCCGGAACAGGCGAAACAGATAGCTGAGGTAAACCGCGATGAAAGCCTTCACAACCGACCCCCAACGCTGGCAAGCCGTCGAGGCCCGTGACACTTCTGCCGCCGGCCACTTCGTCTACGCCGTGCGCACCACTGGTGTTTACTGCAATCCCGGCTGCAAATCGCGCATGGCCAAGCGTGAAAACGTCGAGTTCTTCAACGACCCCGCCAGCGCCGAAGCCGCCGGTTACCGAGCCTGCCGCCGTTGCATGGCGAAACCGGATGATAACCGTCGCGCCGATCTGGTCGCCCGCGCCTGTCGCCTGCTGGAAAGCAGCGATACCCCGCCCAGCCTTGACCAGCTCGGCAGTCAACTGGCTGTCAGCCCCTTCCACCTGCATCGCCTGTTCAAGGCCGAAACCGGTCTCACGCCCAAGGCCTACGCCAGTGCTTTCCGTGCCCGGCGCCTGCGCGAGCGGCTGGGTGATGGGCAACGTTCGGTAACCGATGCCATCTACGATGCCGGCTACAACTCCAACAGTCGCTTCTACGAAAGCGCCGACCAACGCCTGGGCATGCGCCCCCGCGATTTTCGGGCGGGCGGTACGGGGGCGACCATCCACTTCGCCATTGGCCAGTGTTTCTTGGGCGCGATCCTGGTGGCCCAGAGCGAGAAGGGCATCTGCGCGATTCTGCTCGGTGATGAGCCTGAGATGCTGCTCGAACAGTTGCAGGACCAGTTCCCCAAGGCTCGCCTGATCGGCGGCGATGCCGACTATGAGCGCCTGGTCGCCGAGGTTGTCGGCTTTGTCGAGACGCCGGGCCTGGGGCTGGACCTGCCGCTGGATGTCCAGGGCACAGCCTTTCAGGAGCGGGTCTGGCAGGCCTTGCGCGAAGTGCCGGTGGGCAGCCGGGTCAGCTATACCGACATCGCCGAGCGCATCGGCGCCCCCAAGGCGGTGCGTGCCGTGGCCATGGCCTGCGCGGCCAATCACATTGCCGTGGCCATCCCTTGCCACCGTGTGGTGCGCCGTGACGGTGATATCAGCGGCTATCGCTGGGGCGTGGAGCGCAAACGGCAGCTGCTGGCGCGAGAAACGGCACTCTCCTGATTGCCTGAAGCCGCGTAGAATCCCCCGCCAAATCGATGTGTAAAGAGGAACATTCGATGAGGCGTGTGAGCCTTGCCCGATTTTACCTGGGGTTAATCGCCCTGATGCTGTCGCTGGCTACACCGGCCTGGTCTGCACCGGCGACGCCGGTGTCAAGCCTGGCGGCGGCGGAAGTACCGGTACTGGACGAAAATGCCAGCTATGAGCAACTGAGCGATCGGCTCGACCAGATCCGCCAGGGCGTCACCAGCAATGCCAACGACGACCTGCTGTCGCAGTTGCGCCTGTCGGCCGTGCAGGTGCAGCGCCAGGCTGAAGCACTGAGCGCCTTGCGCACCGCCGATGTGGAAAAGCTCGACGACAAGCTCAAGGTGCTGGGCCCGGTGCAGCCGGAAGAAGCCGAAGCGTTGACCCGCCAGCGCCAGCAATTGGCTGACGAGAAGAAGGCCGTGGTGGCCGAGCAGGAGCAGGCTGCCAAGCTGACCCAATCGGCCCGCGACCTGTCCACGCAGATCGTCAACCTGCGCCGCAGCCAGTTCAACTCGCAGATCCTCAGCCGCGCTACAACGCCGCTGAGCCCGGCGTTCTGGCAGAGCCTGATCCGTCCTACTGCGGACGACGTTGCGCGCCTGCGTGATCTGCGCGAGGAGACCACCGACGCTGTCGCCAGTGCCCTCAGTGCCCAACATCGCTGGTTCTTCCTCACCAGCCTGGTGGCGGCCATCCTGGTCTGGACCCTGGTTCGCGGCCTGCTGGAACGCCTGCTGGCCAGTATCATGGTGCATCGCCTGCCTGAAGGTCGCCTGCGGCGCAGTGCCCTGGCCTTGAGCGTGAGCCTGGCCACCCTGGGGACCATCTCTGGCTCCGTTTCGTTGCTGCGCTGGGGGCTGGAAAGCAGCTCCGAGCTGGGTTCCGATGTCGCCAGCCTGACCAATCACTTCCTCACCCTGGTGGTGTTCAGCGCCTTCATCACCGGCCTGGGCCGCGCCATGCTGATGCTGCAACGCCCTTCCTGGCGCCTGCCACCGATTCACGACGAAGTGGCCAGCGCGCTGGGCTGGTTCCCTAAGCTGCTGGCCCTGGCGTTGATGGTCATGCTGACCATGGAACGCATCAACAGCGTAATCGGCACCAGCCTGGCACTGACCGTGGCGACCAATGGCCTGACCGCGCTGGTGGTGGCGGTGATCTTTACGGTGGCACTGCTGCGCTATCGCCGCACCCTGAACAAGCATGGCCTTGAGCGCCCGACCGGTTGGGCCGGGCTGATCCCGTTCGTGAGCGTGGTGTGGGTCGGGCTTATCGTGCTGGCCTTGCTCGCCGGCTACCTGACCCTGGCCTACTTCCTCACGGCCAAGCTGCTGTGGATCAGTGTAGTGGCAGTGTGCGCCTACCTGCTCACGACCTTCCTCAGCGACCTCTGCGAAGCCCTGCTGTCGCCGCGCCAACCGGGCGGCCTGGCACTGGCCTCGACCCTTGGCCTGGCGCCGCGCCACCAGGCCCAGGCCAGCACCATCCTGGTCGGCATCAGCCGCACGCTGTTGCTGTTCCTGGCGATCCTGCTGGCGCTGATGCCGTCGGGCACCAGCCCCGGCGAACTGCTGCTGAGCCTGGGTGACTGGGATGGCACCGGCGGCAAGCTGCTCGGCAACCTCAATATCGTGCCCCAGGACATCCTGCTGGCCGTACTGATCTTCTTCGGCGGCCTGTTCGCCATCCGTGTGGTCAAGCGCTGGCTGAGCGAGCGCCTGTTGCCGGAAACCGACATGGACGCTGGCATGCGGGCCTCGCTGGTGACCCTGGTCGGCTACCTTGGCTTCCTGTTCCTGGCCATGCTGGTGATGTCGACCCTGCGCATCAACCTCACCAGCCTGACCTGGGTAGTCAGTGCGCTGTCGGTCGGTATCGGTTTCGGCTTGCAGCAGATCGTGCAGAACTTCATTTCTGGCCTGATCCTGCTGACCGAACGCCCGGTCAAGGTGGGCGACTGGGTGAGCCTGGCCGGGGTCGAAGGTGATATCCGCCGGATCAACGTGCGCGCCACCGAGATCCAGATGTCCGACCGCTCCACGGTGATCGTGCCCAACTCGCAGTTCATCTCGCAGAACGTGCGCAACGTGACCATGGGCAATGCCTTGGGCGTGGTGGGTATTACCTTGACCCTGCCGTTGGAGACCGATGCCAACCGGGTGCGTGAATTGCTGCTGGCGGCCTATCACGAGCATGAAGCGATACTTGATGCGCCGGCCTGTTCGGTAACCTTCAAGGACCTGACCTCGGCGGGCATGGTCATTGGTGTGAGTGGTTATGTGGCAGGGCCGCGGCAGGTGTCGAGTACCCGCAGCGACTTGCTGTTCACCATTCTGGGGCGCTTGCGCGATGATGGCATTGCCTTGTCATCGCCGCAGAGCATGGTGCTGGTGCAGGAAGCTTCGCGCCCGGCTGACGAATCGGTGTGATGCCAATCGCCGGCAAGCCGGTTCCCACAGGTACAGCGCCGTCTTCAGGCCTTGTGAGATTCCTGTGGCAGCTGGCTTGCCGGCGATCGGGCTGCACGGCAGCCCCCGGCTTCAGTGCTGCTTGGCTTGCCTGATACGCAGCAGTATCACCAGGAGCACCAGCAACACCGGTGGTGCCATCCCCAACAGCGCATCCCGCGCCGTCAACCCCAGCCCCAGTACATTCAGCCCGCCATACAGCAGCTTGAACAGGGCACCAGAGAATGGGGCTTTGGCTGAGGCTGAGGTAGTCACGTCAGGTTCGATGATCGGTAAATCTTCTGTGACAGTTTTGTCCGGCGGCAATCGGCTAGCTGCGCCACCTGCGGGCGTAGAGTGGTCGGCTTTATCGTGCGCTGATAGGGAGTGTCTGATGCAACCCACCTTGATCACAGAAGGCTTGCGGCTGCGCCCGCTCGACTGCAGTGATGCGGCAAAGATCGAACGCCTGCTGCAGGACCGGGAAATCGCCCGGATGACTGCAAACATTCCTCACCCTTACACGCTCGCGATGGCAACCGCCTGGATAGAGCGGCAGCCACGACAATGGCAGGCGCAGGAGGCGGTTGTCTGGGGGATCGAAAGGCAAGCGGATGCAATGCTGATGGGGGTGGTGTCTTTGCGTCAGCTGAAAGGCCCCAGCCCGGTGCTGGGTTACTGGTTGGGCAAGTGCTTCTGGGGGAAAGGTCATGCTTCCCGGGCGGCTTCTCTCGTTTGTCAGTATGCCAGGGGCCGGTTGGGTATCGATTCAGTGGTAGCCAGCCGTCTGCATCGGAATGTGGCGTCCGGCAAGGTTCTGGAGCGGGCAGGTTTCAAGATCGAGGGCTTTGGCTTCGAGCAACTGCCGAACAAGGGGGCTTATGAAGCGGTTGTGTATCACCGATGTCGATTGGGCGACTGGCGTTGAGGCGGGGCGCAGCGAATCTTGGAGCGATGGCTGCGCATCTGGTTTCAGGTTGGGAATACTTTTACATGCGCTTGCAGATGCATGGCTGAAGATTGGGTGAGGGCCACCATGTGCTCGCCGTCAGGGATTCAGCGCCTGTGAGATCGAGCGCCGCCCGCGCGGCGCTCGGTCTCACAGGCGCTGCCAACCTCTCGGCAGGCACCTGGTGGCCCTGACCCTCAGTCCAGGCCAGCTACCATCACCCCAAACACCGGGTCACATGCTTCACCGACTGATAGGCCGACAACCCCCAAGGCCCGAGTTCGCGGCCAATGCCGCTGCCCTTGGTGCCACCCCACGAAGTCTCGACGAACACCGCTTGCACCGAGTTGATCCACACATGCCCGACCTCCAGGGCATCGGCCACGCGTTCGGCGCGCTTCAGGTCGGCGGAGCATACCGTGGCGACCAGCCCGAAGCGGCTGTCGTTGGCCTCGGCAATCGCCTGCTCCTCAGTGGTGAAGCGGCGTGCGCACAGCACCGGGCCAAAGATCTCCTCGGTCCACAGGCGGCTGTCCTTGGGCACATCGGCATACAGCGTCGGGCTCACGAACCAGCCCTCACGCTCCAGCGCCTGCCCGCCGGCCAGGCATTGCAGGCCTTCTTCACGGGCCGTGGCGAAGTAGCTGGCAACCTTCAACCACTGCGCCTGGCTGGTCAGCGGCCCCATGTCGACCTCTTCGGTCAACGGGTTGCCGACTCGCAGCTTTTTCAATGCTGCCTGCAGGCGCGGCAGCAGCACATCGGCAATCCCGTCCTGCACCAGCAGGCGCGAGGTGGCCGAGCACATCTGCCCGGTATTCCAGGTGATGCCGGCGACGATCCATTCCACCGCCTGGTCCGGGTCGCAATCGTCGAACACCACGATCGCCGACTTGCCGCCCAGCTCCAGGGTTACCGGCCGGCACTGCGCCGAAGCGCTGCGCATCACCTGGCTGCCCACGCTGTTGCTACCGGTGAACGACAGTTTGTCGAGGCCGTTGTGGCTGCTCAACGCAGCACCGGTCTCGGCCTTGCCGTTGACGATGTTCAGCACGCCAGCCGGCAGGCCCAGGGTGTCGGCGATCTGGCCGTAGGTCTGCTCGATCAGCGGGGTCACTTCCGAGGGCTTGAGCACCACGGTGCAGCCGGCCGCCAGGGCCGGGGCGAGCTTCCAGGCACTGGTCACCAGCGGGAAGTTCCACGGCACGATCAGGCCGACAACGCCCACCGGTTCCAGGAGGGTGCGGGCGGTGAAGCCCGCTGCAGCCAATGGCACGTCACGGTTCCTGGACGGCAATTGTTCGGCCAGCTCGGCGTAGTAGGCGAACGTGGCGACCGCGTCATCCAGGTCGATTTCGGCCTCGTGGCGCGGTTTGCCGTTGTTGCGCATCTGCAACGTGATCAGTGCTTCACGGCGTTGGCCAAGCTGCTCGGCAAAGCCGCGCAGGAAGGCAGCGCGGGTGCTGGCGCTGACCTTTTTCCAGGTAGGCAGGGCGTCGCGGGCGGCGGCCACGGCCTGGTCGACCTGGGCCACGCTGGCGGCCTTCAGTTCGGCGAAGGGCAGGCCCAGCGCAGGGTCGCTGACGCTGATGCAGTCGCTGCCCTGGCCTTCGACCCAGCGGCCGGCAATGTAGTGGGAGGTAGTCATGGTCGTTATCCAGTCAGGCCATTTCGGCGGTGGTCACCGGCGTGCGCGGGGCGCTTTTGCAGCGCACCCAGCGCGGGCCATTCGGGCCATACACGCCGGCAGGTTCAGGGAACAGGTTGAGCAGCAGCAGATACAGCACACCGGCCAGGCCGAGGGTGACCGGCAGGCTCAGGTCGATGCCGCCGGCCAGGTCGCCCAGCGGGCCGACGAACTGCCCCGGCAGGTTGACGAAGCACAGGCCGACCATCGCGCTGGGGATCCACGCGCCCATGCCGCGCCAGTTCCAACCATGCAGGAACCAGTAGTGGCCGCCACGCTGGCCGCGGGTGAACACCTGCAGGTCGTCGGCGTGGTAGAAGCCGCGGCGGGTGATCAGGCCGAGGATCATGATCACCATCCACGGGCTGGTGCAGGTGATGATCAGCACGGCGAAGGTCGACACGCTCTGCACCAGGTTGAAGGTGAAGCGGCCGATGAAGATGAAGCCGATCGCCAGCACGCCGATCAGCAAGGTTGCACCCGCGCGGCTGAGCAGGCGCGGGAACACGCTGGACATGTCCAGGCCGGTGCCATACAGCGCGGTGGTGCCGGTGGACATGCCACCGATCACGGCAATCAGGCACACCGGCAGGAAGAACCAGCTCGGCGCTACGGCCAGCAGGCCACCCACGTAGTTGTTGGCGGCGATGTAGTCGGGTGCTTGGGTGGCCACCAGGGTGGCGGTGCACAGGCCGAACAGGAACGGGATCAGCGTTGCCACCTGGGCCGCGATCACCGCCAGCATGATGCGCGACTTTGGCGTTTGCCGCGGGATGTAGCGCGACCAGTCACCGAGGAAGGCACCGAACGACACCGGGTTGCTCATGGCCAGGATCGCCGCGCCGACAAATGCCGCCCAGAAGCCCGGCTGGCTGAGGTTGACGCTACCGGCGAAGCCCGCATCGAACGGCCCGGCGAAGGCGAAGATGCCCAGCAGGAACAGCAGGCTGGACGCCCACACGGCGATCTTGTTGACCCACAGCATGAAGCGGAAGCCGAAGATGCACACCACCAGCACCAGCACCGCGAACAGGCCGTAGGCCAGGCCCAGGGTCAGGTCGGTTTCCGGCAGCCCGGCCAGGCGCTTGGCGCCACCGACCAGAGCGTCACCCGAGCTCCACACCGAGAGCGAGAAGAACGCCACGGCAGTGAGCAGCGACAGGAACGAGCCGACAATGCGCCCGTGCACGCCAAAGTGCGCGCCCGACGATACTGCGTTGTTGGTGCCGTTGAGTGCACCGAACAGGCCCATCGGCGCCAGGATCAGCGCGCCCACCCCGACGCCGAGCAGGATCGCCCAGACCCCGGCCTGGAACGACAGCCCGAACAGCACCGGGAAGCTGCCCAGCACGGCAGTGGCGAAGGTATTGGCGCCGCCGAAGATCAGGCGGAACAGGTCCAGCGGGGAGGCGTCGCGTTGATCGTCGGGGATCTGCTCGACGCCATTGGTCTCGATACCGGTCGAATGGCTCATGGTGATGCTCCAGCGCGGTTGTTGTAGGCCCGTCGCGTTGTGCGGGCCCTCTTGTGGGTGCGATGGCAGTGCGGCAAAGCCGCGGAAATTCGGATCAGGCTGCAGTGACGACCGACAGGTGCTCGTGGCACGCCAGCCATTGCTCGCCTTGGCGGCGGAAGACGATGGTCTCGCGCTCGGCCAGCTGGTGTTCTTCACCGGCCACGCGGATGTGCGTGGCCACGTCATGCATGAAGATCGCCACGTCGCCCTGCAGGCTCACCTGCACGTTGCTCGATTCACAGCCGAGCACGGCAAAACCCTCGGCCTGCCATTGGGCCCAGAGGTCTTCATAGGCACGGCGCGACAGCAGCGGTTGCGGCAAGGTGTGGAAGAGGAAGGTGGCGTCTTCGCTGAAGCAGGCGAAGTAACGGGCGGTGTCGTTGCTGGCAAAGGCTTTGATGAGGTCGGCGGCGGCCTGCCGTACCTGGAGGGTCTGGTCCACGGGAGTGGCCTCACGGTTATTGTGATTGTGGTGAGCGATTCTGGTGGGGGCGGACAGGGGAAAAAATCGCTGGCGGGAAATAATTACTTCAGAAATCTGTGAAGTGAATCGCCTGGCACAAGGCCGGCATCCACGGCCTGAAAGGTTCGGCAGGTTGCAACCAACGTAGGCGCGGATTCATCCGCGATGCGCCCGCGCGGGCGGCGTTCGATTTCACAGCAGCAAGTGGCGTGCGAACCGAGGCCGGCGCAGGCAACCGACTGACGGTCCCCTGGCCCCCCCATCCTTGCCTACGCTGAAGCTCCCAACCTTTCGTTGCATGGAGTTCAGTCATGGCCTTCCAATACAAGCGTCTGGACAAGAACAATGCCGCTGTCCTGCTGGTCGACCACCAGACCGGCCTGCTTTCACTGGTCCGCGATATCGACCCCGACCGCTTCAAGAACAACGTGCTGGCCCTTTCTGACCTGGCCAAGTACTTCAAGCTGCCGACCATCCTCACCACCAGCTTCGAAACCGGCCCCAACGGCCCACTGGTCCCCGAACTCAAGGAGCAGTTCCCCGACGCCCCCTATATCGCCCGCCCCGGCAACATCAACGCCTGGGACAACGAAGACTTCGTCAAGGCAGTGAAAGCCACCGGCAAGAAACAGCTGCTGATAGCCGGGGTGGTCACCGAGGTCTGCGTGGCCTTCCCGGCATTGTCGGCGCTGGAGGAAGGGTTCGAGGTGTTCGTGGTCACCGATGCCTCAGGCACCTTCAACGAACTGACCCGTGATTCGGCCTGGCGGCGCATGGAGGCGGCCGGTGCCCAGCTGATGACCTGGTTCGGCGTGGCCTGTGAGCTGCACCGTGACTGGCGCAACGATATCGAAGGCCTGGGCACGCTGTTCTCCAACCACATTCCGGACTACCGCAACCTGATGACCAGCTACAACAAGCTGGCGAATTAAGGGCGTCAGGGCGCGGCAACTTGCCTGACAAGCGAAACGGCAAATCGCCATGGATCGACCATACTGACTCTTCATTCGCCCTCAGGAGAGTGCCATGGCCAAGCCGTCCAGGAAAAAAGACCCGAAAGATCAATCGGAAAAGCTGGGCGGCAAGGCCTATGAACAGGCGCTCAAGAAGCTGCACGTTGAACTCGTGAAGCTGCAGGAGTGGGTCGTGGCCAAGGGCCTGAAGGTCTGCATCGTGTTCGAGGGCCGCGATGGTGCTGGCAAGGGTGGCACCATCAAGGCCATCACCGAGCGGGTCAGCCCCCGGGTGTTCCGTGTGGTGGCACTGCCGGCACCGACCGAGCGGGAAAAGACCCAGATGTATGTGCAACGCTACCTGCGCCATCTGCCTGCCGCGGGTGAGGTGGTGATCTTCGACCGCAGCTGGTACAACCGCGCCGGTGTCGAGCGGGTGATGGGGTTCTGCAGTGAAGAGCAAAGCGCCAAGTTCCTCAGCGTGGTACCGCTGTTCGAGAAGATGATGGTCGAGTCGGGGATCATCCTCATCAAGTACTGGCTCGAAGTCAGCGCCGAGGAGCAGACCCGGCGCCTGCAGGACCGCATCAACGACGGGCGCAAGCTGTGGAAGCTGTCGCCCATGGACCTCAAGTCCTACACCCGCTGGGACGACTACACCCGCGCCCGTGACGACATGTTCGCCGCCTCGGATTCGTCCTGGGCGCCCTGGTTCATGGCGCATTCCGACGACAAGCGCCGTGCCCGGCTGAATATCGTCAGCCACATGCTGTCGCGCATCCCGTACAAGGACATCACCCGCGACGCGGTGGTGAAGCTGCCCAAGCGCGGCAAGATCGGCAAATACAAGGCCGTGCCTTATCCGTTCAAAGTGGTCGAAGAACGTTTCTGACCCCTCCCGGCTGTGCCTAGCAAGGGTGCGAACTTATGCCTCATGACGGCAGCCTGCTGCAGGCGACGGTAGTGTTCCTGCTGGCCGTGGTGCTTCTGGTGCCATTGGCGCAACGTTTGAAAATGGGTGCGGTGCCCGGTTATCTGCTGGCCGGGATCCTGATCGGGCCCTCGGTGCTGGGCCTGCTGGGTAACCCCGACAACGTCGCCCGCCTGTCGGAGATGGGCGTGGTCATGTTGCTGTTCGTGATTGGCCTGGAGCTGTCGCCGCGGCGGCTGTGGACCATGCGCAGGGCGTTGTTCGGCGTGGGCTCGCTGCAGGTGGGGCTGACGGCGGTGGTGCTGGGCCTGCTGGCCTGCTTCCTGTTTGATCAATCGAAAGCGGCGGCCATCGTGCTCGGCCTGGGGCTGGCGCTGTCATCGACGGCCTTTGGCCTGCAGGTGCTGGCCGAGCGCAAGGACCTGGGCAAGCCGCACGGTCGCCTGGCCGTCGCCATCCTGCTGTTCCAGGACATTGCCGCCATTCCACTGATTGCCGTGGTGCCGTTGCTCGGTGGTGATGTGAGCACCGCCGACGAAGGCAGCTGGCCGCTGCTGGCCGTGGCAGCGGGTATTGGTGTGCTGATTGTGTTTGGCCGCTACCTGTTGACCCCGGTATTCAAATGGACGGTCGGTTCGGGCTTGCCCGAACTGTCCACCGCTACCGCCTTGCTGGTGGTGCTGGGCACCGCCTGGTTGATGGAGCACGTGGGCGTATCCATGGCCCTGGGGGCTTTCCTGGCCGGTGTGATCATGGCCGAGTCGCCCTTCCGGCATGAACTGGAAACCCAGATCGAACCGCTCAAGGGCCTGTTGCTCGGGCTGTTCTTCGTCGGGGTCGGCATGAGCGCCGACTTGCAACTGCTGTTCGGCATGCCCTTGATCGTGCTGGGGCTGACGTTGCTGCTGGTGGTGATCAAGCTGCCGCTCCTGTTGGCGCTGGGGCGCACGGTGGGCGGCCTCAATCGTGCCCAGGCACTGTGCCTGGCGGTGGTGCTGGCGTCCGGTGGCGAGTTCGCCTTCGTGGTATTCAACCTGGCGCTGGATCACCAGGTACTGACCCAGCAGGTGCACGACCTGCTGGTGCTTGCCATCACCCTGTCGATGGCGGTGGTGCCATTGGTGATGATGGCGCTGGCGCGGCAACTGAGAGAAGACGACAGCCCGCAACCGACAGCGGAAGCAGGCTCTGATTCGCGCCGTGATGGCGCGCCTGACGTTCGGAGGTGAAGCATGCAGCCGAGTTTGAAGCTGGACAGCGCCGTGTCGCGGGGCTTGCTCGACGTGCTGATCAAGGCGGGGCTGGTGGCCGCCCTGGTGGTTTTCTCCTTCCAGGTATTCCAGCCGTTCCTGGAATTGATGCTGTGGTCGGTGATTCTCGCGGTGACGCTGTATCCGTTGTACTTGCGCATCAAGCGCGGCACCGGCATCAAGGATGGCTATGCGGCAACCTTGGTGGTGCTGTTGGTGCTGATCGTATTGCTGGTGCCGATCTACCTGGTGGTGATGTCCATCGGCGAGTCGGTGGACAGCATGGTGACATTGCTCAAGAGCGGCGCCTGGAGTGTGCCGGCACCGCCTGAATCGGTGGCGACCTGGCCGCTGATCGGGCCCAAGGTCCATGCGCTATGGCTGTCAGCCTCGGAAAACCTGGCGCATGTACTCAACCAGTGGATGCCGCAGCTGAAGGGGGCCGGGCGCACCGTGCTGGGTGCTGCGGCCAGTGCCGGTGGCGCCTTCCTGCTGTTCGTGGGGGCGATTATCGTCTCGGGCATCATCATGGCCTTTGGTGATCGTGGCGAGGTCGCCGCGCAGCGCATTGCCATGCGTGTCTCCGGCGAAGAGCGTGGCAAACCGCTTGCCAGGCTGTGCACCGCGACCATTCGCGCCGTTGCCCAGGGTGTTATCGGCATCGCCTTCATCCAGATGCTGCTGATCGGTGTCGGCTTCGTGATCAAGGGCGTGCCAGGCGCCGGCATGCTGGCCATCGTCATCCTCATGCTGGGGATTGCCCAGGCCCCGGCGACCCTGGTCACGGTGCCGGTGATCATCTACGTGTTCAATGCCGAGGGCTTCACCGTGGCGACCATCATCTTCGCCATGTACACCTTCGTCGCCGGGCTGGCCGACAACGTGCTCAAGCCACTGCTGCTGGGGCGCGGGGTGGATGTGCCGATGCCGGTGGTGCTGATAGGGGCGTTGGGTGGCATGGTGGTCAAGGGCATCATCGGGCTGTTCATCGGCCCGGTGATCCTCGGCGTGACCTACGTGTTGTTCTGGCAATGGGTCGCGTTGCAGGTGCCGGAGCAACCGGCGCCACCTGCAGCCTGAGCCAGGGCCTGCCATGGCCAATCGTTGCTATGGAATAGCAGTGCTGCTGGTCCTGGCCGGCTGTACCCAGGTCGGCCCGGATTTCGAGAAGCCCCAGGACCCATGGCTGGACAGCTGGAGTACGCCCCTGCTGGAGCAGGCCGGGCGTAGCGCCGCCACGCCAGACCTGCGGCAGTGGTGGGCAGTGTTCGCCGACCCGACGCTGGATGCGCTGATTGCCGAAGCCGACGCCAATAACAGCAACCTGCGCGTGGCGGGCCTGCGCATCGCCGAGGCCAGGGCACAGCTGGCCATCGTGCAGACCGGGCGTTATCCACAGCTGCAGCAGCTGCGTGCGCAGAGCCTGTACCTGAAGCAGGACCAGTCTGGCACTTCCACTGCCCGTGACTCGGTGTTCTGGCAGTCCAGCGCAGGCTTCGACATCGGCTGGGAAATCGACTTCTGGGGCCGTTTCAGCCGCGCCATCGAGAGCGCCGATGCGGTCTACTTCGCCTCCCAGGCCAACTACGCCGATGCCATGTTGCTGATGCGTGCGCAGGTGGCCGATACCTACTTCGCCCTGCGCACCGCCGAGGCACGGCTGGATATCGCACAGGACAACGCCAAGCGCCAGGCGCGCAGCCTGCAGATCACCGAGCGGCTGTTCCGGCATGGTGAGAACGACGAACTTGACTGGCAGCAGGCGCGTACCCAGTACCTGGCGACCCTGGCCACCATCCCCGAGTTCGAAAACCAGCTCAATGCCTTGCGCAACGTGCTCTGCGCGCTGCTGGGCAGGCCACCGGGGCCGCTGCCCGAGCTGGACGCGCGCCATGGGCAGTTGCCATTGCCGGACCGTGCGGTGTTGCAGGACGTGCCTGCCAGCCTGCTGCAACGGCGCCCGGACATCCGCGCCGCCGAACAGGCGGTGGCGGCGCAATCGGCGCTGGTGGGCGTGGCCGAGGCAGACCTTTATCCACAGCTGAGCCTGCTGGGCAGCATTGGCTGGACCTTCCTGTCGGCCAACCACCTGCCCAACACCTTCGACCTGGCGGCGGGGCCGAGCCTGATCTGGAACCCGTTCGACTACGGCCGGCGCAAGAACGCCGTGCGGGTCGAGGACGCCCGCCTGCAGCAACTGATCGAGCTGTATCACCAGAGCGTGCGCGAAGCTGCACGTGAGGCCGACGACGCTGCCAGCGGCCTGGTGCGCTCGCTGCAAAGCGCCCACATTCGCCAGGATGCCTCGCAGGCCGCCCAGCGTTCGCTGACCCTGGCCAGTTCGCAGTACCAGGAAGGCTTTGCCGACTTCCAGCGCGTGCTCGATGCCCAGCAGCTGCTGTTGCAGCAGCAGGATGGCTATCTGGTCAGCCGTGGCAATGCGGTGAGCAGCCTGGTGAGCTTGTACAAGGCGCTGGGCGGCGGCTGGGACAACCGCCGCAAGCCGATCGACCCTGTCACCCGCCAGACCATGCAAAACCGTACCGATTGGGGCGACCTGCTTGACGAGCCGGCCCCTACCGCCCCCCAACAAGGTGAGCCGAAATGAGTGACGCCGCGGACACACCGCCAGCCCCTGATCGTGGCATGCGCTGGGTGCTGATACTGATCGTCGTCAGCCTGGTCTGGTACCTGCTGGCCGACCGTTTCACCCCCTATACCCAACAAGCCCGGCTGCAGGCCTACGTGGTACCGGTGGCCGCCGAAGTGGCCGGGCAGATCAAGCGTGTGGCGGTGGGCAACAACCAGGAAGTGCGCCAGGGCGATGTGCTGTTCGAACTCGATCAGGAGCAGTACCGCATCGCCCTGGCCCGCGCCGAAGCCGACCTGGACACCGTGCGCCGGCAGATCGGCGCCAGTACCGCCGGCATCGACTCGGCCCAGGCCGCGTTGGTGGCGGCCCAGGCCAACGAACGCAAGGCGCGCCAGGATGCCGAACGGCTCAAGCGGCTGATTGACGAAGACCCGGGCACGGTGTCGGTCCGCCGCCTGGAAGGCGCGCAGGCTACCCGTGATCAGGCCATCAGCCAGGTGGCAGCCGCCCGCGCTGAAGTGCAGCGGGCCCGTGAGCAGCAGGGCGGCGCCGACACCGACAACGCGCAACTGCGCAGCGCCGCAGCCAATGTGGAAAAGGCCCGCCTGGACCTGGCCCGCACGGTGGTGCGGGCCGATGCCAACGGCTTGATTACCGACTTGCGCACCGACGTGGGCCACTATGTCGGTGCCGGCAGCCCGATGATGACCCTGATCACCATCCACGACGTGTGGATAAGTGCCGACATGACCGAGAACAACCTCGGCCGCCTGCGCCCCGGTGCGCCCGTGTTGGTGGTGCTCGACGCCCTGCCCGGTACGGTACTGAAAGGGCAGGTTCGCAGTATCGGCTATGGCGTGAGCGTCGGCCAGCCGGCGCCGCCAGGCAGCTTGCCGACCGTGCAGAACAGCCGCGACTGGCTGCGCTCGGCGCAGCGCTTCCCGGTGATCGTCGAGCTCGACCGCGATCAGCTGGCCGACAAGTCTGGCTTGCGTGTGGGCGGGCAGGCCGAAGTCATGGCCTTGCCCAGCGAAGGTAACCCGCTGAACCTGCTAGGCCGTGTGTTCATGTGGCTGATGAGCTGGCTGTCCTATGCCTATTGAGCTGCGTCGCCTGCGCGCGCTGCGCCTAGCCTGGGGCGTGGCGCTGTGCCTGGCGAGCAGTTTCGGCCTGGGCCTGCCGGTGCCGATCCTGGCACCGGTGTTCGCGGTGCTGCTGCTGGCCATGCGCAGCGAGCCACTGCCGGTCAAGGCGGCGCCGGCGCTGGCGATTCTGGTTCTGCTCAGCTGCGGCAGCGGTTTGCTGCTGATTCCGCTGTTGCGCCATGCCCCGCTGAGCGGGGTGCTGCTGGTCGGCGTGGGGGTTTTCCTGGTCTTGCGCTACGCGCTAAAGGGCGGCAACGGCCTGCTGGCCAACCTGCTGGTGATCGGCCTGACCATGATCGCGGCGGCCGGTACCAGCGATTTCACCCTGGCGCTGTCGGTGGTCGAGGCCCTGGCCAAGGGCATGCTGCTGGCGGTGTTGGGCACGGCGTTGGCCCATGTGCTGTTTCCCGAACCTGCTGGCGCGCCGGTGCAGCCCTCGCCACCGTTGCTCGACAGCGCCGATGTCAGTTGGGTGGCCTTGCGTGCCACGCTTATCGTCATGCCGGCGTTCCTGCTGGCGTTGATTGCCCCGGACCAGTTCATGCCACTGATCATGAAGGCGGTGAGCCTGGGCCAGCAGGCAGGGGAGACGCGGGCGCGGCATGCCAGCCGCGAGCTGATTGGTTCGACCTTGCTCGCGGGTGTGCTGGCGATGCTGGTGTGGGGGGCGTTGAGCCTGTTCGTGCACCTATGGATGTTCTTCCTGTGGGTACTGCTGTTTGTGCTCTGGCAGGCGCGCAGGCTCTACCGCGCGGTGGATACGAAGCAGAGCCCGGCGTACTGGGTGAGTTGCCTGACCACTATGCTGATCCTGCTTGGGCAGTCGGTGCAGGACAGTGCCGGCGGGCAGGATGTGTACAAGGCCTTTGCCGTGCGCATGGCGCTGTTCGTGGCGGTGTCGTTGTATGCCAGCGCCATGTTGATCTGGATCGACCGGCGCCGGGTTCGGGCGGCCTAGCAATCCTGCACTGGCCTCTTCGCGGGCAAGCCCGCTCCCACAGGGCCTGTGCAGCTTTCAAGTCGTGTGCAAATCCTGTGGGAGCGGGTTTACCCGCGAAGAGGCCAGCACAGGCAACTCAAGGCTTCCAGTCAATCCCGGTATCGGCCAGATAGGCATCCACCGCCGCCCCGACGGTAGGGTGAAACGCCCGTTCGCCCATATGCTCGAACAACTCGAAGCGCTTCATCTTGTCCTTCACCGGGTCCTTCATCTCGGCAAACTGCAGCTCCACGCCTCGAGCCTCCAGCGCCCGATCCAGCTCGGCGAGCATGTCTGCCGAAGTGATATCGATGCTGGTCACCGGTTCTGCTGCAATCACCAGCCGCTGCACCGGGGTCGGTGATTCATCCACCGCCGTGAGCACTGTGCTCTGGAACTGCTCGGCGTTGGCGAAGAACAGCGGTGCATCCCAGCGCAGCAGCACCAGCCCGGGAATCCGCCGTGCCTGTGGATAACGCGACACGTCATGATAGCCACGGGTGCCATCGACCCGCCCGAGTACCGCGTAATGCGGCCGCCAGCCGTCCCACAGGAATTCGATCACCGATATCGCCACGGCAATGCAGATGCCCGGGATGGCGCCGAATACGGCGACGCCGACGAAGCAGGTGATCGACAGCCAGAACTCCCATTGCTGCATGTGGAAGATGCGCTTGAGGTCGGCGAACTCGAACAGCCCCAGGGCCGCAGCGATCACCACGGCCGCCAATGCGCTGTTGGGCAGGTGCTGCATCAGGTTGGGCGCGACCAGCAGCAACAGGGTCACCGCCAGCGCACCGATGATGCCGGTCAATTGGGTTTTCGAGCCGGCCGCCTCGGCCACCGGGGTGCGCGACGAGCTGCTGCTGATCGGGATGCCCTGGAACAGGCCAGAGGCCAGGTTGGCAACGCCGAGGCCGAACATTTCCTGGTTCGGGTTGACCGGGGTCTTCAGCCGCGCGGCATAAGAGCGCGACAGCACGCTGGTGTCGGCGAACGACACCAGCGCCACGGCAATACCACCCAACACCACTTCGACCAGGTCGATGTCGCTGGCCCACGGCAAGACGAAGCTGGGCAGGCCCTGGGGCAACTGGCCTAGCACCTTCACGCCCAGCTGGTCGAGGTTGAACAGGCTCACGGCCAGGGTTGCCAGGACCACGGCGATCAGGATGCCCGGGATGCGCTTGAAGGGTTTGAGCAGCAGGATCAGCACCAGGCTACCGGCACCGACGATGAAGCTTGGCCAGTGCCCGGCGCCTGCGAACAGTGCCTGGCCGAGGTGCCAGAGGTCGCGAAGTGGGCCTTGGCTGTCGACTTTGATGCCGAACAGCTTGGGTAGCTGGCTGATCAGCACGGTGAGCGCGATACCGTTCATGTAGCCATAGCGGATCGGCTTGGACAGCAGCTCGGTGATGAAGCCCAGGCGCAGCAGCCCGGCGATCACGCAAAAGGCTCCGGCCACCAGGGCCATCAGGCTGGCGATGGCGATGGCACGCTGCGGATCGCTGGCGGCGTATTGCACCACCACCGCCAGGATCGGCGCGGCCAGTGCCGAATCCGGGCCGAGCACCAGGATGCGGCTTGGGCCGAACAGGGCATAGGCCAGCAGCGGAATGATGGTGGCATAGAGGCCATAGATGCCCGGCACCCCGGACGCTTCGGCGTAGGCGATGCCGACCGGCACCAGCATGGTGGTAAGCACCAGGCCGGCCGCGATGTCCTTGGGCAGCCAGGCGGGCTGGTAGTGCAGCAGGGTGGCCAGGCCGGGGAGCCAGCGTTGCCAGTCGAAGCGGGCAGGGGGCGGCGTTTCATGCATTGAAGAGGCTCCTTGGAGGAGGGCGCATGAACCGCTTCGGTGCCCTTCTGAAACTCAGCTTAGATGCAGAAATCTGAGGCTGCTCCTGCAGCAATTCGAGTCACTTCTGCGGCCTTGTGTCGCGCAAGGTTGCCAAGCAGCCCCGACAATCGTGCTCGAGAGCCACAAAGACAAAACCCCTTGAGACCGCAGGCCTCAAGGGGTTTTCAGTACTGCAGACTACCGCTTAGACGTTGAAGCGGAAGTGCATCACGTCACCGTCCTTGACGATGTAGTCCTTGCCTTCCAGGCGCCATTTACCGGCTTCCTTGGCACCGCCTTCACCCTTGAACTGGATGAAGTCGTCATAGGCCACCACTTCGGCGCGGATGAAGCCTTTTTCGAAGTCGGTGTGGATCACGCCGGCCGCCTGCGGGGCGGTGGCGCCGACGCGAACGGTCCAGGCGCGGACTTCCTGCACGCCGGCAGTGAAGTAGGTCTGCAGGTTGAGCAGCTCGTAACCGGCGCGGATCACGCGGTTCAGGCCAGGCTCTTCCAGGCCCAGGGCCTCGAGGAACATGTCTTTTTCTTCGCCGTCTTCAAGCTCGGCGATTTCCGCTTCGATCTTGTTGCACACCGGTACCACGACCGCGCCTTCTTCCTCGGCGATGGCCTTGACCACGTCCAGGTGCGGGTTGCCTTCGAAGCCGTCTTCGGCGACGTTGGCGATGTACATCACCGGCTTGCTGGTCAGCAGGTGGAAGCCACGGATGACGGCCTTTTCGTCGTCAGCCATGTTCTTCATCAGGCTGCGTGCAGGCTTGCCTTCGGTGAAGTGCGGGATCAGTTTTTCCAGGATCGCCTTCTGCGCCAGGGCGTCCTTGTCGCCGCCCTTTGCGTTGCGGGCAACCTTCTGCAGTTGCTTCTCGCAGCTGTCGAGGTCGGCGAAGATCAGCTCGAGGTCGATGATCTCGATGTCGCGCTTGGGGTCGACGCTGTTGGAAACGTGGATCACGTTCTCGTCTTCGAAGCAGCGCACCACGTGGGCAATGGCGTCGGTCTCGCGGATGTTGGCGAGGAACTTGTTGCCCAGGCCTTCACCTTTCGACGCACCGGCTACCAGGCCGGCGATGTCGACGAACTCCATGGTGGTCGGCAGGATGCGGTTAGGCTTGACGATTTCCGCCAGCGCCGCCAGGCGCGCATCGGGCATCGGCACGATGCCGCTGTTCGGCTCGATGGTGCAGAAAGGGAAGTTCTCCGCCGCGATGCCAGACTTGGTCAGGGCGTTGAACAGGGTGGACTTGCCGACGTTGGGCAGGCCGACGATGCCGCAATTGAAACCCATGGGTATTCCCCTCTCTAGGAAATCAGGCCTTCTGGCTGTGCAGCTCGCGCATGGCCTTGGCGAAGTCGCCGGCCAGCACGTCCGGCAGCACGCCGAGGGCAAAATCGATGCTGGCGTCGAGCTTCTCCTGCTCGGCGCGCGGCGCGCGGCCCAGGACGAAGTTGGAGACCAGTTTGGCGTCACCCGGGTGGCCGATGCCAAGCCGCAGGCGGTGGAAGTCGTTCTGGTTGCCGAGCTGCGCGATGATGTCGCGCAGGCCGTTGTGCCCCCCATGGCCGCCGCCGCGCTTGAGCTTGGCAACGCCCGGAGGCAGGTCGAGTTCGTCGTGTGCCACCAGGATCGCTTCCGGCTTGATGCGGAAGAAATTGGCCAATGCCGCCACGGCCTGGCCGCTACGGTTCATGTAGGTGGTGGGGATCAACAAACGAACGTCGTTGCCCTGATGGCTGAACTTAGCCGTCAGGCCGAAATATTTTTTGTCAGCGGTCAGCGATACACGCTGGGCGCTGGCAATGCGTTCAACGAAAAGAGCCCCTGCGTTATGCCGGGTCTGTTCGTATTCGGGGCCGGGGTTACCCAGGCCAACGATCAACTGGATGGCGGTCACGTCAGGGGCTCTTCCTTGGAGTTGGTGGGTTACAGGGCGCGGGGCGCACTGTAACCCGATCAACACCGGCGCGCGAGTGGATTACTCGGCAGCGCCTTCTGCTTCTGGAGCAACGCGTGGAGCGTGAACGTTGGCAACAGCTTTGTCATCACCGTGGGCCAGAGCGACGAACTCTACGCCTTTCGGAGCTTTCAGGTCCGACAGGTGGATGATGGCGCCGATTTCGGCCTTGGACAGGTCGACTTCGATGAACTCAGGCAGGTCTTTGGCTTCGCAGGAAACTTCGATCTCGGAAACAACGTGCGAGATTTCGCCGCCTTTCTTGACCGGGGCTTCTTCGCCAACGAAGTGAACTGGAACCTTGGCGGTCAGCTTCTGGCCAGCAACGACGCGAACGAAGTCGGCGTGCATGATGAAGCCTTTGGCTGGGTGACGCTGCATGGCCTTGACCACGACGTTCTGCTTGGCGCCATCGACGTTCAGTTCGATAACGTGGCTGAAGGCAGCTTCGTTTTCGAACAGCTTGGCGATTTCCTTGGCCACGATGGTCAGGGATTGGGCTTCTTTATCGCCACCGTATACAACGGCAGGGATGCTGGCGGAGTGACGCAGGCGGCGGCTCGCACCTTTCCCCAGGTCAGTACGCGCTTGGGCGTTCAGGATGAAATCAGTCATTTTGTTTCTCCAAAATAGCCTCCCGTAAGGCGTTTGCGACCAGCGCCAGACGGGGATGGCAAAAAAGCCCCGCCCCAACAAGTGCTGGGGCGGGGCGCTTCACATCAACACGTGTTCCGCTTAGCGGAACATCGCGCTGATCGATTCTTCGTTGCTGATGCGGCGGACCGCTTCAGCGACAACCGGTGCGATATCCAGCTGGCGGATACGGTCACAGGCTTGAGCAGCGGCGGACAGCGGAACGGTATTGGTCACCACCAGCTCGTCCAGTACCGACTTCTCGATGTTCTCGATCGCGCGGCCCGACAGGACAGGGTGCGTGCAGTAGGCGTAAACCTTGGCAGCGCCGTGTTCTTTCAGGGCTTTGGCCGCGTGGCACAGGGTGCCGGCGGTGTCGACCATGTCGTCTACCAGGATGCAGGTGCGCCCTTCGACGTCGCCGATGATGTGCATAACCTCGGAGTGGTTAGCCTTTTCGCGGCGTTTGTCGATGATACCGAGGTCGACGCCCAGGGACTTGGCAACGGCGCGTGCGCGCACAACGCCACCGATGTCCGGGGAGACGATCATCAGGTTCTCGAAACGCTGGTCTTCGATGTCGTCGACCAGTACGGGCGAGCCGTAGATGTTGTCGACTGGAATATCGAAGAAGCCTTGGATCTGGTCAGCGTGCAGGTCGACGGTGAGAACACGGTCGATACCCACGACAGTGAGCATGTCAGCGACGACTTTGGCGCTGATGGCTACACGTGCCGAACGCGGACGGCGGTCCTGGCGGGCATATCCGAAGTAAGGAATCACGGCGGTGATTCGGGATGCTGAGGAGCGGCGGAAGGCGTCGGCCATCACTACCAGTTCCATCAGGTTATCGTTGGTCGGGGCACAGGTCGGCTGAATAATGAAAACGTCTTTACCGCGGACATTTTCATTGATCTCAGTGCTGATCTCACCGTCGGAGAATTTACCGACAGAGACGTCACCGAGAGGGATATGCAGCTGACGTACGACACGCCGAGCCAGATCGGGGTTAGCGTTCCCCGTAAAGACCATCATCTTGGACACGCGCAGTACCTGAAGGCTGAGGGTATACCTGGATGAGTATAAGGAAAATGGCAGGGGCGGCTGGATTCGAACCAACGCATGGCAGGATCAAAACCTGCTGCCTTACCGCTTGGCGACGCCCCTGTATCTGTTGCTGCGAACGCTTATGCGCTCGACTTCTTGACCAGACTTTGCAGCTTGCGATGCAACATCGAAACATTGCTTCCTTTCGCCACAAACCCTGTTTGGGTCACTGAAAGAAGGGCCAGAACTTTATCAGCTTCGGCTTTGCTTGGGAAGGCCCCAAACACGCAACTTCCAGTACCGGTTAGTCGAGCCTCAGTGAATTTCCCCAGTGAATTCAACGCATTGCGAACTTCTGGGTAACTCTGCTCTACCACCGGTTGGCAGTCATTTCGACTGTTTCCCTCGGGAACGGGGCGCATCTTAAGGGGGAGTGAATCACGTGTCAACTGCGGATGTGAAAAAATTTCTACTGTGCTGACAGACACTTGCGGCACCAGCACGACGTACCAAGGTTCCTCGGGGTCGACCGGGGTCAGTTGCTCGCCCACGCCTTGGGCAAATGCCGCGTGACCACGGACGAACACCGGTACGTCGGCGCCCAGGCTCAGGCCCAGCGTGGCCAGGCGGTCTTCGTCCCAGTCCAGTTGCCACAAGTGCGCCAGCGCCAGCAGGGTGGTCGCCGCATCGGAGCTGCCGCCGCCGATGCCACCGCCCATGGGCAGCACCTTGGTCAGCCAGATATCGGCGCCCAACCGGGTGCCGGACTGTTCCTGCAATTTACGTGCGGCGCGCACGATCAGGTTGCTGTCGTGGGGCACCGCTTCGATTTCGGTGTGCAGGCGGATCACGCCGTCCTCGCGCAGGGCGAAACTCAGTTCGTCGCCATGGTCGAGGAACTGGAACACGGTTTCCAGCTCGTGGTATCCGTCGGGGCGGCGACCGATGATGTGCAGCCACAGGTTGAGTTTGGCCGGGGCGGGCAGGGTTAGCGTACGCATGAAATTAGTGCCCCAGCTGGCGCGGCTGCCAGTCCTTGACCACCAGGGTCACGTCGAGGTCCTTGCCGTGCAGCTTCAGGCGCTCGGGTAGCCAGTAGCCGTTCTGCTCGGTGTAGCTCAGGTACTGCACCTGCCAGCCATCCTGCTCGAGGCTGGCCAGGCGGCTATCGCCGTCCAGGGTCAGCTTGCTCTTGCTGTCGGGCGCGGGCAGGCCGCGGACCCACCAGACCAGGTGCGAGACCGGCAGCTGCCAGCCGAGCTGTTCTTCCAGCAGGGCTTCGGGGCTGGCTGCTTCATAGCGGCCCTGGTTGGCCACTTCCAGCACCACGCCACCGGGGCGGCCGGTGAGGCGAGCGGCGCCGCGGCCGAGCGGGCCGGCCAGGCGGATGTCGTAATAATCCTGGCGTTGCAGCCAGAACAGCGTGCCGCTGCCGGAATCGCGCGGTGCGCGGATGCCGACCTTGCCGTTGATCTGCCAGCCGTCGAGGCTGCTCAACTGCTCTTTATGGGCGCGCCACTGCTGTGGGTCGCCGTGGCCCTGCAGGGCCTCGCGGCTCCCGAAGCCGGCGCAGCCGGTCAGCAGGGCGATCAGGGTGAAGGTGATGCAATGGCGCAGGAACATGGCGTTAAAGAGTCTCGGATCCGGTCAGGCGCAGGAGGGTCTTGCGCAGGATGGGGCTGTCGGCCTGGGCTTCAAAGCCCTTGGCCCAGACCTGGCGGGCTTCGCGGCGCTTGCCGTTGGCCCACAGCACTTCGCCCAGGTGGGCGGCCACTTCGTGGTCGGGGAAGCGGCTGAAGGCCTGGCGCAGGTAGTTTTCAGCCACGTCGAGGTTGCCCAGGCGGTAGTTGATCCAGCCCATGCTGTCGAGCACGGCCGGGTCGTCCGGGGTCAGCTGGTGGGCTTTGTCGATCAGATCCTTGGCTTCGGCGTAGCGGGTGGTGCGGTCGGCCAGGGTATAGCCGAGGGCGTTCAGGGCCATGGCGTTTTCCGGCTCGCGGGCGATGATGGCGCGCAGGTCCTTTTCCATCAACGGCAGGTCATTGCGCTTTTCGGCCAGCATGGCCCGGGTGTACAGCAGGTTGAGGTCGTCCGGGTAGTGCTTGAGGGCTTGCTGCAGCACCTGGTCGGCCTGGGCGTCCTTGTTGTTGTTGCTGTAGCTTTCCGATTCGATCAGGTACAGCTGCACGGCCATGTCCGGCTGCGCCTCGCGGGCTTCGGCGAGCTGGCGCGAAGCTTCGGTGCCGCGGCCGTTGGCAATGAGGATGTCAGCCTGGCGCAGTTGTGCCGGCAGGTAGTCCGGGCCGGTGCCGACCAAGGCGTATTCGCGCAGGGCACCCGCCGGGTCGTGGCGTTCTTCGGCGATGCGGCCCAGGTTGAGGTGGGCGGCGTCGACGTTGCTGTCGCGCTCGATCAGCTCGCGCAGGTAGACCTCGGCTTCGTCCCAGTCCTTCATCTCCAGGCACACCAGGGCCAGGGAGTAACGCGACTCGTCGTCGTCCGGGTATTGCTGGACCAGGCTGAGGAATTCGGCCTTGGCATCAGCCATGCGGTCCTGTTCGACCAGGGTGCGCGCGTAGGTCAGGCGCAGGCGCTTGTCGTCCGGGTTGTCACGGATCGCCCCGCGCAGCAGCGGCAGTGCTTCGGGGCCGCGGTCCAGGGCCTGGAGCAGGCGGGCGCGCAGCAGGATCGGGGCGATTTCGCCATTCTGCGCAGGGTGCGCTTCGAGCAGGTCGAGGGCTTCCTGGGACTTGCCGTCCTGGTTCAGCAGCAACGCCTTGCCAAATACCAACTGGCTGTTGTCCGGGTATTTGACCAGCAGGCGGTCGAAGCTCTGCATCAGGCCGTCGCGGGTGCTCTGATCGGTTTCGGCGGCCGACAGGGCGAGGAAGTCGAAGTGGGTATCCCCCTGGCCTTGCAGCACCTTCTCCATATAGGTCATGGAGTCGTCATAGCGGCCGGCACGGGCCAGCTGGATGGCGGCGGCGCGCTGGGCGTCGAGGTTCTGCGGGTCGTTCTTGGCCCAGATCAGTGCGCTATCGAGGGCCGGCTCGTCGGCGCCGAGGTACTCGGCAATCCGGTAGGCGCGCTCGGAAACGCCCGGGTCCTGGGTCTTCTCGGCCTGTTCGGCGTAGTTGGCCAGGGCGATGTCGAAGCGATTGCGCTGGCCGGCCAGTTCGGCCACCAGCAGGCTATAAAGGGTGTCTTGCGAGAACGACCCATACACCACGGGCTTCTTAGCCTCGGCCTCGGCGGCGGGAGGCTCGGCCTTTTGCGGGGCCAGGCTCTGGCAGCCCTGGAGCAGGGCGAAGGCAAGCAGCAATGCGTAGGGTCTGTTCATAGAGAGGCTTAAAAAGACTAACCGGCGGTCGGAGCATGATGACACAAGCGCGGGGGCAAACCCACCTGCGAAGGTCGTGGTTTACAGCCTGGGTGGTGCTAGGTCGGACAGCGGGGTAGGTAAGAGGTTCGGTGGTATAGATCGCCCCGCTGATTCGGTTGCTGAGGGCAATGCTCACCTCGTTGAGCATTACATATTAATGCTTGAATTTGTCACCGTCGGCGCGGCAGGGCGAGATTCAAATGAAATGTTGGCATGCGTGAAGCAGCAGTAATGCTAAAAATAGTGCAAGGTTGAAGATAACGAGTCTGCATAGTCGTTTTTTCATTCGGGAGGGTAGTCGATCAACTTCATCAAGGTTTATCAGGCCTCTGCGTGCATACGCGTCTGGGAAAACTAACATGAGAGATAGCGCTCCAAATCGAATGATTTTGCCTGTCAGGCCAAATTTAGAATATAGCTTTCTGTTGTCGCTGATGATTTTACAGTTTGGTAGCAGGGATTCAATATGATCGGTGTCGCGATGTGATAAATAGAAAGTTATAGGTAGTGAGGTGAAAATCGCAGTAAATAGGATGCCATAGGCCGCTCCCAAAGCAAGTTGAATCGTGGTCACTTTATCACTCGCTCATACAAAATTTCGCCCAGATATTCTCCTCCTTCACTTCCGAGCTCTCCGCCGACCATTCCTCCCAAGGCTCCGCCCCCTACTCCGCATGCAATCGCTCCAGGCCCGCCCGAAGCTATTCCCAAAACCACGCTGCAGGCTGCCATGCCAATCAAATTGCCACCGATTGCGCCAATTAGGCCTCCTCCCACGCTACCTGCAAGTGCACCACTCTCAATGATGGTAGCTCTTTTGCATTCTTCGTCTCTCCCTTCAGTGCATGCTTTTTTGATTGATAGGCTTGTGCCCGCGACCTCCAACGCAATGCCTATATAGGCGCCTTTCTTGATCAGGTTGGCGGCCTTGCCGACTCCTGCGACCTTGTCGGCATACCCTGCGATCTCACTAGCGTGCAAATAGCTTTTCGTGGAAATCCCAAGGATTCTTTTGATCGACCCCTTATTTCGCAAGCTGGCACCAAACGCTGCCATTTTGCCCAACTGCTCATCCAGCCTGGCGAACAGCGCTGCACGCTTGGCATAAAACTGATCGCGAGCCTTGAGCGTGCCTGAACTCATATGTTCCTGATACAGCTTTTCAATTTCCAGCAATGTGTCCTGAATAGCCTTCAGGTGCCTGCTCCAGCCATCGCTGACCACGCCTGCGCCTGTGGCAGCATGGGTAAGCAGACTTTTGAGTAGCTCGAAATTATCCAGGAAAAACTCATCAGCACCTTGCCCGCTGCGCATCAGCCCCATATGTGTCTGGGCAGCCTTCGCCATCAGATAAGCCTCCTGGCTGGTACACGAAGGCGTCGACCAGTCGCCGACAATAACCAATTCGCCGCTCCTGACCACATTGTTGTAGATGTGTGCATTCAGAACGTCGAACTTGCTGGCCGAATGCCCGCTAAGCGCAAGGCCTGCCTTGAGTGTGTGGTAGTTCTGCATTTTGGGGTTGATGAACGCGCGGGCTTCGGTCATGGCATCCTCCTTAGGCGTATTTCTTGTTGCCGATTCGGTCCCACCCGCCAGCGATGTTTCCGCCGCCAGAGCCGTCGATGCGTTTCTGCTGGGTATAGGTGGTCTTGATTCGGCCGTAATCGAGTTGCACTACCTCGATCGGCACGCCATCGGCAGCACTCTGTGTGTAGTCGGCAATGATCACTTCTTCGAGAATGACCTCGTAATACTTGAGCTTGTCGCCGCCTGCGCGACACAGTGCGAGTTTCACTTCTTTGAGGTGCAGGCCTGAACAACTGGCTTCCATCAACTTGCAGCTGGCACTGTCGAGAAGTTTGGTGAATCTGAAGTTGCTGACGGCGGTGCGGCCCGAGGTGGCACCGCCGGCGGAGCTTGCAGTGGCCGAGGTGCTTTGGCTGACGCCAAAGTCGTAGCCGGTAACTTCAATCCATTTGTTGTATTTTTCATCCAGGGCTTCACCTGGGATTTCGTCGATTTGTATATATGCGTCAAATGCCATGCTTACCTCTCCTTGGCAATCAATTCTGGGAATGAATGACTGGCGGGGAACTTGGCCCGGTCAGTGATTGGCAAGGCTAGGTAGCGATATTGGGGAACGCAATAGAGGGACATCTATTTGGGAAACGGACTACAAGATTGTGGATAACTTCGCTGTATATATGTCGAAAGATTTCATTGAAAAGTGTTTTTGTAGGAAATATTCCCCGCCAGCTGTGCAATGGCTCGTTGCGGGGAGCCTGGTGCGGGAGGGGGCTCAAAGGAAACTGGCTTGACCTGCAATGGCCTCTTCGCGGGGCAAGCCCGCTCCCACAGGTTTCTTGCGTGCCTCAGCCGTGCGCAGGGGGCTCCGCGGGGTCGGGTCGGCCCGGGCTATCACGACAATAGCGAACGGTGGTTGTCCAAAAACCTGCGAAAGAGGACAATTATCGGCTTCCCGTCACAACCAGCGACCTTGCATGGCCTTTCTTGCACTCGGTATCAACCATAAGACTGCCTCGGTAGACGTACGCGAGCGCGTGGCGTTTACCCCAGAGCAGCTGGTCGACGCCCTGCAGCAGCTCTGCCGACTGACCGCCAGCCGTGAGGCGGCGATCCTGTCGACCTGCAACCGTAGCGAGCTTTATATAGAGCAGGATCACCTGTCCGCCGACGCCGTTCTGCAATGGCTGGCCGACTATCACCGGCTGAGCCTGGATGAGTTGCGCGCCAGCGCCTACGTCCACGAAGAACACGCTGCGGTGAAGCACATGATGCGGGTGGCCTCCGGGCTCGACTCACTGGTGCTCGGCGAACCGCAGATCCTCGGCCAGATGAAGTCCGCCTATGCGGTGGCGCGTGAGGCCGGCACCATCGGCCCACTGCTCGGGCGCCTGTTCCAGGCAACCTTCAGCGCCGCCAAGCAGGTGCGCACCGACACCGCGATCGGCGAAAACCCGGTTTCCGTGGCATTCGCCGCGGTCAGCCTGGCCAAGCAGATCTTCAGCGACCTGGGCCGCAGCCAGGCCTTGCTGATCGGTGCAGGGGAAACCATCACCCTGGTCGCCCGCCACCTGCATGAGCAAGGTGTGCGCCGTATCGTCGTGGCCAACCGCACCCTGGAGCGGGCCAGCATGCTCGCCGAGCAGTTCGGTGCCCATGCCGTGCTGCTGGCCGACATCCCGCAGGAGCTGGCCAACAGCGATATCGTCATCAGTTCCACCGCCAGCCAGTTGCCGATCCTGGGCAAGGGCGCGGTGGAAAGCGCGCTGAAGCAGCGCCGGCACAAGCCGATCTTCATGGTCGATATTGCCGTGCCGCGCGACATCGAGCCGCAAGTGGGAGAACTCGACGACGTCTACCTGTACACCGTCGATGACCTGCACGAAGTGGTCGCGGAAAACCTCAAGAGCCGCCAGGGCGCAGCCCAGGCCGCCGAGGAGCTGGTTTCGGTGGGCGCCGAAGACTTCATGCTGCGTTTGCGCGAGCTGGCCGCTGTCGATGTGCTGCGCGCCTACCGCCAGCAAAGCGAGCGCCTGCGCGACGAAGAACTGCAAAAGGCCCAGCGCCTGCTGGCCAATGGCGGCAACCCCGAGGATGTATTGGCGCAACTGGCCCGGGGCCTGACCAACAAACTCCTGCATGCGCCCAGCGTGCAGTTGAAAAAGCTCTCGGCCGAGGGCCGCCTCGATGCGCTGGCCATGGCCCAGGAACTCTTTGCCCTCAACGAGGGCTCGACGGACAAATCCCCGCAATGAAAGCGTCGCTGCTGAACAAACTGGAGATTCTCCAGGACCGCTTCGAGGAACTCACCGCGCTGCTTGGTGACGCCGAAGTCATATCCGACCAGACCCGCTTCCGCGCCTATTCCCGCGAATATGCCGAAGTCGAGCCGGTCTACGCCGCCTATAAAGAGTGGCGCAAGGTGCAGGACGACCTCGAGGGTGCCCAGGCGCTGCTCAAGGATGCCGACCCCGACCTGCGCGAGATGGCCGTGGAGGAAGTGCGCGAGGCCAAGGAGCAACTGGTCGACCTGGAGTCCAACCTGCAGCGCATGCTGCTGCCCAAGGACCCCAACGATGGCCGCAACGTGTTCCTTGAGATCCGTGCCGGCACCGGTGGCGATGAGGCGGCGATCTTCTCCGGCGACCTGTTCCGCATGTACTCGCGCTACGCCGAGAAGCGCGGCTGGCGCCTGGAGATCCTGTCCGAGAACGAAGGCGAGCACGGCGGCTACAAAGAGATCATTGCCCGTGTCGAAGGCGAAAACGTGTATGGCAAGCTCAAGTTCGAGTCCGGCGCGCACCGTGTTCAGCGTGTGCCGGAAACCGAATCCCAGGGCCGTATCCACACCTCGGCCTGCACCGTGGCCGTGCTGCCCGAGCCCGACGAGCAAGCGGCAATCGAGATCAACCCGGCCGACCTGCGTGTCGACACCTACCGCGCTTCGGGCGCCGGCGGTCAGCACGTGAACAAGACCGATTCGGCGATCCGCATTACCCACTTGCCCACCGGCATCGTGGTCGAGTGCCAGGAAGAGCGTTCGCAGCACAAGAACCGCGCCCGTGCCATGTCCTGGCTGTCGGCCAAGCTCAACGACATGCAGACCAGCGCCGCGCAGAACGCCATCGCCAGCGAGCGCAAGCTGCTGGTCGGTTCCGGTGACCGCTCCGAACGCATTCGTACCTACAATTATCCACAGGGGCGGGTAACCGATCACCGCATCAACCTGACCCTGTACTCCCTCGACGACATCCTCGCCGGTGGCGTGGAGGCCGTGATCGAACCGTTGCTGGCCGAGTACCAGGCCGACCAACTGGCGGCCCTGGGGGACTGATGACCATCATTGCCAGCCTTCTGCGCAACGCGCAGTTACCCGATTCGCCCAGCGAGCGCCTGGACGCCGAGCTGCTGCTGGCTGCCGCCATCGGCAAGTCGCGCAGCTTCCTGCACACCTGGCCCGAGCGGATTGTCAGCAGCGAAGATGCCGAGACCTACGCCGGCTACCTGCAGCGCCGCCGCGCCGGCGAGCCGGTGGCCTACATCCTGGGGCAGCAGGGCTTCTGGAAGCTCGACCTGGAAGTGGCGCCGCATACGCTGATCCCGCGCCCGGATACCGAGCTGCTGGTCGAAACGGCCCTGGAGCTGCAGCCCGCATCGCCCGCCAAGGTGCTCGACCTGGGCACCGGCACTGGCGCCATCGCCCTGGCCCTGGCCAGCGATCGCCCGACCTGGCAGGTGACGGCCGTGGACCGCGTCGAACAAGCCGTGGCCCTGGCCGAACGCAATCGCCAGCGCCTGGGCCTGGGCAACGTCCAGGTGCTCACCAGCCATTGGTTCGGCAGCCTGGCCGGGCAGCGCTTCGATCTGATTCTCAGCAACCCGCCGTACATCCGCGCCGAAGACCCGCACCTGGTCGAAGGCGACGTGCGTTTCGAGCCCAGCAGTGCACTGGTGGCCGGTATCGATGGCCTTGATGACCTGCGGCTGATCGTCGCCCAGGCGCCGGCGCATCTGTTGCCAGGTGGCTGGTTGCTGCTCGAACACGGTTACGATCAGGCCGCCGACGTGCGTGCCCTGCTCAGTGCCCAAGGCTTCACCGAGGTGGCCAGCCGCAAGGACCTGGGCGGCCATGAACGTATTTCACTGGGGCGCCTGGCATGCTGACCGATCAGGAACTGTTGCGTTACAGCCGGCAGATCCTGCTGGCCCAGGTGGACATCGACGGCCAGTTGCGGCTCAAGCACAGCAAGGCATTGATCGTCGGCCTCGGCGGCCTCGGCTCGCCGGTGGCGCTGTACCTGGCGGCCGCGGGCGTAGGTGAGCTGCACCTGGCCGACTTCGACACCGTCGACCTGACCAACCTGCAGCGCCAAGTCATCCATGACAGCGACAGCGTCGGCATGAGCAAGGTCGATTCGGCGCTCCAGCGGCTGCAGGCTATCAACCCCGAGGTCGCCCTGGTCGCCCACCGCCAGGCACTGGACGAAGACTCCCTGGCCGCGGCGGTGGCAGCGGTCGACCTGGTGCTGGACTGCTCTGACAATTTCGGCACGCGCGAGGCGGTCAATGCGGCCTGCTTCGCTGCCGGCAAACCGCTGGTGAGCGGCGCGGCGATTCGCCTGGAAGGCCAGTTGTCGGTGTTCGACCCGCGGCGTGACTACAGCCCTTGCTACCACTGCCTCTACGGCCACGGTAGCGAAGACGAGCTGACCTGCAGCGAAGCTGGCGTGATCGGCCCGCTGGTGGGGCTGGTCGGTAGCCTGCAGGCGCTGGAAGCGATGAAGCTGCTGGCGGGCTTCGGCGAACCGCTGATAGGCCGCCTGCTGTTGATCGATGCCCTCGGTACGCGCCTGCGTGAGCTGCGGGTCAAGCGTGACCCGGCCTGTGCCGTGTGCGGCAAGCGCGATGGCTGAGCGCTCGGCGCCGGTCGGCGTGATGGACTCGGGGGTCGGCGGCTTGTCGGTGCTCGCCGAGATCCAGCGCCTGCTGCCCAATGAGTCGCTGCTTTACGTGGCCGATTGTGGTCATGTGCCCTATGGCGAGAAATCCCCGGACTACATCCGCCAGCGCTGTCGGCGTATCGCCGAGTTCTTCCAGGCCCAAGGTGCCAAGGCAATGGTCCTGGCCTGCAACACCGCGACCGTGGCTGCGGTCGCCGATCTGCGCGAGTTGTACCCCGACTGGCCGTTGGTAGGCATGGAGCCGGCAGTCAAGCCCGCCGCTGCCGCCACACGTTCGGGGGTGGTCGGCGTGCTGGCCACCACCGGCACCTTGCAGAGCGCCAAGTTTGCCGCCTTGCTCGACCGCTTCGCCAATGACGTGCAAGTGGTCACCCAGCCCTGCCCGGGGCTGGTCGAACGGATCGAAACCGGAGACCTTGCCAGCCCGCAGCTGCGCCAGTTACTGCTGGGTTACGTGCAGCCGCTGCTGGCCGCTGGCTGCGACACGCTGATCCTCGGCTGCACCCATTATCCCTTCCTGCGCCCGCTGTTGGCCGAGATGGTGCCTGCCGATGTGGCCATCATCGATACCGGTGCCGCCGTGGCACGTCAACTGCAACGCCTGCTGGCTGCGCGTGACCTGCTGGCCGACGGGCCGACGCGTGGGGCTCGTTTCTGGAGCAGCGGCGACCCGCTGTCCTTGACGCAAATCCTGCCCGTGCTGTGGCATAGATCCGATAGTGTGCAAAGCTTTGCGTTGTAAGAAAAACGTGAAAAGAAGCTGAACTATCGTACTACTGCCGATTTCTACCGCATTGCCTGATGGCAGGCGGACACTAATAACAGTATGGAAAGAAGGATGTTTCTCATGAAGAAACTGCTCGGCTTGGCGGCGGCTGCCGCAGTTACCCTGGGGCATGTGGTGGCAGCGCAAGCGGCCGATGTATCGTTCTCGGTGGGGCAGACGGGTGACTCGACCATGGTGTACCGGTTGGGCCTGCAGTCGAACTGGGATGCGAGCTGGTGGCAGACCAGCGTCGGTCGGCTGACAGGCTATTGGGATGGGGCCTACACCTATTGGGAAGGTGACGAGACGTCTAGCAACCACAGCCTTTCGTTCGCACCTGTGTTCGTCTATGAGTTCGCCGGTAATTCGGTGAAGCCTTATATCGAAGCTGGGATTGGCGTGGCAGCCTTTGCCAATACCGAGCTCGAGAGCAACAAGCTGGGCTCGGCTTTCCAGTTTGAAGACCGAATTGGTTTCGGCCTGCGTTTTGCCGGTGGGCATGAGGTCGGGGTGAGGGCGATCCACTATTCCAATGCAGGGCTGCAGACCCCTAACGATGGTGTCGAGAGCTACAGTTTGCATTACCGCATGGCCCTCTGATAATTCCTCTACCGGCCTCTTCGCGGCTAAAGCCGCTCCCACACGAACTGCATTGCCTGGAATACAGGTGCGGTCCTTGTGGGAGTGGATTCACCCGCGAAGAGGCCGGACCGCAAATTACAAGGATTAGCGGGACAGTGGCCACAGGCTGCTGATATCCAGCACCTCCAGCACCAGCTCTGGTTCGCGCAACACCAAGCGGGACAGCAGTTCATCCGCTGCACTCTGCGGCGTCCAGGCATCCGGGACGGCTTGCACGGAAGTGACCGGTGACTTCAACGACTGTGGAGCCACCACTGTCAGGTCGATCCCCTGGTCGTTCAGCGCCTGACGTTGTTCACGTAACCACTGCGGCACATTGTTCCAACCCGCCTACACTTGGGTCGGCGAATAAAGCTGCAAGGCCGAATAGCGGTTGAAAATCGCCATGACCTGGGGCTGATGCCCCTGGGCCAACAAGGGCTGCGCATGGGTCAGGCAATACTCGCCAGCCAGTTGGTTGTCATTGACGATGGCCTCGAACAATTCGCTGTCCGCTACGGCATCAGCCAGGTAGTCGCTAGTCCCGGCGTTGATGATCAATACGTCCAGCGAGCACCAGGCATGGCATAGCTGTTCTGCCGCGCTGGCGGCCTGACCTTCTTGATGCAATTGCCATGGCAGTTTCAACAGCCGGCTGCCATGGCGCACGGCCAGTGCCTCCAGCGCCTCGCTGCTTTTGCCACTTGCGCCAACCCGGTGCCCTTGTTCGAGCAAGCGCTCCACCAGGGCCAGACCCAGTCCGTTGCTGGCCCCCGTAACCCAGAAACTACGCGAGTTATTCAAGATACTGCCCTCTGATCCTGCCGGCGTGGTAGGCCCTTGAAGGCCTCCAGTGCACGCTGGCGACTGCTGCCGAGATCGACAATCGGACTGTGATAGGAATTATTAGCAAAAAGGTCTGCAGACTTCACGGGCTGGTGGATGGCTTTTTCATCCAGCCCCCGCAACTCCGGTATCCAGTGGCGGATGAAGCGACCCTCGGGGTCGAAACGCTGCGACTGGGAAACCGGGTTGAAGATACGGAAATAGGGCACTGCGTCGGTGCCGGTCGAGGCACTCCACTGCCAGCCACCATTGTTCGCGGCCAGATCGCCGTCTATCAGGTGGCGCATGAAATGGCGTTCGCCCAGGCGCCAGTCGATCAGCAGGTTCTTGCTGAGGAACATGGCAACGATCATGCGCAGGCGGTTGTGCATCCAGCCGGTGTGCAGCAGTTGGCGCATGGCCGCGTCGATGATCGGGAAGCCGGTACGCCCCTCCTGCCAGGCCTTGAAGTCGTCCGGCGCATCGCGCCAGGGCAGGGCTTCGGTCTGGGCGCGGAAGGCCCGATGCCGGGAGACCTGTGGATAACCCGTCAGGATGTGTTTGTAGAACTCGCGCCAGAGCAGCTCGTTGATCCACGTCTGAATCCCGCTGCTGCCACTGTCGAACTCACCGTGGTTGCTGGCGAGGGCAGCATGCAGGCATTGGCGGGGCGAGATCACGCCTGCGGCCAGATAGGCAGACAGCTGGCTGGTGCCTGGTTTGGCCGGGAGGTCGCGCAAGCGTTGGTAGTCTTCGACCGTTTCATCGAGAAAGCGGCTGAGCCGCGCCTGCGCTTCGGCTTCACCGGCGGGCCAGTGATCGCTGAGTGCGCGAGCAGGCTTTTCGAAGCCGTCGATGTGCTGTGGGATCGGATCGCTGCTGATCGCCAGCGGGGCCTGTTCTTTTACGCGTCGGGCCAAGGTTGGCAGGCTGCGGTGCAGGTGCTCCAGGCAGGCCTTCTTGAACTGGGTGAAGACCTGGAAGTAGTCGCCGCTGCGCGTCAGGATGGTGCCCGGGCGGAAGAACAGCTGGTCGAGGTAGCTGTGGGCACGGATGCCGGAAGCCTCCAGCAGCTGGCGCGTGGCTGCATCGCGCCGCTCTTCATTGATGCCGTATTCATCGTTCCAGTGCACCGCCGCGATATTGTGCTGGCGGCAGATTTCGAGCAGGGTGGCCGGGGCTTGGTCCCAGGTGTCGATCTTGCGCACCAGCAGCGGGATGTTCAGCTGGTCCAGGGACTGGCGCAGCTGGCGCAGGTTGCGCAGCCAGAAGTCGACCTTGCAGGCGGCATCGTCGTGGGCCTGCCATTGGCCGGGGCTGGCTAGCCACACGGCCACGGTCGGGCCGCGTTCGCAGGCGACGCTGAGGGCGGAATTGTCATCGATGCGCAGGTCGCTGCGCAGCCAGATCAGTTGCATGGGGCACTCGTCTCTACAGGCCGGCGGACATTGCCTAGCAGCACACGCAATGCCGCCTGCGGGGTATCGAACAGGAAAAGGTCGGGCAGGTCGAAAGCGTGCAGCTGAGCCTGGTGCAGGGCGAGGGTGGCGCCGCCCAGCAGCTTGGTCCCGGCGATGCCCTGCAGGGTGCGCAGCAAGGCGTTGGCATCGATACGCGGGCCAAGGTGCATGAGCACTGCCCGCGGCTGCAGGGTGACCACCGCACGTTGCAACTGCGCGCTGGCCACCGGTTGCTCGAAAACTTCTACCGGGATGCCGTTGCTGCTCAGTAACCAGGCGCACAGCCACAGGCTTGGGTCGAACGGGCGCTCGCTGTCTTCGCAGAGCAGCACGGCTGGCCCTTGTAGCGATTGATTGTCGTGATACACCCGTGCCCCTAGCTTGCTGCGCAGCCAGGTGTGGAAAAACACCTGTTCAAGGCGTGCATTGAAGTGACTGCGCCAGCGTACGGCCAGGGACTCCAGCAAGGGCAACAGCAGCTGTTCGCACAGCGTCACGGCGGGGTACAAGGCCATGACCTGGTTCAGTTGCTGGTCGAGGGCACGTTGGGAAAGATTGGCGATGGCTTCGATCAGCTGCTGCTGGCGCGGTTGCCAGTCACCCATCGGTGCCCGCTCCAGCGGCTGGTCGAGCAGTTCGCGAACCTGGCCGACGGATGCGCCGCGCTCAAGCCAGGCGAGAATCGCCTGCACCCGCTCGAGTTGCTCTTGCCCATACAAGCGGTGCCCCTTGGCGGTACGTTGCGGCTTGAGCAGGCCATAGCGGCGCTCCCAGGCGCGCAAGGTGACGGGATTCACCCCAGTGCGCCGGGCCAGTTCGCCGATCGGCAGGAGCGTGTCAGACGGCATTGCGCAGGCCAAGGCTGTCAGGGTGCGGCTGCAGGTAGGTCTGTTGCTGCAGGTAAGGATCCGGATGCTTGCGCAGGTAATGCTTGAGCAAGGTCAGCGGCACCACCAGCGGCACCACGCCTTGTTGGTACTGCCCGATGATGTGCTGCAGTTCGGCCTTGTCCTGTTGTGTCAGCGAGTCCTTGAAGTAGCCGCTCAGGTGCTGCAGGACGTTGCAGTGTGTGCCACGGCTGGCGCAACGGCGCAGGGCCTGCATCAGCTGGCTGAAGTAGCGGGGGCCCACCTGCGCGGGGTCATCTTCACGGCTCATGCTGCCCAGCAGGCGGCCAAGCTGGCGATAGGCCTGGGGGTTGTTCGCCATCAGCAGGTACTTGTAGCGTGAATGGAAGCGTACCAGGGCGCCACGGCTCAATCCTTGCGTCAGCACTTGCTGCCAGTCGGCGTAGGCATAGACACGGCTGATGAAGTTTTCCCGCAGTACCGGGTCGTGCAGGCGGCCTTCCTCCTCCACCGGCAGGTCGGGGCGACGGGCGCAGAAGGCCGCGGCATAGGCCCCCCTGCCACCTTGCGGCGCAGGGTAACCGTTGTCCTGGTAGACCTTGACCCGTTCCAGGCCACAGGAGGGGGATTTCTGCATGAAGATGTAGCCACAGATGTCATCGAGCTCATTGGCCATCTGTTCGGCGTAGTTGCGCAGCGGGCCGCTCAGGTCGGCGCCTGGGTTGCGCGTACCGACCACAGCGGGGCTTGATGGGTCACCTACCAGGCGGATCGGCTCGCGTGGCACGCCCAGGCCGATGGCGACCTCAGGGCATACCGGCAGCCATTCGAAGTGCGCTTGCAATTGCTCAAGGCACAGATCAGAAGCCTTGTGCCCGCCGTTGTAGCGCACCTGACGACCGGTCAGGCAGGCGCTGATGGCGATACGGGGCTTATGTGCGGGGGCAGGTTCGTGCATGGCTGTCTCCGGAAAACTTGTACATGGACGCAAGCGCGTACAAGTTCATTCCAGCACAGCCAGAAACTTATGCAACTAGTATTTTTTGTATAGCTTTGCCGCGTGATGTTATTCGAGATGTTCCAGCAACCGTCTCGCGGCTTCCTGGCCGCTGAGCCAGGCGCCTTCGACGCGGCCAGACAGGCACCAGTCGCCGCAGGCATACAAGCCCTGATCGGCATCGGCCAGCGCGCCCCATTCGTGATTGCCGGCCGGCCGCGCGTACAGCCAGCGGTGGGCCAGGGCGAAGCTCGGCGCTGGCACCACGCAGCCGACCAGTTCGGCGAATTCCCCCCACAGTTGTTCGATCACTTCTTCCTTGGCCAGGTCGATGTGCTGCTTGCTCCAGTCGGCGGTGGCGTGCAGTACCCAGGTGTCGAGGTGTTCCTCACGGCCGGGTTTGCTGCGGTTGCGGGCCAGCCAGTCGAGCGCGCTGTCCTGCACGAAGCAGCCTTGCATCGGTGTATCCAGCGCAGTCTGGAAGGCCAGGGCAACAGCCCAGGTCGGTTCCATCTGCACACCGGCCGCCACGGCGGCGAGCTTGGGCGTGGCCGCCAGCAGCGGAGTGGCCTGGGGGGCGGGCACAGCGATTACCACGCGGCTGAACGGGCCATGGCTGCAACCTTCGGTGTCCTGCAGGTGCCAGTATTGCTTGCCGCGGAACACCTCGGCGATACGGCAGCCGAAGTTGACCGTGACGTCCTTGAGCAGGCCACGGGTGATGGCACTCATGCGCGGCACGCCGACCCAGCGCGTCTGTTCGTCGGGGGAGGGGGTGAGTTCGCCGTTGCGGTAGTTGTACAGCTGCGGCTTCCACTGCTCGGCCCAGCCGGCGGCGACCCATTGCTGCACCTGCTCGACGAAGCGCCGATCGCGGGCCGTGAAGTACTGTGCGCCAAGGTCGAGTGCGCCAGCTTCGCTGCGCTTGCTGGCCATGCGCCCGCCAGTGCCGTGGCCTTTGTCGAACACGTGGACGGACTGCCCGGCTTTTTGCAGGGCCTGGGCGGCGGACAAGCCGGCGATACCGGCACCGATGATGGCAATAGGTACTGTCATGATGGCCTCTTCGAACCTTGCTGTAGGCAGACTACGCTGTCAGGTAAACCTGTACAATGCACAATCTTTGTATAAGGTTATTCCGCTTCATAGGCATGTGGCCTATGGTTATCCGAGAGCGATTGGTCTGGAAAAGTGCCTTGTTCTTAAAAATAGACCATGGCCGCACGCTGCGAGGACACAGCCATGCATATATTGCTGACGGGTGGTACCGGCTTGATCGGCCAGCACCTTTGCCAATACTGGCTAGGCAAGGGCCATCGGCTTACCGTGTGGAGCCGGCGCCCTGAACAAGTGCCTCGATTGTGTGGCAGCGAGGTGCGTGGCATTGGCCGGCTGGAGGATCTGGGCGCTGATGAGCCGGTGGATGCGGTGGTCAATCTGGCCGGTGCGCCGATCGCCGATCGGCCTTGGTCGGCTTCGCGACGCAACTTGCTATGGGCCAGTCGCATTACCCTTACCGAACAACTGCTGGCCTGGCTGGGCAGCCGTGAGCAGCGCCCCGAGGTGCTGATTTCCGGTTCCGCCGTGGGCTGGTACGGCGATGGCGGCGAGCGTGAACTTACCGAAGCCTCGCCGCCGGTTCGCGAAGATTTCGCCAGCCAGTTGTGCATCGCCTGGGAAGAAACCGCCCAGCGTGCGCAGCACCTTGGCATGCGCGTGGTGCTGGTACGTACCGGGTTGGTGCTGGCCAGCGACGGCGGCTTTTTGTCGCGCCTGCGCCTGCCGTTCAAGTTGGGGCTGGGCGGGCCGTTGGGTGATGGCAGGCAGTGGATGCCGTGGGTACATATCGACGATCAGATCGCCCTGATAGATTTTCTCTTGCAGTACAAGGATGCCAGCGGTCCTTATAATGCCTGCGCGCCAGAACCGGTACGTAACCGCGATTTCGCCAAGGCGCTGGGGCGTGCGCTGCATCGGCCGGCGTTCATGCCGATGCCCGGCCTGCTGCTCAAGGCGGGCCTCGGCGAGCTGTCGACCTTGCTGCTTGGTGGCCAGCGGGCGCGCCCGGTGCGCTTGCTGGCGGCGGGCTTCACCTTCCGTTTCAACGATCTGCAATCGGCCCTGGGCAACCTGTCCAGCCGCCTCTGACATAGGACGCTGCATGACCGATCACGCTCTGCTGCTGGTCAACCTGGGTTCCCCGGCCTCTACCTCGGTGGCCGATGTGCGCCGCTACCTCAACCAGTTCCTCATGGACCCTTACGTGGTCGACCTACCCTGGCCAGTACGGCGCTTGCTGGTGTCGCTGATCCTGATCAAGCGCCCGGAGCAGTCGGCGCACGCCTATGCCTCGATCTGGTGGGATGAAGGCTCGCCGCTGGTAGTTTTGACCCGGCGCCTGCAGGCGGCGATGGTCGAGCACTGGCCGCACGGTCCGGTGGAAATTGCCATGCGCTACGGTGAGCCGGCGCTGCCCGAAGTGCTGGCACGGTTGGCGGCGCAAGGTGTGCGCAAGGTGACCCTGGCACCGCTTTATCCACAGTTCGCCGACAGTACGGTGACCACGGTGGTGGAACAGGCAAGGCAGACGCTGACCGAGCGCCAGTTGCCGTTGCAGCTGCGCGTGCTGCAGCCTTTCTATGAGCATCCAGAGTACATCGATGCGCTGGTTGCCAGTGCCCGTCCTTACCTCGAGCAGGATTTCGACCATCTGTTGCTGAGTTTCCACGGCTTGCCGGAGCGGCACCTGAAAAAGCTGTACCCGACCGGCAAGCATGATCTGCGCGCAGCCGACTGCTGTCGCGATGCCAGTGCCGAGGTACGTGCCGTGTGTTATCGCGGGCAGTGCCTGGCCACGGCCAAGGCCTTTGCGGCGAAGATGGGCATCCCCGATGGCAAGTGGTCGGTGTCGTTCCAGTCGCGGTTGGGGCGTGACAAGTGGATCGAACCCTACACCGAGACGCGCCTGGACGAGTTGGCCAAGGCTGGGGTGAAGAAGCTGTTGGTGATGTGCCCGGCGTTCGTCGCCGATTGCATCGAGACGCTGGAAGAGATCGGCATGCGTGGCAGCGAGCAGTTTGTCGAGGCGGGCGGCAAGGAGCTGGTGCTGGTGCCGTGCCTGAATGATCACCCGGAGTGGGTGAGGGTGTTGGCGGGGATGTGCGAGAAAATCTGAACAGCTGGGGCTGCAAAGCAGCCCCAGGAGCTTAAGGCAGCTGATCATCCAGCTTCTTGTGCTTCCAGCCGTCATTGCCCGGCAGGATCAGGTTCAGCGCGATCGCCACGATGGCGCACAGGGCAATACCCTTGAGGCCCCAGTCGTCCGGGCCATCGCCACTGCCGATCAGCACGCCGCCGATACCGAACACCAGGGTCACCGAAACGATGACCAGGTTGCGCGCTTCGGCCAGGTCGATCTTGTGGCGGATCATGGTGTTCATGCCCACCGCCGCGATCGAGCCGAACAGCAGGCAAAGAATGCCGCCCATCACCGGTACCGGGATGCTCTGCAGCAGCGCGCCGAACTTGCCGATGAAGGCCAGGGAAATGGCGAACACCGCCGCCCAGGTCATGATCTTCGGGTTGTAGTTCTTGGTCAGCATCACCGCGCCGGTCACTTCGGCGTAGGTGGTGTTGGGCGGGCCGCCGAACAGGCCGGCTGCGGTGGTGGCCAGGCCGTCACCCAGGAGGGTACGATGCAGGCCGGGCTTCTTCAGGTAGTCGCGGCCAGTTACGCTGCCGACTGCAATCACTCCGCCGATGTGCTCGATCGCCGGTGCCAGGGCAACCGGGACGATGAACAGGATGGCCTGCCAGTTGAAGGCTGGCGCGGTGAAGTTGGGGATTTCCAGCCACGGTGCGGCGGCGATCTTGGCGGTGTCGACCACGCCGAAGGCGAACGACAGGGCAAAGCCCACCAGCACGCCGGCAATGATCGGTACCAGGCGGAAGATGCCCTTGCCGAACACGGCGACGATCAGGGTGGTCAGCAGTGCCGGCATGGAGATCAGCATCGCCGTCTTGTACGGCAGCAGCACGCTGCCGTCACCGGCCTTGCCCATCGCCATGTTGGCGGCGATCGGAGCCATGGCCAGGCCGATGGAAATGATCACCGGCCCGATCACCACCGGCGGCAGCATGCGGTCGATGAAGCCGGTGCCCTTGATCTTCACCATCAAGCCCATGAAGGTGTAGACGAAGCCTGCGGCCATCACCCCGCCCATGGTCTCGGCCAGGCCGAACTGGCCCTTGGCAAGAATGATCGGGGTGATGAAGGCAAAGCTCGAAGCCAGGAATACCGGTACCTGACGGCCGGTGACCAGCTGGAACAGCAGGGTGCCGATGCCAGCGGTGAACAGGGCCACGTTCGGGTCGAGGCCGGTGATCAGCGGCATCAGTACCAGCGCGCCGAATGCCACGAAGAGCATCTGCGCGCCCGAGACGACCTGGCGCCAGAGCGGGTCGTTGAAGCCGTCCTGCATGGTCAGGCGTCCTTCTGCTTGGTGCCGAAGATCTTGTCACCGGCATCGCCCAGGCCTGGGACGATGTAACCATGCTCATTCAGGCGCTGGTCGATCGAGGCGGTGTAGATCTGTACGTCCGGGTGGGCTTTTTCCACCACGGCGATGCCTTCTGGCGCGGCGACCAGCACCATGGCGCGGATCTCCTTGCAACCGGCCTTTTTCAGCAGGTCGATGGTGGCGACCATCGAGCCGCCGGTGGCGAGCATCGGGTCGATGATCAGGGCCAGGCGCTGGTTGATGTCTGGCGCGAGCTTTTCGAGGTAGGTGTGCGCTTCGAGGGTTTCCTCGTTGCGGGCAACGCCGACAGCGCTGACCTTGGCGCCCGGGATCAGGCTGAGCACGCCGTCGAGCATGCCGATGCCTGCGCGCAGGATCGGTACCACGGTGATCTTCTTGCCGGCGATTTTTTCAACTTGCACCTTGCCGCACCAGCCGTCGATCTCATAGGTTTCGAGGGGCAGGTCCTGGGTGGCTTCGTAGGTCAGTAGCGCGCCGACTTCCTGGGCGAGTTCGCGAAAATTCTTGGTGCTGATATCGGCACGGCGCATGAGGCCGAGCTTGTGGCGGATCAGCGGATGGCGGATCTCACGAGTAGGCATAGGGGGCTCCGAAAGGCGGGCAAAAAAACCGCGCTAGATTAATCTATTCAGCCTTTGCTGTCGTGTAGTCCTTTTGCACGTTAGTCCATAAATGCTTGATCTGTGACGAGCGGATGCGTACCTTTGCCCGCTTTTCCAAAATGCCCCCCGGAGAGCGCCATGTCCGCCGATCTCGAGCACATCCGTCAAGTCATGCGCGAGGCAGACTGCCTGTACCACGAAGCCGAAGTCGAAGCGGCCATCGCCAAAGTCGGCGAGCAGATCTGCAAGGACCTGCATGACACCAACCCCGTGGTGTTCTGCGTGATGAACGGCGGCCTGATCTTCGCCGGCAAACTGCTGACCCACCTGCAGTTCCCGCTGGAGGTCTCGTACATCCATGCCACGCGTTATCGCAACCAGACCAGTGGCGGTGAGTTGTTCTGGAAGGCCAAACCGGAAGTGTCGTTCATTGACCGTGACGTGCTGATCGTCGATGACATCCTCGATGAGGGCCACACCCTCAGCGCCATCATCGAGTTCTGCAAGCATGCCGGTGCGCGGGCAGTGCACACCGCCGTGCTGATCGACAAGGACCACGACCGCAAGGCCAGCCCAGGCCTGAAGGCCAGCTACGCCGGCCTGCCGTGCATCGATCGCTATATCTTCGGTTACGGAATGGACTATAAAGGCTACTGGCGTAACGCAAACGGCATTTTCGCTGTGAAGGGACTGTAACCATGAGCCAGCCTGCATTCATCGACCAAACGTTGTTAACCGGGCTGGCGCAAAAAGCCGCCGATGCGCCGCGCCGGCGGCACCATCACAACTTCCATGACATGGAAGACCCTTGCCACCGCCTGGCAATAGGCTTGCAGCCTTCGACCTACATCGCACCGCACCGGCACCTGAGCGACGACAAGGCCGAGACCTTGCTGGTGCTGAAAGGCCGCCTCGGTCTGTTGCTGTTCGATGAGCAGGGCGCGTTGGCCAGCACACGCATCCTCGAAGCAGGCGGCGAGTGCATGGGCGTGGACTTGCCGCCGGGCGTCTACCATGGCCTGGTGGCGCTCGATGCCAACACAATCATGTTTGAATGCAAGGCCGGCCCTTACCGCCAGTTGGTCGAAGGTGAACATGCTCCCTGGGCGCCACGTGAGGGCGAGGCCGGTGCGCCTGAATACCAGGCCTGGATGCTCGCGCAGTTCGATTGAGGTTTGCCGTTGCCTGCGTGCTAGAGTGCTCCTTCATGCCAAGGAGCCTCACATGCGTGCGATTCTTCCCCTGCTGCTGGCGCTGAGCCTTCCTCTCGCCGCCGCACCGCTGCACAGCCAGTTCCTCCCGCCCGATGACCAGTCCCTGCGCCAGGAAGCGCCGACCGGCCAGCAATTGCTGCAAGTGACCGACTACTCGGTGGTGGTGGGGGCTCAGCGTCAGTCCGACCAACAGCCGATCCCGATTACTGCTTCGCTGCAGATGCGCCTGAAAGGCAAGCCGCTGAGCAAGGGCGCGACGATCAGCCAGGTGCTGCTCAACTTCGACGGTGAGGCTGGCAAAAGCCTGAAGAAGCCGGTGTACGACGACAAGACCCGAACCTTGAGCCTGAATTACCCGGTCAGCGATTATCGGGTGATCATGGACCTGCTGCGCAACGAGACGGTCTATGTGCAGTTCCTGACCTACGCCAACGGCCATATCTGGGCCGACCTGCACACCGGTACCGTACGTTCGCGTTGAGGCTTGCCGCCTGTGGGGGGTAAACTGCCGGCCTTCGAAATTCCATGATGGTCAGTTGGAGCCGGCAATGCGCAAAGACAAGAAGCAGGTGATTGGTGACGAAATCAGTGACGACTACATCAAGTCGTTCCTCCAGTTTGAGCCGGCCGATGGCGTGACCTCGCCTTCGCACCACAAGCTGATCAAAGGCTACCGTGGCCTGCGTGTCGATGACTTCGAGCGTTTCGTGGGCTTCTTCGTCGAGGCGGGCCTGGACCTGGATGGCAAGGACGAGCACGGCAAGACCTTCGTCGAAGTGATCGCTGACCAGCGCAACGCGCCGGAATACCTCGAGATCATCGCCAAGGCCCGCGGCTGATTGAGCCTGCACCGGCCTCTTCGCGGGGCAAGCCCGCTCCCACATTGATCGGCGTATACCGGACCTTGTGGGAGCGGGCTTGTCCCGCGAAGAGGCCAGTGCAGACTGATAGAGATTCCAGGCACAAAAAAACGCCCCGAGGGGCGTTTTTTCGTTTCAGGCCGGCTTAGGCGTAATGCTTGGCCGGGCTGTCTTCCACCAGTTCCAGCGCCGCATCGTTGTCGGCACTGATCTTGCGGTACAGCGCTGCGTCGGTGGCCAGGGCCTTTTCGCGAGCCGGGAAGATTTCCTTGAGCTTGGCAGCCCAGGCACCTTTGGCCTGCTCGGGGAAGCAGCGCTCGATCAGCTCGAGCATGATCGACACGGTCACCGAAGCACCCGGCGAAGCGCCGAGCAGTGCCGCCAGGCTGCCGTCCTGCGCCGAGACCAGCTCGGTACCAAACTGCAGGATGCCGCCTTTCTTCGGGTCCTTCTTGATGATCTGCACACGCTGGCCGGCCACTTCCAGGCGCCAATCTTCGGCTTTGGCCTGTGGGTAGAAGCGGCGCAGGGACTCCAGGCGCTGTTCCATCGACTGCATCACTTCGCTGACCAGATACTTGGTCAGGTCCATGTTGTCGCGGGCCACGGCCAGCATCGGGCCGATGTTGCCCATGCGGACCGACAGCGGCAGGTCCATCAGCGAGCCGTGCTTGAGGAACTTGGTGGTAAAGCCGGCATAGGGGCCGAACAGCAGCGACGTCTTGCCGTCCACCACGCGGGTGTCCAGGTGGGGCACCGACATCGGTGGTGCGCCGACCGCCGCCTGGCTGTACACCTTGGCCTGGTGCTGCTTGACGATTTCCGGGTTGTCGCAACGCAGCCACTGGCCGCTGACCGGGAAGCCGCCGAAGCCTTTGCTTTCCGGGATGCCGGACAGTTGCAGCAGCGGCAGGGCCGCGCCGCCAGCACCGAGGAAGACGAAGCGGGCGTCGACTTCGCGGGTACCGCCGCTGTTGACGTCCTTGATGCTTACGGTCCAGCCTTTGCCGTTACGGCGCAGGCCGACGACTTTCTTGCTGTACTTGACCTGGGCATCGGCGCTGTCGCCCAGCACTTTGAGCAGCTTGTTGGTCAATGCCCCGAAGTTGACGTCGGTGCCTTTGGCCACACGGGTTGCGGCGATGTGCTGGTCGGCCGGGCGGCCAGGCATCATCAGTGGCATCCACTCGTTCATCACAGCCTTGTCTTCGGTGTATTCCATCTCGGCGAAGGCGTGGTGCTGCTTGAGCAGCTCGAAGCGCTTCTTGAGGAAGGACACACCCTTGTCACCTTCGACGTAGCTCAGGTGCGGGACCGGGTTGATGAACGCACGTGCCGAGCCGAAGTTGCTCTTCTTGCTCAGGTAAGCCCAGAACTGGCGCGAGACCTCGAACTGGGTATTGATGTGCACGGCCTTCTTGATGTCGATACTGCCATCGGCGGCCTGGGGCGTGTAGTTCAGCTCGCACAGGCCGGCGTGGCCGGTACCTGCGTTGTTCCAGGGGTTGGAGCTTTCCGCGGCCCCGGAGTCCATTGCCTCGACGACCTCAAGCTTCAGGGTCGGGTCAAGCTCCTTGAGCAGTACGGCCAGGGTGGCACTCATGATGCCCGCGCCTACCAGTACCACATCAACCGATTCGTTCTGCGCCATTTAACGCGTCTCCACAATCTACAGCTACCTAATTGACAGCATAGGATCACTGGGGTTGCCAGGATCGCCATGTCCGACTCTTCGCAGTTCTTGCAACTTCCGCGGACACCGCCAATCAGTCTTCGGGTTCGGGTATTGAACGCCGTTTGCCACAGGTGCGGCAATTCGACTTATGGTCAAGGTGTCGTGCGTGCGTTATGGAACGACTTCAGACACTCATCCGGGATGAGCGCTTTTGCCGTCTGTTCAGGGCTGTTCGGGACACATCTGCCGCTTTTGCACATGCCAGACTGTTCATTTGCTCGCCACACTCTCGTGAAGTTGTGAAAAACCGTTTTTTCACGCTCTTTTGGAGACGTGAACCTCAAAAGGGGACTGCGCGATGGCAACCCACAGGTTCATGCAGTGCGAAGGGCCGGAAGAGCAGGCACGACAGCCGATGCAAGACCTGAGTGGAAGGCTCTCTGTGGGCGAAGCGGGTGACGGTGCCGGGGTCAAGCGGCGGATGCGGGGCCCGATCAGGAGACGTCCTTATAATCGGGGGGAGATTATAACGATGTCGCGGGCAGAAAGGTCGTTATTCGTGGTTTTTATTGCAGCGTTTGTCAGGCTGCGAGGATGCGCTGGTGCCAGCGGCGGCTTGCAGGGGCGCAAACCCGGGCCTCGGCGGGCAGCTCACGGCCCAGCCAGGTAAGCTGGATTTCGCCGATCCGGACCCAGCCGCTACCGCTGGGGGCCTGGCTGCACTGCTTGAAGGCCAGGCATTTGCCGTCGGCATCGAGGCGGGCATAGGCATTGTGGCGCGGGCGTTGGCAGAGCAGGGTCCAGAGCGAGGCCATGTCGGTGCGTCCTGTGCGTTTGGGCTTGGCGCAAGGATAAGGGCGCAGCGATGAAACGATTGTGACAAGCGGGGCGGACCGATGACTGGTCTGGTCTGGGCTGGGTATACTGTGGGCCTTCGCCGTATTTTCTGGAGAAACGCGCATGTTGCAACGTCTGTTGTTCGGTTTGATCGCCGTGGCCAGCCTCAGCCTGGTCGGTTGTGCCCACAGCCCGCAACAACTCAGCCCGCAACCCACGCTCAAGGCTCAGCTCGCACCGGTTGGTCACGGCCAGCCGGTCGTGGTCAAGGTGGTTGATGGGCGGGCTTCGCAGTCCCTGGGCACCCGTGGTGGCATGTACCCCGAAACCAGCACCATCAGCGTCAGTGGCAATGATGTGGTGCCCAAGCTGCAGGCCCAGGCCGAGGCCGCCGTGCGCCTGCTCGGCTTCACCCCGACGCCCAACGCCTACAACGCACCGCAGCTGACCGTGACCCTGGCCGAGCTGAAGTACCAGTCGCCGAAGGACAACCTGTACGTGACTGAAGCCACCATCGGTGCCACCTTCCGTGCCGATGTGCAGAATGCCAACCGCCGCTACAGCGGCCGCTACGGTGCTTCGCTGGACCAGCGCTTCGGCATGGCGCCGAACCAGGACACCAACACCCAGCTGGTGAGCGACGTGCTGAGCGATGCGCTGACCCGCCTGTTCAAGGACCCGACCATCGGGCAGGTATTGGGCGAATAAGCCTAAGGCTGCAAACGAAAAACCCGCTACCTGAGTGCCAGGTAGCGGGTTTTTTGTTGCCTGCTCCGACCTCTTCGAGGCGTCGAGCCGCCGCGAAGAGGCCGGAACAGGTTCAAGCGGCTGCTATGTGGAAATCCAGCAAGCTGACACCGGTGCTTGCGTCCACCTCGGGCAGGTCCGCGTGCACATGCCCACCCAGCGCGCAGTAGACCAGCCACTGGCGGTCCTGGACATTGATGGCAAAACCATCGATCAACGCCTGTTGCTCATCACTCTGGGCCACGAGATAGAGGCGGTCCTGGTTTTCGGCGTGCAGCATCGACAAGCTCCGGTACGGGAAAAGGCCGCTAGCGTGGCCTGCCCTGATGACGAGCTTATGACAGATGAAATCAATTGACACTTTGTCGCCAAGACCGGGCATGCGGGGTGGACTTCGGTAGAATGCCGGGCTTCGCTGTGGCTATGACCGAGGTTGCGTGATGTCTTTGCAAGTGCTCTGGGGGTTTCTCTGCGCCCACCCGACCAAGCTGATCAATCTGCTGGCGCTTTTGCTGACCTGCCCAGGCGGGTTGCTGCTGCAGAGTGCGCGCAGGCGTGAGGTGACGGCCCGTGAGCGCCTGGCGGTGGACGAAGGGGTGGTGGATGCCTTCGACCAGCGCGTGCCGCGCTACTACTACATTCTCGGCTTTTCCTGCCTGGCCATGGCCCTGCTGCTGTCCTGGTTCAGCACCTGGATCTGAAATGCCTGGGGCCGCTTTGCGGCCCCAAATTTGATCAGGCGACAGGCGCCTGCTGCTTGACCTGGTACTGATTGCGTACCGGCGTCGCATACTGCAACACCAGGTACGGCCGCTGCTCCTCGGGGCAGGCATCCAGGCGGCGCTGCCATTCTTCCCTTGCCTTGGCCAGCTCTTCGGCCGGGAACACCTTCTCGGCGCTCGGCACCTGCAGTGCGTCGTCCTTCTCGCTCCACATCGCATAGGCCAGGTAATGCACCGGGAACAGGCGGTAGCCGCCGAGGATCTGCCGGTCGGTTTCCAGTGCCAGCTGCTTGGTGTCCTCGTAGTACTCGGTCACCGGCGGGGCGAAGTTGATGTGTACCCGGCCCTTGTAGCCGGTGATGCCCTTGGCGATGCTGTTGTCGTCCTCGCCCGGCGCCTTCTTGTAGGTGCCGGTGGTGGCGCGGATGTACAGCTCGCGGGCCTTGGCCTGGTCGCATGGGTCGTATTCGTAGCTGATCGACACCGGGATCAGGTTCAGGCTCTGGATCACCGCACCGAACGGCTCGTCCTTGCGGCTCATGTGGAACATCTTGAGGATCGCCGAATCGGTACGGTCGTCACCGTCCTTGGCGCGGCCTTCGGCCTGGGCGATCCAGATCGACGTGCCGTCATTGCGGATCGAGTGGTTGATGTAGGCCGAGAGCAGCTGGTAGGCCGCGAGCTTTTCGCGGCGGCCGCTGATCGAGCGGTGCACGATGAAGCTCTTGTTCAGGCGCATCATGTCGCTGACGAACGGCTTCTGCAGCAGGTTGTCGCCGATGGCGATGCGCGGTGTTGGCAGGCCGGCGTGGTATACCGCGTAGTTGACGAAGGCCGGGTCCATGACGATGTCGCGGTGGTTGGCCAGGAACAGGTAGGCGGTGCCTGACTTGAGCTGCTCGACGCCGGAATAGGTGACGCCGTCGGTGGCACGCTCGATGGTCTGGTCGACGTAGTACTCGACTTTGTCCTGCAGGGTCGAGACGCAGGTGACGCCGGCGAATTCCTTGCGCAGGCGCCGGGCGATCAGCGGCTTGAGCAGCCAGCCGAGGGCGCCGGCCGCACGCGGGAATTTGAAGTGGGTGAGGATATCGAGGAATGCCGGGTCGCTGAGCAGGCGTGCCAGAACGGCAGGGACCTCAGCATCGTCGTACGGTCGGATGGCATCGAATTCGCCCATCATGCTCTCTTGTTGGAAACGGCTAGGGTAATAAGGTAAGGGGTGGGTCCCGAAAAACGGCTCGGGCACTCGCAAGCCCTGTAAACAGACCGGCAATTATACGCACAAGTCACCCCGGAGGCCGCGATGCTCGAAAAAGCGTTCTACGATTGCCCTTATTGTGGCGAGGAAGTCGAAACGACAGTGGACCTGTCCGGGGGAGACCAGGAGTACATCGAGGACTGCCAGGTGTGCTGCAAGCCTATCCGCTTTGTGCTGCAGGTTCATGGCGAGGAATGGATGCTGGATGTCTACGGTGAGAACGACTGATGCGGCGGATCTACGAACCGGAAAACCTGCTGGAAGCCGAAATGCTGGTGGGCATGCTCGTCAGCGAGGGCATCGACGTGCACCTGGCCGGCCGCGACCTGATGGGTGGCGTCGGTGAGTTGCCGTTGCAGGGTTTGCTCGGGCTGGCGGTGCCCGATGAACAGGCCGAATACGCACGGCAACTGATCGATGCGTACAATGGTGCCGAGCCGCTTGCCGGCGACGAGCCGGAGAGTCACCCCGGTACCTTGATCTGCTAGGTTCTGAAATCGCCCATGTGTGGACGTTATGCCCTGTTCCGCTGGCCCCAGGCGCTGGCCAGCCTGCCGGGTTTCCCCGCCGGCCAGCCGGCCCAATGGAACATCTCGCCCGGTGCCTCGGTGCTGATCCAGCGCCAGCTCGATGGCCAGCAGCAACTGGCCAAGGCACGCTGGGGGCTGACCCCCGCCTGGCTCACTGACCTTTCCCGCACCCCCGCCCATGCCCGGGCCGAGACCTTGGCCGAGCAGCCGATGTTTCGCGAAGCGTTTCGCCTGCGCCGTTGCCTGATGCCGGCCAACGGTTTCTACGAGTGGCGCGGTTCGGTGCGCAAGCGGCCTTACTGGCTGACGCCGGGGGAGGGCGCATCGTTGTATTTTGCCGCCGTGTGGGAAGCCTATCCGGTGCAGGACCAGGTGTGGCTGAGCTGCGCGGTGGTAACCCAGGCCGCGATGAACCAGCGCCGGCCGCTGATTCTCGACGAGGCCGGCCAGGCTGCCTGGCTGGACCCTGATACGCCGCTGCCGCGCTTGCATGAGTTGCTTGCCAGCCCGCCGGCGACGCTACGCGAGCGGGCCCTGGCGAACTTCGTCAACGACCCGAAACTGGACGCGCCGGAGTGCCTGACGCCCGCTTAGGTAAAATCTTCCCTGCGGCTATGGCGAGATACGGGCGACTCAGCCTAGGATACGGCGCATATAAATAGGGAGTGTTTTGATGCGTAAGTATTTTGTCGTCAGCCTGTTGAGTGCTGGCATCCTGCTGGCCGGCTGCCAGGCGGTGAATACCACCAGTGGCGGTGCTGTCGGCGTACAGCGTCAGCAGTACATGTTCAGCATGCTCTCGACCGATGAGGTCAACCAGATGTATGCCCAGTCGTACCAGCAGACCCTCGGTGAGGCGTCGAGCAAGGGGGTGCTGGACAAGTCCAGTGCCGACGCCAAGCGCGTGCAGGCCATCGCCAGCCGTCTGATCGCCCAGGCGCCCAAGTTCCGTCCCGATGCCGCGCAATGGAACTGGGAAGTCAACGTCATCAAGAGTGACGAGCTCAATGCCAACTGCGGGCCAGGCGGCAAGATCATCGTGTATACCGGGCTGATCGACCAGCTCAAGCTCACCGATGCGGAAATCGCCGCTGTAGTCGGGCACGAGATCGCCCACGCCTTGCGCGAGCACAGCCGTGAAGCGATGTCCAAGGCCTACGGTGTGGAGATGGCGCGCCAGGGCGCGGGTGCATTGCTTGGCCTTGGCCAGGACAGCATGGCGTTGGCCGACGCCGTGGTGAACTATTCCATGACCCTGCCCAACAGCCGCGCCAACGAGAACGAGGCCGACCTGATCGGCCTGGAGCTGTCGGCGCGTGCCGGCTACGACCCGAATGCCGCGATCACCTTGTGGAACAAGATGAGCAAGGCTTCGGAGGGTGCACCGCCCGAGTTCATGAGCACTCACCCGGCGTCCAGCAGCCGGATCGCCTCGTTGCAGGCGGCGATTCCGAAGGTGATGCCGCTGTACGAAGCGGCCAAGAAGTAATACTCATAGGGGCTGCTTTGCAGCCCATCGCCGGCAAGCGCGGCTCCCACAGGGTATCGCCTTCCCCGTGGCAGATGCGCTTACCGCGATGGGCCGCAAGGCGGCCCCAGCTTTTCAGGTCAGCCTACCCAGCCGCTGGTTTTCATCGCCGAGTACACGGCCACGATCGCCAGCACGAAGAACGCGGTAGCCGCCAGGCGACGAATCAGCGTCAGTGGCAGTTTCTCCGCAGCGAAGTTACCCGCCAGCACGACCGGCACGTTGGCGATCAGCATGCCCAGGGTCGTCCCGAGAATAACCAGGATCAGGTGTGGGTACTGGGCAGCCAGCATCACCGTGGCGACCTGGGTCTTGTCACCGATTTCGGCCAGGAAGAAGGCGATCAGCGTCGTCAGGAACGGGCCGAAGCGGCGCGCCGGGTTCTCGTCATCGTCCATCTTGTCTGGCACCAGGGTCCACAGCGCGGTGGCTGTGAAGCTTGCGGCAAGTATCCAATGCAATACCGATTCGCTGAAGAAACTACCGACCCAGGCACCCACCGCACCGGCCGCGGCATGGTTGGCCAGGGTGGCGGCGATGATGCCAGCGATGATTGGCCAGGGCTTGCGGAAGCGTGCGGCGAGGATGAGCGCGAGCAATTGCGTCTTGTCGCCGATTTCGGCCAAGGCAACGATTGCAGTGGGGACCAACAGAGATTCCAGCATCAGGATTCCTACGGGGGCGGGTCGACACGGCTATGACACGTACAGCCTCCCCGCCCCGGGTAAGGTGTGCGTGTCATAGGTCTTGTCAAACCCCGGACCTGTCTGTGCAGGTCGCTGGGTCGCACGCGCCATGGCCTGTGGGCCAAGTATGTTGACGCGTACCGGGCGAGCAGGGCGCTCGCGGGAGACTACTCCCCTAGGACGGTGCGGATTCTGCCTAGCCGAAACGGTTTCGGCAAGCCCTGATTTCTATCCACGTGTGGCGCGGTAGATGCGGAAGCCATCCGCCTCGGCGCAGGTCTGGCAGTTACCCAGGGCGCCCTCGATCAGTGGCTGATAGCGCAGGAAGCTATTCGCCACAAGGCGCATTTCGCCACCTTTTCGCAGATGTTGGCCGGATTTTTTCAGCAGGTTTTCCGACGCCTGGTAATTGGTGTGCACCCCGGTGTGAAACGGTGGGTTGCTCAGGATCAGGCTGAGGTCGGCGGGCGCGGCATCAATGCCATCGCCGCTGATGACCTCGCCTTCAAGGCTGTTGGCCGCCAGGGTCAGGCGGCTGGCGGCCACGGCGAAGGCATCGACATCCAGCAGGGTAACCCGGCTCTGTGGATAACGGCGTTTGACCGTGGCACCGAGCACGCCAGCGCCACAGCCGAAATCGAGCACATGGCCGACCGGCAGGTTGTCCAGGTGCTTGAGCAGCAGGGCGGTGCCGCGATCGAGGCGACCGTGGCTGAATACTCCCGGCAGGCTCACCACCTGCAGTGGGCCGTCTTCGAGGTCGAGGGTGAAGCGCTCGGCCAGGCTTTCCAGCGGTGTGGCTTGCGGGGCGTTGGCCACGGTTACCTGCCACAGCTGGCAATGCCGTGCGCTGTCCAGCTTGCGCGGTTTGCCGAAAGCCTGCAGCTGCTTGGCTGCGCCCTCGATGCCGCCACGCTTTTCACCCACCAGGTACAGCTCACGGCCAGCCAGGCGCGAGGCCAGGGCATTGAGCAGGTAGGCCGCCAGTTCGCGAGACTTGGGCAGGAACAGCACGGCCGCCTCGAAAGCGACCGGCGGTACGTCGACGCCGTAGTGGCTGCGCCCGGCAAAGCGGCTGTCGAGCATGGCCTGGTCACCGGCATGCCAAGTCCAGCCATGGGCCTGGGGCAGTTGCCCGAGCAGGCCGTCGGCGGGGGCGCCGGCGAGCAGCAGCGGGCCCTGGAACAGCTCTGCCTGGCGGAGCAACACTTCACTGCGCGGGTCCATGGACGACGCCTCCTGAAAAAAGTGGCGCAGTGTAGCAGAGCTGGGCGCGGGACTGAGCTGGCGCTCAGCTGACCACGCGGCGTGGCTGGCCTTCGAAGAAGGCCTGGGCGTTTTCGCTGAGCTGGCCGACGATGCGCTGGCGCGACTCCACCGCGCCCCAGGCGCTGTGCGGGGTGATCAGCAGGCGCGGGATGCCCTTTTCCAGCAGCGGGTTGCCATTGACCGGCGGCTCGACGCTCAGCACATCGGTGGCGGCGCCGCCCAGGTGGCCGTTGCGCAAGGCGTCGGCCAGGGCCTGTTCGTCGATCAACCCACCACGAGCAGTGTTGACCACCAGCGCACCTTTCTTCAGCAGCGCCAGTTCGCGGGCGCCGATCATGTGCCGGGTATGCTCGTTGAGTGGGCAGTGCAGGGTCAGCGCGTCGACCTGCGGCAGCAGTTCGTCCAGCGCCAGGCGATCATCACGGGCCGGGCGGCCAGGGATCTGTCCGCTCAGCACGCGCATGCCGAAGGCTTCGGCCAGCCGTGCCACTGCACCACCCAGTTCGCCATGGCCGAGCAGGCCGAGGGTCTTGCCTTCCAGTTCGACGATCGGGAAATCCAGCAGGCAGAACTGGCTGGCCTTGGCCCACTGGCCGTCGGCCACTGCCTGGTTGTAGTCGCACAGGCGCGTGGCCAGGGCCAGCAGCAGGGCGAGGGTGTGCTGGGCCACCGACGGTGTGCCGTAGCCCTGGCAGTTGCAGACCGTAATGCCCTGGGCGCGGGCAGCTGCCAGGTCGACATTGTTGGTGCCGGTCGCGGCCACCAGGATCAGCTTCAGCTGCGGGTTGGCGGCCAGGGTGGCGGCATCGAGCATGACCTTGTTGCTGACCACCGCCACAGCGCCCTGCAGGCGTTCGGCGACCTGCTCCGGGCGAGTGGCGGCAAACAGCTCGAATTCGTCGAACTGTTGCTGCAACGGTGAAAGGTCGAGGTCGCCAAGGTCCAGAGATTGGTGATCGAGAAACACGGCACGGCGCAAGCTGGGCATCGGTGGGGCTCCGGTGGCAGGGCAGGGGTTGATCCATCCACCCGCACAATGCCACTCATACCTCGCACAGCCAAATCATTCCTTCGGCTGATTTGACCGTCACATTCAGCTACTACAGTAGTTCCAGACTTGTTCGGCATGCTTTTCAGAAAAGGGATCACCATGTTGCAGACCCGCATCATCAAGCCCGCCGAGGGCGCCTATAGCTTCCCTCTGTTGATCAAGCGCCTGCTGATGTCCGGCAGCCGCTACGAAAAGACCCGCGAGATCGTCTACCGCGATCAGCTGCGTCTGACTTATCCACAGCTCAACGAGCGTATCGCCCGCCTTGCCAACGTGCTGACCGAAGCCGGGGTCAAGGCCGGTGATACCGTGGCGGTGATGGACTGGGACAGCCACCGTTACCTGGAATGCATGTTCGCCATCCCGATGATTGGTGCGGTGGTGCACACCATCAACGTGCGCCTGTCGCCGGAACAGATCCTCTACACCATGAACCACGCCGAAGACCGCTTCGTGCTGGTCAACAGCGATTTCGTCGGCCTCTATCAGGCCATCGCCGGGCAACTGACCACGGTCGACAAGACCGTGCTGATCACCGATGGCCCAGACAAGACCGCCGACCTGCCGAACCTGGTCGGCGAATACGAACAACTGCTCGCCGCCGCCAGCCCGCGCTACGACTTCCCGGATTTTGACGAGAACTCGGTGGCCACCACCTTCTACACCACCGGCACCACCGGTAACCCCAAGGGCGTCTACTTCACCCACCGCCAGCTGGTGTTGCATACCCTGGCCGAGGCCGCAGTGACCGGCAGCATCGACAGCGTGCGCCTGCTCGGCAGCAACGACGTGTACATGCCGATCACGCCGATGTTCCACGTGCATGCCTGGGGCATCCCCTACGCGGCCACCATGCTTGGCATGAAGCAGGTCTACCCGGGCCGCTACGAGCCGGACATGCTGGTCAAGCTGTGGCGCGAAGAGAAGGTCACCTTCTCCCATTGTGTGCCGACCATCCTGCAGATGCTGCTCAACTGCCCGTCCTCCCAGGGCGAGCATTTCGGTGGCTGGAAAATCATCATCGGCGGTAGTGCGCTCAACCGGGCGTTGTATGAGGCGGCGTTGGCCCGCGGTATCCAGCTGACGGCTGCGTACGGCATGTCGGAGACCTGCCCGCTGATTTCCGCCGCGCACCTGAATGACGAACTGCAGGCCGGTAGCGAGGATGAACGCGTCACCTACCGCATCAAGGCCGGCGTGCCGGTGCCGCTGGTGGAGGCTGCGATCGTCGATGGCGAGGGCAACTTCCTGCCGGCCGATGGCGAGACCCAGGGCGAACTGGTGCTGCGTGCGCCCTGGTTGACCATGGGTTACTTCAAGGAGCCGGAAAAGAGCGAGGAGCTGTGGCAGGGCGGCTGGCTGCACACCGGTGACGTCGCCACCCTTGACGGCATGGGCTACATCGATATCCGCGACCGCATCAAGGATGTGATCAAGACTGGCGGCGAGTGGATCTCCTCGCTGGACCTCGAAGACCTGATCAGCCGTCATCCGGCCGTGCGCGAAGTGGCGGTGGTCGGGGTTGCCGACCCGCAATGGGGCGAGCGCCCGTTCGCCCTGCTGGTGGTGCGTGACGACAAGGCCATCGACGCCAAGGCGCTCAAGGAACATCTCAAGCCTTTTGTCGAGGAAGGGCACATCAACAAGTGGGCCATTCCGAGCCAGATCGCCGTTGTTACTGAAATTCCCAAGACCAGTGTCGGTAAGCTCGACAAGAAGCGCATCCGCCAGGACATCGTCCAGTGGCAAGCCAGCAACAGCGCCTTCCTGTCCACCTTGTAGCACCCAGCCGGTCGCGTACGATGTAACGCGACCCGCATGCTAGAGGGGCTGAAGCCTTGCCAAACGAAAAAAATCGTCCATGCTTCAGCACGGCCAACGCGCAGTCTGCGCAAATCACACTTTAGAGGGATCAAGCACCTGTGCCTGCTGGCTATAGTCGGGGCCAGGGGATTTTCAGAAATGGGGGAGGGCGGCGCGCGCAAGACGCGTCGTCGCGGGTGCAAGCTCGCATACCGGTCGCACGGGCCGTTTCTGAAGGGACTCACTGCCATAACAATAAAGTACATGGAGTAGCGTCGATGAAATCTGCAAACCCGTTCTGGCGCCGGGCCAAGTTGCCCTTGGCCGTCAGCCTTGCTTCAACGCTCGCAAGTCCTGCTTTCGCTGTCAGCTTCAATATCGGTGAAATCGAAGGCCAGTTCGACTCGTCGCTCTCCGTTGGCGCCAGCTGGTCCACTGCCAACCCCAACAAGAACCTGATCGGTGTCAACAACGGCGGCAAGGGCCTGTCGCAGACCTCCGACGACGGCCACCTGAACTTCAAGAAGGGTGAAACCTTCTCGAAGATCTTCAAAGGCATCCATGACCTTGAACTCAAGTACGGCGACACCGGTGTGTTCGTGCGTGGCAAGTATTGGTACGACTTCGAGCTGAAAGACGAAGGCCGCGAGTTCAAGGACATCAGTGACTCGGGCCGCAAGGAAGGCGCCAAGTCGGCGGGCTCGGAGCTGCTCGATGCGTTCGTCTACCACAACTACTCGATCGGTGATCAGCCTGGTTCGGTACGTTTTGGCAAGCAGGTGGTGAGCTGGGGTGAAAGCACCTTCATCGGCGGCGGCATCAACTCGATCAACCCGATCGACGTAGCAGCCTTCCGCCGTCCGGGTGCCGAGATCAAGGAAGGCCTGATCCCGGTCAACATGTTCTACATCTCGCAGAGCCTGACCGACAACCTGTCGGCCGAGGCCTTCTACCAGCTGGAGTGGGACCAGACCGTCGTCGACAACTGCGGCACGTTCTTCTCCCAGCCTGACATCATCGCCGACGGCTGCACCGACAACCTGCGCGTGCTCAACAGTAGCCGTACCGTGCCTGCTGCGGCCCAGCAGTTCCTCGCCACCCGTGGCGTCAATATCAATGAAGAGGGTGTGATGGTCGCCCGGGGCGCAGACCGCGACGCCCGGGACAGTGGCCAGTTCGGTGTGGCCATGCGCTACATGTTCGAACCGCTCGACACCGAGTTCGGCGCCTACTTCATGAATTATCACAGCCGCGCACCGATCTTCAGTGCCACCGGCGCCTCGCCGTCGGTGTTCCAGGGCATCGCCGGGCTGCCGGCGCAGCTGCGCGCGCTGGCGCCGCTGATCGTTGCGGGCAACTCGAAGTACTTTGTCGAGTACCCCGAAGACATCCGCCTCTACGGCCTGAGCTTCTCCACCACGCTGCCTACCGGTACTGCGTGGAGCGGTGAGATCAGCTACCGGCCTAACGCCCCGGTGCAGCTGAACACCACCGATATCCTGTTCGCCGGTGTACGGCCACTGGGTGGCGCGCTGACCAACGCCTCCCTGCTCACCGGTACCCCGGGCCAGGACCTGCACGGCTATCGCCGCAAGGAAATCACCCAGTTCCAGACCACGCTGACGCACTTCTTCGACCAGGTGATGGGCGCCAGCCGCATGACCGTGGTTGGTGAACTGGGCGTCACCCATGTCGGTGGCCTGGAAAACGCGCACGACACCCGCTATGGCCGCGACCCGGTATTCGGCCCTGGCCCGCTACCCGCTACCGGCGGCGCTGACACCTGCCAGGCGCTCAATGCCAGCACCATCGCCGGCGCCGGCGCTGGCGCCTCGACCACCAACCTCAACCGCAAGTGCGAGAACGACGGTTACACCACCAGTACCTCCTGGGGTTACCGCGCCCGGGTCATCTGGGACTACAACGACGTGTTCGCAGGGGTCAACCTCAAGCCGAACGTGGCCTGGTCGCATGACGTCTCCGGTTACTCGCCAGGCCCTGGCGGCAACTTCGAGGAAGGGCGCAAGGCAGTCAGCCTGGGCCTGGACGCGGAGTACCAGAACACCTACACCGCCAGCCTTTCGTACACCAACTTCTTCGACGGCAAGTACAGCACCGTGGATGATCGCGACTTCGTCGCCCTCAGCTTCGGCGTGAACTTCTAAGAATACTGATCCAGGAAGACACGAGATGAACAAGACCAGAAGTCTGCTGCAAGCCGGTGTACTGGGCCTGTCCCTGCTGGCGACCAGCGTCATGGCTGCGGTATCCGCCGATGAAGCGGCAAAACTGGGCAGCACCCTGACCCCGATGGGCGCGGAAAAGGCCGGTAATGCCGATGGTTCGATCGGCCCGTGGGAGCCGTTGTCCAAGAGCGCAGGCAGCGTCGATGCCAAAGGCTTCCTCGCTGACCCGTATGGCAGCGACAAGCCGCTGTTCACCATCACTGCGCAGAATGCCGAGCAGTACAAGGACAAGCTCTCGCCAGGCCAGCTGGCCATGCTCAAGCGTTACCCGGACACTTACAAAATCCCGGTGTTCAAGACCCATCGCGGCGCCACGGTGCCTGACGATGTGTTTGCCGCCATCAAGAAGAACGCCACTGCGACCACCCTGGTCGAAGGCGGCAACGGCCTGAACAACTTCCAGACAGCCGTACCGTTCCCAATCCCGAAAAGCGGCCTGGAAGTGATCTGGAACCACATCACCCGCTACCGCGGCGGCAGCGTCACCCGCCTGGTGACCCAGGCCACGCCTCAGCAGAACGGCTCGTACAGCCTGGTGTATTTCCAGGACCAGTTCGTGTTCCGCGACCGGATGAAGGACTACGACCCGAACAACCCAGGCAACATCCTGTTCTACTTCAAGCAGGAGGTGACCGCTCCGGCACGCCTGGCCGGTACCGTGCTGCTGGTGCACGAGACCCTCGACCAGGTCAAGGAACCGCGCAAGGCATGGATCTACAACGCCGGTCAGCGCCGCGTGCGTCAGGCCCCGCAGGTGTCGTACGACGGCCCGGGTACTGCGGCCGACGGCCTGCGCACCTCGGACAACCTGGACATGTACAACGGCGCTCCGGACCGCTACGACTGGAAGCTCGAGGGCAAGAAGGAGATGTACATCGCCTCCAACGCCTTCAAGCTGGATGACCCCAAGCTCAAGTACGCCGACATCCTCAAGGCCGGGCACATCAACCAGGACTTGTCCCGTTACGAACTGCGCCGCGTCTGGCACGTGGTTGCAACGCTCAAGCCCGGCCAGCGGCACATCTACGCCAAGCGTGACTTCTATATCGACGAGGACACCTGGCAAGCGGCGGTGATCGACCAGTACGATGGTCGCGGTCAGCTGTGGCGCGTATCCGAGGCCCACGCCCAGCCGTATTACAACGTGCAAGTGCCGTGGTACACCCTCGAAGCCATCTACGACTTGCAGTCGGGCCGCTACCTGGCCCTGGGCATGAAGAACGAAGAGAAGCGCGCTTACGACTTCGGCTTCAGTGCCAGCAAGGCCGATTTCCAGCCAGCCGCCTTGCGTCAGTCGGGTATCCGTTGAGCTGAAAACCTGCAACTCCGTGTGACTCTCCCAGAACGCCCCGGCTTGCCGGGGCGTTTCTGTTTGGCCGGTCGATAAGACCGATGAATACCTCGCCAAAGCCCCGTTCCAGCCACTGTCCATCAGCCATGTTGCTTTTTGTCGCAGTCTTTTCCAGGCTTATGGCGCCCATCATCTTCAAATGCGTGGCATTACCCGCTAGTCTCGCAAGCATCCGTACCGCCGTAGTTTTTCCAACAGAACGAGCCGGCCATGACAGATCTGTCCCGTACGCATGGATTCGCCAGCCAGGCCCTGGGCCTGCTGGACGGGCGTTTCTTCCGGCCTCCGCAGCCGGACGGCCACGTGCCGCGTGCACGCTTGTGCCAGCGCTTGCAGGGCGGCCTTGGCGGGCGCCTGTTGCTGGTCAACGCCCCTGCCGGCTTTGGCAAAAGCTCCCTGGCCATTGAGTTCTGCGAGTCGCTGCCCAGCCATTGGCGCAGCCTCTGGCTCGGCCTGAGCCAACGGGACGCTGACCCCGGTCGTTTCCTCGAACGCCTGCTCGAAGGCCTGCAGCAGTACTGCCCGGCACTGGGTGGGCAGGCCATGGGCCTGCTGAAGATGCGTCAGCGCCACCAGCCCTTTGCCTTCGAAGAATGGCTCGACAGCTTGCTCGACGAGTTGGCGCTCTATCTCCAGGCCGATACGCCTTTGCTGATGGTGCTGGACGACTACCATCTGGCCCAGGGGCCCGTACTCGATCGCTGCCTGCAGTTCTTCCTCAACCACTTGCCCGCTGGCCTGGTACTGCTGGTGACCAGCCGCCAGCGCCCGGACTGGCACCTGGCGCGGCTGCGCCTGTCCCGGCAGTTGACCGAACTCAGCGAGCAGGACCTGCGCCTGACCCCTGAAGAGTCACTGGCGGTGATTGGTCGCCAACCCACAGGGCTGCGTGGCCAGGCGCTCGACAACCTGATTCAACGCAGTGACGGCTGGGTGGCCGGGCTGCGTTTCTGGCAGTTGGCAGCCAGCGAAGCCGGTGACGAACATGCCTTGCCCCAGGCCCTGCACGGTGGTGAAGGGTTGATCCGCGACTACCTGCTGGAAGAAGTCATCGAGATGCTGCCTGCGGATGTGCAGGCGTTTCTGTTCGACACGTCCTGCCAGGAGCGCTTCTGCGCGGCGCTGTGCGATGCACTGCGTGACCGTCATGACAGTGAAGCGATCCTGCGGTATCTGCAGGCGCATCAGGTTTTCCTGGTGCCACTGGACGAGCATGGCCACTGGTATCGCTACCATCACCTGTTCTCCGACCTGCTGCGCAGCCGCCAGTCCAGCGAACCGCTGGCGCGCCTGCACCTGCGTGCCTGCCGCTGGTTCCAGGCCCAGGGCTTGCTCGACGAGGCGGTGGAACAGGCGCTGCGCGCCGGCCACCTCGATGTCGCTGCCGACCTGGTGCAGAGCCTGTCCGAGGAGCAACTGCTGGCCGAGCAGAATGTCGGCATGCTCTTGCGCTGGAAGATGGACTTGCCCGACAGCCTGCTGATCAGCACCCCGCGCTTGATCGTGCTTTACAGCTGGGCGCTTGGCCTGGCCTGCCAACTGGATGCCGCTGAGGAACTGGCCAGTTATCTCAGCCGCTTCCTGCCGGCACCTTCAGCCACCGCACAGAAGTCGATGCTGGCGCAGTGGCTGGCCCTGAGCGGGGTCATTGCCCGTGGCCGGGGTGACCGCGAGCGCACGCTGGCCTATTGCGGCGAAGCGCTGCAGAGCCTGCCGAGCAAACGCTACGGGCAACGACTGGTGTGCCTGTCGACGCTGTCCAACCTGGCCATTGCCGATGGCGACTTCTGGCGTGCGCGCGGCTGGAACCGCGAAGCGCTGGAACTGGCGCAGCGTGTCGGCAACCCGTTGTTCGAGGCGCTGGCGCATTACGATCGTGCGCGGGTGCTGCATGCCCGCGGCGAGGTATTGCGGGCGCTGGATGAAGTGCGCCAAGGTTTGCAGCGCCTGCAGGGGCTGTCGGCACAGCGGCTGTACGCGGTGCGGGCGCGGCTGACCCTGTACGAGGGTTATCTGCTGGTGGCACGCCTGCATCCCGCGCAAGGGCGGGCGCGCCTGCGTGCAGGGCTGGGCGAGGCGCGCGCCTGCCGAGACATCAGCGTGCTGATCGGCCATTGCGTGATTGCCTCGCTCGATGGCCGTGAGGGCCAGTATGCCGAGGCGTTCGCCGAGCTGGCCGAGGCGGAACGGTTGATGCACATCTGGGATGTGCCACCGATCTTCTACCTGGCGATGATTACCCTGGTGAAGTGCGAGCTGTGGCTCGCCCAGGGCCGTATCGACCTGGCCGAATCCTGGTTGCTGCGCCTGGGGCAGACCTACGGCGGCGAGCACCCTGCGGCGGCGCCAGAGTTCCACCCCTTGTTGCCGCTGCATATCGAATTGCAGCAGGCACTGCTCGAGCGCGTGCAGCAGCGCAGCGAAGACGCCGTGGCACGCCTGTGCGCCCTGGCCGAACGCGGGCGGGCCAGTGGCGGCATGATGCTCACCCTGCACGCATTGTCGCAGTGGGTCGACCTGTTGTTGAGCGAGGGGCGTGAAGCACAGGCAGCGCAGCTGCTGCCCATGGCTTTGAACGCAGCCCGGGGTGGGGTTGTACAACCTTTCCAGCGGCTGATCGAATTGCACCCTGCATGGCTGCGTGAGCAGCTGCTTGCGCAACCAGCCTGCCAGGCCCAGGCAGAACTGCTGACTCGACTGCCCGAGCCTGCAGCCCATACAGGCAGCGCCGCTGAAGCATTGAGCGGTCGGGAGCTGGCGGTGCTCGAGTTGATCGCCCAAGGCTGTTCCAACCAGCAGATCAGCGAGCGGCTGTTCATCTCCCTGCACACCGTCAAGACCCACGCCAGCCATATCAACAGCAAGCTTGGGGTGGAGCGTCGTACCCAGGCAGTGGCCCGGGCCAAGTCGTTGGGCTTGCTGGCCTGAAGCTAGCCGCAAGGGGCATGGCGTCATAAAATAATGGCTCTGAGCCATCATGCCTTTTCGGGGCGAGTCCGCTGCATTTTCCACCCTCATCTTTCCAGACCGGTTGCCGATAAAGGTTTCGGCGGTATGCATGGCCTCACGCCATCCACTCAACTACTCAATACAGGTCGTGTTGATGCTGCAGTACGGGCAAAAAAGCTTTCTGATCGTCGACGACTTCACCGACTTTCGCACGTCGACCCGTTCCATGCTGCGCGAACTGGGCGTGCGCGATGTGGACACTGCGGACAGCGGCGAGCAGGCCCTGCGCATGTGCGGGCAGAAGCGCTACGACTATATCCTCCAGGACTTCCACCTCGGCGATGGCAAGAAGAACGGCCAGCAGGTCCTTGAGGACTTGATCCTCGACAAACTGATCAGCCATGAATGCGTATTCATCATGGTCACTGCCGAGAGCAGCCAGGCCATCGTGCTCAGTGCTCTCGAGCACGAGCCGGATGCCTACCTGACCAAGCCGTTCAACCGCGTGGGCCTGGCCCAGCGCCTGGACAAACTGACCCAGCGCAAGAGCTTGCTCAAGCCGATTCTGCAGGCCCTCGACCGTGGTCGCCCGGCTGAAGTGCTGGCGGCGTGTGCCGAGCTGTGCAAGAAGGATCCGCGTTTTGCGCCGTTGTGCCTGCGTTATCGCGCCGACGCGCTGCGCGACCTCAACCGCTTCGATGAACTGGAGAAGTTTCTCAAGAGCATCCTCGCCAGCCGCCCGCAGCCCTGGGTGTATTCGGCGCTGGGCAGCTTGATGCACAAGCGTGGGCAGAACGCCCAGGCCCAGGGTGTCTATGAGCAGGCGCTCAAGGCATTCCCGATCATGCCCGGGCTGTACGATGGCATGGCCGAAGTGCTGGTCGCTCAAGGCGAAACCCGGCGTGCCCAGAGCATGCTCGAGGAAGCGGTGCGCTTGTCACCCCTGGCGGTGCGCCGGCAGGCTGCACTGGGCAAGTTGGCGCTGAGCAACGAAGACTTCGAAAGCGCCTCCAAGGCCTTCCGCCATGCGGTGAATCAGGGCCAGAGCTCGCGCTACAAGGATGCCGAAAGCAACCTTGGTCTGGTCCAGGCGCTGATGAGCAAGAACGCCGGCTTCGGCCTGGATGCCCGTGCCCGGGTCGAAATCAACACCGTGCTCAGTGAAGTGGCCAAGGACAACATCGAAGATCAGGGCCTGCAAGTGCGTGCCCGGCTGATGAAGGCCGCCAGCCTGCAGCAGGCGGGCGACCCCGAGACCGCCGCCAAGCTTACCGAGCAGGCCATGCAGCGGCTGGAGAAGATGGACCAGTTCTTCTCGGTCGAAGCCGCCCTGACCGTGGCCAAACAGTTGCAGTCGCTCGGCCAGGAAGCGGCAGGCGGCACCATTCTCAAGGGGTGCGTGGAAACCTACGGCGACGACCCCAAGGTCATGCAGAGCGTGGCCAAACTGACTGATGACCCGGCCGTGTTGGGCGCCGTCACCGAAGCGGTCGACCTCAACCGCCAAGGCGTGCGCAGCTACCAGGCCGGGCAGCTCAACGAAGCCTTGCAGATGTTCCGCAAGGCCCTGTCGCTGCAACCGAAGAACATCAGTATCGCGCTCAACACGGCGCAGGCCTTGCTGCGCATCGGAGGTGAGGTGACCCCGCCAGCGATCCAGCAGGAATGCCGCGACTGCCTGACCCGCGTGGCCGGCATCCCGACCAGCGACAGCCGCTACGACCGCTACCGCAAACTGCACATCAAGGTCTTCGGCGCATGAGCCAGGATAATCAGGGGCTGGATTTTTCCACGGTGATCGCCTCCACCGTGCATGACCTGAAGAACTCACTGTCTGCGCTGATCCAATCCCATGACCAGTGGCTGGCACGGCTGCCCGAAGAATGGCGCAGCGGTACCGAGCAGGGCGTGATCGAGCATGAGTTCCGCCACCTTAACGGCATGCTGGTGCAGTTGCTGGGGCTGTACAAGCTGGGGGTGAACCAGCTGCCGGTATGCCCGGACTACCACGAGCTGGATGACTTCATCGAGGCCCAGCTGGCGGCCCACCAGGAAGTGCTGCAGCACAATGACATCCTGGCGACCTGGCGTGTCGACACCGACAACCCGCTGGGTTTCTTCGACCGCGAGCTGGTGGCCTCGGTGATCGCCAACGTGATCACCAACGCCACCCGCTATGCCGGCCATGCGCTGTTGGTCAGCATTGGCGAGGAGCACGAGCATCTGGTCATCAGCGTCAACGACGACGGCCCGGGCTATCCAGCGCGGATGCTCGAGCGTCAGCAGGATTACGTGCAGGGCATCGACTCGCAGAGCGGCAGTACCGGGCTCGGGCTGTATTTCGCGGCGCGGATTGCGGCGTTGCATGAGCGTAACGGCGTGCGCGGGCGGATCGAGATTGCCAATGGGGGAGCACTTGGGGGCGGGTTGTTCAGGTTGTATTTGCCGTAGCGTGAGGGCTGCCATGTGTTCGCCACAACATCTTCAGCGCCTGTGAGATCGAGCGCCGCCCGCGCGGCGCTCGGTCTCACAGGCGCTGCATCTCTCAAGACAGACACCCCAGACCACGCTAACATCCGGGCAGTAGTCAGGAGCCCCCATGAACACTGCCCCAACCACCCTCATCCGCGAAACCTTCCCCGTAGGCCCCCTGCAGTGCAACTGCACGCTGATCGGCGACCCGGTCAGCAAGAAGGCCATCGTCGTCGACCCGGGTGGTGACCCGGACAAGATCCTCGCCCGGCTGCAGGCCCATGGCCTGACGCTGGTGAGCATCATCCACACCCACGCGCACTTCGACCATTTCCTTGCTTCGGGCAAGCTCAAGGAACTCACCGGCGCCACCTTGCACCTGCACAAGCAGGACCAGCCGCTGTGGGACAACCTGGAGATGCAATGCCAGATGTTCGGCGTGCCCTACACCCCGGTGCCGTCGCCAGACCGTTGGCTCGGCGATGACGAGGAGCTCGCCTGTGGTTGTGGCGTGGCCCTGCACACGCCAGGGCACACGCCAGGCTCGATGAGTTTCTGGTTCGCCGACGCCAAGCTGCTGATCGCCGGCGATACCCTGTTCCGCCGTGGTATCGGCCGCACCGACCTGTGGGGTGGTGACCAGCGCGCCATCGTGCGCTCGATCAAGGAGCGGCTGTATCGTCTGGACGAAGATGCCGTCGTGGTCACTGGCCACGGGCCGGATACACGCCTGGGCGACGAGATGCGCGAGAACCCGTTCGTGCGGGCCTGAGCCTGCATGAAAAGCCTTTCATGGAATTTTTCCGTATCCTGGCAATCCAAGGCTGGCATAGATCCCTCCGTGATCTGCCGCACACACGAATTTTTGTAGGAGCTTGTCCATGTTCACCATGCGTCGTCTGATTATCGTCGCAACCGCTGCTGCCCTGATGACCGGCTGTGCCGGGCAGAATCCTTACGACAGCCAAGGCCAGGCGCAGGGCGAGTCCTCGGGGATGAGCAAGACCGCCAAGTACGGTGGCCTGGGCGCCCTGGCCGGCGCAATCGCCGGTGCAGCCATCGACCACAACAACCGTGGCAAGGGTGCGCTGATTGGTGCCGCCGCCGTCGGTGCCGCCGCTGCCGGTTACGGCTACTACGCCGACAAACAGGAAGCCGAGCTGCGCGCGAAAATGGCCAACACCGGCGTTGAAGTTCAGCGCCAGGGCGACCAGATCAAACTGATCATGCCGGGCAACATCACCTTCGCCACCGACTCGGCCAACATTTCGCCGAGCTTCTACAACCCGCTGAACAACCTGGCCAACTCGTTCAAGTCGTTCAACCAGAACACCATCGAAGTGGTCGGCTTCACCGACAGCACCGGCAGCCGCCAGCACAACATGGACCTGTCGCAGCGCCGCGCTCAGGCCGTCAGCACCTACCTGACCTCGCAGGGCGTGGATGCTTCGCGTGTGACCGTACGTGGCATGGGCCCGGACCAGCCGATCGCCAGCAATGCCGACGCCAACGGCCGCGCGCAGAACCGCCGTGTAGAGGTCAACCTGAAGCCTATTCCAGGTCAGCAGTATGACCAGCAACAAGGCCAGGTTCAGCAGTACCCGTAAGCCGTTCAGTACGGCGCAATGAAAAAGGGCAGGCCGGTCACGGTCTGCCCTTTTTCATTTCAGCGGATGCTGCTGGCCTGAATCGCAGTCAGGGCGATGGTATGCACGATATCGTCCACCTGCGCCCCGCGTGGCAAGTCGTTCACTGGTTTGCGCAACCCCTGCAGCATTGGCCCCAGGCTGACCCCGTCGGTGCTCCGCTGCACCGCCTTGTGGGTGGTGTTGCCGGTGTTCAGGTCCGGGAACACGAACACCGTCGCACGCCCGGCCACCTGGCTCTCTGGGGCCAACTGGCGAGCGACTTGCGGGTTGGCAGCCGCGTCGTACTGCAGCGGCCCGTCGATCAGCAGCCCTTGCTCCGCAGCCTGCGCCAGGCGCGTGGCTTCGCGCACTTTCTCGACTTCCTCGTCACTTGCCGAATCGCTCGAATAGCTGATCATCGCCACCCGTGGCGCGATGCCGAAGGCTTGCGCCGATTCAGCGCTCTGCCGGGCAATTTCGGCCAGTTCACTGGCGCTGGGGTGCGGGTTCATCACGCAGTCGCCGTAGACCAGCACCTGCTCGGGGAACAGCATGAAGAACACCGACGATACCAGGCTGGCGCCGGGCGCGGTCTTGATCAGCTGCAGTGCCGGGCGAATGGTGTTGGCAGTGGAGTGCACCAGGCCCGAGACCAGGCCATCGACCTCGTCCAGGGCCAGCATCATGGTGCCGATCACCACTGGGTCTTCCAGTTGTTGCTCGGCCATGGGCGCATTGAGATTCTTGCTCTTGCGCAGGTTGACCATCGGTTCGACATAGCGCCCGCGAATCAGCTCGGGGTCGAGTATCTCCAGGTCTGGCGGCAGGGTAATGCCTTGCGCGCGGGCCACCGCTTCGACTTCCTCTGGCTTGGCCAGCAGCACGCATCGGGCGATGCCGCGCGCCTGGCAGATTGCCGCAGCCTGTACCAGTAGCGGCTCGGCGCCTTCCGGCAGGACGATGCGCTTGTTGGCCTGTTGTGCCCGCTGGATCAGTTGATAGCGGAATACCGCCGGCGACAGGCGCATTTCCCGTGGTGTGCCGCAGCGCTGGTGCAGCCAGGCGGCATCCAGGTGGCTGGCGACGAAGTCGGTGATGAATTCGGCCCGGTCACGGTCATCCACCGGGATTTCGCGGTTCAGCGAGTTGAGCAGGTTGGCGGTGTCGTACGAGCCGGTGCTCACCGACAGGATCGGCAGTCCGGCCTGCAGGGCGCCACGGCACAGGTCGAGGATGCGTGCATCGGGTTTGCTGTCACTGGTCAGCAGCAGGCCGGCCAGGGGCACGCCGTTGATGGCGGCCAGGCTCACGGCGAGGATGATGTCGTCGCGATCGCCCGGGGTCACCACCAGGGTGCCCGGGGTCAGCAGGGGCACGGTATTGGCCACGGTGCGGGCGCAGATGATGATCTTGTTCATCCGGCGTTGCTCGTAGTCGCCGGCGTTGAGCACCTGGGCACCCAACAGTTCGGCCACGTCGCGGGTGCGTGGGGCGTTCAGCTCGGGCTGGTAGGGAATGCAGCCGAGCAGGCGAAAGTCGTTGCCGCGCAGCAGCGGCGAATGTTCGCGCAGGCGGGTGGCAAAGTCGGCCATGCTCTCGTCGGTGCGTACCTTGTTGAGGATCAGCCCGAGCACTTTAGGATCGCGTGGGCCGCCGAACAGCTGGGCCTGCAGCTCGACCCGCCCGGACAGCTCGCTGAGCACTTCGTTTTCCGGGGCGGAAACCAGGATCACTTCGGCATCCAGGCTCTTGGCCAGGTGCAGGTTGACCCGCGCCGCATAGCTGGCATGGCGGGTCGGCACCATGCCCTCGACCACCACCACGTCATTGCCGACGCAGGCTTGCTGGTACAGGCGGATGATCTGTTCGAGCAACTCGTCCAGCTGGCCATCGCCAAGCATGCGCTCGACATGGGCCAGGCTCAGTGGCACCGGTGGCTTGATGCCGTGGGTGCGGGCAACCAGTTCGGTGGAGCGCTCCGGGCCCGTGTCGCCGGGGTGAGGCTGGGCGATCGGCTTGAAGAAGCCGACCTTGAGCCCTGCGCGCTCCAGGGTGCGGACCAGGCCCAGGCTGATGGAAGTCAGGCCGACACCAAAGTCGGTCGGCGCAATGAAAAATGTCTGCATGCGTGCTTCTCGGAATAAGCGGTGCAAGGAATCAACGGCCAAGGGTAGCGCTATCGGCCCCTTGTGCGCACCAGCCGCAAGCGAAAGGCTGGCCGATGTGCCCGGCGCGCTGCCCGGCGTCGAGCACCCACGGGCGAGCCTGCCACGGTGGCTGGTGGCGCAGGTGCTGGGTGTGGCCGCAGGACAGCTCGACCACCCAGTGGCCTTCTTCGTCCTGGTGGAAGCCGGTGATCCGACTGATGGGTCGCCCCTCGTCCGCGCTGCGGTCGCAATCGGGCGATGCCTTGGTTACACTTGTCCGCTCTACATACTTTTGCAAAAGGTCTTGCCCCATGCTGATCGCCGCCAACAAGGCTGTCTCCATCGACTATACCCTGACCAACGACGCCGGGGAGACCATCGACAGCTCCGCCGGTGGCGCGCCGCTGGTTTACCTGCACGGTGCCGCCAACATCATCCCAGGCCTGGAAAAAGCCCTGGAAGGCAAGCAGGCCGGTGACGAGCTGGAAGTTGCCATCGAGCCGGAAGATGCTTACGGCGAATACCTGGCCGAACTGGTCAGCACCCTGAACCGCAGCCTGTTCGAAGGCGTTGACCAACTGGAAGTCGGCATGCAGTTCCACGCCTCTGCGCCGGACGGCCAGATGCAGATCGTCACCATCCGCGATATCGACGGCGACGACATCACTGTCGACGGCAACCACCCACTGGCTGGCCAGCGCCTGAACTTCAAGGTCAAGGTTGTCGACGTGCGTGACGCCAGCGAAGAAGAAATCGCTCACCGTCACATCCACGGTGAAGGTGGCCATCACCACTGATTTTCTGCGCTAAGCTCAGAAAGTCGCCAGGCGCTCGGACAAGCCGGCATGCCTCCCCAGCGGGAGGTGCGCGGCTTGGAAGAGCGCCTTTTTAGTGGGCGCAATTTGCCCCCAGCGGCAACCGGGAACCTGAGAGGGGATTCATCATGAGTGCATTTCACGACCTGACGTTGAAAGCGCTGAACGGCGAGGACCTGCCCCTGGCACCGTTCAAGGGCCAGGTGGTGCTGGTGGTCAATGTCGCCTCCAAGTGTGGCCTGACGCCTCAATACGCCTCATTGGAAAAGCTCCAGCAGCAGTTCAAGGGCAAGGGCTTCAATGTGCTGGGCCTGCCCTGCAACCAGTTCGCCGGCCAGGAGCCTGGCAGCGAAAAGGAAATCCAGGATTTTTGCAGCCGCAACTACGGCGTGAGCTTCCCGCTGAGTGCCAAGCTCGAAGTCAATGGCCATGACCGTCACCAGCTGTACCGTCTGCTGGCGGGCGAGGGGGCGGAGTTCCCCGGTGACATCACCTGGAACTTCGAGAAGTTCCTGGTGGGCAAGGACGGCCGGGTGCTGGCGCGCTTCGCCCCGCGTACCGCGCCGGACGACCCGACCGTGGTACAGGCAATCGAGAGAGCGCTGACCTGACTGCGTAACCTGTGGGAGCGGGTTTACCCGCGAATGCTGCAGTGGCCATACCGACGCATTCGCAGGTAAACCCGCTCCCACAGTCTTCCACCTCGATACCTGCGAATCACTCAAATCAATAATGCTGGGCCCAGGCCCGCGCTGCCCCTAACCTCAGGCGCATTTCCTCCTTCAGACGGAAGCGCCCCATGTCCAGCAACCCCCTGTTCCAGCCCTTCACCCTCGGCGCGCTCGAGCTGCCGACCCGCGTCGTCATGGCGCCCATGACCCGTACCTTCTGCCCCGGTGGCGTGCCGCACGCCGGCGTGGTCGAGTACTACCGCCGCCGTGCAGCAGCAGGCGTGGGGTTGATCATCACCGAGGGCACCACGGTCGGGCACAAGGCCGCCAACGGCTACCCCAATGTGCCGCGCTTCCATGGTGAAGATGCCTTGGCCGGCTGGAAGCAGGTGGTCGATGCAGTGCATGCCGAAGGTGGCCGTATCGTGCCGCAGCTGTGGCATGTGGGCACGGTGCGCCGCCTGGGCACCGAACCGGACGCCAGCGTGCCGGGCTATGGGCCGAGCGAGAAGGTCAAGGACGGCCAGGTGCTGGTGCATGGCATGACCCATGACGATATCCGCGACGTGATCGCCGCCTTCGCCCAGGCGGCCCGCGACGCCAAGGCCATCGGCATGGACGGCGTGGAGATCCATGGCGCCCACGGCTACCTGATCGACCAGTTCTTCTGGGGCGCCAGCAACCGCCGCAATGACGAGTATGGCGGTGACCTGGCCGGCCGCTCGCGCTTCGCCATCGAGCTGATCCAGGCCGTGCGCGCAGCCGTGGGGCCGGACTTCCCGATCATCTTCCGCTTCTCGCAGTGGAAGCAGCAGGACTACAGCGCGCGCCTGGTCGAAACGCCAGAAGCATTGGCCGCGTTCCTTGAGCCGCTGTCGGCAGCGGGTGTGGATATCTTCCACTGCTCGACCCGGCGCTTCTGGGAGCCAGAGTTCGAAGGTTCCGAGCTCAACCTGGCCGGCTGGACCCGCACGCTCACCGGCAAGCCAACCATCACCGTCGGTAGCGTGGGGCTCGATGGCGAGTTCCTGCAGTTCATGGTCGCTACCGACAAAGTGGCCAAGCCCGCCAGCCTGGAAGGCTTGCTGCGCCGTCTGGGCGATGAAGAGTTCGACCTGGTGGCGGTGGGCCGCGCACTGCTGGTTGATGCCGAATGGGCGCAGAAGGTGCGTGAGGGGCGTGAAGCGGATGTGCTGCCGTTCAGCCGCGAGGCGTTGACGACCCTGGCTTGATCGCCAGTGCGGCGCCAGCCGGCCGGGTGCTGGCTGGCGCCGGGTGGCAGGCGTTGAACAGGTGCGATTCGAACTGCTCGACGATCGCCGGCCAGCCTTGGCGGCTGGCATGCTGGCGGGCGTTGAGGCGGACCCGGCGCAGGGTTTCATTTTCTTCCAGCAGCCAGCAGGCGGCATCGATGAACGCGCACTGATCGCCAGGCATGGCCAGCGCGCCGCTGTGGCCATGGCGGATATGCTGGGCCGCGGCCGCTTCATCGTAGGCGACCACGGCCAAGCCAGAGGCCATGGCTTCGAGCACCACGTTGCCGAAGGTTTCAGTCAGGCTCGGGAACAGGAACAGGTCGCCGCTGGCATAGTGCTCGGCCAGTGCTTCGCCGCGCTGGGCGCCGCAGAACACTGCATCTGGCATCAGCTGCGCGAGCGCTGCCCGCAGCGGGCCGTCACCCACCACGATCAGTCGTATGTGCCGCTGTGGATAAGCTTTCTGCAAGGCTTGCAGGCAGGGCTGCAGCAGCGTCAGATTCTTCTCCGCGGCCAGGCGCCCGACGTGCAGCACGGCGATGTCATCGGCGCCGAGCCCCCAGTTTTCGCGTAAGGCCTGGCTGCGCCGGGCCGGGTTGAACAGGCTGGCATCGACGCCACGGGCCATCAGGGCCAGGCGCTCGAACCCGCGTCGCTCCAGTTCCAGGCGCTGGCTGGCGCTGGGCACCAGGGTGGCGGCGGTGCGACGATGGAACCAGCGCAGGTAATGGGTCAGCAGGCGCGCCAACAGGCCGAGGCCGTATTGGCCAGAGTATTGCGGGAAATTGGTATGAAAGCCGCTGACCACGGCAACCCCCAGGCGCCGCGCGGCGCGCAGGGCACTGAGGCCCAATGGCCCTTCGGTGGCGATGTACAGCACGTCCGGGCGCTGCCTGCGCCAGCGGCGCAACAGCTTGTGCATCGATACCTCGCCCCACTGCAGGCCGGGATAGCCGGGCAGTGCCCAGCCTCGGCAGAGCAACAGACCCTGGTCATCGTCCGCCGGTATCTCGTTGGCCTGTCGTGGGCGAACGATCTCCACCTGATGGCCACGCTCTCGCAAACCTTCGCTGAGGCGGCCAAGGGTGTTGGCCACGCCGTTTATCTCGGGTGGGAAGGTTTCGCTGACGAGCGATATACGTAGGGCAGGTGTATTCATGACAAAAAGTGTCCACCTGCTGCGTTGCGCTCACATGACAGTCTGGTGACGCTCAGGTGATGCCTGATTGCTGGCAGTTTCGGCGTTGTGAATATTTCTTTTCAGGGTGCTCAAGCGGCACGCGGTGCAGCCGATGAAGATGCATCCGAATCGGTTTGATGCGCTCCGGGAGTGCGGTGATGTTCAACAGCAAGCTCAAGAAAGAAATCCAGCAACTGCGCGAAGAGCTGATGGCCATCGAGCAGGTCAAGAGCAGCCTCGACAGCGAGATGCTGGTGCTGCAGCTCGACCCCCAGGGGCGTATCGAGCAGGTCAACGGCAACTTCGAGAGTGAAATGCTCTACCGCGCCGAGCAACTGATTGGCCGCAACATCGAAGACATCGTGCCGGCACACGTCAAGAAGCTCGATTTCTACCAGCGCATGAAAAACGCCATCACCCGTGGGGAGCACCTCAACGGCGCCTTCCGTCTGCTGCGCGGCAACGGCCAGGAAGCCTGGCTGCGCTCAATCCTGCAGCCGGTGAAGAGCGCTGACGGTCGGATCAGGCATTTCTCCATGCACTCCAGCGACCTGACCCGCACCATCGAAGCGTCCCGTGAGCACGAGAGTCTGATCAAGGCACTGATGCGTTCCACCGCCGTGATCGAGTTCAACCTCGACGGCGAGGTGCTGACCGCCAACGACCGCTTCCTGCAGACGGTGGGCTACAGCCTGGAACAGGTGCGTGGCAAGCATCACCGCCTGTTCTGCGAACCTGAGGAAGCCAACTCGGCGGGTTACCAGGCCTTCTGGGAGAAGCTGCGCCGTGGCGAGTATGTGGCCGACCGTTTCAAGCGGATCGATGCCCATGGCCGCACGATCTGGCTGGAGGCTTCCTACAACCCGATCTTCGATGCCCATGACGTGCTGTACAAGGTGGTCAAGTTCGCCACCGTGATCACTGAGCAGGTCAATCAGGAACAGGCCGTGGCGCAAGCCGCCGACATCGCTTACAACACCTCCCTGGAAACCGACAGCAGCGCCCGCAAGGCCACCGAAGTCGTGACCCAGACCGTGGACGTGATGCGTGGCCTGGAAGGCTCGATGCAGGACGCTGCCGAGGGTATCCAGGCGCTGGACAAGCAGTCCAAGGTGATTGGCGCAATCATCAAGACCATCAGCGACATTGCCGGGCAGACCAACCTGCTGGCGCTCAACGCCGCCATCGAGGCCGCCCGTGCCGGTGAACAGGGCCGTGGTTTCGCCGTGGTCGCTGACGAAGTGCGGCAGTTGGCCTCGCGTACCAGCAGTGCCACCGAGGAGATTGCCAAGGTAGTACAGCAGAACGAACAGCTGGCCCAGGCGGCGGTGGACATCATCGATACAAGCAAGCGCCAGGCAGAGCAGGGGTTGGCGCTGGCGGCGGATACCGGTGGGGTGATCGTCGAGATCCAGGAAGGGGCGAAGAAAGTGGTGGATGCGGTGGGGCAGTTTTCCAGCCAGCTAAGCCACTGATGGCAGCCCCGGGGGCATGACGGGAAGGGCGCAGGCTGGCCCTTCCCGGTGGGTATTGGTCAATCGGCCTGTTCGGTTTGCTTGATGTGCCGGTAGACGGTCGAGACGGCATCGTGGACGGCCGCCAGATCGACGTTGATATGATGCTCTTCCCCATTCACCCCACGCGCACCGAAGATGCCTCCAGCCGGCCCTATGGTGGGCGTTTCACTGTTGAGCACTGCATCGACCAGCAACTCGATCAGGGGCTTGCTGTAGTTGACCGACCCACTGTCCGAGTCCCAGGTGGTGTAGTGCAAACGCTCGATCGGCTCATGGATATCCTTGGCCTCCAGCGCCTCGCGCAGCCGCCACTTAACCCGCTGCTCGGCGATAGTGGTGCCGTGAAGATGGTCGGGGATGCCTGCCAGTTCAATGAAGTCTTTCGATTTGACGTCTGTGAATTCCATATTCGATCTCCAGGGAAGAGGTCGCTACATTGCGGCCTTGAACGCATTGGAAACCGGACAAGTCCTGGCCAGGCCCTATCTATTTACCACGAGGGCTCGTGCCCATAGCACACCGCACCATCAGTACATTCCAGCGACCTGACCCGCACCTGCCACACCTCCCTGGAAACCGGCAGCAGCGCCGCAAGGCCACCGAGGCGATTGCCAAGGTGGCGCAGCAGAACGAACAACTGGACCAGGCGGCAGTGGACAACATCGATACCAGCAAGCGCCAGGCCGAACCGGGGGTTGGCGCTGACGGCGGATACCGGTGGGGCAGTTTTTCCGCCAGCTGAGCCATTGATCATGGCTTAGGTTATCTAGCGCCTGTGAGATCGAGCGCCGCCCGCGCGGCGCATCGCGGATGAATCCGCTCCTACATTTGTTGCAACGTGCCGAACCTGTTACGCCATGGTTGCCCGCCTTGGTGCATGTCTCAAGTGATGTGAAGCAGCATCAATGCACACCTCGATACCCCGTCGGGCCAGCGAGGCTGACAACCATGGCCTCACAGGCATGGTCACGTTGCAACAAATGTAGGAGCGGATTCATCCGCGATGCGCCGCGCGGGCGGCGCTCGATCTCAAGGGCGCCAAATCCCTCCAGCCGTACCCCTCGCAGCATCAACCCAACCCCCAACGTCCCCACCAGCATCGAATCGACTTTTCCTACAACTGACTCAGGAACGTCCTACCCGCACCCCATGATGTGATTCCCCTGCACAAAACTGGCAGGGAGACGCCTCATGCTGCTCTGGCACATCGTGCCCACCTGGCACGATATCGAGTCACGCATCACCGATGAAATGGGCTATCAGGGAGGCGCCCATTTCCGTACCTACCTCAACGAAGAAGTACCGTCACTGGCCCTCAACCTGCGCCGTGTCGACAGCGTGCGGCGCGCTTTCAACAAGGCCGAATGGGTAGCGGGCGAACTGCTGCGCCAGCGCTTCGCCGACCTCGACATCAAAAGCATCCTCAACGACCTGCTCGGCGTCGCCGAGCAGATGGCGATGATCGTCGCCGGCAGCGCCCTCACTGGCGGCCTGCTCGGTGCCGGCATTGGTGCCTTCGCCGGCGGCGTCGGTGCATTTCCCGGCGGGGTTGCAGGTACCGCCATCGGCTTCAAGGTCAGCGGCTGGATCCTCGGTGTGCTGGGCATCGCCTCCCTCGCCGAGTTCTTCGTCGACGGCTTGCCGCGCATTGGCGAGTGCTACCTGGACGGCATCGGCATCGCCTGGGAGGGCCCACGCGGTGAACAAGGGCTGAACGCGTTCAGCCAGGACAACCCGTTCGCCATCAATCAGGCCGCGCATTTCATTGCCACCGGGCATGTGGAAGTCGTGATGCTGCTGTTGGGCGCCATGGTGTCCTACCTCACCCGCGGTGGTGGCAATGCGGGTGTGTTGGCTCAGGAAATGGCCGCCAGCAAGAAAGGCGCACGGATTGGGCAATGGATGCTCAAGCATGAGGAGGCCTTGAAGAAACGGCCGGACCTGCAGGTGCCGGAGCGGCGCAAAGGCGCGGTGAGTGAGCCGCAGCCTGCGCAGCCGAACCGGCCAGCGGGGAAAGACAAGGAGCCTTCCACGGGCAAGCCCGGTAGCATGCCGTTGCATACGGTGGCGTGTTTCAAGGCGGACAATTTGCCAGCGTCGAAGCATGGAGAGTTTGAGCGTCAATTAAAAGGGCAGCAGGATGGATTGAACCGGCTCACAGTTGAAGAATTTTTGGAGAATGTTGTAAATCCCAAGGAGCGTGATCCGAAGGTTGCGAGAAATGCAAGAAGGAAATTGTATGATGATCTGAGGAGAAGAGCTTATGACGAGCTATCTAAGGATATGAGCCAAGTTGAAGCAAAAAAACTCTCAGCGAAACAGGCGAAGGAAACTATGTCCTCTCTTGCTGCGCTGCACAATCCAGATTTAATCGCCGGTGGCAGGGATGTCATTTCTGACTTCGGTGATAGGCAAGTAAATTCCACTATAGGTCCCCAGTGGAAAAGCAGGGTAGGTGAGCTAATACAATCAGTCAAAAAGCAGTCCAAAGAGGACGGTGTCTCAGGCTTTTTGAATGTTAGATTGCATAAGTGCTAATAAACTGAGGAGCACAAGAATGGACGACGTTTACTCACTTTTCATAGAGGAAATGGGCGAGCCGGTGTTCAGGCAGGAGGTACCTCCCTCCAGCATTGAGCGCTACAGAGGTAAGTTGCCGGAAAAACTGTTAGGATACTGGGCCGAGCACGGCTGGTGCGGATATGGTGATGGGATATTTTGGACCGTCAATCCTCAAGATTACGAGGGCGTGGCTGCCTCATTCATAGAGGGCACTCCGCTAGAAGGGCGGGATACCTATCACATCATTGCCCGTGGCGCTTTTGGTGACCTCTACCTGTATGGTGAAAATTCCGGATTTTCATTAAATATCGTAGCCCATACTTCAAACTATTGCGGTTCGGCTGGTGAACTTGATGCGAATAATATGGATAAGGAGGTAGAGGGTTTCTTTCTTTTGATGGAGCGAGAATCCAATGATTTTGGGGAGTTCTTCGCGCCTGCAAAGGAACGTTTAGGTGTCCTTGGGTGTGATGAGATGTACGGCTTTGTTCCTGCGCTAGCGTTTGGTGGGTTAAGCAAGCTCGATAATCTACAAAAGGTAAGTGCAGTAGAACATTTGATACTGCTCTCTCAGTTGTCACCTCTTAAACCCTACAGCTTCTCCGATTTTTAATAAAACACGCTGCGTAAGTGGCTGCCCGGCAGCCCCTCGCTCAATCAGTTCCGCTCGCGCACCCAGAACAACGTAGCCCCCGCCACCGCCGCCGGCATCATCAGCACGTTGACGCCAGGAATCAGCAACGCCAGGTAGGTGATGCCGCCAAAGCCCAGCGACTGCCAGCGCTTGCTGCGCAACCAGGCAAGCATGTCCTGCCAGCTCATCTTGTTGTTGTCCGCCGGGTAGTCGATGTACTGGATGGCCATCATCCACACGCCGAAGATCAGCCACAACGGCGCGGCGACGACGTTGACCACCGGGATCAGCGACAGAATGAACAGGCCAATCGCCCGCGGCAGGAAGTAGCCGAGCTTGCGCATCTCGCGGCCGAAGGTGCGCGGCACCATGGCCATCAACTCGCCCCAGCTGAATGCCGGGAACGGGTCTTCACCACGAACGACCACCTCGACCTTTTCCGCGAGAAAACCATTGAACGGCGCGGCGATGACGTTGGCCACCAGGGTGAAGGTGAAGAACACCATCAGCACCAGCAAGGCGACGAACAGTGGCCACAGAATGTAGGAAAGGAAGCTCAACCAGCTGGGCAGGGTCGGCATCAGCGCGTCGAGCCACAGGCTGAACTCGTGGCCGGCGAAGTAGATCAGGCCGCCGAACAGCAGCAGGTTGATCGCCAGCGGCAACAGCACGAACATCCGCAGGTTGGGGCTCAGCACCAGTTTCAGGCCTTCGCGCAGGTACTGGGGGCCGGAGAGGACAGGGGCTTGCATCGGGACACTCCGCAGAGAAGGGAAAACGCGCTGACCTTACCGAGTTTGCCGCGCCGACGAAAGGCAGGCGCACATGAAGAAACCGGCTGTAACAAATGCGCCAGGGCCGTTCGCCCGGGTGAAATTCGCAGATAGAGGATGCCTATGAGGTGGATTGTCGAAGGATATTTCCTTAATCTCTGCCACCTCGCTACAGTGCGCTCAACTTTCCGCTTTCTGGGCCTGCGCGTTGTAGCCTTCCCCAAGTGCTGCGTGGGTCCTTTTTAATTTCCAGCTGGCGGCCGCTGCGGCCCGCTCGACAGGAGTTCGACATGTCTGAAGTACGTCATTCGCGCGTCATCATCCTCGGTTCCGGCCCCGCCGGTTACAGCGCTGCGGTCTACGCCGCCCGCGCCAACCTCAAGCCACTGCTGATCACCGGCATGCAGGCGGGTGGCCAGCTGACCACCACCACCGAAGTCGACAACTGGCCGGGCGACCCCCACGGCCTGACCGGCCCGGCCCTGATGCAGCGCATGCAGGAACATGCCGAGCGTTTCGAGACCGAGATCGTCTTCGACCACATCAATGCCGTCGACCTGGCCAACAAGCCGTTCACCCTGCAGGGTGACAGCGGCAAGTACACCTGCGACGCGCTGATCATTGCCACTGGCGCCAGCGCCCGTTACCTGGGCCTGCCGTCGGAAGAAGCGTTCATGGGCAAGGGTGTATCGGCCTGCGCCACCTGCGACGGTTTCTTCTACCGCAACAAGCCGGTCGCCGTGGTCGGCGGCGGCAACACTGCCGTGGAAGAAGCACTGTACCTGGCCAACATCGCCAGCAAGGTGACCCTGGTGCACCGCCGCGAGACCTTCCGCGCCGAGAAGATCCTGGTCGACAAGCTCAACGCACGTGTCGCCGAAGGCAAGATCGAGCTCAAGCTCAACGCCACCCTGGACGAAGTGCTGGGTGACAACATGGGCGTGACCGGTGCGCGCCTGAAGAACAACGACGGCAGCAGCGACGAAATCAAGGTCGACGGCGTGTTCATCGCCATCGGTCACACCCCGAACACCTCGCTGTTCGAAGGCCAGCTGACCCTCAAGGACGGCTACCTGGTGGTCGCCGGCGGCCGTGAAGGCAACGCCACCGCCACCAACGTCGAAGGTGTGTTCGCCGCTGGCGACGTGGCTGACCACGTTTACCGTCAGGCCATCACTTCCGCCGGTGCCGGCTGCATGGCAGCCCTGGACGTCGAGCGTTACCTGGACGGCCTGGCCAACGCCTCGTTCTAAGCTGACATTGCTGGGGCCGCTTTGCGGCCCCTCGCCGGCAAGCGCGGCTTCTACAGGGGTTATGCAGTCCCTTGTGGGAGCCGCGCTTGCCGGCGAAAGGGGCGCAAAGCGCCCCCACAAAAAAACCGGCCATCTGGCCGGTTTTTTCATGCCTGCGATTCGCTCACAGGCTCAGTCGCATCGACAGGTCCACGGCCTTCACATCCTTGGTCATCGCGCCGATCGAGATGTAGTCGACGCCGGTCTCGGCAATCACCCGCAGGGTAGTTTCGTTGACCCCGCCGCTGGCTTCCAGTTTGGCCTTGCCAGCGGTGATACGCACCGCTTCGCGCATTTCATCCAGGGTCAGCTCGTCGAGCATGATGATGTCGGCGCCAGCATTCAGCGCCTGGCGCAGTTCATCCAGGCTTTCCACTTCGATTTCCACCGGTTTGCCGGGGGCAATGCGGTGCGCCGCCGCCACTGCCTCGGCCACGCCACCGCTGGCGGCGATGTGGTTTTCCTTGATCAGGAAGGCGTCATACAGGCCGATGCGGTGATTGTGGCAACCGCCGCAGGTGACCGCGTACTTCTGCGCCAGGCGCAGCCCAGGCAGGGTCTTGCGGGTGTCGAGCAGTTGCACCTGGGTGCCTTCGACCAGGTCGGCGAGGAAGCGCGCACGGGTGGCCACGCCCGACAGCATCTGCAGGAAGTTAAGTGCGCTGCGCTCACCGCTGAGCAGCGAACGCGCCGGGCCTTCGAGGTGGAACAGCGGCTGATTGGCAGTGGCGCGCTCGCCATCGGCCACCTGCCAGTGCACGGCCACGCGTGGGTCGAGCTGACGGAACACGGCATCGACCCAGGCGGTGCCGGCAATCACGCAGTCTTCGCGGGTGATGATGGTGGCCTTGGCCAGGCGCTCGGCCGGGATCAGCTGCGCGGTGATGTCGCCACTGCCGATGTCCTCCAGCAGTGCGCGGCGCACATTGGCTTCGATCTCGGCGGTCAGGTCGGCAAGGCGTAGGTTCGGCATGGTCGGCTCCACAAGCTAGATGCCGGCGATTATAGGGCAGGGGGACGGCGCCGTGTACAACTGCCTGGCAGGCGACCATTGGTCAGGCCAGATGAGCATTTTGCCGAAAACACAGTCATTTACCCGCCAGTGAAGAGTACTGGCAGCTGTAGCCATTTTTACCGATAATGGCGTCTAACATTTGGCGTCATAGCTTTGACGATTTCTCGCCCTATCGAATACGTCACCCAGCAAGGAGTCCGGGATGCATAAAGAAGGCAAGGTGGTGCCCCTGGCGGCCGCCATCGATCGAGGCGCACGTACGCCTTTACCTTGCCTTCCGGTGTTGCTCCTGCAAGTGCGTGACAAGGCCGCCCTGCAACTGCGCCAGGGCCTGCAGGCGCTGTTCGACAATGCCGACGATACGCTGTTCGAAATGGCCGACCGGGCGGCTGACCGCTTCGACCAGAACTTGTATTTCGAGGCCATGCGTGACCTGCGCCTGAAGCGCAAGCACATCGAACGCGGTTTTCTCGACATCTTCTACGACACGTTCGCCCGGATCGGCCAGTTCGACCCGCTGGGCCGGCTGGGGGCGACTAACAAGGCACAAATGGAGCGTGCCGCTGCTGTCGACGGCATGGTTGCCCGGGTGCTGTCGCGTGATGGCGTCGCCCTTGAGCAACTGGGCCAGCGCTTGCAATGCCTGCTCGGGCGCAGCTTCGACGAACAGCAGAACCCGTTCGGGCCTGCTGCGCTGTGTGGCTATTTCCTCGATGCCGGGCGCAATCTGGGCGTGGGCTTGCGGGTCAAGCTGATCCTGCTGAAGCTGTTCGAGCGTTATGTGCTGCGTGATATCGACGTGCTTTATGCTGAAGCCAACCAGTTGCTGGCCGCTGCTGGCGTGATGCCGGAACTGCAGCCGGCACCGCGTCGGCGCGCCGAGGACCGCCGCCTGAGTTCGCGGCGAGTGTCGGCCAACCTCGAGCCTGATGCCATGGGCGCAGACAGCGCCGGGCATGCCTTCATGCGTTCACTCGAAGGCCTGCTATCGCCGTGCCGAGGCCGCATCGCCCCGCGCCTGCAAGCTGCCGCCAGCGCCCAGCCGATCAGCACCGCCGACTTGCTGCGCCTGCTATCGCACCTGCAGCACTATGTGCCGGCCACGATCGACGATGACGACTTCGACCTGGGCCAGCAGCTTGAACAGCTGCTGCTGCGGGTCAGCGTGCGCAGCGGTACCCGCCGGCGCATCGCATGCGCCGACGAGGACATGATCAACCTGGTCGACCTGCTGTTCGCTTACATCGCAGCCGACGACAACCTGCCGCTGAGTCTGCGCGCACTGATCGTTCGCCTGCATATACCGCTGCTCAAGGTGGCGCTGCTGGACAAAAGCCTGTTCAGCCGTGCCAGCCACCCGGCGCGGCGCCTGCTCAACGAGATCGCCGCTGCCGCGATCGGCTGGGAAACCGGCAGCGAAGGCCTGCGCGACAGCCTGCATCTGCGCGTGGAGCGCATCGTCCAGCGCCTGCTCAATGATTTCACCGAAGACGCCACGCTGTTCGCCGAGTTGCTGGAGGATTTCCTCGCCTTCAGCCAGGACGAGCGCCGGCGCAACGAACTGCTGGAACAACGTACGCGCGATGCCGAAGAAGGCCGTGCCCGTGCCTTGCAGGCCCGCCAGCAGGTGCAGCAGGCGCTCAACCAGCGCCTGCGCGGTCGCACGCTGCCGCAAGGGGTCGTGCACATGCTCGTGCAGTCCTGGAGCCAGGTGCTGTTGCTGGCCTGGCTCAAGCAGGGCGAAGCGTCCCAGGCCTGGCAGCAAGCGCTGGCGACCATGGATACCTTGCTCGCCAGCATTGCCCCGCATCAATCGCCGCAGGTTTTGCTGCAACAAGTGCCAGGCCTGCTCAAGGCCCTGCGTGACGGCCTGGCCAGCGTGGCGCTGGACTCGGCGGCAAGCCGTGGATTCTTCCAGCAGCTGGAGCAGCTGCACCTGCGCGCGTGTGCACAGGGCACACTGCCTGCTGGCAGCGATGCACTGGCCGAAGTCCTGGTGGCCGAGGATATCGTACTGGCCGTCGCCGACGAGTCCGCCTGCGCGCCGCTGCATCAACTCGATGAGCAAGCGGCAGAGCTGCGCCTGGTAAAGCGCCTGCGTATCGGTGCCTGGGTCGAAATGCTCGATGATGACGAGCCGCTGCGTTGCAAGCTGGTCGCGCGCATCGACAGCAGCGACCGGCTGGTGTTCGCCAACCGTACCGGAATGAAGGTGCGCGAATGGAACACGGTCAGCCTGGCCCAGGCCTTGCGCCGTGGCGCGGCGCGATTGCTGGATGACGGCCTGCTGTTCGAGCGGGCACTGGAAACCGTGCTCCAAGGCCTGCGCCAGCAGCAGGTGCAGTGAGCTGGCGGCATTACAATCATTCACATGCACAGCGCCCCACGCCCAAGGCATACTGCAGCTCTGTACCGGTGCTTTTCAGGATCTGCCCCATGCAATTGGACCGTGCCACTGGCTGGTTCCACGGAAACGGAATCACCCACTGCCCCTCGCCGAACTTCAACGCCCGCCCGGAGGGTGAGGCGATTTCCCTGCTGGTGATCCACAACATCAGCCTGCCGCCGGCGTGCTTCGGCAGCGGCAAGGTCCAGCAGTTCTTCCAGAACCGCCTTGACCCGAACGAACACCCTTACTTTGCCAGCATCAGCCACCTGACCGTTTCGGCGCACTTGTTCGTCGAACGCGACGGTGCAGTGACCCAGTTCGTCTCGTTGCTCGACCGTGCCTGGCATGCCGGCGTGTCGAGTTTCGACGGGCGTGAGGGCTGCAACGACTTTTCCATCGGCATCGAGCTGGAAGGCACCGACGATCTGCCCTATACCGATGCCCAGTACACCGTGCTGGAGCAACTGACCCGGCAAATCCAGGCCGCCTGGCCGGTGATCGGCCTTGAGCGTATCCAGGGCCACAGCGACATTGCCCCGGTGCGCAAGACCGACCCCGGCCCGGCGTTCGACTGGGCGCGCTACCGCAAGGCCATGGGGTACAACGAGGACAACGCATGAGTTTTCTGGTGCTGTTACTGGCGCTGTGGGTAGAGAAGTTCTCTGCGCTGCGCCATCAAGTTCAACGAGACGCTTTCTTCCTGGGCGAACTGGTGCGCCTGGAGCGCAGCGGCAAGGTCCACCCCTGGTGGACGCTGGCGATCCTGGTGCTGGCGCCGGTGGCGGTGCTGGTGCTGTTGCTGCACGTGCTGGACCCGGTTGCCTACGGCTTGCTGGCCTTGCCGCTGCACTTGCTGGTGCTGATCTACAGCCTGGGGCGCGGCGATGCCAAGGCTTCCCTGGGGCCATTTCGCGATGCCTGGCGGCGTGGCGATGACCAGGCTGCACTGCATGTGGCCGAGCGCGACCTGGGCTTGGCGGCCGACGAGCCACACAGCCTGCTGGTGCGGGTGCAGGGTTACCTGTTGTGGCAGGCCTACCAGAGCTTCTTCGCGGTGATCTTCTGGTACTTCGTGCTCGGCCCCGGCGCGGCGCTGGCATACCGCTTGCTGGCACTGACCGCCGAGCATAGCCGTCAGCCTGCGCTCAAGGCCCGTGCCGAGCAGCTGCGGCACATCATGGACTGGCTGCCGGTGCGGGTGCTGGCCCTGAGCTTCGCGCTGGTCGGCAATTTCGTCGCGGTGACGCGGGTGATGCTGCACGAGCTGCTCAACTGGCACATCAGTGCCGGGCACCTGGTGGCCAGGGTCGGGCGCGTTGCCGATGACATCCCCGAGGAAGAAGACCCCCAGCGCGGGCTGGGGAGACTGGACAGCCTGTGGGAGCTCCTGCTGCGTTGTGCGGTGCTGTGGTACGCAGGGTTTGCCCTGTGGACAGTCCTCGTATAGTCAGCTGCGGTCGCTCCTACAGAGGCATTCGCGGGCAGCGGTTAACCTTAAGTTACAAACCTCCGATTCGATCTGCGTTATACAGGTGGCCTAGTGCTATCTCTGCAGAACAACAAGAATCCATGGAGGTGCCCCGTGAAGCGTCTGCTCTACCCGGCCATCGCATTGATGAATCGGCTGAGCTTCGGCCAGAAGTTCAGCCTCATCAGCGTCCTGTTCTTCCTGCCCATGTTGGCCACCAGCTTTTATCTGGTGCGTGATGCCTACCAGCAGTTCCAGGCCACCCGCGCCGAGTTGCAGGGCATGGCGCCGCTGGCTGACAGCCTGAGCCTGCGCGCCGACCTGGAGGCGCTGGGCAACCTCTTGCAGATCAATGCCGTGCTTGGCCAGTCGGGCCAGGCCGGGGACCTGGAGGCACGAATCGCTGCATTGCAGGACAAGGTCCAGGCGCAGTTGCACAGGCTGCAAGGGGATGCGGCGGTACCTCAAGGCAAGCTCGAAGAATTGGCTGGGGCATTTGCCAGTGCCCGGGCTGAATCGTCGCTGCAGAACAAGGCCGCACTGTTCGACAAGCTGCTGTCCCAGGCGCAGATGCTGGCCAAGCAGGTGGTCAGCCAGTCTGGCCTGAGCCAGGACAGCCAGGCTTCGGTGCGTCAGTTGAGCGAACTGCTGGGGGGCGCCACGGCGCAGGTCACCCAGGCCCTGGGTGAGGGCCGGGCCATGGGCGCCATTGCCCTGGGGCGGGGGTTCATCGACTCTTCTGGCAGTGCCCGTTTCGAAGACCTGCTGCAACGCCTCGATCGCCTTGGCGCCGACTATGCCTTGCGGCTGGATGATGCCCTCGCCACGGAGCGGACTGCCAAGGCCAGCTTGGCGGGCGCGGCAGCAAGCAGCCAGGCGACGGTCAGGCAGGCCGCGTCGTTGTTCGAAGAGCAGGTAGTGGTGGCGGAAACGCTCGATGCCCCTTGGCCAGCGTTCTATCAGCAGGTCAGCGAACTGATGGCGCAGACCTATCGTTTCAACGATGCCTTGCTTGCGGACCTGCAGGGGCAGCTGCAACAGCGCCTGGCTGAGCAGCGCGTGCGCATGCTCGCCCTGGGCGCGGTGCTGGCCGGTGTCTTCGTGCTGATCCTGTACTTGTATGGCGGCTTCTATGTATCGACCCGGGCCACCTTGCGCCGGCTGGGCTGTGCCATGGACAAAGTGGCTGCCGGTGACATGACGGTCAGCTTCCAGGCCCACAGCCGCGATGAACTGGGTGAGTTGGGTCAGGGCTTCAGTGAAACCGTGCGTCGTATCCGCGGCCTGATCGACCAGGTCGGGCGCACCGTGGTGGCCGTCGAAGAGCAGGCCGGGCAGGTGCTGGCGGTGTCGGCGCGGAGCAATCAGGCGGTCAGTGGCCAGCGTGAACAGATAGAGCAGGTGGCCACGGCGATGAACCAGATGAGCGCCACTTCGCAGGAGGTGGCACGCAGTGCCGCGCTGGCCGCCAACGGGGCACAGCAGGTCAATCGTGAAAGCGCCAATGGCCGCACGTTGGTGGAGAGCCAGCAAGACAGCATCGGCCGCCTTGCCGAGGAAATCGACCAGACCGTGCTGGCAATCAATCGGCTGGCTGACGACAGCCAGGCAATCGGTCAGGTGCTGGAGGTTATTCGCAGCATTGCCGAGCAGACCAATCTACTGGCGTTGAATGCGGCCATCGAAGCTGCCAGGGCCGGTGAGCAAGGGCGTGGGTTTGCCGTGGTGGCTGATGAAGTGCGCACCCTGGCCCGGCGTACCCAGGACTCCACTGAGCAGATCGCGCTGATGATCCAGCGCCTGCGTGAGGGTGTGGCTGCGGCGGTGCAGGCGATGGGCAGCAGCCATCAGATGGCGGCGGGTACGGTCGATGAAGCACGCCAGGTGCAGCAGGCACTGGGCAATATCCTGGGGGCAGTGGGTGGCATCGTCGAGCAGAACCAGCAGATTGCGGCGGCGGTCGAGCAGCAGACGGCGGTGGCCCATGACATCGATCGCAACATCGTCGCGATCAACCGGGCGGCGCAGGACACCACCCAAGGGGCTTGCCAGGCCGAGGATGCCAGCCGGGTGCTGTCGACGCAGGTGGTGGAGCTGAAACGCCTGATCGGGGCGTTCAGGGTTTAAGGCCGGCTCTTGAGTTTGTCTGTATTGGCCCATTCGCGGGTGAACCCGCTCGCACAGAGACTGCGCAACACTCGGTCTCTGTGCAATACCTGTGGGAGCGGGTTCACCCGCGAAGAGGCCGGTACTACCAGCCAAACAGCTCACAGGCATTGCGACTGCTGGCCTCAGCCAGTGCTTCAGGCTCAATGCCCATCAGCTCGGCCAACGCCTCGGCAATCTCCGGCAGATGCTCCGGGCTGTTGCGCTCGCCGGCATACATCGCCGGGGCCATGTCCGGCGAATCGGTCTCCAGCACGATGCTGTCCAGCGGCAGGCGCGGGAGGGTCTTGCGCAGGCGTAGCGCCTGCGGCCAGGTCGCTGCGCCACCCAGGCCAAGCCGAAAGCCCAGCTTGATGTACTCGCGCGCCTCTTCGTAACTGCCGGCAAAGGCATGGATCACCCCCGCGCGCGCCGGCTTGTAGCGCTTGAGCGTGGCAATCACCTGGGCATGGCTGCGACGCACATGCAACAGGGCAGGCAGCCCGAAGTCACAGGCCATCTGCAACTGGGCTTCGAACAGCGTCTGCTGGCGTTCCTTGTCCAGTGCTTCGAGGTAGTAGTCCAGGCCGAACTCGCCGACGGCGCACAGCCTTGGGTCGCCGTGCAGGCGCTCCAGCCATTCGCGCAGCTGCGTCAAGTGCTCCGGCCGGTGCTGCTCCAGGTAGATCGGGTGCAGCCCCAGTGCCGCATGCACGCTGCGTTGCGCGCAGGCCAGGTCCCACACCCGCTGGAAATTCGCCTGGTACACCCCCAGCACCACCATGCGCTCCACCCCGCGCGCCGCTGCGTTGGCCAGCAGGCGCGGGCGGTCGGCATCGAAGTCGGGGAAGTCCAGGTGCGTGTGGGTGTCGATCAGGCGCATGTTCAGGCTGCTGTGATGCGTTGCTTGAAGGTGCGGCCAATGGCGTGCACGCCAGGTTCGTAGCGTTTTTCCTCGATCGCGGCCAGGGCCAGCTCCAGCGCGGTGGCGGCGATCAGGCCGTGCTGTTGGGCCATGGCGTTGACCGGCAGCGGCAGGAAGTCGAGCAGTTGGTTGTCACCGAACGTGCCCAGCTGCAGCTGACGCGAATCGGCCGGGCGAGCCTGCAAGGTATCGAACACACCTTGCAGCAGCACATAGGAGGTGGTCACCAGGGCATCCGGCAGGCCGCCGTGTTCTTCGATCAATTGTTGCATCAGGCGTTGGCCGCATTCACGGCTGAAGGCCTCGCCCTGATAGCGACGCACCACACCTTCGAAACCTTGCATGGCTTCGTCGAAACCACCGGCACGGGCCTGGCTCACCGACAGTTCCTGGCGAGCGCCGATCAGCGCGATGCTGCGCGGGGCAGTCGCCAGCAGGCTCTCGGCCAGCTGACGGCTGGCATCGCGGTCATCGCTGATCACCGAACAGAAGTGGGCCGGGTTCAGGCGCCGATCGATGGCGATTACCGGCAAGCCTTTGTCCTGCAGCTCACGGTAGCTGTCGTCCTCTGGCGGCAGGCAACTGGCCACGAACAGCGCATCGCAACGGCGGGCGCGGAACAGCTGCTGCAGTTGGCGCTCACTGTCGGGCTGGTCGTCGCTGCTGGCAATCAGCAGCTGGTAGCCACGGGCGCGGGCGCCTTGCTCAAGCTGTTTGGCGATGCGGGCATAGCTGGGGTTCTCCAGATCCGGGAGAATGAAGCCCAAGGTACGGGTATGCCGGCTGCGCAGGCCAGCTGCTTGCGGGTTGGGCGTGAAGCCATGGGCCTCGACCACCGCGCGCACGCGCTCGACAGTGCTGTTGCTGATGCGCTGCTGTTCGGCCTTGCCATTGATGACATAACTGGCAGTGGTCACTGACACACCGGCCAGACGGGCGATATCGCTGAGTTTCACCGAATTTTCCTTGTTATTACCGGGACTGGCTACGGAACCAGGACCGGGTAGTTTGACCCGGGTTGGCCGCCACGCGCAGGCGACCATTGTCGCAATTGTCCGACAGGATGGGGCTTTTTCATCAGGAGATTATCGAGTAACGTGGCCGCTTGGTCAGATTAAACGTTTCAGCTATTAATTTTTCTGCCTCGGCCGCCGCCCATGCAAGGCTGTCGAACTGGCTGATTCTGTGAATATCACAACAATACCTCAGTACCCGGCATCAAAACCAAGCTGGGGCTGCAAAAGGAGAAGGTCATGCTCGAGCTTGCCAAAGAGCAGATAGCCATGGGCCAGAAGGCCGCCAACAAGGCCGAGGCGCTAAGCCTGCTGGCGGATCAGCTGGTAGCCGACGGCCTGGTTGCCGAAGGTTATCTTGACGGCCTGCAGGCGCGCGAAGCGCAAGGCTCGACATTCCTTGGCCAGGGCATCGCCATCCCGCACGGCACCCCGCAGACCCGCGAGCTGGTGTTCGCCACGGGGGTGCGCCTGCTGCAGTTCCCTGAAGGCGTGGACTGGGGCGATGGCCAGATCGTCTACCTGGCCATCGGCATTGCCGCACGCTCCGATGAACACCTGCGCCTGCTGCAGTTGCTGACCCGTGCCCTCGGCGAAACCGACCTGGCCGAGGCGCTGCGCCGGGCCAGCTCTGCCGAGGCGTTGCTCAAGTTGCTGCAAGGTGCGCCCCAGGCGCTGGCGCTGGACGCGCAGCTGGTCGGCCTGAACCTGCCGGCGGAAGATTTCGATGAACTGGCCTGGCGCGGTGCCCGCCTGCTGCAGCGCGCCGGTTGTGTCGACAGCGGCTTCGCGGCCGTGCTGCAACAGGCCGACCCCCTGCCACTGGGCGAGGGCCTGTGGTGGCTGCACAGCGAGCGCCAGGTGCGCCAGCCCGGCCTGGCCTTCATCACCCCGCAGCAGCCCCTGCGTTATCGTGACCAGCCGCTCAATGGCCTGTTCTGCCTGGCCAGCCTCGGCGCGGCCCACCAGGCGCTGCTCGAGCGCCTGTGCGAAGTGCTGATCGAAGGGCGTGGGCAAACGCTCTACCAGGCCACCAGCAGCCGCGCGGTACTGGAGGTGCTGGGCGGTGAGGCACCGGTAGACTGGCCCAGTGCGCGGGTCGTGCTGGCCAACCCGCATGGGCTGCATGCCCGCCCGGCGAAGGTCCTGGCGCAACTGGCCAAGGGCTTCGAGGGCGAAATCCGCGTGCGGGTGCTCGACAGCGCGCAGCCGGCGGTGTCGATCAAGAGCCTGAGCAAGCTGCTCAGCCTGGGCGCCCGACGCGGCCAGGAACTTGAACTGATGGCAGAACCGTTGATTGCCGCCGATGCCTTGCCGGTCCTGTTGGCAGCCATTGAGCAGGGCCTGGGCGAAGACGTCGAGCCGTTGGCGCAAACGGCCGCAGTGGCCGTTGCCAGCGCAGTCGACGTACTTCAGGCGCCTGCTGCAGGCAGCCGTATCCAGGGCGTCAGTGCATCCCCAGGTATCGCCAGCGGGCCGGCGCATGTCTGTGTCGAGCGCGAAATCGACTACCCACTGCGCGGCGAGTCGCCAGCCCAGGAGCGCCTGAAGCTGCGTGGCGCGCTGGATGCCGTCAATGGTGAATTGCAGGCGCTGGTGCAGCGCAGCGACAAGTCGATAGGCGAGATCTTCGTCACCCACCAGGAAATGCTCGCCGACCCCGCCCTGAGCGACGATGTCGACGCACGCCTGGCCCAGGGCGAAAGTGCGGCAGCGGCCTGGATGGCGGTGATCGAAGCAGCGGCGCGCCAGCAGGAAGCGCTGCACGATGCGCTGTTGGCCGAGCGTGCTGCCGACCTGCGCGACATTGGCCGCCGGGTGTTGGCCCAGTTGTGTGGCGTGCAGGCCCAGGCCGAACCTGAACAACCTTACGTACTGGTGATGGGCGAGGTCGGCCCCTCCGATGTCGCCCGCCTGGACCCGGCCCGCGTCGCCGGCATCGTCACCGCTCACGGCGGTGCCACCGCGCACAGCGCGATCGTCGCCCGCGCCCTGGGCATCCCGGCGGTGGTCGGCGTGGGCCCGGCGATGCTGCTGGTCGATTCCGGCACTCTACTGCTGCTCGACGGCCAGCGCGGCGTGGTCTGCGTCGCACCGCCGGCTGATGAACTGCAACGCGCACTGGCCGAGCGCGACCTGCGCGAACAACGCCTGCAAGCCGCCTGGGCCAAGCGCCATGAGCCGGCCGTGACCCGCGATGGCCATGCCATCGAAGTGTTCGCCAACATCGGCGAGAGCAGCGGCATCGACAAGGTGGTGGAGCAGGGTGCCGAAGGCGTTGGCCTGCTGCGCACCGAGCTGATATTCATGGCCCATTCGCAGGCACCCGACGTTTCTACTCAGGAAGCGGAGTACCGCCGGGTGCTCGATGGCCTCGGCGGCCGGCCACTGGTGGTGCGCACCCTCGATGTGGGGGGCGACAAGCCATTGCCGTACTGGCCGATCGCCGCCGAGGAAAACCCGTTCCTTGGCGTGCGCGGCGTGCGCCTGACCCTGCAACGCCCGCAGATCATGGAAGACCAGCTGCGTGCTTTGCTGCGTGCCGCCGATCAGCGGCCCCTGCGCATCATGTTCCCCATGGTCGGGCAGGTGCACGAGTGGCGTGAGGCGCGGGCCATGGTCGAGCGCCTGCGCCTGGAAATCCCGGTCGCCGACCTGCAAGTCGGGATCATGGTCGAAGTGCCGTCCGCCGCCCTGCTGGCGCCGCAACTGGCCCGCGAAGTGGACTTCTTCAGCATCGGCACCAACGACCTGACCCAGTACACCCTGGCCATCGACCGTGGTCACCCGAGCCTTTCCGCCCAGGCCGACGGCCTGCACCCGGCGGTGCTGAGCCTGATCGACATGACCGTGCGCGCCGCCCACGCCGAGGGCAAGTGGGTCGGTGTTTGTGGCGAACTGGCCGCTGACCCGCAGGCGGTGGCCGTGCTGCTGGGCCTGGATGTGGACGAGCTGAGCGTGGCTGCCCGCAGCATTGCCGAAGTCAAAGCCCTGGTGCGCCAGGCTGATCACCAAACGGCCCGCGCCCTGGCGCGCGAGGCCTTGCAACAGGACAGCGCCGCGGCGGTTCGCGCGCTGGTGGAGCGTTACTGATGGCCAAGATCCTCACCCTGACCCTGAACCCGGCGCTGGATATCACCGTCAGCCTCGATGCCTTGCGCCCGGGGCACGTCAACCGTGCCCAGGCCCAGCAAAGTCACGCGGCGGGTAAAGGCCTGAACGTGGCCCAGGTGCTCGCCGACCTGGGCCACAGCGTTACGGTCGGGGGCTTTCTGGGCCGCGACAACCCGCAACCGTTCGAGGCACTGATCGCCCGGCGCGGTTTTGCCGACTGCTTCGTGCGGGTGGCCGGTGAAACCCGCAGCAACCTCAAGCTGGTCGAGGCCGATGGCCGGGTCACCGACATCAACGGCCAGGGCCCGGAAGTCGACGAAGCCGCCCGCGCCGAGTTGCTGCACCGCCTGGCGCAGGTGGCGCCAGGGCACGACGCGGTGGTCGTGGCCGGTAGCCTGCCGCGCGGTATCAGCCCTGAGTGGTTCCGCCAGTTGCTCGAGCAGTTACAGGCACAAGGGCTGAAAGTGGCCCTCGACAGCAGTGGCGACGCGTTGCGTGCCGGGCTGCAGAGCGCGCCATGGCTGGTCAAACCCAATACCGAAGAGCTGGGCGAAGTGCTCGGCCTGGTCGTGCAGACCGCCGCTGAGCAGCGCGCCGCTGCCGAGCAACTGCTGGCCAGTGGTATCGAGCATGTGGTGGTTTCGGCGGGCGAGCAGGGTGTCAGCTGGTTTGCCGCCGGCCAGGCGCTACAGGCACGGCCGCCGCAGGTGCGGGTTGCCAGTACCGTGGGCGCGGGTGATTCGCTGGTCGCCGGTATGGTCCACGGCCTGCTGGCAGGGGAATGCCCACAGCAGACCTTGCGCCGCGCCACGGCCATCGCGGCGCAGGCCGTGACCCAGGTCGGCTTCGGCATCAGCGACCGCGAGCAACTGGCGCACCTGGAAGCCGCCGTGCAACTGACAGAACAACAAGAGGGTTGCCGATGAACATTGCCATTGTCACCGCCTGCCCCAACGGGCAGGTGTCCAGCGTGCTCAGTGCCCGCCTGCTGGCAGCTGCCGCCCAGCGCCGCGGCTGGAGCACCAGTGTCGAGGTACAGGATGCCGAACATCCCGAGCGCCAGCTGACGCCGGCGCAGATTGCCGAGGCCGATTGGGTGCTGGTGGTCAGTACCGGCCCGGTTGACCTTGCGCGCTTCGCCGGCAAGCGTGTGTACCAGAGCACACCGGCGCAGGCCCTGGCCGACCGTGAGGGCTTCCTCGACGAGGCGGCGGGCAAGGCCGAAGTGCTGGCTGCCCAAGCGCTCGGCACGGTGCCTTCAGCGGCGGTACGCATTGTTGCGGTTACCGCCTGCCCGACGGGCGTGGCGCATACCTTCATGGCTGCCGAAGCCCTGCAACAGGCGGCGCAACAGTTGGATTACCAGCTCACCGTCGAGACCCAGGGCTCGGTCGGTGCACGCAACCCACTGTCGGCCCAGGCCATTGCCGAGGCCGATGTGGTGCTGCTGGCCGCCGACATCGAGGTGCCGACGGCACGCTTTGCCGGCAAGCGTATCTATCGCTGCGGCACCGGTATCGCCCTCAAGCAGGCGCGTGCGACCTTGGAAAAAGCCCTGGCCGGGGCCAAGGTCGAGAATGCCGCGGACGCTGCCTCGGCGGCGCCGGCCAAGGCTGAGAAAAGCGGCGTCTACAAGCACTTGCTGACCGGCGTTTCGTTCATGTTGCCGATGGTGGTGGCCGGTGGTTTGCTGATCGCGCTGTCGTTCGTCTTCGGCATCGAAGCCTACAAGCAACCGGGTACCCTGCCTGCCGCGCTGATGCAGATTGGGGGTGAGGCGGCGTTCAAGTTGATGGTGCCGCTGCTCGCGGGTTACATCGCCTGGTCCATCGCTGACCGACCGGGGTTGGCGCCGGGCATGATCGGGGGCCTGCTGGCCAGCACCTTGGGTGCCGGTTTCATCGGTGGCATCGTCGCCGGCTTTCTCGCCGGCTACAGCGCCAAGGCCATCGCCCGCTGGGCCCGCCTGCCGAGCAGCCTGGATGCGCTCAAGCCAATCCTGATCATCCCGCTGCTGGCCAGCCTGTTCACCGGCCTGGTGATGATCTACGTGGTCGGCCAGCCAGTGGCGGCCATGCTCGAAGGGCTGACGCATTTCCTCGACAGCATGGGCACCACCAACGCCATCCTGCTCGGGCTGCTGCTGGGCGGGATGATGTGCGTCGACCTCGGCGGGCCGATCAACAAGGCCGCCTATGCCTTCTCGGTGGGGCTGCTGGCGTCTTCCAGCTATGCACCGATGGCGGCGACCATGGCCGCCGGCATGGTGCCGCCGATCGGGCTGGGCATCGCCACCTTCCTGGCCCGGCGCAAGTTCGCCCAGAGCGAGCGCGAGGCGGGCAAGGCGGCGTTGGCGCTGGGGCTGTGCTTCATTTCCGAAGGGGCTATCCCGTTTGCTGCCAAGGACCCGCTGCGGGTGATCCCGGCGAGCATTGCCGGTGGCGCCTTGACCGGTGCGCTATCGATGTACTTCGGCTGCAAGCTGATGGCGCCGCATGGTGGGCTGTTCGTGCTGCTGATCCCCAATGCGATCAACCATGCGCTGTTGTATCTGCTGGCGATTGTGGCGGGGAGCCTGGTGACGGCGGTGGTGTATGCCGTGATCAAGAAGAGCGAGCGGGTGGAGTTGGCGGTGGCGCCGGTGAAAGGTTAAGCCTTGTGTTGGCATTGGCGGCCTCATCGCGGCTAAAGCCGCTCCTACAGGGACGGCGCTATCCTTGTAGGAGCGGCTTTAGCCGCGAAGGGTCATGACAGGCTAGCGCCGATGTTTTTGCCGCAATGGCTCCAGCAGGTCGCTCAGGCCGTTATGGTCGACCTCGTGCATCAACGCCAGCAACCCGCCCAGTTCCCCTGCCGGAAAGCCCTTGCGCGCGAACCACGCCAGGTAATCGCCCGGCAGGTCGGCAATGATCCGCCCTTGGTATTTGCCAAAGGGCATGGTGCGGGTGACCAGCAGTTCGAGCATTTCCGGTTTCATCGACGAAGCCTGGTAGTGAATGAGCGCCGACCATACTGCAATCTGCACGAGCACCCAAGCGGCAATCATGCATAACGCCGTTTTCAGGCTTCCTCTCGAGATCACTAACCTATTGTTTTTAAAGGTTTTATTTTAGTTGTGCGGTTTGGCATGAAGGCTGCTCCAGTACAAGTGAATATCACCTGCCAAGGAGTTCGTGCCATGAGCAACCCCAACAAAGACGTGATCGACGTATTGAACGACCTGATCGAGTACAGCAAGGATGGCGAAAAAGGCTTCAAAGCCTCGGCCGATGATGTGAAGAACCCCGAACTGAAGGCGTTCTTCGTTCAGCGCGCCGGAGAGTGCGCCAATGCCGCCAGCGAGCTGCAGAGTGAAGTACGCCGATTGGGTGGGGATCCGGAAACCTCCACCAGCATCAGCGGCGACCTGCACCGTGGGTGGGTCAACCTCAAATCGATGGTCACCGGCAAGGATGAGGAAGCGGTGCTCAACGAAGTTGAGCGTGGTGAAGACCATGCCCTCAAGGCCTACAAGGAAGCACGTGAGAAACTGGTCAAGCTTGGCCGCCAGGCCAGTGATCAGAGCTATGCGCTGGTTGAGAAACAGCTGCAGGGTGTGCAGCGTAACCACGATCAGGTGAAGGCACTGCGCAACGCCGCCCGCGCCCGTTCCTAGTCCATCGGCCCCTCGACCCGGTTGCGGCCATTGGCCTTGGCCCGGTAGAGCGCTTCGTCCGCGGCACCTAGCACCTGTGTCAGGTCTTGCTGGGTGCCGGGGATGTAGACCCCGACGCCAATGCTCACTGTCACCGAGTGAGCATCATCGGCAAACGGTGCCAGCGCCTCGACCTGGGCACGAATGCGCTCGGCCAGTAGCAGCGCGCCGGCCAGTTCGGTTTCCGGCAGGATCACCTGAAATTCTTCTCCGCCGTAGCGTGCAGCCAGGTCTGCCGGGCGCCGGATACACCGCTCCAGTGTACTGGCGACCTCGCGCAACGCGTGGTCCCCTCCCGCGTGGCCATGGCGCTGGTTGAATGCCTTGAAATGATCCACATCCACCATCAGTACCGCCAGCGGCTTGCGGTTGCGCTGCGCGCGTGACCATTCCTGTCGCAACACCTGGTCCAGCCGACGGCGGTTGGCCAGGCCGGTCAGGCTGTCGGTGGCGGCTAGGGTCGCCAGGCCCAGTTCGGCTTCGTGGCGGCGGCGCAGTTCGCGGCCCAGCAGCAACGTCAGCCAGAGAATGCCGATACACAGCACCCCTGTGGCGACGCTGACCAGAATGGCCGTGCGCCGCCATGACTGGAACACTTCGTCGGCGGAGTGCACCACCAGTACGATCAGCGGCAGGTCGGCGACCTGGGCGAAGGTGTACATGCGCTGGGAAGGGGAGCTGCCAGAGCGGGCGGTGAAGCTGCCGCTGTGCTCGCTGAGAATGCGCTTGAAGTTTGGGCGCTCGCCGTAATAGGTGCCGATTGCCGAATCCTCTGGGCTTGCAGGTTCCCGGGCGAGCAGCTGGCCGTTGGTATTGAACAGGTTGATGCTGCTTTCATCGCCGATATCCAGACGGCGGAACAACTCACTGAAGTACGACAGGCGCAGAGCCCCGGCGGCCAATCCGGCAAATTCGCCGTGTGGGCCATTGATGCGTCGGCTGAAACTGATGCACCAGTCCATGTTACCCAGCTTGGCCTTGAAGGGCGGCCCCACCAGCAAACCCAGGTTTGGATCATGCTGGTGTGCCTGGAAAAAGACGCTGTCGGCGAAGCTGGCCTTGGGGGGGACGGGGCTGCTGGAGTCCCCGACCACATTGCCATCCTTGTCCAGCCACAGCACATTACCGCGCTTGCGGTCGACGAAGGCTTCATTGAACAGCAGATGCTGGCGCAGCGGGCCGGAGATCTCCGGCAGTTCCTTGCGGCTGACCGCCCAGATCAGGCCTTTTAGCGAGTGGTCGTAGAGTTCGACATTGCGCAGGATGTCGCTTTCGATCAGCTGGACGATGTTGTTCGAGGAGCGGATGGCCGATTGCTCCACACTGTCGCGCTCGCGGGCCAGCAGGTAGCTGACGATGGCCACGATGGCGAGCACGGCAAGGCAACTGCCCAGGTTGAGGATCAGCTCGGGGTGCGACCTGTAGAGTGCGAAACGCGAAGATCGAGTGGGCATGCGCGCTACTGCTGAGGCAGGGCCATTTGCGGCGGGCGACATTCTAGGGAAGCGTGGATTGTCGGACAAGATTTGTCCGACGGAAATACGCAGGGGGCTGCTTTGCAGCCCATCGCCGGCAAGCTCGGCTCCCACAGGTATTTCACCGCCCTTGAGGCCTGTGGTGTCCTGGTGGGAGCCGCGCTTGCCGGCGAAACGAGGGCAAAGCCCTCGCCAGCGGTCTCAGGTCAGAAGATGTTCAGTGGGTAATCGACGATCACCCGCACTTCATCGTTGTCGCTGTTGCTGTCGATCGAGGCATAACCCTGGCTGCCACGGTGGGTGGCATAGCGCAGTTGCACCGCCAGATCCTTCAGGTCGCCTTCCTGGAACACATATTTCACATCCATGTCGCGCTCCCAGTGCATGGCGTTCTTGCCATCGGCGCGGTAGTAGTCGTAGTGGCTGGTGTCCTGGGTGGCCTTGGTCAGGTCCGCCTCACCGCGCGAGTACGACAGCGAGGTGCTCAGGCCTGGAATACCGATTCCGGCAAAGTTGTAGTCGTACTGCAGCTTCCACGAACGCTCGTTGGGGGCGTTGAAGTCCGAGTACATGCGCGAGTTGTCCAGGTACACGCTGTCGCCCAGGTTGATGTAGTCGAACGGCGTGTTGCCGTTGACCCGCTGGTAGGCGGCCGTGACGCTGTGGTAACCGGCGTTGACGGTGAAGTGCAGGCTGTAGGTGTTGTTGTCGATCTTGCCCAGCAGCGCCTGGCCGGTGTCCTGGGTGTGGTAGAAGTGCACGCCCGGGTTCAGGCTGACCAGGTCGTTGACCACGTAGGTGTAGTCGAAGTCGGCGTAGTACTGGTTCCAGACGTCCTTGAGCTCGGCCGCATACAGGTTGGCGGTGACGTTCTCGGTACCGCTCCACGTGGCGCCCGCCCAGTTCAGGTGCTTGCTGGTCTGGCCCTGCATGTCGCCGTAGTAGCTGTCGATACGACGGTGGCCGCTCTGGTTGTACGGGTGGGTGAAGCTGACCTGGCCGCCTTCGAGCAGCAGGCCGTCGACGCTGTGGTTGGTCAGGCTCACACCGCGGAAGGTCTGCGGCAGCATGCGGGTTTCGCCGCCTGCGATCACCGGGTTGGTGATGAACAGGTCACCGGCTTTCAATTCGGTGTCGAAGGCCTTGAGCTTGACCGCTGCACCGGCGGTGGAGAACGAGTGCGGTGCGGCGCCCAGTTCACCGTTGTCCTTGATGTGCTCGGGCAGGATGCTGGTGCCGGCATGGCCGCCACCGCCGTCGAGCTTCAGGCCCAGCATGGCATGGGCGTCGAGGCCGAAACCGACCACTCCCGGGGTGTAACCGGACTCGAAACGGGCGACCGCGCCCTGGCCCCACTCGCGGGTGTCGCGCACGCCGGCATTGTGGTTGTCACGGTTGAAGTAGGCATTTCGGAAATGCAGATTGAAGGACGAACCTTCGATGAAGCCATCAGCCTTGTCTTCATCTGCCTGGGCGGCGAAAGGGATCGTTGCAGTCAACGCAATGAACAACGGGGTGAAACGAAACGCGGAAGGCACCGGTACTAGCTCCTTGGGTCGGGCGGTGGGGCAGTTTTTATTTTTGAATGTGCGTCTTTTTATAGGTGTACGTTACGGCGGGGCTGATAGTTAGAGCACATAAAAAAAGGCGCTGATCGGCAGCGGCTTTGAAAGGCTAACATATCGGCACCGACGGTGCCCATGGTATAGCCAAGGGAAAACTGGAGCAGGTGCAACGCCCGATCAGCTATCGGCATTGGCGTCGCTGGAAACTTTTGAAGCTGTCTGTTCTGCGCCTTTGCCGGCGTCGGCCTTGTGTGCCAGGGCTTCGCGGGCATCTTGGTGAACAGCGGCAAGTTCTGCAGTGCGAGCAACGAAAGCCGGGGATTCTTCGGCCATGGCCAGGGGCGACAACAACAGGGACGACAGAACGAAAACGCTGGCAATACCCATACTGTTGGACATGTTTGAAACTACCTTCTTGCTTGGCAAGTGCTATGAGGACGGGGCTAAAGTTAGTCCTTAAAGTGCCGCGGAAACAGCGTCTTTGGCGATAAGCACTGTTGCGCAAAAAGTAATGATCGATGGAAAAGCAATTGAACTTTGGCCGAAAACCAGCATGCTAGAGGGCCTGCTCGTGTTTTGCGGGCCTGTGCGCCGCGCTGTGGGAGCAACTGTCTTGCTCAATTTCTAGAGTCTGGCGCGATCCTTGTGGGAGCGGGCAAGCCCGCTCCCACAGGGTGCTAGACGGGCTTGCAGATGGGTAAACGGATGCCAAAAGTATTGGCGCCGGCAGCGCTGCGCACGAAAACTTCCCCACCGTGCATCAGCGCGATCGCCTTGACGATTGCCAGCCCCAACCCATGGTTCCCGCCGCCACTGTTGCTGCGCGCCGCGTCCACCCGGTAGAACCGTTCGAACAGCAGCGGCAGGTGTGCGTCGTCGATGGCAGGCCCCGGGTTGCTCACGGCAATGCTGACGTGTTCTGGCCCGTCCTCGATGTGCACGCCGATCACCTGATTCGGCGCGGTGTGCTGCACGGCGTTGTTCAGCAGGTTGATCAACGCCCGGCGCAACTGGGCCTTTTCGATGGGCGCCTGGGCATCACCGCTGACGGTGACGCTGACCTGGGCGTCTTCGAGGATGTAGTCCAGGTAATCAAGGGTGGTGGCCACCTCCTCGGCCAGCGAGGCCTGGGTCAGCGCGGTGGCCTTGCTGCCCTGGTCGGCACTGGCGAGGAACAGCATGTCGTTGATGATGCTGCGCAGGCGCTCCAGTTCTTCCAGGTTCGATTGCAGCACCTCGAAGTAATGCTCGGCGCTGCGCCCGCGGGTGAGGGCGACCTGGGTCTGGCCGATCAGGTTGGTCAGCGGCGAGCGCAGCTCGTGGGCGACGTCGGCGTTGAAGGCCTCCAGCCGTGAATAGGCCTGGCTGACCCGGTCCAGCGCGGCATTGAAGGCGCCGGCGAACTGCGCCAGTTCCGGTGCCAGGTCCTGGGTCTGCAGGCGCCCGTCCAGGCGCGGCGGTGCCAGCGCCTGGGCCTCGACAGACAGCGCCAGCAGTGGCCGCAGGCCGACGCGGGCAACCCAGTAACCCAGTACCGAAGCCAACAGCACACCGAGCACGGCCAGGCCGACAATGGCCACCAGCAGGCTGTGCTGGGCCTGCCAGAACGTTTCGGTGTCGATGCCGATCAGAAAGCGCAGCGGCGGGCGCTCGCCCAGGGCTGGCAATTCGCTGACCAGCACCTTGTACGGGTAAGGCTGGTCAGGCAGGCGCAGGTCATGCATGCCTTGCGGGCCTTCGGCAAAGGCGCGGACCAGTTCGCTGGGGTGGCCGTATTCGTAGGCCGGGTTGCTGCTGACTACCCAGAAACGGATGCGCTTGTCTTCTTCGCTGAGCAGGTTGAGCTTGTTGTTGATCTTGGCCCAGTGCTCGGGTGTACCGAAGCGGTTGAGGGTGGACTCGAGCACGCTGAACCGCGCATCCAGTTCGGCGGCCGGCAGCAGGTCGAGGCTGCGGTCGACCTGGCGATACAGCGCCGTACCGATCAGCAGGAACACCCCCAGCGCCACCAGGATGAACAGCGTCGACAGGCGCAGGGCGATGGAATTAAGCGGCACGGTTTTCCAGGACATAGCCCATGCCTCGGATGGTGTGCAGCAGCTTGTTGTCGAACGGCCCGTCGAGCTTGGCGCGCAGGCGTTTGATGGCCACTTCGACGACATTGGCGTCGCTGTCGAAGTTGATGTCCCAGACCAGCTCGGCGATGGCGGTCTTGGAGAGGATTTCGCCCTGGCGCCGGGCCAGCACGCTGAGCAGCGAGAATTCCTTGGCGGTCAGCTCCAGGCGTTGGCCGGCACGGCTGGCCTTGCGCGCCATCAGGTCGATCCACAGGTCGCCGACCTGGATCTGCAACGGCTCGTGGCTGCTGCTGCGGCGGGTCAGGGCCTGCAGCCGGGCGACCAGCTCAAGGAACGAGAACGGCTTGCCCAGGTAATCGTCGGCACCTTCGCGCAGGCCGTGGATGCGGTCTTCGACGCGCTCGCGGGCGGTGAGCATGATCACCGGTGTCTGCTTGCGCGCGCGCAGTGCGCGCAGCACGCCGTAGCCGTCCAGGCCCGGCAGCATCACATCCAGCACGATCACCGCGTAGTCGCCTTCCAGGGCCAGGTGCAGGCCGTCGATGCCGTTGCGCGCAAGGTCGACAGTGAAGCCTTGCTCGGTCAGGCCGCGATGCAGGTAGTCGGCGGTTTTTTCTTCGTCTTCGATGATCAGCACACGCATGGTCTTGTCCTAGCTGGCACTTGGCGCCGCCGCACGGGCGGCCTGGCGGCGGTGGAAGAGGCGCTCCAGGGCCAAGTATATGACCGGGGTGGTGAACAGCGTCAGTGCCTGGCTCACCAGCAGCCCGCCGACCACCGCGATGCCCAGCGGCTGGCGCAGCTCGGCGCCGGCGCCGAAGCCGAACATCAGCGGCACCGCGCCGAGCAGGGCGGCGAGGGTGGTCATGATGATTGGCCGGAAGCGCGTCAGGCACGCCTGGTGAATCGCCTGCTCGGGTGCCATGCCCTGGTGGCGCTGGGCTTCCAGGGCGAAGTCGATGAGCAGGATGCCGTTCTTCTTGACGATGCCGATCAGCAGAACCACGCCGATCAGGCCCATGATGCTGAAGTCCTGGCCCATGCCCCAGAGCAATATCAACGCACCCAGGCCGGCCGAGGGCAGGGTGGAAATGATCGTCAGGGGGTGGACGAAGCTCTCGTACAGCACACCGAGGATGATGTACACCGCCACCAGCGCGGCGAGGATCAGCCACGGTTGGCTCGACAGCGAACTCTGGAAGGCCTGGGCCGCGCCCTGGAAGTTGCCGCTGATCGAGTCGGGCATGCCCAGTTCGCGCTGGGTGCGCTCGAGGATCTTCACCGCATCGCCCAGGGCCACGCCGGGGGCCAGGTTGAACGACAGGTTGGCCGCCGGGAACAGGCCGTCGTGGCTGATCGACAACGGGCCGGTGCTCGGTGGCGCGACATGCGCCAGGGCCGACAGTGGCACCATCTCGTTGGTCAGTGGCGAGCGCAGGTAGAAGAAGTTCAGGCTCTCGGCCTTGCCGCGCTGCTTCGCGTCCAGTTCGAGGATCACCTTGTACTGGTTGGTCTCGGTCTGGAATTCGCTGATCTGCCGCTGGCCGAAGGCATCGTACAGCGCCTGGTCGACGTCGGTGGTGGTCAGGCCGAAACGCGCCGCGGCCTGGCGGTCGATGTCGATGCGGGTGACGCTGGCGCCCAGCTGCAGGTCGTTGGACAGGTCGCGGAACACCGGGTTTTCCCGCAGGCGGTCGGTCAGGCGCTGGGTCCACAGGTTCAGGGCCACGCCGTCGTTGCTCTTGAGCACGTACTGGTACTGGGTGCGCGACGGGCCGGAGCTGAGGTTGATGTCCTGGCCGGCACGCATGTACAAGACGATGCCCGGCACCTGGGCCAGTTTTGGCCGCAGGCGGTCGATCAGCTCGCTGGCCGACACGTCACGCTCACCGCGAGGCTTGAGGGCGATCCAGAAGCGGCCGTTGGCGATGGTCTGGTTGCTGCCAGTGACCCCCACCGAATGGGAGTAGGCCTGCACCGCCGGGTCGTCGCCGATGATCTTCGCCAGCGCCAGGTGCTTCTCGACCATCGAGGGGTACGAAACGTCTGCCGCCGCCTCGGTGGTGCCGAGGATGAAGCCGGTGTCCTGCAGCGGGAAGAAGCCTTTGGGGATGCCGACATAACCGACCACGGCCAGGGCCAGGGTCACGCCGAACACGCCAAGGGTCAGGCGCTGGTGGGCGAGGGCACGGTTCAGGCCCTTTTCATACCACTTCACCAGGCGCTCGCCAAAGCCGCCGTGCTGCTCGCCGGGCGGGCGGCGCATGAACAACGCACACAAGGTGGGGGCCAGGGTCAGCGACACCATCACCGAAATCAGGATGGTCGAGGTGGCAGTCAGGGCGAACTCCTTGAACAGCCGGCCGACCACACCGCCCATGAACAGCAGCGGGATGAACGCGGCGATCAGCGAGAAGCTGATTGACACCACGGTGAAGCCGATCTCGCCAGCGCCCTTGAGCGCTGCCGTGCGGCTGTCGTCGCCGGCCTCCAGGTGGCGGTGGATGTTCTCGACCACGACGATGGCGTCGTCCACCACGAAGCCCACCGAGATGACTATGGCCACCAGCGTGAGGTTGTTCAGGCTGAAGCCCAGCACATACATCAGTGCGCAGCTGGCGATCAGCGACACGCCGAGCACGCTGGACACCACCAGGGTCGCCGACCACTGGCGCAGGAACAGCGCCATCACCCCGATCACCAGGGCCACGGCGATCATCAGGGTCAGCTCCACCTCGTGCAGGGAGGCGCGGATGGTCTGGGTACGGTCCTGCAGCACCGACACTTCGATCGACGCCGGGAGCATTTCCTGCAGCTTGGGCAGGGACGCCATCACCCGGTCGACGGTGTCGACGATATTCGCCCCGGGCTGGCGGAACACCACCAGGTTGAGCCCTGGCTGGTCGCCGGACCAGGCCTTGACGTAGGCGTTCTCGGCGCCGTTGATCACCTTGGCGACGTCCTGCAGGTGCACCGGTGCGCCGTTGCGGTACGAAACGATGAGCTTGGCGTAGTCCTCGGGGTGGAACAGCTGGTCGTTGGCGGCGATGGTCGAGACGCTGTGTTCGCCGTACAGCGCGCCCTTGGCCAGGTTCAGGCTGGTCTGCTGGATGGCCAGGCGCACATCGGCAAGGGTCAGGCCGATGGCGGCGAGTTTTTCCGGCTGGGCCTGCACGCGAATGGCCGGGCGCAGCTGGCCGGTGATGTTGATCAGGCCGACCCCTTCGATCTGGCTGAGCTGGCGAGCCAGCAGGGTTTCGGCGTAGTCGCTCAGGTCATTGCCGGGCATTTGCGCGGAACTGACGGTGAGCACCAGCACCGGGCTGTCGGCCGGGTTGACCTTGCGCCAGGTCGGCGGGTTGGGCAGGTCCTGGGGCAGGCGGGCGGTGGCGGTGTTGATCGCCGCCTGGACTTCCTGGGCGGCGGTGTCGATGTTCTTGTCGAGGGTGAACTGCAGGATCAGGGTGGTCGAGCCCAGCGCACTGCTGCTGGTCATCTGGGTCATGCCGGGGATGGCACTGAACTGCACCTCCAGCGGCGTGGCCACCGACGACGCCATGGTTTCAGGGCTGGCACCGGGCAGCTGGGTGGTGACCTGAATGGTCGGGAAGTCCGCTTCGGGCAGGGGGGCCACCGGCAGCCGCGGGAACGCAATGGCGCCCAGCAGCACCAGGGCGAAGGTCAGCAGCAAGGTGGCGATCGGGTGATCGATGCACCACGCCGACACGCCGTTGCGGGTATTCATGGCTGGCTCCTGCGGTCAGCCATTTCTGCCGGTGGCGGTGCGTCCGGGGTGACCTCGACCCGTGCACCGGGCTTGAGCCGTGACTGGCCGTCGAGCACCAGGCGCTCGCCCGGCTTGACCCCGGCGATGATGTTCAGGCCGCTGTCCTGGTACAGCACCTTGACCGGCACGCTGGTGACCTTGTCGCCGTCCAGGCGGTAGACGAAGTGCCCGTCGATACCGCGCTGCACCACTGGCGGCGGCACCACCAGGGCATTCTCTTCGATCGCAGTGCGCAGGCGGATGGTGACCAGCTGGCCCGGCCACAGGCGGCCGTCCTTGTTGTCGAATTCGGCCTTGACCCGCACCGTGCCGGTGTTGGCCGAGATCTGGTTGTCGATCAGGGCCAGGTGGCCTTCGCCGAGCAGGTTGCGTTCGCCGTCGGCGTCCATGTAGGCCTGCACCAGCGCCGGGGTTGGCGCCTTGAGCAGGGCTTGCAGGGTTGGCAGCATCTGTTGTGGCAAGGCGAACTCGACAGCGATCGGGTCGATCTGGGTGACGCTGAACAGGCCTTGGGTATCGCTGGTGCGCACCAGGTTGCCGGGGTCGACATTGCGGATACCGACACGCCCGGTCACCGGCGAGCGGATCTGCGTGTATGACAGCTGCACCTCGGCGTTGGCGATGGCTGCCTGGTTACCTTTGACTGTGGCCTGCAACTGGTTGACCAGCGCCTGTTGCTGGTCGAGGGTCTGCTTGGACACGCCATCGTCGGTGCTGAGCAGGCGGTAGCGCTTGAGGTCGACACCGGCCACCTGGATCTGCGCCTGGCTCTGGCCGAGCTGGGCACGGGCCTGGTCGAGGCTGGCGCGGATCGCCCGGTCATCGAGGGTGGCGAGCAGGTCGCCTTCTTTTACCCACTGGCCCTCTTTGACCAGCACCTGGGTCAGCACCCCTTCGACCTGGGGCCGCACTTCAACGCTGTGCAGGGACAGCACCGCGCCGATGGCGCTGGCGTAGCGGGGTACGTCCTGCTGGGCGACGCTGACCACCCGCACCGGAATCGCCGCTTGCGCGCGCGGCGCAGTGGTTTGCTGGCGCTGGCCATACCAGACGCCCAGGGCCACCAGGGCGAGCAGGGCCAACGCGGCGAGAAGTACGGAACGGGAAGGACGTCGCATCGGCGCGGGCACCTTGGCCAAGGGGTGGGAAACGGAGGTCTGTATTGAAGCTTATAGCGCTGTGACCGGGTCGGCAGCGTGACAGCTGGCTGACAGCGGTGACAGGTTGGGTTTTGTGTTGGCTTTGCGGGTGCCTGGCTGGAGGTTGATGTGGGCTTTGGGGTGCATGCCGTGAGGTTTGCGGTGATGCGGAAATCGAGCGCCGCCCGCGCGGCGCATCGCGGATAAATCCGCTCCTACATTTGTTGCAACGTGCCGAACCTGTGACGCTATGGTCGCCTGCCTAGCGCATGTCTCAAATCATGTGAGGCGGCATCAATGCCCACTTCAAAATCCCGTCATGCCAACAAGGCTGAAAACCATGGCCTCACAGGCATGGCCACGTTGCAACAAATGTAGGAGCGGATTTATCCGCGATGCGCCGCGCGGGCGGCGCTCGATCTCATAGGCGCTGAAGATGTTGTGGCAAGCACCTGGTGGCCCTAACGCGATCCTGTTACCAGCTGTAGGAAGATTCTGAACCTGAAACCAAATGCTTCAAGAGCGCAGGCATGACGAATTATCCTACGCGCCCTGTCGGATGGCGTCTGATAGTCGGGGAACTGCTTCAGCGATAACTTCACGGTTCGCCAATAACGGCGAGCGGCCGTGAGAAGCTGCGGCTGTATCTGGGATGCCTGTTTTCATGGCAGCCGTGCGCGTGCGGATTTCGGTCCGGGCCGCGGTTCCTGGACGCGGTCTTCTCACCTCGCGTACGGCTGCCACCCAATCCGTGAGAAGAGCACGGTGGTTGCTTTCCAATAGCAATTTTCAGGAAAGTTACGATGAAAAAAATAGTTCCAGATCCACCACCCGCGTACCCACTCCCTTACATCACAATAATCGCCGACCTAACCTTCGAAGACGCCAAACCCCACGCTGCCGCCCTCATGGACAGCCTCTCCAGCACCATCCAGGTCTTGCTCGAAACCGAGGCCGAGGACCACCGCAAGGTCCTGCTGGAAAACATGAGCATCCTCACCGAGCTGCTGCGTGCCCTGTTCGCCCATATGGCAATGCAGGAGGCCACCCATGAGCAATGAGCTGAAGTCGCGCAGCACGGCAGGCAAAGAAACCTTCCTCGACTTGTACGCCATCCAGCCGGGTATCCCGCTCGATCATGCCTTCGATGAGTTGTCTGTCCTGCTCGGTTGCATCCGCCATTTGAGCGAAGAGGCCGAGATGGAAGGCAATCTGATCGCAGGCAGTGCAACGCGGATTCTCAGCGCCATGGCCAAGGCGCTGATCAATGATATGGAAATGGGCTTGAACCGCAGTGCCTGATAGTTATCGGGGCCGCTTTGCGGCCCTTCGCGGGCCTGCTTACCTAAAACCCGATGAAGGCATAGTAGACCGGCGTTTCAGCAGTGGTCCGCAATCCCTGAGCCTGCAAATCATTCACCAGCCCAGGCTGCTCCACATGCAGCAACCAATCAGCCCCGGTCCCAGATGGCGTCTGTGCCAGCACCCCGGCAAAGGCCGCCATCTCTGGCAGGTAAGCGGTAAACCCATTGCCTTTAAGCGCACTGGTGGTCATCCCCAGCGCCTCGCAGATGGCCACCTTGGCCGCGATATCATCGCGATCCGCCTGCCGCGAAGCCTGCACCAGCGCCAGCAACGCCGGGTCCACCGGCAGCGAGCCATGGATCAGTTCAGGCCCCTGTTCCCACGCCTCGGGCGGGCAGTCCTTGTTCTCTGGCCGCAACGGAATATGCGGGTTGATCTCCACCGGATAGATGCGGCAGACCAGTGGCCGGCTTTCATAGATGGTGCACAGGTCGTTGTCGTCGAGGTTGCGACAGCGCCCTGGGTTGAACGCGGCAAAGGTCACCGAAACGCGGGCTTCGCTGCCGCCACAAGGCACCGGGTACGAGCGGCGCATCACATGCTCGCGCTGCTCTGCAGGCATGCCTGGCCCATCGGTCACGAAGGCTTCGATCAACACGATCACCTGCCCACCGGCCGTCGCCCACTGGCGTGCCTCGGCCAAGGTCAATGGCACATGGTGGCCGGTGCAGCACTTGCCGCAACCGGTACAGGCAAAGCGCAGGCTGTCGTTCACTTGGCGTCCGGGTTCCATTCGCTGATGTAGGCCTGCTGCTGCTTGCGGTCGTACAGGCAGAGCTCGGTGCCGGTACGTTGCTGCATGTGCTTCTGTGGATAAACACCTTCGATCAGCAGGGCACTGAAACCGACCTGATCATCGAACTCCGCCGGTTTGCCACGGGCGTGGGCATCCTTGAACTGGCTGGCCTTCAGGCAGGCCTTGAGCATCTGCTGGCGCTGCTCGTTCCAGGCCTGGCTGCTGGAGGCCTGGGCGACACCGCTGAACAGGGCGCAGGCGATCAGAATAGAGCTGAAAAACTTCATACGCGGTTCCGGGAAATTATCCGAGGGGCGCGAATTATGCCCGAGTCATCCCTGGCGGCAAGCCAGGGAGTTTGTCGCTGAATATAACAACACGTGCTTCAGCGCTCGGCAAACACCACGGTCCGCGCCGCCGTCACCAGGCAGTCGGTCAGGTCGGGCGAAGAGAACTTGGTGAGGATGGCATTGGCCCCGGCCAGCCTGGCTTTCTCGCTGCTCATGGCGCTGTCCAGCGAGGTATGCAAAAGCACGTAGAGGTGCTGGAAGTCCGGCGTCTCGCGCAGGGTGCGGGTGAAGGCATAACCGTCCATCTCGGACATTTCGATGTCCGAGACGATGATGTTGATCTCCTGCGCGGTGCCTTGCAGCTCCAGCAGCACGTTTATCGCATCCTTGGCGCTGCGTGCGGTGTGGCAGTCGATGCCGAGGTTGCGCAGGGTGTGCACCGACTGCTGCAGCGCCACCTGGCTGTCGTCGACCACCAGAATGTTGGCGGCGGCCAGCAGGCTTGCGTCTTCCTCGCTCAGCTCACCCGGTTGTGGCTCCGGCTCGGGCGGGGCGATGCCGTGGATGACCTTTTCGATGTCCAGCACCTGCACCAGGGTGTTGTCGACCCGAGTCACGCCGGTGATGAACGAACGGTTGCCCGAACCGAACGGCGGCGGCTTGATGTCGGTGCTCAGGCAATGGACGATGCGGCTCACCGCCTGCACGTGCAGGCCCTGGCGCGAGCGGCTGATCTCGGTGACGATCAGGCAGCCGCCATCCGGGTCGGCCAGCGGGCGTTCGCCGATGGCCCGGGACAGGTCGATCACCGACAGCGAATTGCCGCGCAGGGTCGCCACGCCTTTCACGTGCGGGTGCGATTCGGGCAGCTTGGTCAGGGGCGGGCAGGGGATGATCTCGCTGACCTTGAGCAAGTTGATTGCCATCAGCTTGCCGCTGCGCAGGGTGAACAGCAGCAGGGACAGCGAATCCGCGCGGGCATTTTGCGTGGCCATGGTGACCTTCGTGGGAAACAGGGGATGCCGGGTTATCGGCCTGATCTGGCTGCGCTTTAGCGCCCATGTACATATTGCAGAGCGGATCTGGATCCTGTGGGAGCAACTGACTTGCTCAATTTCTTGAAGCTGGCGCCATCCCTGTGGGAGCCGGGGGGGGGGGGGGGGGGGGGGGGGGGGGGGGGGGGGGGGGGGGGGGGGGGGGGGGGGGGGGGGGGGGGGGGGGGGGCGGGGGGGGGGGGGGGCGCGGGGGGCGGCCGCCGCCCGCGCGCCGCGCCCCCCCCCCCCCCCCCCCCCCCCCCCCCCCCCCCCCCCCCCCCCCCCCCCCCCCCCCCCCCCCCCCCCCCCCCCCCCCCCCCCCCGGCTCCTACAGGGGATCTCTACCGGGGCCCAGATCAGCGTTCGCGCAGGGCTTCGCGGGCGCGGTTCAGCGGCTTGATCAGGTAATCGAGAATGGTCTTCTCGCCGGTGCGGATATCCACCGTGGCAATCATCCCCGGCACGATCGCGAAGTGCTTGCCGGCCTTGTTGGTCAGGCTGTCCTGCTCGGTGCGGATGAACACCCGGTAGTAGTAGATCTCCGGTTTCACCTCGTCCTGCAGGGTATCCGGCGATATCCCCACCACCTTGCCATCCAGGCCGCCATACACCGAGTAGTCATAGGCGCTGATCTTGACCTTGGCGGCCTGATCGGGGTGGATGAAGGCGATGTCGCGTGGGGCGATACGTGTTTCGATCAGCAAGCGCTCGTCCATCGGCACGATCTTCATCACCTGGCCGCCGGGCTGCACTACGCCGCCCAGGGTGTTGACCTCGATGTCCTTGACGATGCCGCGTACCGGCGAGCGCAGGGTCAGGCGTGTCAGCGAATCGCTGCGCCCGCGGATCACTTCCGACAGGCTGTCGGCTTCGGCACTGGCCTTGGCCAGTTCTTCGCGGGCACGTACCAGGTAGTCGGAGCGCGCTTCGTTGGCCTTGAGTTCCAGTTCCGAGCGCTGGCGGTTCAGGCGGATCACTTCGACCCGGCTGGAGGCCCCCATCTTGGCCAGGTTCTCGGTGATCTTCAGCTCCGCACGCACCAGCCGCAGTGAGTCCTCGATGCCGGCCAAGGTCTGCTCCAGGCCACGGCGGCGGGTTTCGTACAGCGCCGTCTCGGCGTCGATCAGGTCGGGCGAGTCACGCAGGCTTTCGGGGAAACTCAGGGGTTTGCCGGTGACCTCGGCACGCAGCCGCGCCACGCTGGCTTTGGCAGCACGGTACTTGGCCTCGCTTTCGCCAACGCTGGAGGCGGTCTTGGTCGGGTCGAGCTGGGCCAGCACCTGGCCGCGTTCGACCAGGTCGCCTTCGGCCACGTTCATTTCAGCGACGATGCCGCCTTCGAAGGACTGGATCACCTGCTCGCGTGAACTGGGGATCACCTTGCCGGTGCCGGTGGAGACTTCGGTCACCTCGAACCAGGCCGCCCAGGCCAGGAACGCGGCGAGCATGATGGCGCAAAGGGTGATCACACGGCCGGCGCGCAGCACCGCCTGGTCATCCTGGCCGTCCAGGTAGGACGCGGGGAGTTCGTGGTTGCTCATGCCTGCGCTCCTTGCAGCTTGGCCAGGGCAGCGTCGCGTTTGTCGTCGATGACAATACGCCCGCCGTCCAGCACGATGATGCGTTCGACCCGCTGCAGCAAGCTCAAGCGGTGCGTGGCGATCACCAGGGTGCGGCCCTGGCAGAAGCGATCAAGGTTATCCAGCAGCTTGCGTTCGGTGACGTCGTCGAGCGAGGCGGTGGGTTCGTCGAGCAGCAGTACCTGCGGCTGGCGTACTAGCAGGCGAGACAGTACCAGGGCCTGACGCTGCCCGCCGGACAGGCCCTGGCCACCTTCGAGGATCAGGTGGTCGAGGCCCTTGGGCAGGTGGCGGACGAACTCCAGCGCACCGGTGGCGGCCAGCGCGGCCACCAGTTCCTGGTCGCTGGCCTGGCCGGCGCCCAGGGTAAGGTTCTCCCGCAGGGTGCCATGGAACAGCCGGGCGTACTGGGCCAGAAGGCCGACGTCACGGCGCAGGTCGGCCGGGTCGAGGTGGGCCATGGCGATGCCATCGAGGCTGACTTCGCCCTGGCTCAGGTCCATGGCGCCGCCCAGGGCCTGCAGCAAGGTCGATTTGCCGGCGCCGTTGCGCCCTAGCACGGCGATGCGCTCGCCGGGCTCTATGTGCAGCTGGCCGATGCTCAGTACCGGTGGGGCTTCCGGGCTGTAGCGGAAGGTGGCCTGGCGCAGGGCATATTCGCCGCGGATGGCCGGCAAGTGCACGCGGGCTTCGCCTTCAGGGTGGTCGACCGGAGACTGCATCAGTTTGTCCAGGCCCTGCAGGGCCACCTTGGCCTGCTGCCAGCGGGTCAACACATGGGTCAGCTGCGCCAGTGGTGCCATCATCCGAGACGACAGCATCGAGGCGGCGACCAGGCTACCGGTGGTGAGGTCGCCGGCAATCACCATCGGTGCGCCGATCACGATGACCACGGCAAACACCGCGCCCTGCACGTTCTGGGTCCAGGTCACCAGGCCGTTGGTCAGGGTGCGCAGGCGCAGGCTGGTGTGCGCACAGGCGGCGTTGTACTGGTTCCACTGGCGCTCGAAACGCGCCTCGGCCTGCAGCGCCTTGATCTCGTCCAGGCCCTGGATGCTCTCCACCAGCATGGCATTGCGCAGCGAAGATTCACGCATCGAGGCATTGGCCAGTACCGCCAGGCGCCGTTGTGCGAGCAGGCCCGGGATGACCATGGCCAGCAGCGCCACCAGCGGGATGAATACCAGCACCCCACCGATCAGCCAGAACACAAACAGGAACAGCAGGAAGAACGGCAGGTCGGCCAAGGCGGTGGCGGTGCTCGAGGTGATCAGGTCGCGGATCGACTCCAGCTCGCGCAATTGCGAGATGAACGAGCCGGTGGATTTAGGCCGGGCCGAGTTGCGCAGCCGCAGCGCATGCCCATAGACCAGGTCGGACACCCGCAAGTCGGCACGCTTGCCGAGCAGGTCGGTAACCTTCAACCTCAGCAGGCGCATGCTGAAGTCGAACACCAGCGCCAGCACCACACCGCCGAACAGCACGTACAGGGTTGGCAGGGATTCGGCGGGGATCACCCGGTCGTACACCTGCATCGAGAACAGTACCCCGGCCAGGGCCAGCACGTTGGCCACCAGCGAGGCGACCATCACCTGGCCGTAGGGGCGCAGGTCGCGCAGCACGATGCGGGCGAACCAGTGCCGATCATAGGGCGCGGTGTAGTCGTCGGTGCGCACATCGCGCAGCGGCCGCGCCGGGCGCATCAATGCCACGCGGTTGATACGCCCTTCAAGTGCCTCGCGGGGCAGGCGCGAGGTCAGGCGCTGGTCGCCAGCGAAGACCACGGCCAGCTCGTTTTCTTCGGTCACCGCCTCGACCGTGGCCAGCTGGCCATCGTCCAGTTCCAGCACCAGTGGCGTGCGCCATTGGCGCAGGGCCTTGGCGTCGTAGCGCACGAAGCGCAAGGTCAGGCCAGCCTGGCGCGCCATGTGCCGGAGGATTTCATCCAGCGGGCGCGCATCTTCGACCGCTGCCAGGCGAATGCGCTGGGGTGAGACGTCCAGGCGATAGTGATGGGCGACTTGCAGCATCACTTCCAGCCAGGGGCCCAGGTCGGGGCGATGTACCACCGGCTGCTCCGGGTTCTGCTCCTGAGCGGCCTGGGTCAGCTTCACGGTATCGTTCATGGCTCGATTTCCACCCCTTGCAGGTTGCGCCCTTCCAGCCCGAAGGCGGTACGCAGGGCGCCGGTGTTGTACAGGCAGTCGACATCCAGGCGCAGCAGGTCGGAGCGGGTGCCGGCAAGTTCGAAGCGTGACTGGTAGATCTCCTGCTCGGCGTTGAGCAGGTCGAGCAGTGGCCGGGTACCCAGGTCCAGGTACTGCCGGCCATACAGTTCGCGGGCTTCCTGGATGCTGGCCTGGCGCGCCTCCAGCGAGTTGAGGCGCCGGCCCAGCCCGGACGTCTGTGCCATGGCTTCGGCCAGGCCGCGGCGGGCTTGCAGGCGTGCGGCGTCTTCGGCGGAGTCGGCGGCGCTCAGGGCATGGCCGGCGGCGCGGCTGCGGGCGCTGATGGCACCGCCCTGGTAGATGGGCACCTCGACGTTCAGGTAGATGCCCGCCTGGGTACGGTCCAGGCTGCGGTTGTCGCGGTTGTAGTCGTTGTCCAGGTAGTGATTGACCTGTGGTTGCAGCGACAGCGTGGGGTAGGCTTCGGCCTTGGCCTGGGCCAGTTCGGCCTGGGACTGGGCACGCAAGGCCAGGGCCATGAGCACGGCCGGCAGCCGGTCGCTGCTGCCTGAGGCGCGCTTGCAGGCCTGGTTCAGCTCTGGCGGTTGTTCCTCGGCGAGGGCCGGCGGCGCTACCCGGCCAAGCAGTTCGGCCAGGGTCGAACGCCAGCGTTCGAACTGCGACTGGTATTCCTCGAGGGTGGCGCGGGCACCTTCCACCCGTGATTCGGCCTGGACCACGTCAGAGCGCGTGCTGGCGCCCATGTCGCTGCGTTGGCGGGCCATGCCGGCGATGTCGCCCACGCCACGGATCTGGTCGCGGGCAATCACCATCAGCTGTTCATAGCGGCGGGTTTCGATCCAGGCGTAGGCCGTGTCGCGGGCGAGGTCGTCGACCACCAGCAAAATATTGGCCTGGGCCCGGGTAGCGGCGGCCTGGGCGGCGCTGACGGCACTGTCGACCTTGCCGAAGTCGTAGAGCATCTGTTTCAACGACAGGTTCAGCGCCTGGCTGTTGCGGTCGCCGCCGTAGCCGCTGTCATAGCCGGTGCGGATACCGCCGGAAATCTGTGGGTAATAGCCGGCACGGGCGACGTTGATGCCTTCGCCCTGCTTGTACAGGTTGCCGACTGCTTCGGCGATGCTCGGGTGCCACTGCGCGGCGGTCAGCACCGCCTCGGCCAGCCCCAGCCGGTCGCCATGGCTGGCGGCCTGGCCGGAAGGCGGGCGGGCGGGGATGGCATCGGGCGCGTCGCGCATCAGCGACGGGCCGATGGTGCGCAGTCTGGGGTCTATGTCATCGGCTGCCTGGGCAACCGGGTTCAGGTTCACTACCAGGAGCCCGAAGGCTCCCAGCCACAGCGGTGACAGCGGACTGCGTCGCTTCACGTAATTCCCTTACTGCTGATCGTCCTTGCCGCCGGGCGGTGTGCCCGGCGGATTGCAGCGGCCTCAGACGACATGGATGCTGTTCTGCACCCAGAGGTGGTGGCTCGGATCTTCCTGGGCCGTGTATTGGTTATAGTCGATGCCGTCGGCAGTCTGGTTGCCGACCAGGGTCCAGTTGTCCGTCATGTGCACCGAGTCTTTGTCATCCCCCTTGATGATCAGTGTGTTGTTGCCGGTTTCGGTGATTGCCACCACGTCGGCCAGGTTGAGGGTCAGCGCCACCGCACTGGTGTCGTTGAGGTCGATCACCTCGATGTTGTGGATGCGTTCGGCCAGGGTGCCCAAGTCGATGCTGGCATCGCCGCCGCCCCACAGCAGGGTGTCGGTACCGCTGCCGCCATCGACGCTGGCGAAGTTCTGGTCGACCACTTCGAGGATGTCGTTGCCGGCGCCGCCTTCCAGGGTGATGTGCCCGCCCTGGCTGCCCACCAGGTGGTCGTTGCCGTCGGTGCCGGCGAGCACTTCGCTGGAAGCGGCGGCCGCCACGCTGGCCACGGCCAGGCTGTCGTCGCTGGTGTCGGCCACCAGCGCGGAGAAGGTGGTGAGACCGGCGGCGTTGTCCAGGTTGACAGTCAGCGTGGCGGTGTCGGTGGTGCCGTTGGGGTGGGTCAGCTCGTAGGTGAAGGTGTCGTGCTGGCCGATCACCGCCGAAGTCAGCCCGCTGTTGAGGGTGTAGGTGTAGCTGCCGTCCGCATGCACCAGCAGCGTGCCGTAGGTCCCGGCCACGCTGACGCCGTTGTAGCCGGGGATGGTATACGTGCCGGCGGCCGTCAGCACGCTCAGCACGGTCAGTGCCGAACCCAGGTTGTCGGTACCGGTCGGGTCGGTGATCAGGTTGCCGCTGGCCACCGTGGCGCTGCTGACCACGAACTCGGTGAGGTGCGTGGTGGTGGTGTTGAGGCTGGTGGTGATCGAACTGAGCAGCCCGATGCCACTGGAGCTGACGCGGACCTGGTAGCTGCCGGCTGTCTGCCCGGTGAAGGTGTAGCCGGCGCCACCACCGAGCAGGGTAAGCAGCGAGCTGCCCGGCACCGATTGCACCAGCACGTACTGGCCGGTGCTGGTGTTGAGCTTGTACAGGGCAATGGTGGTGTTGCCGAGCAGGGTCAGCAGGTTGGCCGAGTTGACCACCACTTGCAGGTCGGCGCTGGTGTCGGCGGCCACCGACGTGGTGTAGATGGCCTGGCGCGAGCCGATCACCGGCAGGCTCAGCGTACCCAGGGTGGCGCTGCTGCTGTCGACCCGGTTGGCCAGGGTGATTTGGCTGCTGTCGATATCGTTGACCGCATCCACCACCGTGGCCGGCGCGCTGAGGTTGCTGTCGCTCCAGATTTCCGTGGCCTGCGGGCTGTCGATGCGCACGTACAGATTGGCGGAGTCGGACAGGCCGTTCGGGTGCACCAGCTGGTAGCTGAACACGTCCACCTTGCCGACGCTCGAAGGGCTGCCATTGGGCGTATAGGTGTAGCTGCCGTCCGCATGGATCACCAGGGTGCCGTACTGGCCCTGTACCGTGGTCCCCGCACCGCTGGCGGCGGCCACGTAGGTACCGTTCTTCAGCACCTGCAGCACGGCGCCGCTGTCCGGGCCGCGTGAGTCGACGGTACCGTCTGTGCCCGTATCGGTGATGACGTTACCTGAGGTGGCGCTGCCCGTGCCGGTGAACTGGGTGAGGCTGGTGGCTTCGATGTCCAGGCTGGTGGTGACCTGAGTCACCAGGCCGATGCCGCCGCTGGCCACGGTCAGACGGTAGTCGCCGGCCTGCAGCTTGCCGATATCGACCTGCAGCCCCAGCGGCAGCACGATCAGGTCGAGCAGCCCTTGGGTGTTGCCGGTGGCGATGGTCACCCAGGCGCCGGTGGCATCCTTCACTTGCAAGGTGAAGGTGGAGTTGTTCAGCAGTGCCAGCACGCTGTTGGTGGTCAGTGTCAGGGTCGGATCGACCGTGGTGCCGGCCGCCACCGTCCAGGTGTAGGTCTTGCTGAAGCCCGACAACAGGGTGGTGAAGCTGTCGGTGTAGGTGGTGGTGGCGGTGACTGGCGCCAGGTTGACGGTGGCAGTGGCCAGGTTGTCGCTGGCGATGACCGGGGCGTTGGCGTCGATGTCTGGCGCGGTGATGTTGACGTTGCCAGAGGTATTGTTGCGCGGGTCGGTGAGGGTCACCGTGAGCACCTGGCCGTTGTCCTGGGCCGGGCTCAGGGTCACGCTGAAGGTGCCATTAGGCTGTACCACCGCGGTTTGCAGCACGGTGCCGCTGGCACTGCGCACGGTCACCGTGGCACCGACCTCGCCGGAGCCGGTGAGGGTGGTGCCGTCGGCACTGATGACCAGGTTGCTGGCATTGGCCGGTGGGGTGAGGTCCGGGGCGTTCAGCGCAGTGGCGCTGGAGGTGTTGCCGGCGGCATCGGTGAGGGTGACGCTCAGCGCCTGGAAGTTGATCTGCGCCGCATTCAGGCTCACGGTGTATTGGCCGGTGCTGCCCACCGTGGCGGTGCCGAGCACGGTGCCGGCGCTGTTGCGCACGGTTACTGTGCTACCGGCCTCGCCAGTGCCGCTGACCGTGGTGCCGTTGGCGTTGATTGTCGCTACCGGGGCGACTGGCGGGGTGGTGTCTGGCGCAGTGATGCCGGTGCTGCCGGATGCGTTGCCGGCGGCGTCGGTCTGGCGCACGACCAGGGCCTGGCCATTGTTCTGGGCGCTGGTCAGGGTGATGTTGAAAGTGCCGTCGCTCTGCACGATGGCGCTGCCGACCTGGCCGCCGGGGCCTTGCACGGTCACGGTCGCGCCCGGCTCGCCGTTACCGGTGAGCAGGGTGCCAGCGCCATTGATCACCAGGTTGGTCGGTGCCAGCGGGGCCTGGGTGTCTGGCGCCGTGTAACTGGTGGTGCCAGAAACGTTCAGGGCGGTATCGGCCTGGCTCAGGCTCAGCACCTGGCCATTGAGCTGGGCACTGCTGAGGTTGATGCTGAATGCCCCTGCACCGTTGACCAGGCCGCTGCCGAGCACATTGCCGCTGGCATCGCGCACGGTCACGGTGGCTCCGGCTTCACCGGTGCCGCTGAGCACCAGGCCATTGGCCGACAGCGAGGTGACTACCGGGTTGGCCGGTGGTGTGGTGTCGGCCGCGGTGACGAACACTGGTTGCGACTCGCCACCGAGCAACGACTCTGCCGTCACCGTCAGGTGTTGCCCGTTGAGCTGGGCGTTGTTCAAGGTGATCGAGAAACCACCGTTGACGATATTGGCCGTACCGGTGCCGATCAGGTCGCCGGCGGCGTCGTAGACACGGATCGACGCGCCGGCGGCTGCTGTGCCTGTCAGGGTCAGGCCGTTGGCGGCCAGGGTCACGTTGACCGGTGGTTCCGGTGGGGGCACGAACGGCGTGGTGTAGTCGAACACCGCCGAGGTGTTGTTGGCGGCATCGGTCTGGGTTACTTGCAGGGTGGCCGACGCACCGGGTGCCGGTGACAGGTTGATCGAGAAGTTGCCGCCGCTGTCGACCAGGCCGGTGCCGATCGGCACGCCGCCGAAACTGACCGTTACGGTCGCACCCGCTTCACCACGCCCGGTGAGCACGTTGTAGTCGGTGTTGATGGCAAGGTTGGTGACGATGGCGGGCGGTGAGGTATCGGCGCTCTGGTACTCGGCCGGCAGCGAGGTGTTGCCGGCGTTGTCGGTGGAAATCACGCTCAGCAGCTGACCGTTGTTTTGCGCCGGGCTCAGGCTGACAGTGAATTCGCCGCCTGCCGGCACGGTGACGGTGCCGACCACGGTGCTGGTAGCGTTGCGCACGGTGATCACGCTGCCCGCTTCAGCGCTGCCGCTGAGCAGCGTGCCGTTCCCGGTCAGGGCCAGGTTGCTGGGCTGTACCGGTGGTGTCAGGTCCGGGGCGATCAGTTGCAGGGGCGCGGACGGGTTGCCAGTGGCGTCCTGGGCGATCACGGTCAGCACCTGGCCGTTGACCTGCGCTGCGTTCAGGTTGAGCACGAAGAGACCGTCGGGGTCGATGGTGCCCTGGCCGATCAGGTTGCCCTGGCTGTCCATCACGGTGACGCGCGCGCCGGCTTCGCCGGTACCGACCAGTTGCGTGCCGCTGGCGTTGAGGCTGGCGATCACGGTGCCCGGCGGTGTGCTGTCGACGGCTGTCACCGTGCTGATCGGCGAGAGGTTGCCACTGGCATCTGTCAGGGTCACCTGCAGGACCTGGCCGTTGAGTTGCGCCGGGCTCAGGTTGACCACGAACGTGCCGTTGGCAGCCACCGTGGTGGTGCCGACTTCGATGCTGCCGACGTACACCCGTACGGTCGTGCCGGCTTCACCGGTACCGCCGAGCTGGTCGCCCGCGGCATTGAGCCGCAGGTCGAGCGCCGCGGCGGGCGGCGTCAGGTCAGGGGCGTTGACGGTGACCGGCTCGCTGATGTTGCCGGGTGGGTCGGCCTGTTGCACCGACAGCGCCTGCTGGTTGATCTGCGCAGGGCTGAGTTCGACGCGGAAGCTGCCGTCGGCGAGCACCGTGGTGGTGCCCAGCAGTACACCGGCGGCGTTGTTCACGGTGACTGTCGCACCTGGCTCGCCACGGCCACTGACCACGCTGCCGTCGGCATTGATGACCACGTCGGTGAGGGCGTCTGGCGGGGTGAAGTCCGGGGTTTGCAGGGTCGCTGCCGCCGACACGTTGCCGGCAGCGTCGGTCTGGGTAAGGCTGAGCAGTTCTGCGTTGCCCAGCGCCGGGTTGAGGGTCACGGTGAAGTGGCCACTGGCGTCGACGGTCGCCGTGCCGATCTCGTTACCGGCAGCGTTGGTCACGCTGACCCTCGCGCCGACCTCGCCGCGTCCGGTGAGGGTAACGCCATCACTGGAAATCGCCAGCTCGCCCGGCGCCGCCGGTGGCGTTGTGTCGGGCGCGGTGATGGCAGTCGCCGGGGACTGGTTGCCGGCGGCATCGGTAAGCACCACTTGCACGGCCTGGCCGTTGGCCTGTGGCGGGTTGAGGGTGACCTGGAAACTGCCATTGCTCATCACCGTCGCGGTGCCCAGCACAGTACCGTCGGCAGCGACGACTTTTACCGTGGCATTAACCTCGCCAGTGCCGTTGAGCAGGCTGCCGCCACCGGCGAATGCCAGGTTGGCCGGCGCATTGGGTGCCGTGATGTCTGGCGCGTTGAGGCTGACGCTGTTGGACTCGTTGCCGGCCGCGTCGGTCTGTGCGGCGCTGAGCAGTTCACCGTTGACCTGTGCGGCGTTGAGGTTGACGGTGAAATTGCCATTGGCGCCGACCACGGCGGTACCCAGGTCGGCCCCGCCGATACCCAGCACGGTCACGGTGGCACCTGGCTCGCCGCGGCCGGTGAGCACCAGGCCGTCGTTGGATATCACCAGATTGCTCAGCGGTTGCGGCGCGGTGATGTCCGGGGCTTGCAGGTCGGCCGGCAGCGAAGCGCTGCCATCGGTGCCTACCGCACTGACTTGCAACAGCTCGCCGTTGACCTGGGCACTGCCGAGGTTGACGGTGAAGGTGCCGTCGTTGCCGACCGGCGCGGTGCCCAGCAACACGCCGCCCGGGCCGTAGACGCTGACCGTGCTGCCCGGCGCGGCGCTGCCGGTGACTACCAGGCCGTTGGCGGACAGCACCAGGTTGTCGGGGGCATCTGGCGCCAGCTCACCCGGTGCGGTGACGCTCTGTGCCGGCGAGGCATTCTGCGCCGCGTCGGTTTGCACCACGCTGAGGCTTTCGCCGGTGGTGGCGGCCGGTGCAAGCGTGACCGTGAAGCGACCATTGCTGCCCACCGTGGCGGTACCCAGCGAAGAACCGTCCGGTGCGCGCACGGTGACCGTGGCGCCCGCTTCGCCGCTACCCGTCAGGGTGGTGCCGTCGGGCGACACGGCCAGGTTGCTGACTGCCGCCGGTGGTGTGGTGTCGGCAGCCGTGTACGGCGTGGCGGGCGATACGTTGCCTGCCGCATCGGTAGCCGTGACCTGCAAGGTCTGGCCGTTGGTCTGGGCACTGCTCAGGGTGACCTGGAAGGTACCGTTGGCGCTGGCCACGGCAGTGCCGAGCACATTGCCCGCCGCGTCGCGCACGGTGACGGTGCTACCGGCCTCGGCGCTACCGCTCAGTTGCAGGCCGGTGCCCGCCAGCGCCAGCGCAGTGGGCGCTGCCGGCGGGGTGTGATCCGGTGCGATGACAGTGACTGCGACCGATGTGTTGTTAGCGGTGTCGGTCTGGGTCACGCTCAGGTGCTGCGCATTGAGCTGCGCGATGGCGAGCGAGAGCGTAAAGGTGCCATTGGCGGCCACCTGGCCGGTACCGATGATGGTGCCGTCAGGGCCGCGCACGGTGACGCTGGCGCCAGCTTCGCCAAGGCCGGTCAAGGTCACGCCGTTGTTGTTCAGCGCGACATTGGTCAATGCTGCAGGCGGGGTCAGGTCCGGTGTGATGACGCTCACGGCTGGCGAGACGTTGCCAGCGGCATCCACCTGGCTTACGCCGATGGCCTGGCCATTGGCTTGCGAGGTGCCGAAGGTAACGGTGAATCGGCCGTCGGCGCCGACGATGGCGGTGCCGAGCACAGTACCGGCCGCATTGCGTACCTGTACCGTGGCGCCGACTTCACCGCTGCCGGACAGTTGCCGGCCATCGGCACTGAGCAGCGGGTTGCTCACGGCCGCCGGCGGCGTGCGGTCCGGGGTCGCCAGGCTGGCCGGGCCGGAGACGTTGCCGGCGGCGTCGCTAAGGGTGACCTGCAGCGCACTGCCGGTGGTTTGTGCGCTGGGCAGGGTGATCTGGAACTGGCCGCTCTGGTTGACCGTGCCGGTGGCCAGGATCGCACCACTGGCATCGCGCACGGTCACCAGCGCGCCCGCTTCGCCTTGGCCGCTGACCACGGTGGCGGCGCTGTTCAGGCTCAGGCCAGTGGCGGCATCCGGGGCTTGCAGGTCGGGTGCCTGCACGGTGGCTGCCAGCGAGACGTTACCGGCGGCATCGGCCTGGGTGATGGTGAGGTTTTGCGCATTGGTCTGCGCCGGCACCAGGGTGACGTTGAACAGGCCGTTGCTGCCCACGGTGCCGCTGCCTACGAGGGTGCCATTGGCATCGGTCACGTTTACGGTCGCACCGACTTCGCCATGGCCGCTGAGGGTGCTGCCGCTGCGGTTGATGGCAACCTGGGTGGGGGCGTCGGGTGGGGTGGTGTCCGCCGCCACGATGGTGGCCGGTACGGATGGGGTGCCGCCGGCTGAAGCGCGCGCACTGACGCTCAGAACTTGCGCATTGAGCTGGGCACTGGCCAGGAAAATGTGGAAGAAACCGTCACTGCCGACCGTGCCGGTGCCCAGCGTCGCGCCGCCGGAGGTGACGGTGATCAGCGAGCCGACGGTACCTTGACCGGTCAGCAGGAAGCCATCGGCACTGATGACAAGGTTGCTCGGGGTGGCGAGCTCGCTGCCAGTCGGGCCATTCACGGTGATCGCGGTTTCGTTGTTGCCATTGTCTTGCACCACCAGCTGCACGCTGTCGCCAGTGGCCAGGGGTGGGCTGACCTGAACCACGAACGTGCCGTCCGGGCCGACGGTGACGGTGCCCAGTTCGGAGTTGCCGTCACGCACGATCACGGTGGTACCGGGTTCGGCAGTGCCGCTGATGGTGCTGCCATCCGGGCTGACCGAGATATCCGTGGCCGGTGCCGGTGGTGTGCTGTCTATGGCACTGACGCTGGTGGGTTGGGTCGCGTTGCCAGCGGCATCGGTGACCACCACCGTCACCGTCTCGCCGTTGAGCAGGGGAGGGGAAAGCGGAACGCTGAAGGTGCCGTCAGGGTTGACCGCTACGGTGGACTCGACGCCGGTCGCGCTGATTACGGTGACCGAAGTCGCGCCCGGTGCGTTGCCGGTGAGCGCCAGGCCATCGGGGGTGATCGCCAGGGCCGTGGGCTGTGCGGGTGGAGTAAGGTCGGGCGCGGTGGCCTGGGCGGCGCCGGAGACAATGCCCTGGGTATCGGTCTGGGTGATGTCGAGGGTCTGGCCGTCCAGTTGTGGCGGGTTCAACGCCACACTGAAGTTACCGCTGGCCGGCACCACCACGCTACCTAGCAGATCGCCGGCGGCGTTGCGCACCTCTACCGTTGCGCCGGCCTGGCCGGTACCTTGCAAAAGAGTACCGTCGGCACTCACCTGCACGCCGCCCGGGACCGCCGGGCCGCTGGTATCGTCAGCGGTGAAGGGGGCCGAAGGCGAGGCGTTGCCAGCGGTGTCGATCAGCACCACCGACACGGTTTCGCCGTGGGTCTGTGGTGGCGCCAGGCTGATGCTGAAGGTGCCGTCCTCTTCAACGACGCCGCTACCAAGCAATTGCCCGGCCGTATCGCGCACTTGCACGAGGGCGCCGGGTTCACCCTGGCCGGAGAGCACAATGCCATTGGCGCTCAAACCAAGGCCTTGTGCCGGCGCGGGTGCTTCGAGGTCGCTGGCGATCAGGGTGTTGGGGGAGGACGGGTTGCCGCCGCCGTCAGTCTGGATGACGGTCAGGGTCTGGCCGTTGAGTTGTGGTGGATCGATGGTCACACGGAAGCTGCCATCGGCTTGCACCGTGGCGGTGCCGAGGACGGCGCCGCCAGCGCCGGTGACCTGCACCTGCGCGCCGGGTTCGCCATTACCGGTGACTTGCGTACCGTCTCTGGTCAGCGCCAGGCCAGTGGTTATCGAGGGCGGAGTGGTATCGGGTGCTGGCAGATCGACGGCGACGGAAACGTTGCCGGTAGGGTCGCGCTGCTCGACGGTCAGTACCTGGCCATTGGTCTGCGGGGGATTGAGGGTGACTTCGAAGTTGCCATTGGCGCCTACCAAGGCGGTACCGAGGACGCTGCCACCAGGGCCACGCACGGTGACGGTGGCGCCAGCTTCGCCGGTACCCGTGACGGTGCTGCCGGTGCCGTCGATGACCGGGGTGCCGACGGTTTGTGGCGGGGTGCTGTCCGGTGCGGTGAAGTCCACCGGCCCAGCGCTGTTGCCCTGGCTGTCGGTAGCCTCGACCGACAGGCTTTCACCATTGCGCTGGGGCTGGTTGAGGGTGACATCGAAGCGCCCGTCGGCAGCGACCGTGGCGCTGCCCAATACGCTTCCGTCCGCCGCGCGCACGGTGATGATCGATCCGGCCTGGCCCTGGCCGGTCAGGTGCAGGCCTGTACTGTCGATGGCCAGGGCCGAAGGTTGCAGCGGGCCGTCCAGGTCGGGTGCGGTGATGGTGGTGGTCGAACTGTTGCCTGCGCCGTCGCGCAGCACCACGTCCAGTTGCTGCCCGTCGGTCTGGGCCGGGCTCAGGGTGACGCTGAACGTGCCATTGGCGCCGACCACGGCGCTACCCAGTACGGCGCCCTGGGCGTTGGTGACTTGCACGGTGCTGCCGACCTCGCCGCGGCCGGTCAGGGTCACGCCGTCGCTGCTCAACTGCAGGTCGCTGGCTTGGTTCGGCGGGGTGATGTCCGGGGCGTTGATCTGGGTTGGCAACGAACTGTTGCCGTCGGCGTCGATGGCCACCACATCGAGCAGCTCGCCATTGGCCTGGGCCGGGGAGAGGGCAATGGTGAAGGTGCCATCGTTGCCCACTTGCACGCTGCCAAGTACCGTGCCATTGGCATCGCGCACTTCCACCAGGCTGCCCACCGGGGCCGAGCCGCTGATGGAACTGCCATTGGCCGCCAGCACCAGGTCCGCCGGGCTTTCCGGTACGGCAGTGGCAGGGACGATGACGGTGAGCGATACCGAAGGGTTGCCGGCGGCATCGGTCTGTACCAGTACGATGGCATCACCGGCAGTGACCGGGCCGTTGAGGTCGACCAGGAAGGTACCGTTGGCCGCGACTATGCCGGTGCCGATGACCGCGCCGTTGGCATCACGCACTTCCACCGTGGCCCCCGGCTCGCCTCGGCCAGCCACGACCAGGCTACCGGAGCCGATGATGACGTTGCTGATGATCGACGGTGGCGTGGTGTCCGGCACGGTGTAATCCAGCGGTTCCGAACGGTTGCCGGCGGCATCGATCACGCTGATGGCCAGGTGTTCGCCATCGGTCTGGGCCGGGTCGAGGGTGAAACTGAAGCTGCCGTTCGGGCCGGCGATGCCGCTGCCGATCAGGGTACCGTTGGCATCGCGTACCTCCACGCGGGCGCCCGCTTCGGCGCTGCCGCTCAGGGTCACGCCATTGGCCAGGTTGAGCCCGCTCGGTTGTGCGGGCGGTACCAGGTCCGGCGCGGTCAGCGGGCTGGGCGTGGAGACGTTGCCAGCGGCATCGGTGAGAGTGACCTGCAACGACGAGCCATCGACCACTGGCGAAGTCAGTTGCAAGGTGAAGCTGCCATCGGGTTGCACGGTACCGGTGCCGATCAGCTGACCTTGATCGTTCAGGACATTGACGGTGGCGCCGACTTCGCCACGGCCAGATACGGTGCGCCCGTCGGCGCTGATGATCAGGTTGCTGGCCGGGAGTGGCGGGGTGGTGTCACCGCCGTTGTCGATATCCGGTGCGGTGATGTTGCCGGCAGTGGAGGTGTTCCGCGCTGCGTCGGTTGCCGTGACCTGCAACTGTTCGCCGCTGACTTGCGGCGGGTCAAGGGTAATGCTGAATTCACCATTCGCACCGACTACGGCACTGCCGAGCACTGCGGTGCCATCGGCAGTCAGCACGCGCACGGTGCTACCTGGTTCGGCACGGCCGGTGACCACGGTACCATCGGCGCTGATGACAAGGTCGGTCGGGGCATCCGGAGGCGTGGTATCGGGCGGGTTGCCGACGTTGTCATCCGGTGCAGTGATGGCGGTGGCGGAGGAGGTATTTCCGGCCGCGTCGGTGGCGGTGACTTGCAAGGCCTGGCCGTCGGTCTGCGGCGGCTGCAAGGTAATGCTGAACTGGCCGTCGGCACCGGCAACCGTGCTGCCCAGAACGGCGCCGTCGGCACCGAGGACCTGCACGGTGGAGCCCGGCTCGGCGCGGCCGGTGAGGGTGTCGCCTTGCTGGTTGATCGCCAGCTCCGCAGGTGTTGACGGCGCGGTGATGTCCGGTGCGGTGACGGTAACGGATTGCGAGGTGTTGCCTGCGGCATCGGTCAGTGACACACCGAGGTTTCCGCCATTGGCCTGCGGGGTGTTCAGGGCGACATCGAAGCGGCCATCGGCATTCACCGTGCCACTGCCGATGAGGTTGCCTGCGGCGTCGAACACATTCACCGTGGCACCCGCTTCACCGCGGCCGCTCAGGCGCAGGCCGTCGGGCGAAACCAGCAGGTCGATGGCCGTGGCTGGGGAGGTGGTGTCGCCCGGTGCGCTGCCGCCACCTCCACCACTGCCGCCACCGCTGTTGTTTGCCGCTGCCGCCACGCCGCCGACACCGAGCAGGCTGAGGCCGGCGATGGCGAAGGTCGAGGTCCCGGCACCGGCGACACCGATGCCTGCCACCAGTTCGTCAAGCGAGGCCACTTCGTCGAAGGTGAAGCCGTTGAAGGCCGTCGCGTCATAGTTCGCGTGCCACAGGGTACCGTCTTCGCCAACGAACACCATGTCGCTGCCAACACCTGCCTGGTCCACGGCAAAGAAGTTGCCGACAGTGACCTTTTCTCCGGATTTGAGCGTGACGATGAGGTCCTGCCCGCGCCGGGTGACGGTCGCCACCTGGTCGGGGGCGATGGGCATCTGCACGACGGCAGGGTTGTTGAGGGTGATGTTGCCCCAGACATTCTGGGTGGCGACGGCGGATTGCTTGTCGGCGACGACGATGTTGTCCATGAGTGCTCCCTGCTGGATTTCGGTCCACCGGGTCGCGTTTGGCGACCCTTGGCCGTGGCACGGCCGCGTAACCGGAGATTAGGGAGATATAGCAGCCCAGCAGATTGCCACCAGATGGCTTTCCGGGTAGTCCTTTAGTGCATGGTGCCTCAGCGAAGCCCCAGACGACGGGCCAGGCGGCTCAGGTTGGCACGGTCCAGGCCCAGTTCGCGGGCCGCTGCGGCCCAATTGTCCTGATGGCGTTGCAGGCAGGCGTCGATTACCTGGCGCTGATAGTCATCGATAGCCTCGCGCAGGCCGCCATTGGGTACCGCCAGGGCTGCAGGCGTAGCAGGGGCAAGGGCGGCAGTCACCGCTGGCGCGGTGGCACGCAGGTCGAGATCGCTGGCTTCCAGGGTGAGGATGCGTGGGCGCTCCGGGTGTTGGCCCATGGCCTTGAGTGCCGAGCGACCGATCAGGTGTTCGAGTTCGCGCACGTTGCCTGGCCAGTCATACGCAAGCAATGCCGCTTGCGCCTCGCTGCTCAGCCGAAGGCTGTTCAAACCCAGGCGTGAGCGGTTCTGTTCAAGGAAATAGCCAGCAAGAAGCAGCACATCGCGCCCACGTTCGCGTAACGGCGGCACCTGTAGCGGGTACACGCTGAGGCGGTGGTAGAAGTCAGCGCGGTAGTTGCCCGTGCGCACCTCGGCGGCCAGGTCGCGGTTGGTGGCGGCGATCAGGCGCACATCGACCCGGTGTTCGCGGTCCGACCCCAGGCGTTGCAGTTGGCCGCTCTGCAGCACGCGCAACAGCTTGGCTTGCACGGTCAACGGCAATTCGCCCACTTCATCGAGGAACAGCGTACCGCCGTTGGCCAGTTCGAACTTGCCGCGGCGCTCGCCGTGGGCGCCGGTGAAGGCGCCCCGCACATGGCCGAACAGTTCGCTTTCCACCAAGGTGTCGGGCAGGGCTGCACAGTTCAGGCTGACCAGAGGTTTGTCGGCGCGGTTGCTGGCCTGGTGCAGGGCCATGGCCACCAGTTCCTTGCCCACGCCGGTTTCGCCGGTGATCAGCACGGTCAGCTCGCTGGCGCCCACCAGGCGGATTTCATCCAGCAGGCGCTTGTGCGCCGGGCTCTGGCCGATCAGCTCTTTGTCCTGGCCGCTGGCCTGGCGGTAGATCTCGGCGCGCTGGTGCTCGTCTTCGGCGCGCAGGGCCAGGTGCTCGATGCGCTCGGCCACGGTCACGGTGGCGGCGGCCAGGCTGGCGAAGGCTTGCAGGGATTCCAGCTCCAGGCTCTGGAACTGGCCGGGGGTGAGGGCGTCGAGGGTCACCAGGCCCCAAGGGCGCTCGTCGACCATCAGCGGGCAGCCCATGCAGTCGTGCACCTCGAGGTCGGCGTCAGGTGCATTGACCAGGCCATCGTAGGGGTCGGGTAATTCGGAGTCGCTGGCAAAGCGTGTCGGTTCCGGGCGGCTGAGCAGGATCTGGAAACGCGGGTGCTCGCTGACCTTGAAGCGACGACCCAAGGTATCCGGGGAGAGCCCGTCGACGGCTAGCGGCACCAGCCATTCGCCATCCAGGCGCAGCAGCGCGGCGGCATCGCACGGCAGCAGCCCGCGCATGGCTTGCAGCAGGCGGCGGTAGCGCTCCTGGTCGGGCAAGTCGCGGGACAGGTCACTGACCAGGGGCAGCAAGGTGGTGAGCAACGGCTTTGTAGTCATATGGACTCCTGCGTGTCGATTTGACTATACACCTGAGTAGGTCTTTTTGACATGATCGCTGCCAGTGGCTTGATTTCATTGGCGAAAAAAGTTGGCACGATTGCTGAAGTAGCAGGGGCAACCATTTGAAGCCACAGGCTCAGGAGTCGTTGCAAATGCTCAATGCCGAACAACGTGCAATCATCAAAGCCACTGTCCCTCTGCTGGAAACCGGTGGTGAAGCGCTGACCACCCACTTCTACAAGATGATGCTCAGCGAGTACCCAGAGGTCCGCCCACTGTTCAACCAGGCCCACCAGGCCAGTGGCGACCAGCCGCGTGCCCTGGCCAATGGCGTGCTGATGTATGCCCGTCATATCGACCAGCTGGAGCAGCTGGGTGGCCTGGTCGGCCAGATCATCAACAAGCACGTCGCCCTGCAGATTCTGCCGGAGCACTACCCGATCGTCGGCAGCTGCCTGCTGCGAGCCATCGAGGAAGTGCTGGGCAAGGAAATCGCCACCCCTGAGGTCATCGCCGCCTGGGCCGCAGCCTATGGCCAGCTGGCCGACATCCTGATCGGTGCCGAAGAAAGCCTGTACAAACAGAAGGAAGAGGCCGCCGGCGGCTGGCGCGGTACCCGCGAATTCCGCCTGGTCCGTCGTGAACAGGAAAGCAGCGAGATCACCTCGTTCTACTTCGCCCCGGTGGATGGCCAGCCGGTACTCAAGGCCGAGCCTGGCCAGTACATCGGCCTGCAGCTGTTCATCAACGGTGCCGAGCAGCGCCGCAACTACTCGCTGTCGGCCCTGTGCGACGGCCAGGGGTACCGCATCAGCGTCAAGCGCGAGGAGGGCGGCAAGGTTTCCAACTACCTGCATGATGAGCTGGTGGTGGGCGACACCTTGCAGTTGTTCCCGCCAGCCGGTGACTTCACCCTGGCTGCCAGCGACAAGCCGTTGGTGCTGATCAGCGGTGGTGTGGGCATTACCCCGACCCTGGCGATGCTCGAAGCGGCCCTGAAGACCCAGCGCCCGGTGCATTTCATCCATTGCGCACGTAACGGTGCGGTGCACGCCTTCCGCGACTGGGTCGACGGCCTGGCCGAGCGCCATCCGCAGCTCAAGCGCTTCTATTGCTATGCCGAGGAAACGGGCGCACAGAAGGCCGACGCAGTGGGGCTGCTGAGCCAGGACCTGCTGGGCGAGTGGCTGCCGCGTGAGCGCGATGTGGATGCCTACTTCCTCGGGCCGAAAGGCTTCATGGCAGCGGTCAAGCGCCAGCTGAAGGGCCTGGGTGTGCCGGAGCAGCAGAGCCGTTACGAGTTCTTCGGGCCGGCGGCTGCCCTGGAGTGATGGAGTGATGTACTGACTGGGCCGGCCTCTTCGCGCCGAACCGCCGCGAAGAGGCCGGTACAGGTTCATCAAAACATCATCCCAGTCGCTGGCAAGCCAGCTCCCCTGCAGCAGTGCTCCCGCCCGTGGGTAATCGAGAACGAAACGGTCGATCGCATTCGCCGCGCGGGGGCTGGCTTGCCAGCGACTGGGCCGATCAATACTTCCTGCCTATATATAAGGAAAGATGAAGGGTGCCTCGGCACCTTTCATCTTTAATCCTCCTTTAATCACTGTATCCTTCACTCCCGGGTGTCGAGGGGCTTGCCCCTGCGCGGCACCCGGGCAGCCGCTTTTTTACCGGCCGACGTTGAACCGACCTTGCTGCATCCGGTCTCAGCATCTCCGGATAGCCCTGTGCAGTGCTGTCTCGCCGCCTCCTCGACACGCTAAAGGGCCATGCCTGCGTGTAGAATCGCACGAAGGCGGGCGGACCACGCTGCCACTATCCATCGAAGGAATCGGCAATGAACGAACAAACCTTGCGCCTGAACCGCGAACGGCGCTTTCTGGTGCTGCTGGGGGTGATCTGCCTCGCCCTGATCGGCGGTGCGCTGTACATGCAGGTGGTACTGGGTGAGGCTCCTTGCCCGCTGTGCATCCTGCAACGCTATGCCTTGCTCTTTATCGCCATCTTCGCGTTCATTGCCGCCGCCATGCCCGGGCGCCGCAGCCTGACCCTGTTCGAGGGCCTGGTGGTGCTCAGTGCCATTGGCGGAATCGTTGCGGCCGGCAACCATGTGTATATACTCGCCAACCCCATGGTCAGTTGCGGCATCGATACCCTGCAACCGATCGTCGACGACCTGCCCCTGGCCAAGCTATGGCCGCTGGTGTTCCAGGTCGATGGCTTCTGCAGCACGCCGTACCCGCCGATCCTCGGTTTGTCGCTGGCGCAGTGGGCACTGGTGGCGTTCGTCCTGACTGCCATCCTGGTACCGTTCGGCATCTACCGCAACCGGCGCCAGTCTTAGACATAAGTCCCGATTTCGGTGTGGTCTTTTGCACCGGATGAGAAGAGTGAAAAGTCCTCTCCCGCTTGATCCAGATCAACCTCAAAGCCTTGTGAAATGCGGGCTCGAGGGCTAGCAAGCGGGGTGCGACAAACTGTCGCGAAGTTGATTTGTCGAGCTGTATTGTTACAGATCCTGTAAAGGACTGTTGCTCAATAAGTCATAGTCAAGGGTTGGCGACCTATCTACAATCGCCCCCAATTTCCGTTCGGCACTGCTTGCGAGTCGCAGGATTGAAGGAAGCCCCAGCGCTCCTTTTTGCTGACTTCGTCAAGTTTCGCCCAACGGCGATACCGGGCGGACCCCCCTCCGCGTTTTCCCGCACCAAATGGACTTGGTCTGAAGTACAGGCCTGTTGCCTACGAAACCATAAGCACCGCTAACCCGCTTTGCGCCAAGGTCCTGCAGTCGGACCCAGGCAGGAGCGAGTACGGGCGCGAAATGCCGCACTTGGCAGGACGAAGTGTTGGCTACCAAAACACAAATTGCATTGAAGCAAGCTGATCTAGAGGTCGTGAGATGAGTAAAAAGCGTTACCCCAGACTGTTTGGCATATTGCCCTTTTTAGGCATGCTTTTACTCAGTGGGTGCAACTGGACCCTGCTCGACCCGAAAGGTCAGGTCGGCATTGAGCAAAAGAACCTGATCCTGATCGCTACCGGCCTGATGCTGCTGGTGGTGATTCCGGTCATCATCATGACCGTGGCATTCGCCTGGAAGTACCGTGCTTCCAACAAGGCCGCCACCTACACCCCAGACTGGTCGCACTCGACCAAGATCGAAGCCGCGGTGTGGATCATCCCGATCATCATCATCATCGCCCTGGGCTACGTCACCTACAAGTCGACCCACAAGCTGGACCCGTACCGTCCACTGGATTCCGATGTGAAGCCGGTGCAGATCGACGTGGTCGCGCTGGACTGGAAGTGGCTGTTCATCTACCCGGAGCAGGGCATTGCCACGGTCAACAAGATCGTCTTCCCGGCTAACACCCCGGTCAACTTCCGCGTCACCTCCGACGCCGTGATGAACTCGTTCTTCATCCCGGGCCTGGGTGGCCAGATCTACGCCATGGCTGGCATGACCACCAAGCTGCACCTGATCGCCAACGAGAACGGCGAATTCGACGGTATCAGCGCCAACTACAGCGGTGCTGGCTTCACCGGCATGAAATTCAAGGCCACTGCAACCTCTCAGGAAGACTTCGACAAGTGGGTCGCCGAGGTCAAGCAGTCGCCGAAGAAGCTGGACAAGGCTGAATACGACGCCTTGGCCAAACCAAGCGAAAACAACCCAGTCGCGCTGTACAGCGAGGCCTCGCCTGACCAGTTCCAGATCATCGTCGACAAGTACGAAGGCATGAACCGCGGTCGTCCGAGCCACGAAGAAGCAGGCAGCAAAGATCTGGCCACAACCAAGGGTGTGGAATCGAGTATGCAACCAGCTGCCGGTGCAGAGGAGTAAGAGATGTTCGGTAAATTAACCCTGGAGGCGATACCCTTCCACGAGCCGATAGTCATGGTGACCCTTGCCATGATCGCGCTCGGGGGTATTGCTGTCGTTGGTGCTATCACCTATTTCCGCAAGTGGACCTACTTGTGGACCGAGTGGTTGACCACCGTCGACCACAAGAAAATCGGGGTGATGTACATCGTCGTCGCGATGGTCATGCTGCTGCGCGGCTTCGCCGACGCCATCATGATGCGTACCCAGCTGGCTGCCGCTACCGGTGGCTCCGAAGGCTACCTGCCGCCTGAACACTATGACCAGATCTTCACCGCTCACGGTGTGATCATGATCATCTTCATGGCGATGCCGTTCTTCACCGGCCTGATGAACCTGGCGGTTCCTCTGCAGATCGGTGCACGTGACGTTGCCTTCCCGTTCCTGAACTCCCTGAGCTTCTACCTGCTGCTGGCAGGCGTGCTGCTGGTCAACATCTCGCTGGGCGTTGGTGAATTCGCCAAGACCGGCTGGGTTGCCTATCCGCCGCTGGCGGGCATTCAGTACAGCCCTGGGGTGGGTGTCGACTACTACATCTGGGCGCTACAGCTCTCAGGCTTGGGTACGACACTGACCGGCGTGAACTTCCTCGTCACCGTGATGAAGATGCGCGCACCTGGCATGAAGCTGATGGACATGCCGATCTTCACCTGGACCTGCACCTGGGCCAACGTGCTGATCGTGGCTTCGTTCCCGATCCTGACCGCTGCACTCGCTCTGCTGACTGTTGACCGTTATCTGGACTTCCACATTTTCACCAACGAGCTTGGTGGGAACCCGATGATGTACGTCAACCTGTTCTGGGCGTGGGGTCACCCTGAGGTTTACATTCTGATCCTGCCGGCCTTCGGCGTGTTCTCGGAAGTGACTTCGACCTTCTCTGGCAAGCGTCTGTTCGGCCACCACTCGATGATCTACGCATCGGGCGCCATCGCCGTTCTGGGCTTCGCTGTATGGCTGCACCACTTCTTCACCATGGGTGCCGGCGCCAGCGTCAACACCTTCTTCGGCCTGGCGACGATGCTGATCTCCATCCCGACCGGTGTGAAGCTGTTCAACTGGCTGTTCACCATGTACCAGGGCCGTGTGCGCTTCACCGCGCCAATGCTGTGGACCCTGGGCTTCATGATCACCTTCTCGATCGGTGGCATGACTGGCGTTCTGCTGGCTGTTCCAGGTGCTGACTTCGTACTGCACAACAGCCTGTTCGTTATCGCTCACTTCCACAACGTGATCATCGGTGGTGCGGTATTCGGCTACATCGCCGGCTTCGCCTACTGGTGGCCAAAAGCGTTCGGCTTCAAGCTGAACGAGAAGTGGGGCAAAGCTGCCTTCTGGTTCTGGATCTCTGGCTTCTACGTAGCGTTCATGCCGCTGTACGCCCTGGGCTTCATGGGCATGACCCGTCGTCTGAACCACTCCGACAACCCACTGTGGGAACCCTACCTGTACGTAGCCGTTGTCGGCGCCGTGCTGATCCTGTTCGGTATCGCCTGCCAGCTGATCCAGATCGTCGTTTCGATCCGCGATCGCGAGCAGAACCTGGACGTGACCGGCGACCCATGGGGCGGCCGTACCCTGGAATGGTCGACTTCGTCGCCACCTCCGTTCTACAACTTCGCCCACATGCCTGAGAAAGTTGGCCTGGACTGCTGGAACGAAGCCAAGGAAGCCGGTGTTGCCTACAAGGTGCCAGGCAAGTACGAAGCGATCCACATGCCGAACAACACCGCTACCGGTCTGTTCATGGGTCTGTTCCTGACTGTCTTCGGCTTCGCTTTCATCTGGCACATCTGGTGGCTGGTTGGCGCGAGCCTGCTGGCAACCATCGCGGTCTTCGTTCGCCACGCTGCACGTGACGACCAGGGCTACATGGTTCCGGCCGAAGAAGTGGCGCGCATCGAAGGCGAGCGTCTCAAAGCGCTGGCCAAAGCAGGTGCTCTGCCTGCCGGCGCACGTGTCGAATCGTTTGAACGGGTGTAATCAATGTCCAGTCAAGTAATCCACGGTGGCGCGCATGGTCATGACCATGCTCACGATGACCACCACCACGACTCGGGCCAGATGACCGTCCTCGGTTTCTGGCTGTACCTGATGACCGACTGCATCCTGTTTGCGTCGCTCTTCGCCACCTACGCGGTGCTGTCCGGCAGTTTTGCCGGCGGCCCGTCGGGTCACGACATCTTCCAGCTCGACTTCGTAGCTGTAGAAACGCTGTTCCTGCTGCTGTCCTCGATCACCTTCGGCTTCGCCATGCTGAAGATGTTCGACGGCAAGAAAGCGGGCGTACTGGGCTGGTTGGCTGTGACCTTCCTGTTCGGTGCAGGCTTCATCGCGATGGAAATCTATGAATTCCATCACCTGATCGGCGAGGGCTTCGGCCCGACCCGCAGTGGCTTCCTGTCGGGCTTCTTCGCCCTGGTAGGTACCCACGGTCTGCACGTGACCGCCGGCCTGATCTGGATGGCAATCATGATGTACCAGATCAACAAGCACGGCATCACGCCGACCGCCAAGACCCGCATGAGCTGCCTGAGCCTGTTCTGGCACTTCCTGGACGTGGTCTGGATCTGCGTATTCACCGTCGTCTACCTGCTGGGAGTTCTGTAATGGCTAACGCACACGACACTCATCACGAAGGTAATCACGGCAGCGTCAAGTCGTACATGATCGGCTTCATCCTGTCGATCATCCTGACCGCGATCCCGTTCGGCCTGGCCATGTCGCCAAGCCTGCCGAAGAACCTGACCGTTCTGATCATCGTGGCCATGGCCGTGATTCAGGTAGTGGTACACCTTGTGTACTTCCTGCACATGGACCGCTCGAAAGAGCAGCGTTCCAACGTGTCGACGTTCCTGTTCACCACCCTGGTAATCGCTCTGCTGGTCGGCCTGTCGCTGTGGATCATGTTCAGCATCCACTTCGAAATGATGGCCAAGTGAGGTAAGACTGCATGTCCGTTAAGCACTTTATCCAAATCACCAAACCGGGGATCATTTTCGGTAACGTGCTTTCCGTGGCAGGCGGTTTCTTCCTTGCCTCGAAGGGCCATGTGGACTTCGCCCTGTTCCTGGCGGTGGTGATCGGTACTTCGCTGGTGGTGGCGTCCGGATGCGTGTTCAACAACTGCATCGACCGTGACATCGACCACAAGATGGAGCGCACCAAGAACCGCGTCATGGTGCAGGGCGGCATGTCGCTGACCCTCGCGCTGATCTACGCCACCCTGCTCGGGGTGGCGGGTTTCAGCCTGCTGTATGTCCAGGCCAACCCGCTGTCGGCGTTCTGCGCAGCTGTAGGCTTTATCGTCTACGTCGGTTTCTACAGCCTCTGGCTGAAGCGCAAATCGGTGCACGGCACCTTGGTCGGCAGCCTGTCCGGTGCCATGCCTCCGGTGATCGGCTACTGCGCCGTTAGCAACAGCTTCGACCTGGCTGCAGTGACCCTGCTGGTGATGTTCAGCCTGTGGCAGATGCCGCACAGCTTCGCCATCGCCATCTTCCGCTTCAAGGATTACAGCGCTGCCAACATTCCGGTCCTGCCGGTGGCACGTGGCATCCTCGCGGCGAAGAAGCAGATCGTGCTGTATGTGCTGGCCTTCCTGCTCGCCACCTTGATGCTCACCCTCGGCGGTTACGCCGGCCTCGGCTACCTGGCCGTGGCAGCAGCCATGGGCCTGTACTGGCTGTACATGGCCTGGGGTGGCTACAAGGCTGAAGACGACAGCAAGTGGGCCCGCAAGGTGTTCGGCTTCTCCATCCTCACCGTCACTGCCCTGAGCGTGATGATGTCGGTGGACAGCCAGACCGCTGCGGACGTGCTGATGACCTACGCGCGCTGATCGAGGCGAGTGCTTCACTAGAAACCCGGCCACTGTGCCGGGTTTTTTTATGCCTGTTTTCCTGTGCCGACCCTTTCGCGGGACAATCCCGCTCCCACAGGTACAGCGTCAGCTTCTAATGTGGCGTGGTCCCTGTGGGAGCGGGCTTGCCCCGCGAAGAGGCCGGGCTAAAACATAAATCTTTGATTTTCAAAAAATACATCTGAAAAGTTCTAACAAAACAGGAAATTATCCTTTACAGATATCCTGTTTCGGCACTATCTTCTGAATCAGGCCGCCGCAGCGGCCAACGTCGCTCGGACGGTTCCGGGCGCTTACGTCTGCAGAGGAAACCATGGCCAATCCAGGTTCGCCGCGCCGCTTCGCGCGTATCGATCGTCTCCCCCCCTACGTCTTCAACATCACCGCCGAACTCAAGATGGCTGCCCGCCGCCGTGGCGAGGACATCATCGACCTGAGCATGGGCAACCCCGATGGCGCGACCCCGCCGCACATCGTCGAGAAGCTGGTGCAGGTCGCCCAGCGTGATGACACCCATGGTTACTCCACATCCCGCGGCATTCCGCGCCTGCGCCGGGCTATCTCCAACTGGTACAAGGAGCGCTACGAGGTCGACATCGACCCGGAAAGCGAAGCCATCGTCACCATCGGCTCGAAAGAGGGCCTGGCGCACCTGATGCTCGGCACCCTCGACCACGGCGACACCGTGCTGGTGCCCAACCCGAGCTACCCGATCCACATCTACGGCGCCGTGATCGCCGGCGCCCAGGTGCGCTCGGTGCCGCTGGTGCCGGGGGTGGACTTCTTCAACGAGCTGGAGCGGGCGATCCGCGAATCGATCCCCAAGCCGAAGATGATGATCCTCGGCTTCCCGTCCAACCCCACTGCCCAGTGCGTGGAGCTGGATTTCTTCGAGCGCGTGGTAGCCCTGGCCAAGCAGTACGACGTGCTGGTGGTGCACGACCTGGCCTACGCCGACATCGTCTACGACGGCTGGAAGGCCCCGTCGATCATGCAGGTGCCGGGCGCCAAGGACATCGCGGTGGAGTTTTTCACTCTGTCCAAGAGCTATAACATGGCCGGCTGGCGGATCGGTTTCATGGTGGGCAACCCCGAGCTGGTCAGTGCCCTGGCGCGAATCAAGAGCTACCACGACTACGGCACCTTCACCCCGCTGCAGGTCGCTGCCATCGCCGCGCTGGAAGGCGACCAGCAGTGCGTGCGTGACATCGCCGAGCAGTACCGCCAGCGCCGCAACCTGCTGGTCAAGGGCCTGCACGAGCTGGGCTGGATGGTCGAGAACCCCAAGGCCTCGATGTACGTGTGGGCGAAAATCCCTGAGCAGTACGCGCACCTGGGTTCGCTGGAGTTCTCCAAGAAGTTGCTGGCCGAAGCCAAGGTCTGCGTGTCGCCGGGCATCGGTTTTGGTGACTACGGCGACGACCATGTGCGCTTCGCTCTGATCGAGAACCAAGACCGGATTCGCCAGGCGATTCGAGGTATTCGCCAGATGTTCCGGGCCGATGGATTGACCCAGAAATAGCGCTTCACCCGGGCCCGCTTTGGCGGGCTCGGGCCAGCCGGATCAACGGCAAACTATTTTTGCATTACCCCTCTTCTCAGCCGACCTGGCTTCGATTACAAATGGCGCGCGGGCCAGCCCCGATAACAACAACCTTCCCTCCGTGCCATCATGTCCGAATACAACCCTTGCCTTGACTGCGGCGCCTGCTGCGGGTATTTCCGTGTGTCCTTCTTCTGGGGCGAATGCCAGTCTGCCGGCGGTGTTGTGCCGGATGACCTGGTGGTGCAGATCAACCCCACCCGCGTTGCCATGATCGGCACCGACGCCAAGCCTTGCCGCTGCGTGAGCCTGCAGGGCGAGATCGGTACCGAGGTGGCGTGCACCATCTACGCCAACCGTTCCAGCCCTTGCCGCGAGTTCGAGGCATCGTGGGTGGGTGGTGTGCATAACCCGAGTTGCGACGATGCGCGGGCGGCCTATGGCTTGCCGCCGCTGACCCCGCCGGGGGCAAACGAGCCGCACTGGCCGGATGATGGGGCGGAGGTGGCCTGAGCCATTTTCGCTATCTGCGGCACCTGTAGGGGGTTCGCCCACAGAGATGCAGCGCTCTTGAGACCGAGCGCCGCCCGCGCGGCGCATCGCGGATAAATCCGCTCCTACATCTGTTGCAACGTGCCAAACCTGTAACGCCATGGTTGCCAGCCCTGGCGCAGGTCTTGAGTCGTGCAAACCGGTTGACAACCATGGCCTCACAGGCATGGCCACGTTGCAACAGATGTAGGAGCGGATTTATCCGCGATGCGCCGCGCGGGCGGCGCTCGATATCCGCCCCACCGCAAACCCCAAGACATACACCCGCAGCCCCCACATAACGTTAAACTGTCATCTCCCCAGCAATGGACAGGAGATCCGGCGTGACCCCACCCCGCAGTTTCCCCACTGACCTCTGCCTCGACAGCCCGCGCCTGCAGTTGCGCCCGATGCGCCATGCCGACGCTGAGCAATGGCTGACGATCATGGCTGACCCCGAGGTCATGCGTTACTGGCACCATGCCCCCTGGCAAGACCTGGCCGAGGCCGAAAGCGCACTGGCCGCCGACCGCGAAGCCTATGCCAATGGCGACCAGCTCAAGCTCGGCATGTACCGCCGCGACAATGGCGAACTGATCGGCATGGTCCAGCTGTTCAACATCGACGACGTCTCGCGCCGTGGCGAGATCGGCTACTGCCTGGCCAGCGCCGTGCAGGGCAGGGGCTACATGGACGAGGCGCTGACCTGCTTCATCGACTACATCGCCCATACCCTGCACATGCGCCGTCTGGAAGGCGAAATCGACCCACGCAACCAGGGCTCGGCCCGTACCCTCGAACGGCAGGGCTTCGTGCTCGAAGGCACATTGCGGGCGCGCTGGTGTGTGGCGGGCGAACTGACCGATTCGGGTATCTACGGCCTGCTGCTGGAGCCGCCAGTCGCATGACACTGGGCGCCCGTTTACCGGCCTTCTACCTGACCCTGAGCCTTGCCCTGTATCTGCTCAGCCTGGCCTTCGACGGCGCCCTGATGAGCGCAGGCCGGTACATGCCGGCGCTGCAGATGTTCCTGTACGGTCCCTGGGGCATCCCCTTCGGAATGTTCCAGTGGTTCGCCAACCCACTGCTGGCGGTAGCCATCCTTTGCCATCGACGCCTGCGTCGGCTGGCCTTGCTGCTTGGGCTGGGTGCGTTGTACCTGGCGGCCAGCAGCTTTGGCATCGAACGGCTGCCTGACAACATCAGCTATGAATTTACCAATCGCACCGGCTTTGGTGCGGGCTTCTACCTGTGGCTGGCAGCGTTCGCCGTATTTTGTTTGGGCCAGGCCTGGCAGTGCTGGACCGCACGCAGCAGTACCGATGTGCCGGGCTGGAACTGGCTGGATGTCGCCCTGATCGCGGCGCTGGCGGTGACCGCTTACGCGGCCACCCAGATGCCATCGCTGCAATTCGAGCCAGGCAAGGTGCTGATGCCGCCGGCGCCGGTACAAACGCTCTGAAAGGATTTGCGATGAACAAGCGATATCTGATGCACCTGGCCTTGCTTGCACCCATGGCGCTGGCCGACGACAACTCGCCGGCCTACAGCCAGTGCATGGACAAAGCCTCCAGTACGGTGGCCATGAGCAGCTGCATCCAGGGGGAGACCCAACTTCAGGACCAGCGCCTGAATCGGGTCTACAAGCAACTGATGAGCAAGCTCCAGACCGGGCCGCAGAAGAGCTTGCGCGATGTGCAGCGGCAGTGGATCGCCTATCGTGATGCGAACTGCACGTTCCATGTGCAGGCCAGTGGCGGCACCCTGGCGCAGCTGGAAGGCGGCATGTGCGTGCTGGACATGACCCGCGAACGGGCGGCGGAGCTGGAGCGGGTTCTCAGCCCCGGGCAGTGATCTTGCCTGAGGCTGGCGCTCGCGCAGGTGGGGCGCGTTTAGATCAACGTCGGGCGCGTGCCTTGAGGTACTCGCGTACTTCCACGGCATCCCCGGCGAACTCGATGCGCTCGGCCTTCGCCTCGCGTTGATAGGCGTACATCGGGTCGTAGTATTCCTTGAGCAAGACCTCGAGCCAGCCGCGGTGCAAATCCACCTCGCCACTGCGCAGCTGCTCCTCCAGCGCCTGGCGCAGCAGTTCGGACATGCGCTGGTGGCGCTCGCCTCCGAGCCGCTTGCGTATGTTGCCCATGCTTTGCGTCAGCCGTTCGGCATACAGGTGGCGACCTTGGTCTTCACCGTACCTATCGATGAATTCTGCGCAGAGATTTATCCCGTAGTCGCGCAACAGGCGGCCCACACGGTTCTCGAAGCTGTCCTCCAGCCACACCAGCGGATAGCGCTGCATGCCCTTGTAAAGCTCCAGCGGTACCATACAGCTACCGACGATACGGCCCTCATCCTCAAGCACGAACTGGTCGATGCCACGGGCACGCTTTTTCAGCACATCGACGGCCAGCTTGTTCTCGAAGTCGATCTGTGCCGGCTGTGCGGTGGCCCGCTTGCCGAAGCTGGAACCGCGGTGGTTGGCATGGCCTTCGAGATCGAGTGCGTTGCCGAGCTGGTGCAACACATCGGTCTTGCCGCTGCCGGTAAGGCCGCCGACCAGGATGAAATCGCATTGCTCGACGGCCTGCTGGGTGGTGTTCAGCAGGAAGCTGCGCATCGCCTTGTAGCCACCCTTGATCCGCGGGTAGTCGATGCCGGCCTCGTCGCGCAACACGTTTTGCACGAGCAGTGAGCGCAGGCCGCCGCGGGCACAGTACAGGTAACCATCGGGATGCTTTTGGGCAAAACTGACCCAGGCGTGCAGGCGCTCGCGCAGGACGGCGCCGCTGACCAGCTGGTGGCCGAGGGTGATGGCGGCGGCCTGGCCCTGTTGTTTGTAGCAGGTGCCGACCTTCTGCCGCTCCTGGTCATTCATCAGCGGCAGGTTGACGGTGCCGGGGAAGGCACCCTTGGCAAATTCGATCGGCGCGCGCATGTCCATCATCGGCGCGTCGTTCAGGAACAGCTGGCGGAAGTCGGTGCAGTCGGGGCGCATCAGTTCACCTCAACTGCGTGGCTCTGTCGCTCGACCAACTGGCCGATCGGCGCCAGGTTAAGGCCCAGTTCGGTGGCCAGCGCGAGGAACTCGGCTTCGCCTTCAGGGGTAACGGCAACCAGCAGGCCACCGCTGGTCTGCGGGTCGCACAGCAGGTGCTTCTGCTCGTCGGTCAGCCTACCGAGCTTGTGCCCGTAACTGTCGAAGTTGCGCAGCGTCCCGCCAGGGATGCAGCCCTCGGCCAGGTAATGGTCGACACTCGGCAGGCGCGGTACGGCGGCATAGTCCAGCTGAGCGGTCAGGCCACTGCCTTCGGCCAGCTCGACCAGGTGGCCGAGCAGGCCAAAACCGGTCACGTCGGTCATCGCCTTGACCCCATCGAGCTTGCCGAAGCGGCTGCCCGGCGTGTTCAGCGTGCACATCCAGTCGCGTGCCAGGCCCTGGTCCTGCTCGCGCAGCTTGGCCTTCTTCTCGGCGGTGGTGAGGATGCCGATGCCCAGCGGCTTGGTCAGGTACAGGCGGCAGCCGGCGGTGGCGGTGTCGTTGCGCTTGAGGTGGCGTTTGCTGACCACACCGGTGACAGCCAGGCCGAAGATCGGCTCGGGGGCGTCGATGGAGTGGCCGCCGGCCAGCGGAATGCCGGCCTCGGCGCATACGGCGCGGCCACCGCGGATCACTTCGCGGGCGACTTCCGGTGGCAGCACGTTGACTGGCCAGCCGAGGATGGCGATGGCCATCAGCGGGTCGCCGCCCATGGCGTAGATGTCGCTGATGGCGTTGGTCGCGGCGATGCGACCGAAATCGTAAGGGTCGTCGACGATCGGCATGAAGAAATCAGTGGTCGAAACCACCCCGCGCTCGTCGTCCAGGGCATACACGGCGGCATCGTCACGCGAGGCATTGCCGACCCACAACTTCGGGTCCAGGGCCTGGGCGCCGCTTTCGGCAAGGATCACATCCAGCACCTTGGGGGAGATCTTGCAGCCACAGCCGGCACCGTGGCTGTACTGGGTCAGGCGAATCGGCTCGCTCATACGTACCTCAGGGGATCAATTTGTTGCGCGATTGTAGCAAAGCTGGCCTTTGCGCCTGTGGCTCTTATAATTCCCACCGTCGGCGCGTTGCCGGCACTTTCCCCGCTATTGAACCGGAGAACTCCCATGCTCAAACGCCCCCTGGCGCTCGCCGCCGGCCTCGTGCTGTCCTGCTGTGCTGTTGTTGCCCAGGCTGCCGACACCTTGCGGGTCAGTGCCATCCCCGACGAGGCGCCGACTGAACTGCTGCGCAAGTTCGAGCCACTGGGCAAGTACCTGTCCAAGCAGTTGGGCATGGACGTGAAATTCGTCCCGGTAGCCGACTACCCAGCAGTGGTCGAGTCGCTGGCCAGCGACCGCCTGGACATGGCCTGGCTGGGTGGTTTCACCTTTGTCCAGGTGCACCTGAAAGACCCGACCGCCACGCCGCTGGTGCAGCGTGAGCAGGACGCCCAGTTCACCTCCAAGTTCATCACTGCCAACCCGGCCGTGAAGAGCCTGGCCGACCTCAAGGGCAAGTCGTTCGCCTTCGGTTCGATCTCGTCCACCTCGGGCAGCCTGATGCCGCGTTACTTCATGCTCAAGGAAGACAACATCAAGCCTGAAAGCTACTTCAGCCGCGTGGCCTATTCCGGTGCCCACGACGCCACTGTCGCCTGGGTGCAGGCCGGCAAGGTCGATGGCGGCGTGCTCAATGCCAGCGTCTGGCAAAAGCTGGTCGATGCCGGCAAGGTCGATACCAGCAAGGTCAAGGTGTTCGCCACCACGCCGGCCTACTACGACTACAACTGGACCGTGCGCGGCAACATGGACCCGGCGCTGAAAGAAAAGATCAAGAAGGCCTTCCTCGACCTCGACCCGGCCAACCCGGAGCACAAGGCGATCCTCGACCTGCAGGCGGCCAGCCGCTTCATCGAGACCAAGCCCGAGAACTATGCGGGTACCGAGCAAGCCGCACGTGAGGCCGGCCTGCTCAAGTGACTATTCATGTACACGGCGCCGGCCTGCGCCACGGCCAGGTCCGCGCGCTTGATGGGGTAAGCCTGAGCATCGCCAAGGGTGAGCGGGTCGCGATCATCGGCCCCTCGGGGGCCGGCAAGTCCAGCTTGCTGCACCTGATGGCCACCGCCGTGCAGCCCAGTAGCGGGCACCTGGAACTGTTCGGTGAGCAGCCCTGGGCGCTGTCTGCCGGGGCGCGCCAGCGCCTGCGCGCGCGCATTGGCCTGGTGCACCAGGCACCGCCACTGCCGCCGCGCCAGCGCGTGGTGACGGCGGTGCTGGCAGGGCGCCTGGGGCAGTGGAGCCTGCTGCGTGGCCTGCTTAACCTGGTGTATCCGACCGACGTGCCGGGGGCGCGCCAGGCCTTGGCCGAGTTGGGCCTGGCCGACAAGCTGTTCGTCCAGTGCGGGCAGTTGTCCGGTGGCCAGTTGCAGCGGGTCGGCATTGCCCGGGCGTTGTATCAGCGCCCGGAAGTGCTGTTGACCGACGAGCCGGTATCGGCCATGGACCCGGTGTTGGCCGATCACAGCCTGGCACTGCTCAATCGCCATGCCCAGGCCAATGGCGTGACCCTGGTGGCCAGCCTGCACGCGGTGGACCTGGCGCTGGCGCATTTTCCGAGGGTGATCGGTATTCGTGAAGGGCAGGTGGCGTTCGACTGCCCGGCCGAGGCGGTGACCGAGCAGTTGCTGGATGCGCTGTACGCCAACGAGCAACTGGGTTCGCCAGTGCAAGCCCAAGGGCCGACCCTGACTGTGCAGATTCCCCGATGCTGAAGGCCGACGCCCGCGACCCGGCTGCGTTGCCGCGGTTGCTGCTGACCTTGCTGGCGCTGGCCGTGCTGTGGCCCGGGCTGCAATTGAGCGAACTGAACCCAGGTGTTTTGCTGCAGGCGGAAAACCGTCAGCAGATTGCCAACTTCACCCGTGCCTTCTGGCCACCGGCACACAGTGGCGAATTCCTCACGTTGTTGTACCAGTCCACTTTGCAGACTCTGGCTGTGGCGACTGCCGGCATGGCCCTGGCGCTGTTACTGGCGGTTCCGACCAGCCTGTTGGCAAGCCGTGCGCTTTCACTGCGTGCTGCGTCCCGTGGTGGCCGGGCAGGTGTGGGGTCGCGCTTGCTGCGCCTGCCCGTTCGCGGCTTGCTGATATTCCTGCGCAGCGTGCCGGAGATCGTCTGGGCGCTGCTGTTCGTGCGGGCGGTGGGCTTGGGGCCGACGGCCGGGGTGCTGGCCATCGCCATTACCTACAGCGGGATGCTTGGCAAGGTCTACGCGGAAATCTTCGAATCGGTCGACCAGCGCCCGGCGCATGCCTTGCTGCAGGGCGGCAGCGGCCGGTTGACGGCATTCTTCTACGGCATCCTGCCCAGTGCGTCGGCGGAAGTGGTGTCCTACACCGTCTACCGCTGGGAGTGTGCCGTGCGTGCGTCGGTGGTGATGGGCTTCGTCGGTGCCGGCGGGTTGGGGCAGCAGATCGATCTGTCGATGCGCATGTTCGCCGGGGGCGAGGTGGCGAGCATGCTGCTGGCGTTCCTCGGCCTGGTACTGTTGGCCGACCTGCTCAGCCGCTTCCTGCGTGGGAGGCTGGCATGAACCGGGTGATCAACCTGCTGGTGATCGTTGCCATCGTGGCGGCGGTGGTGGCGTCGTTCGGTTATCTGGAGCTGGACCTGCACGCCCTTGTGGGTGATGGCGGATTGGGGCAGATGGGCGAGTATGCCGCCCGCTTCCTGCATCCGGACCTTTCCGTCGAGCACCTGCAAGCTGTAGTGCGAGGGGCTCTGGAAACCCTCGCCATGTCAGGGCTGGGCACGTTGCTGGCAATGGTCCTCGGCATGCTGCTGGCCCTGCCGGCGGCGGGGCGTTTCGGTTGGCCGCTGCAGTCGCTGGCACGTTTGCTGCTCAATGCCCTGCGAGCCATACCCGAGTTGGTATGGGCGGCATTGACCGTGCTGGCGGCAGGCCTGGGGCCCAATGCCGGTACGCTGGCCTTGGCGCTGCACACCTCAGGGGTGCTGGGGCGATTGTTCGCCGAAGCGCTGGAGAATGCGCCGGCCGAGCCGGCGGCGGCCATTCGCCTGCAAGGCAGCGGGCAGGTGGCGGCGTTCTGCTTCGGCACGCTGCCGAACCTGTGGCCGCAATTGCTTGCGTACAGCTTGTACCGCTGGGAGAACAACATTCGCATGGCCAGTGTGCTGGGGTTTGTCGGGGCAGGGGGGCTGGGGCAGATGCTCTATACCACCCTGAGCCTGTTCCAGGAGGCCCAGGCCAGTACGGTGATCATGGCCATGTTGCTGCTGGTGTTGTTGGTTGATGCTTTCAGTGATGTGCTGCGCCAGCGCTATGTGCGTGCCTGAGCGATAGTTGGGGGCCCCGCAGCGGCCCCCTTACTGCACCAGTTCCCCACACTGCGCTTCGCGCTGCATCGATTCCAGATTCCGCTCAATGGTCTCGCAAATCGTATCCATCTGGATCTGATGCTCACTGAAGCGAAACGGGCTCTGCAGATCCGTCCCGATCCGCTCGATCGCCAGCAGCATGAACCCCACCACCGTAGACGCCAGTGGCGTGAACCAGCCCAGCGATTCAACCAGCCCCACCGGCACGATCAGGCAGAACAGGGTGATGAACAGCCGTGGGAAATACACATAAGGGTAGGGCAGCGGCGTATTGGCGATCCGCTCCATGCCGCCCTGGGCGTTGGACAGGTCCACCAGCGTCGACTCCAGCCGCGCCAGGCGAATGCTGTCGAGCCTTCCCGCCTGGTATTCCTTGGCCAGCAACGCCGCCGAGCCACCCAGGATGTCGTTGGCGAAGTTGTTCGAACGGTTGCGCCGTTCAAACTCACCCGGCGGGATGAACGCCATCAGCGCGTCCGGGCAGGGCTCACCCTTCAGGTGCGCCGCCAGGCAGTTCACATAGGCGATGTGCCGGCGCAGCAAGGTCGCCTTGACCGGGTTCAGTCCATCTTCGGGGTCTTCGATCAGTGTCAGCGTCTGCCGGGCGAAGCTGCGCGAACTGTTCACCAGCGCCCCCCACAAGGTGCGTGCTTCCCACCAGCGGTTGTAGGCGCTGCTGTTGCGAAAGCTCACCAGCACCACCAGCGCCGAACCCAGCAAGGTCAGCGGGATCAGCGGCAGGGTGAACTTGCTGTTGAAGAACAGCATGAAGTCGATGGTGACCAGCACGTCCCAGAGCAGCAGCCAGAACAGTGACCAGCCGATGTAGCTGAAGGTCTTGACGACCAGGCGGTATTTGCGGGCGATGACGTCTTTCACGCGAGCTGCCTCGAAAAGTCGGGGATGCAGGATGGGACGTCGACGGATGGCTATGGTTCGGCGCTGTTCGTTCAGGGGTGTTTCTGAACGTGTTGTTTCATCTGCACCAGGGCTACCCGCTTGCCATCATGAGCCTGCCGTTCTTCGATGCCAAAAGGTACGAAACCAAGTTGTGGATAAAGTAGCAAACCCGCCGTGTTGTGGTTGAAGCACGACACCCAGACCTCCCGCGCTGTGAACTGCTCGCGGGCAAGGTCGACCATGCATTGCACCAGGTAACGCGCCACGCCCTGACCGCGAGCGGCGGGGGCGACCACCACGTTGCCGAGGGCGCAGATACCCCCGTGCTCGGCCTTGTAGAAGTTGGCAAAACCGAGCACCAGTCCGTCGCCCTCGACCACGGTCGAGCCGCTGCGCTGGGCGATGGCCTCGCTCAGTTGCACGGGAGTCAGCGGGTAGCTGGCCTTGGGGAACATGTAGAACAGCTCGTCCGGGCCTTGCGCAAAGCAGCAGATGGCCGGGATGTCACCGGGTTGGACGGGGCGGTGGGCAAGGTGCATGGCAGGTCCTTTTGCGTGCAGGTGCTGGCTACATCATCAGTGCCGACCGCTACCGTATCATGTTGGCTTGCGCAGAGGAGCAGGGGAATGTTCAGCGTCACTCTCAACGGTAAATCAAGGCTTGCTGGCTACCGCCACATAGCCCTTGATCGCGTCAGGTGCGCCATGCGGCTTGCCCTTGTGCACCAGGTACTGAAAGCGCCGCCATTCCTTGTCGATTTCGCTGTACGACAGGAACACGCTGACCCGTGCCTTGCTGGCCAGATCCGGGCGGTTGCGGGCATCGATCTCATCCTTGGCGATGAAGGCGACGTTCATCCCGACCACCTTGCCGTCATCGGCGAACACCGGGCCTCCGGACATGCCCTTGGTGATAGGGCCATCATGCACCGAGTAGAAAACGCTGCCCGGCGTGCCTTCGAGTCGCACCAGGGAGTCGAGCGTGCGGCCCTTGCCTTGCACCGGCATCATGAAGCTGTTGAAGCCGACTGCGGTCACCGACTCGCCCGGCACGAACTGACGCCACTGCGGCACCTTGCTGGCCTTGTGCTTGAAGAACACCAAGTCCCCCAAACCTTCGTGCACCACATTGGGCAGGAACGGTGTGTGCTTGGCGGTGACGGCAAAGTCTTCGTTCCACTGGATGGCAGTGGCCATCAGCAGCATTGGCAGGGGGGCACCGGAGGTGACGACAAAAGCCTGGTCGTAGACGGGGTCTGAAACGTATGCGGTTGGCATTCCATTGCACCCACTCAGCAGCATCATTGCTGCCAGACAGGGCGCGGTTCTGTTCATGGGGCACGCGGTGGTTGGCTGGAAAAGGAGCGCAACTATGGCTGGATGTCATTAGGCCATCAATGCTTTCGGAATATATATCCGACCAGTGACAGCTTATTGCTATCACTCACGGCTTGGCCAATAGATTGAGTGGATTGCTGGAATGCGCCTGGTCGTTGGGTTGGCGTCAAAAAGGCCCAGGTAGAAGGCTTGCAGGGATGAATAATTTGAGCTCGATCGAGCTGCATTGAGCTGAATACGGCATATGGCCTATTCGTGGTCAGACCCAAGGCCACATGGAGGCGGTAAATGCTGAAAGACGGGCACAAAAAAACCGACCATAAGGTCGGTTTTTTCCGGATCTTGGTGCCCCGAGGGAGACTCGAACTCCCACTCCTTTCGAAAACGGATTTTGAATCCGCCGCGTCTACCAATTCCGCCATCAGGGCTTGTGGCGCGCAGTATAGAGAGGTGCCCGTGGTCGGTCAATCGGCTTTCATGGTCAATTTTCACACATTGGGCTAAACTTCCCGGCCCTGTCGAACCCGAACATCATCATGCGCGTCGCCGATTTTTCCTTCGAACTCCCCGATTCCCTGATCGCCCGCCACCCGCTGGCCGAGCGCCATGGCAGCCGTCTGCTGGTCCTCGATGGGCCGAGCGGGGCGTTGGCGCACAAGCAATTCCCGGATCTGCTCGACTACCTGCAGCCGGGCGACCTGATGGTGTTCAACAACACCCGGGTAATTCCCGCGCGGCTGTTTGGCCAGAAAGCCTCCGGCGGCAAGCTGGAAGTGCTGGTCGAACGAGTGCTCGACAGCCACCGCGTGCTGGCCCATGTGCGTGCCAGCAAGGCCCCTAAAGAAGGCGCGATGATCCTCATCGATGGCGGTGGCGAGGCCGAGATGGTCGCCCGCCACGACACGCTGTTCGAGCTGCGCTTCACCGAAGAGGTGCTGCCGCTGCTCGACCGCGTCGGCCACATGCCGCTGCCGCCGTACATCGACCGCCCGGACGAGGGCGCCGACCGCGAGCGCTACCAGACCGTGTACGCCGAGCGTGCCGGTGCCGTGGCTGCGCCGACTGCCGGCCTGCACTTCGACGAAGCGCTGCTGGAGAAGATCGCAGCCAAGGGCGTCGAGCGGGCCTTCGTCACCCTGCACGTGGGGGCTGGCACCTTCCAGCCGGTGCGGGTCGACAAGATCGAAGACCACCACATGCACAAAGAGTGGCTCGAAGTGAGCCAGGACGTGGTCGATGCCATCGAGGCCTGCCGGGCCCGTGGCGGCCGGGTGATCGCGGTCGGTACCACCAGCGTGCGCTCGCTGGAGAGCGCGGCGCGCGATGGCGTGCTCAAGGCCTTCAGCGGGGACACCGACATCTTCATCTACCCGGGCCGGCCGTTCCATGTGGTCGATTGCCTGGTCACCAACTTCCACCTGCCGGAGTCCACGCTGCTGATGCTGGTCTCGGCCTTCGCCGGTTACCCCGAGACCATGGCTGCCTATGCGGCGGCGGTCGACAACGGGTACCGCTTCTTCAGTTACGGTGATGCCATGTTCATCACCCGCAATCCGGCGCCACGCGGCCCAGAGGATCAAGCATGAGTCGCACCTGTCGAATGTCGTTCGAACTGTTGGCCACCGACGGCAAGGCCCGTCGTGGTCGGCTGACCTTCCCCCGTGGCACGGTCGAGACCCCGGCGTTCATGCCGGTGGGCACCTACGGCACGGTCAAGGGCATGCTGCCGCGTGACATCGAGGCCATCGGCGCCGAGATCATCCTCGGCAACACCTTCCATCTGTGGCTGCGCCCGGGTACCGAGGTGATCAAGATGCACAATGGCCTGCACGACTTCATGCAGTGGAAAGGCCCTATCCTCACCGATTCCGGTGGTTTCCAGGTGTTCAGCCTGGGCGCCATGCGCAAGATCAAGGAGGAGGGGGTGACCTTCGCCTCGCCAGTCGACGGTTCCAAGGTGTTCATGGGCCCGGAAGAGTCCATGCAGGTGCAGCGCGACCTGGGCTCGGACATCGTCATGATCTTCGACGAGTGCACGCCGTACCCGGCCGAGCACGACGTGGCGCGCACTTCCATGGAGCTGTCGCTGCGCTGGGCCCAGCGTTCGAAGAATGCCCACGGCGACAACACCGCGGCGCTGTTCGGTATCGTTCAGGGCGGCATGTACCAGGACCTGCGCATGCGTTCGCTGGAAGCCCTGGAAAACATCGGTTTCGATGGCCTGGCCATCGGTGGCCTGTCGGTCGGTGAGCCGAAGCACGAGATGATCAAGGTCCTCGACTACCTGCCGGACCAGATGCCGGCTGACAAACCTCGTTACCTTATGGGGGTAGGCAAACCGGAAGATCTGGTTGAGGGTGTGCGCCGCGGCGTCGACATGTTCGACTGCGTGATGCCCACGCGCAACGCGCGCAACGGCCACCTGTTCGTCGATACAGGGGTGATCAAGATCCGCAACGCGTTCCATCGCCATGATGATTCGCCGCTGGATCCGACCTGTGATTGCTACACCTGCACCAACTTCTCCCGCGCTTATCTCCATCACCTGGACAAGTGTGGCGAAATGCTGAGCAGCATGCTGAATACCATCCACAACTTGCGCCATTACCAGCGCTTGATGGCCGGTTTACGCGAGGCTATTCAACAGGGTAAATTGGCCGCCTTTGTCGACGCCTTCTACGCCAAGCGCGGGCTGCCTGTGCCGCCTTTGGACTGACTGTTCGCATCCATTATTAGAAAATTACATTAGGAGTGCCCAATGAGCTTCTTGATCCCCGCCGCATACGCGGATGCTGCTGCACCCGCCGCTGGCCCTGCCGGCACCGGCTTTGAGTGGATTTTCCTGGTTGGTTTCCTGGTCATCTTCTATCTGATGATCTGGCGCCCGCAGGCCAAACGTGCCAAAGAGCAGAAGAACCTGCTGAGCAACTTGCAGAAAGGTGACGAAGTTGTCACCAACGGCGGTATCGCCGGCAAGATCGTCAAGGTTTCCGATGACTTCGTGGTCCTGGAAGTTTCCGACACCGTCGAGCTGAAGTTCCAGAAGGGTGCCATCGCGGCCACCCTGCCAAAAGGTACGCTCAAGGCTATCTGAGTTACCGGTTTCATTTTTCCAGTCGGGGCGCGCAAAGCGCCCCGCGTCTTGAACGGGCGGCGTGATGCTGAACAAATACCCTCTGTGGAAATACGCACTGATCCTGGTGGTACTGGCGATCGGTTTCATTTATTCCGCTCCCAACCTCTACCCGGATGATCCGGCGGTGCAGATCAGCGGTGCCAGCTCGGCGCTGCAGGTCAACCAGGCCGACCTCGACCGCGTCAGCAAGGCGCTGGTCGATGCCGGTATCACCGTCAAGGGCGCGAGCCTGGGTGAGAAGGGCAGTGGGCTGATTCGCCTGACCAACCAGGAAGATCAACTGCCAGCCAAGGATGTAGTGCGCAAGGCACTGGGCGATGATTATGTCGTGGCCCTGAACCTGGCCCAGACTACCCCGCAGTGGCTGCGTAACCTGGGTGCAAGTCCGATGAAACTGGGCCTGGACCTGTCCGGTGGTGTGCACTTCCTGCTGGAAGTGGACATGGACAAGGCCATGAGTGCCCGCATGAAAGTCTACGAAGGCGAGGTCAAGACCTTGCTGCGCAAAGAGCGCATCCGCTACCGCAGCCTGCCGCAGCAGGATGGCGGTGTGATGCTGGGCTTCGCTGACGATGCTACTCGCGAACAGGCACGTGCCCTGATCCGCAAGAATTTCAATGATTTCGACCTGACCACCACCGAGCGCAACGAGCTCGCCGTGCTGCGTCTGGCGCTGACCCAGGCGAAAGTCGCCGAGATCCGCGAATACTCGATCAAGCAGAACCTGACTACCGTCCGCAACCGTGTGAACGAGCTGGGCGTGGCCGAACCGCTGGTGCAGCGCCAGGGCGCCAACCGCATCGTGGTCGAACTGCCGGGCGTGCAGGACACTGCCGAAGCCAAGCGTATCCTCGGCAAGACCGCCAACCTGGAGTTCCGCTTCGGTGCCGAGCCGGGGGCTTCCAAGGCCACTACCGAGGTCTTCGAGTTCCGTGAAGGCAACCGTTCCGCTGCGGTCGAGCGTGGCCTGATCATCACCGGTGACCAGGTCACCGACGCCCAGGCCAGCTTCGACGAGCACGGCCGCCCGCAGGTGAACATCCGCCTGGATGGTCACGGTGGCGAGCTGATGAGCCGCGCGACCCGTAGCAACGTCGGCCGCAGCATGGCGGTGATCTTCATCGAGCAGAAGCCGGTCACCCGCTACGTCAAGCAGACGGTCGACGGCGTCGAGAAGGACGTTGCCGTTCAGAGCTTCCAGGAAGAGAAGAAGATCATCAGCCTGGCGACCATCCAGTCGCCACTGGGCAGCCAGTTCCGCATCACCGGCCTGAATGGCCAGGGTGAATCGTCCGAGCTGGCCCTGCTGCTGCGTGCCGGTGGTCTGGCCGCGCCGATGTACTTCGCCGAAGAACGTACCATTGGCCCAAGCCTGGGTGCCGACAACATCACCAAGGGTATCGATGCGTCGCTGTGGGGCATGCTGTTCGTCTCGCTGTTCATCATCGCCATCTACCGCGGCTTCGGCGTGATCGCCACCGTCGCCCTGGCGGGCAACATGGTGCTGCTGCTGGCGCTGATGTCGCTGCTGGGCGCGACCCTGACCCTGCCGGGTATTGCCGGTATCGTGTTGACCATGGGTATGGCGGTGGACGCCAACGTGCTGATCTTCTCGCGTATCCGCGAGGAGCTGAATGCCGGCATGTCGGTGCAGCGCGCCATTCACGAAGGCTTCAACCGCGCCTACACCGCGATCATCGACGCCAACCTGACCAGCCTGCTGGTCGGCGGCATCCTGTTCGCCATGGGTACCGGCCCGGTCAAGGGCTTCGCGGTCACCATGTCCCTCGGGATTTTCACCTCGATGTTCACCGCCGTCATGGTGACCCGCGCAATGGTCAACCTGACCTGCGGCGGGCGTGACATCAAGAAGCTGTGGGTTTGAGGGAGCTGCGATGAAAACCATCAACTTCATGGGCGTGCGTAATGTCGCGTTCGCCGTTACCGTGCTCCTCACCGTGCTGGCGCTGTTCAGCTGGTGGCAGAAGGGCCTGAACTTCGGCCTGGACTTCACCGGCGGTACGCTGATCGAGCTGACCTACGAACGCCCGGCCGACCTCAAGGCGGTGCGTGCCGAGCTGGTCGAGTCCGGCTTCCACGAGGCCGTGGTGCAGAGTTTTGGCGCCACCACCGACCTGCTGGTGCGCATGCCGGGCGATGACCCGCAACTGGGTGCCAAGGTTGGCGCTGCCCTGCAGAAGGCTGGCGGTGACAACCCGGCCACCCTCAAGCGCGTCGAGTTCGTCGGCCCGCAGGTGGGTGAAGAGCTGCGTGACCAGGGCGGCCTCGGCATGCTCCTGGCGCTGGGCGGCATCCTCATCTACCTGGCCTTCCGCTTCCAGTGGAAGTTCGCCGTTGGCGCGATCGTGTCGCTGATCCACGACGTGGTGGTGACCCTGGGCATCCTGTCGTTCTTCCAGATCACCTTCGACCTGACGGTGCTGGCGGCGGTGCTGGCGATCATCGGCTACTCGCTGAACGACACCATCGTTGTCTTCGACCGGGTGCGTGAGAACTTCCGTGTGATGCGCAAGGCCTCGCTGATCGAGAACATCAACGTCTCGACCACCCAGACCCTGCTGCGCACCATCGCCACCTCGGTTTCGACCTTGCTGGCGATCGCCGCGCTGCTGTTCTTCGGCGGCGACAACCTGTTCGGCTTCTCCCTGGCACTGTTCATCGGTGTCATGGCCGGTACCTACTCGTCGATCTACATCGCCAACGTGGTGCTGATCTGGCTGAACCTGAACAGCGAAGACCTGATCCCGCCGGCGAAGAACGAAGGCGTGGATGACCGTCCTTAAGGATTAGTCCTACGCCGTTCGGCGACCAAAAAGGCGCGAGTGTTGAACTCGCGCCTTTTTTTTCGCTCCAAGGCTTGGAGAAAGCAGGTTAGCCCTGCCGGTACAACAGGAGGTTCGTGTGAACAAATCAATGCTCGTAGGCGCTGTGTTGGGTGCTGTCGGTGTTACTGCCGGAGGTGCTGTCGCCACCTACAGCTTGGTGAACAAGGGGCCTGAGTATGCCCAGGTCACCGACGTGCAACCGATCAAGCAACAGGTCAAAACCCCGCGTGAGGTCTGCAAGGACGTCGCCGTCACGCGTCAGGCGCCGGTCAAGGACCAGCACCAGATCGCCGGTACCGTGGTCGGTGCTATCGCTGGCGGTTTGCTGGGTAACCAGATCGGCGGCGGTACCGGCAAGAAGATCGCTACAGTGGCAGGTGCGGTCGGTGGTGGTTATGCCGGTAACAAGGTGCAGGAAGGCATGCAGGAGCGTGACACCTATACCACCACGCAAACCCGCTGCAACACGGTCAACGATATCAGTGAGAAAGTCGTTGGGTATAACGTGAAGTACACCCTCGGCGACAAGGCCGGGCAGGTGAAGATGGATCATGAGCCGGGTTCCACCATTCCTGTGGACAAGAATGGCAAGCTGATCCTCAGCGAAGCCGGGCAGTGATCTGACTGTTCCTGTGCTGGCTTCTTCGCGGGGCAAGCCCGCGAAGAGGCCGGCACAAGCAGTGCTAAACCATCAGGCACAAAAAAAGCACCCCGAGGGGTGCTTTTTTTTGCCTGCAATCCGCGCTTAGCGCTTCATGTGCTCTGGCAGGTGCGGCTGGATAGCGGTCAGTACGGCCTTGAAGCACTTGATGTTGCCTGCAACGATGTGGCCCTTGTCGAGGAAATCGTGGCCACCGTTGAAGTCGCTCACCAGGCCACCGGCTTCCTGGATCAGCAGCACGCCAGCTGCCATATCCCACTCGGACAGGCCCGACTCCCAGAAGGCGTCGAAACGGCCGGCAGCCACGTAGGCCAGGTCCAGGCTGGCGGAGCCGGCACGGCGGATGCCGGCGGTCTGGCCAGTCAGGGCGCGGAACATGCCCAGGTAGTTGTCCATGTCAGCCATCTGGTTGTCACGGAACGGGAAGCCGGTGCCCAGCAGGGCGCCGTCCAGGCTGGTGCGCGAGCTGACGCGCAGGCGGCGGCCATTGAGCTGGGCGCCACGGCCACGGCTGGCGGTGAATTCTTCCTGGCGAACAGGGTCGACGATCACGGCGTGCTCGAGGCGACCACGGTATTTGCAGGCGATGCTGACAGCGAAGTGCGGGATGCCACGCAGGAAGTTGGTGGTGCCGTCCAGCGGATCGATGATCCACAGGTAGTCCTTGCCTTCTTCGCCGGTGCCGGCGTGCAGGCCGGTTTCTTCACCTTGAATGGAGTGGTTCGGGTAGGCCTTGCGCAGGGCGTTTACGATGCTCTGCTCGGCGGCGCGATCCACTTCGGAGACGTAGTCCTTGGCCTCTTTCTCGTCGACCTTGATGCTATCCAGGCGTTCGATGGAGCGGAAAATCAGTTCACTGGCGCTGCGAGCGGCGCGCAGGGCGATATTCAGCATAGGCTGCATGGGCGGGTCACCTGGAGATGTTAAAGAAGAAAGCCGAACATTCTAGCAGAAAAGTTTGGCGGCAGAAGTGCCACATTTGCTTTCATGGCGTTACGCTGGTCGGTTCTGTAAGATCGATTTCCCCCAAACCTGCATCTGTGAGCACAACACCTTGCTGCAAAATATTCGTGTTGTTCTGGTCAATACCAGCCACCCCGGCAACATCGGCGGCGCTGCACGTGCCATGAAAAACATGGGCTTGTCGCGTCTGGTGCTGGTGCAGCCGAAAGAATTCCCCGCCTTGGATGCCAGTGCCCGCGCGTCGGGCGCAGACGATGTGCTGGACAATGCCCAGGTGGTCGACAGCCTCGAGCAGGCGCTGGTCGGCTGCAATCTGGTCATGGGTACCAGCGCTCGTGAGCGCAGCATCCCCTGGCCGTTGATCGGCCCGCGTGACTGTGGTGCCAAGGCGGTGGAACATGCCAATGGCGGCGAAGAGATCGCCCTGGTGTTCGGGCGCGAACACGCCGGCCTGACCAACGAAGAACTGCAGCGATGTCACTTCCACGTGCACATTCCCTCCAACCCCGACTTCAGTTCGCTGAACCTGGCGGCCGCTGTCCAGGTGCTCGCCTATGAGGTGCGCATGGCCTGGCTGGCCGCCGGCGAAGCGCCGGGCAAAGTCGAGAAGGTTGACGCCAGCGAGCTGGCGACCATGGACGAAATGGAGCTGTTCTACGACCACCTGGAAAAAACCCTGGTGGGCATCGGCTTCCTCGACCCCGAGAAGCCCAAGCACCTGATGCCGCGCCTTCGCCGGCTGTATGGGCGGGTGGCGGTCGAGCGTTCGGAAATGAGCATTTTGCGTGGCATCCTCACCGAGACCCAGAAAGTGGTCCGGGGCGAGCCGCATAAACGGAAGGACTGACAGATGTTCGAACGTCTGCGTGAAGATATCCAGAGCGTATTCCATCGTGACCCGGCGGCGCGCAACGCCTTCGAGGTGCTGACCTGCTACCCCGGCATGCACGCCATCTGGCTGCACCGCCTGGGCAATGCCTTGTGGAAGCGCGACTTCAAATGGCTGGCCAGGCTGGTGTCGAACTTCGGTCGCTGGCTGACCGGTATCGAGATCCATCCCGGTGCGACCATTGGTCGGCGCTTCTTCATCGACCACGGCATGGGCATCGTCATCGGCGAAACCGCCGAGATCGGAGATGACGTCACCCTTTACCAGGGCGTGACCCTGGGGGGCACCAGCTGGAACAAGGGCAAGCGCCACCCGACCCTGGAAAACGGTGTGGTGGTAGGGGCGGGCGCCAAGGTGCTCGGCCCGTTCACGGTCGGCGCCGGGGCCAAGATCGGTTCCAATGCGGTGGTGACCAAGGCGGTGCCGGCGGGGGCCACTGCGGTTGGCATCCCTGGGCGGATCATCGTCAAGAGCGAAGACAGCGAAATCGAGGCCAAGCGCAAGGCCATGGCCGAAAAGATCGGTTTCGATGCCTATGGCGTCAGTGGCGACATGCCTGACCCGGTGGCCCGCGCCATCGGCCAGATGCTCGACCACCTGCAGGCCGTAGACGAGCGCCTGGAGGGCATGTGCGGCGCGCTGACCAAGATGGGCAGTGACTACTGTGCCAAGGCGCTGCCGAAGCTGCCGGAAGATGACTTCGCGATCGAAACCCAGGCTGCCCAGCGCGACACTCAGTCGCATTGATTGCGCCGCGCTGAAGCCGCACTGACATATGGGGCGTGTGCTCACGCCCCTTTGCTGCTACAATCGCGCCCGCCTCCCTGATGCAAACCCGACTAAAGCAGTAGGTCTAATAGTTGACTTAAATGCTCGGGAATCGCATACTCGCTCCCATCCCGTAACTCCCGTGGTACCCATTAGCCATGCGACTGACTACCAAAGGCCGATACGCCGTGACTGCCATGCTCGACCTGGCATTGCACGCGCAGCATGGGCCGGTGTCTTTGGCCGACATTTCCGAGCGCCAGGGCATTTCCCTCTCTTATCTGGAACAGCTGTTCGCCAAGCTGCGCCGCAGCAGTCTGGTTTCCAGTGTGCGCGGTCCGGGCGGTGGCTACCAGCTGTCGCGCGGCATGGAAACCATCCAGGTGGCCCAGGTCATCGACGCGGTCAACGAATCGGTCGATGCCACTCGTTGCCAGGGCCTCGGGGATTGCCATGCCGGTGACACCTGCCTGACCCACCATCTGTGGTGTGACCTCAGCCAGCAGATCCACGAATTCCTCAGCGGCATCAGCCTGGCCGACCTCGTCATGCGCCGTGAGGTGCAGGAAGTCGCCCAGCGCCAGGACCTGCGGCGTGTCGCAGGCCGTACCGCCATGCTGGACAAGATTGAGACGTCCGCCGTCGACTGAAACTCTGCAGTGACGAGCGACGCCACCGCCTGATAGGAGATACCCATGAAGTTGCCGATCTACCTCGATTACTCCGCTACCACGCCGGTCGACCCTCGTGTCGCCCAGAAGATGGCCGACTGCCTGCTGGTCGACGGCAACTTCGGTAACCCGGCCTCGCGCTCCCACGTATTCGGCTGGAAGGCCGAAGAAGCGGTCGAGAACGGCCGTCGCCAGGTTGCCGAGCTGATCAATGCCGACCCGCGCGAAATCGTCTGGACCAGCGGTGCCACCGAGTCCGACAACCTCGCCCTGAAAGGCGTGGCGCACTTCTATCAGACCAAGGGCAAGCACATCATCACCTCCAAGATCGAGCACAAGGCGGTCCTGGACACCGCTCGCCAGCTCGAGCGTGAAGGTTTCGAAGTCACCTACCTGGAGCCGGGCGAAGACGGCATCGTCACCCCGGCCATGGTCGAAGCCGCCCTGCGCGACGACACCATCCTGGTCTCGCTGATGCACGTGAACAACGAAGTCGGCTCGATCAACGACATCGCCGCCATCGGTGAACTGACCCGCTCGCGCGGCGTGCTGTTCCACGTTGACGCCGCCCAGTCGGCCGGCAAGGTCGAAATCGACCTGCAGAAGCTGAAAGTCGACCTGATGTCGTTCTCCGCGCACAAAGTCTACGGCCCTAAAGGTATCGGCGCGCTGTACGTCAGCCGCAAGCCGCGCGTGCGCCTGGAAGCCATCATCCACGGCGGTGGCCATGAGCGCGGCATGCGTTCGGGCACCCTGCCGACCCACCAGATCGTCGGCATGGGCGAAGCCTTCGCCATTGCCAAGCAGGAAATGGCCGCCGAGAACGTGCGCATCAAGGCCCTGAGCGACCGCTTCTTCAAGCAGGTCTCGGACCTCGAAGAACTGTACGTCAACGGCAGCAAGACTGCCCGCGTGCCGCACAACCTGAACCTGAGCTTCAACTACGTCGAAGGCGAGTCGCTGCTGATGTCCCTGAAGGACATCGCCGTATCGTCCGGTTCGGCCTGTACCTCCGCTTCGCTCGAGCCGTCGTATGTACTGCGCGCTCTGGGCCGCAACGACGAGCTGGCGCACAGCTCGATCCGCTTCTCCTTCGGCCGCTTCACCACTGAAGAAGAAGTCGACTACGCCGCGCAGAAAGTCTGCGAGGCCGTTAACAAACTGCGTGAGCTGTCGCCGCTGTGGGACATGTACAAAGACGGCGTTGACATCTCCAAGATCGAGTGGGCCGCCCACTAAGCAGTCGCCGGCAAGAGCGGCTCCCTGATGAGGAAGGAATTGCACCATGGCATACAGTGAAAAGGTCATCGACCACTACGAAAACCCACGCAACGTCGGCAAGATGAACGCCGAAGACCCGGATGTCGGTACCGGCATGGTCGGCGCCCCAGCGTGTGGTGACGTGATGCGTCTGCAGATCAAGGTCAACGAGCAAGGCATCATCGAAGACGCCAAGTTCAAGACTTATGGCTGCGGTTCGGCCATCGCCTCCAGCTCCCTCGCCACCGAGTGGATGAAGGGCAAGACCCTGGACGAGGCCGAAACCATCAAGAACACCCAGCTGGCGGAAGAACTGGCGTTGCCGCCAGTGAAGATCCACTGCTCGGTACTCGCCGAAGATGCCATCAAGGCAGCCGTTCGCGACTACAAGCAGAAGAAAGGCTTGATCTAAGCCGCCCGTTGCAAGGTAAGACTCAAGGAGTTCCGATGGCTATCAGCATGACAGAAGCCGCCGCCAACCACATTCGTCGCTCCCTTGACGGGCGCGGCAAGGGTGAGGGCATTCGCCTGGGCGTGCGCACCACCGGCTGCTCGGGCCTGGCCTACGTGCTGGAGTTCGTCGACGAGCTGGCTGAAGAGGACCAGGTGTTCGAGAACCATGGCGTCAAGGTGATCATCGATCCCAAGAGCCTGGTCTACCTCGATGGCACCGAGCTGGACTTCGTCAAGGAAGGGTTGAACGAAGGCTTCAAGTTCAACAACCCCAACGTGCGCGGTGAGTGTGGCTGCGGCGAAAGCTTCAACGTCTGAGGCTGGCCGTGGGTACTCCTTGTCATTTCGCTCTGTTTGACCTCCAGCCCTGCTTCCGCCTGGATCTCGACAAACTGGCCACTCGCTATCGCGAGCTGGCCCGCGAGGTTCATCCGGACCGCTTTGCCGACGCCTCCGAGCGCGAGCAGCGGGTAGCGCTGGAAAAATCCGCGGCTCTCAACGACGCCTACCAGACCCTGCGCAGTGCGCCGCGCCGTGCCCGCTACCTGCTGGCAATCGGTGGCCACGAAGTGCCCCAGGAGGTCACGGTCCATGACCCTGACTTCTTGTTGCAGCAGATGCAGTGGCGCGAAGAGCTCGAAGAGCTGCAGGACGAAGCCGACCTCGATGGCGTAGCTGTGTTCAAGAAGCGCCTGAAGGCCGCTCAGGACACGCTCAACGAGGATTTCGCCGCCTGCTGGGATGTGCCTGCCGAGCGCGACAAGGCCGAGCGCCTGATGCGCCGCATGCAGTTCCTCGACAAGCTCGCCCAAGAAGTGCGCCAACTGGAAGAGCGCCTCGACGATTAACCCGGTGTCGTCCGTGATGACGCCTAAGGTATTCAGATAAGCATGGCCCTACTGCAGATCGCCGAACCCGGTCAAAGCCCTCAGCCGCACCAGCGCCGCCTGGCGGTGGGGATCGACCTGGGTACCACCAATTCTCTGGTCGCTGCCGTGCGCAGCGGTCGTAGCGAGCCCCTGCCCGATGCGCAGGGCAACGTCATTCTGCCGTCGGCGGTGCGTTACCTGGCTGGCCACAGCGAAGTCGGCCTGGCCGCGCGCGAAGCGGCTTCCAGCGACCCGCTGAACACCGTGCTGTCGGTCAAGCGCCTGATGGGCCGTGGCCTGGCAGACGTCAAGCAGCTCGGCGAGCAACTGCCGTACCGCTTCATCGGCGGCGAGTCGCACATGCCGTTCATCGACACTGTCCAGGGGCCGAAAAGCCCGGTGGAGGTGTCGGCCGACATCCTCAAGGTGTTGCGCGAGCGTGCCGAAGCCACCCTGGGTGGTGAGCTGGTGGGGGCGGTGATCACCGTGCCGGCCTATTTCGACGACGCCCAGCGCCAGGCCACCAAGGATGCTGCGCGCCTTGCCGGCCTGAGCGTGCTGCGCCTGCTCAACGAGCCGACCGCCGCCGCCGTGGCCTATGGCCTGGACCAGAATGCCGAAGGCCTTGTCGCCATCTATGACCTGGGTGGGGGTACCTTCGATATTTCCATCCTGCGCCTGACCGCCGGTGTGTTCGAAGTGTTGGCTACCGGTGGCGATACCGCCCTGGGCGGTGACGATTTCGACCACGCCATCGCTGGCTGGATCATCGAGCAGGCCGGTCTGTCCGCCGATCTCGACCCGGCCACCCAGCGCCAGCTGCTGCAGGCCGCCTGCGCCGCCAAAGAGGCCCTGACCGATGCCGATAGCGTCAGCGTCAGCCATGGCGCCTGGCAGGGCGAGCTGAGCCGCGCTGCCTTCGAAGCCATGATCGAGCCACTGGTTGCCCGCAGCCTGAAAGCCTGCCGACGCGCCGTGCGCGACAGCGGTGTCGAGATGGAAGAGGTGGGTGCAGTGGTGATGGTCGGTGGTTCGACCCGCGTGCCGCGTGTGCGTGAGGCGGTGGGCGCGCTTTTTGGTCGCACCCCGCTGACGTCGATCGACCCGGATCAGGTGGTGGCCATTGGCGCCGCCATCCAGGCCGATACCTTGGCTGGCAACCGCCGCGAAGGTGGCGAACTGCTGCTGCTTGACGTCATCCCGCTGTCCCTGGGCCTTGAGACCATGGGCGGGCTGATGGAGAAGGTGATCCCGCGCAACACCACCATTCCGGTGGCCCGCGCCCAGGAATTCACCACCTACAAAGATGGCCAGTCGGCCATGATGATTCACGTCCTGCAGGGTGAGCGCGAGCTGATCAGCGACTGCCGCTCCCTGGCGCGCTTCGAGCTGCGTGGCATTCCTGCCATGGTTGCCGGCGCCGCCAAGATTCGCGTGACCTTCCAGGTCGATGCCGACGGCCTGCTCAGCGTTGCCGCCCGCGAACTGGGCTCGGGCGTGGAAGCCAGCATCCAGGTCAAACCGTCCTACGGCCTGACCGACGGCGAGATCGCCCGCATGCTCAAGGATTCCTTCGAGCACGCAGGCTCCGACAAGCAGGCGCGCCAGCTGCGCGAGCACCAGGTCGATGGCGAACGCCTGCTCGAAGCGGTGCAGGGTGCCCTGGATGCCGACGGTGATCGCCTGCTCAGCGAAGACGAGCGGGTAGCCATCGAGTACCAGATGCAAGAATTGCGTGATTTGCTCAGCGGCACCGATGGCGCAGCCATCGAGCAGCAGACCAAGCGTCTGTCGCAAGTGACCGATGCCTTTGCCGCCCGTCGCCTTGATTCGACGGTCAAAGCCGCACTGGCCGGGCGCAACCTGAATGAGATCGAGGAGTAACCGATGCCCCAGGTGATTTTCCTGCCGCACGAGAAGTTCTGCCCGGACGGGCTGGTGGTTGAGGTGGAGCCAGGGACCAACATCCTGGAACTGGCCCACGAACACCACATCGAGATGGAAAGCGCGTGTGGCGGTGTGTGCGCCTGCACCACCTGCCACTGCATCGTGCGCGAAGGCTTCGACTCGCTCGAAGAAGCCGACGAGCTGGAAGAGGATATGCTGGACAAGGCCTGGGGCCTGGAGGCGCAATCGCGCCTGGCCTGCCAGGTCATCGTCGGTGAGGACGACCTCACCATCGAGATTCCCAAGTATTCGCTCAACCACGCTGCCGAAGCGCCGCACTGAGGTTTGCCCCATGAGCCTGAAATGGATTGATGTACTTGAGATCGCCATCCAGCTTGCGGAAAGCAAGCCGGAAGTCGATCCTAAATATGTGAATTTCGTCGATCTGCACCGTTGGGTGCTGGCCTTGCCAGAATTCAGCGACGATCCGTCACGCGGCGGTGAGAAAGTGCTCGAGGCCATCCAGGCGGCCTGGATCGAAGAAGCCGACTAAGCGTGAAGCTGCAGGTTAGGCAATCCCCTGGAACCCGCGTATAATTCGCGGGTTTAATTTTTCGTAACACTCATATTCTGGAGTTTTCCATGGCTGTTCAACGTACTTTCTCGATCATCAAGCCTGACGCCGTTGCCAAGAACGTCATCGGCAAGATCACCACTCGCTTTGAAGAAGCTGGTCTGAAAATCGTTGCCTCGAAAATCAAGCAACTGTCCAAAGCCGAAGCCGAAGGCTTCTACGCCGAGCACAGCGCTCGTGGCTTCTTCGGTGACCTGGTTGCCTTCATGACTTCCGGTCCGGTCGTTGTTCAGGTTCTGGAAGGCGAAAACGCCATCGCTCTGAACCGTGAGCTGATGGGCGCTACCAACCCTAAAGAAGCTGCTCCAGGCACCATCCGTGCTGACTTCGCCGAGTCGATCGACGCCAACGCCGTTCACGGTTCGGACTCCGAAGCTGCTGCTGCTCGCGAAATCGCTTACTTCTTCGCTGCTACCGAGGTAACCACTCGCTAAGCGAAAGCTTAAGGGTGAAGGTGAATCCATGACGACATCTACCGGCAAAATCAACCTGTTGGGGCTGACCCTGCAGGAAATGGAACAGTTCTTCGACTCGATCGGGGAGAAGCGCTTTCGCGCCGGCCAGGTGATGAAGTGGATTCACCATTATGGCGTCGATGATTTCGCCGCCATGACCAATGTCGGCAAGGTCCTGCGTGAAAAGCTCGAGGCCGTTGCCGAGATTCGGGGGCCGGAAGTGGTCAGCGAAGACATTTCCGCCGACGGTACCCGCAAGTGGGTGGTTCGCGTTGCCTCCGGCAGCTGTGTCGAGACCGTCTACATCCCAACCGACGACCGCGGCACGCTCTGCGTCTCGTCGCAAGCCGGCTGTGCCCTGGACTGCAGCTTCTGCTCCACCGGCAAGCAAGGCTTCAACAGCAACCTCACCGCCGCCGAAGTGATCGGCCAGGTGTGGCTTGCCAACAAATCCTTCGGGACCGTCCCTGCCAAGATCGACCGCGCGATTACCAACGTGGTGATGATGGGCATGGGCGAGCCTCTGCTGAATTTCGACAATGTCATCGCCGCCATGAAGATCATGATGGAAGATCTTGGCTATGGCATTTCCAAGCGTCGCGTCACCCTGTCCACCTCGGGCGTGGTGCCGATGATCGACGAGCTGGCCAAGCACATCGACGTGTCCCTGGCACTGTCGCTGCACGCGCCGAACGACGAACTGCGCAACCAGCTGGTACCGATCAACAAGAAGTACCCGCTGAAGATGCTGCTCGAGTCGTGCATGGGCTACATGTCGACCCTGGGTGGCAAGCGCGTGCTGACCATCGAATACACCCTGCTCAAAGACGTCAACGATCAGCCTGAGCATGCGGCACAGATGATCGAACTGTTGCGCGACGTTCCGTGCAAGATCAACCTGATCCCGTTCAACCCGTTCCCGCACTCGGGTTACGAGCGCCCGAGCAACAACGCGATCCGCCGCTTCCAGGATCTGCTGCACCATGGTGGTTTCAACGTCACCACCCGCACCACCCGTGGCGACGATATCGACGCCGCCTGTGGTCAGCTGGTCGGCCAGGTCAATGACCGTACCCGCCGCAGCGAGCGCTACATCGCCGTCCGCCAGCTGTCCGCTGACGCCGATCTGCAAGACAGCGCAGTGCGCCACTGAGTCCGGCCTTGCCATGAGCCTGCGCGCCGCGCTGTCGATCCTTGCGCTTTCGCTGCTGGCCGGCTGCGTGTCGGGCGGCGCGAGCGACCCCCTGGCCAACCGCCAGGGGCGTACGGAGGCGGGGAGGGCCTACACGCAGCTTGGCCTGGGTTATTTGCAACAAGGTTTGACCGAACAGGCCAAGGCCCCATTGGGCAAGGCCTTGGCGCTGGATCCCGGGGATGCCGATGCCCACGCGGCTCTTGCTCTGGTGTTCCAGGCCGAAGGTGAACCTGCCCTTGCCGAGGCACACTTCAAAAAAGCGCTGGCTTCCCACCCGGACGACACGCGAATTCGCAACAATTACGGCAGTTTCCTATATGCTCAGCAACGTTTTGCCGAAGCCGAGCAGATGTTTCGCCTGGCCAGTGCCGATACCCTGTATCCTGAGCGCTCGCGGGTGTACGAGAACCTTGGCCTGACGGCCTTGAAGCTCGACGATCGCGACCAGGCACATGCGTATCTGACCAAGGCCCTGCAACTTAACCAGCGCCAACCCAGAGCGTTGCTGGAAATGGCTGAGTTGTCCTACGAAAACAGGCATTATGTGCCGGCCCGAGACTACTACGATCGTTTCAGCCAGTTGAGTGATCACAACGCCCGTAGCCTTCTGCTGGGCAGCCGTCTTGCCCGGGTATTCGACGAGCAGGGCACCCTGGCCGAACTGGGCCAGCAATTACAACGACTTTATCCCGGTACGCCGGAATATCAGCAATACCTGTCGGAGCAACGATGAAAGCCGCGCATCCCGAAGTAGCAGCAGCGACTGGCCAGAACCCCGGTGAGCTGTTGCGCCAGGCCCGCGAGAAACGGGAGTGGTCGCAAGCCGAGGTGGCCCGCAAGCTCAACCTCACCGTAAGTTCGCTGAACCACGTGGAAACCGGCGCCTTCGACAAGCTGCCCGGGCACACTTTCGCCCGCGGTTATATCCGCGCCTACGCCAAGTTGATGGACATGGACCAGGCTCCGCTGGTCGAGGCGTTCGACCAGTACACCGGCACCCACGCGAAAGGCAGCGAAGTGCATTCGCTGGGTCGTATCGAAGAACCCGTGCGTCTTTCGCACAACATCATGCGCGGTGTCACCCTGTTGCTGCTGGTCGCCGTGGTCGGCGGCAGCTTCATCTGGTGGCAGGACCAGGGCAGCATGAAAGGCAAGGACCTGGCCAAGATCGCCCTCGAGCACGTAGAAGTTGAAAGTGCCGACGGCACCACCCAGATCCACCCGCTGGACGAGCCTGAAGACCAGGCCGTAACGGCGGGCCAGCAGCCCGAAAGCGCGCCGCTGCCGCTGGAGCAGGCCCCTGCCGAGGCAGCTGCCGAAACCACCGGCGAGGCCGCCCCGGCCGCTGCTGCACCGGCACCGGCACCTGCACCTGCACCTGCTCAGCAGGCGCCGGCCCATGCTGTTGCGCCAACCCCGGTCCCGGCCCCGGCCGCTCCGGTAGCAGCCCCGGCCGCGCCGGTGGCCAGCGTGCCAGCCATCGCCGCCACCGAGCCTGCCGCCCCTGCGGCCGTGCCGGCCGGTAGCGCCAAGGTTGCAATCCAGTTCACCGCCGATTGCTGGACCCAGGTGTCCGATGGCAACGGCAAGGTGCTGTTCAGCGCCATCAAGCGCAAGGGGGACAACCTCGAGCTGACTGGCAAGCCGCCATTCGCGGTACGTCTGGGCTTTGCCCGTGGCGCCCAGGTCAGCTACAACGGCCAGGCCGTCGATGTTGCCCCGTTCACCAGTGGCGAGACCGCTCGCCTGAAGTTGGGACAGTAAGTCATGCACGGCGAATCTCCGATCAAACGTCGCGAATCCCGCAAAATCTGGGTCGGCAATGTGCCGGTGGGTGGTGATGCCCCCATCGCGGTGCAGAGCATGACCAACACCGACACCAACGATGTCATGGCCACCGTGGCGCAGATCCAGCGCCTGGTCGATGCCGGCGTCGACATCGTCCGTGTTTCGGTGCCGGACATGGACGCCGCCGAGGCGTTCGGCAAGATCAAGCAGCTGGTCACTGTGCCGCTGGTTGCCGACATCCATTTCGACTACAAGATCGCCCTGCGTGTGGCCGAGCTTGGTGTCGATTGCCTGCGCATCAACCCCGGCAACATCGGCCGTGAAGACCGCGTGCGCGCGGTGGTCGATGCCGCCCGCGACCGCGGCATCCCGATCCGCATCGGTGTCAACGCCGGCTCCCTGGAAAAGGACCTGCAGAAGAAGTACGGCGAGCCGACCCCGGCCGCGCTGGTCGAATCGGCCCTGCGCCACGTGGAGCACCTCGACCGCCTGGACTTCCAGGACTTCAAGGTCAGCGTCAAAGCCTCGGACGTGTTCATGGCCGTCGAAGCCTACCGCCTGCTGGCCAAGCAGATCATCCAGCCGCTGCACCTGGGCATCACCGAAGCCGGTGGCCTGCGCTCCGGGACGGTGAAATCCGCTGTCGGCCTCGGTATGCTGCTGGCCGAAGGCATTGGCGATACCATCCGTATCTCGCTGGCGGCCGACCCGGTCGAGGAAGTGAAGGTCGGCTACGACATCCTCAAGTCGCTGCACCTGCGTTCGCGTGGCATCAACTTCATCGCCTGCCCGAGCTGCTCGCGGCAGAACTTCGATGTGGTCAAGACCATGAACGAGCTGGAAGGGCGCCTGGAAGACCTGCTGGTACCGCTGGATGTGGCGGTGATCGGTTGCGTGGTCAACGGCCCGGGTGAAGCCAAGGAGTCCCACGTGGGGCTGACCGGTGGTACGCCGAACCTGGTCTACATCGACGGCAAGCCGGCGCAGAAGCTGACCAATGACAACCTGGTCGATGAGCTGGAGAAGCTCATCCGCCAGAAAGCGGCCGAAAAGGTCGAGGCTGACGCGGCGCTGATCGCGCGCAGCTGACACACAGATTCGTAAGGACTTTTCGTGAGCAAATCGCTGCAAGCCATCCGTGGCATGAACGACATCCTGCCAGAGCATTCGCCGCTCTGGCGCTACTTCGAAGGCACCGTTGCCGGCCTGCTGGACACCTACGGGTACAGCCAGATCCGCACGCCGATCGTCGAATTCACCGAGCTGTTCAAGCGCTCGATCGGTGAAGTCACCGACATCGTCGAAAAAGAGATGTACACCTTCGAGGACCGCAACGGCGATTCGCTCACCCTGCGCCCTGAAGGCACGGCCGCCTGCGTGCGCGCTGTACTGGAGCATGGCATCACTGGCAACGGCCAGGTGCAGAAACTCTGGTACATCGGCCAGATGTTCCGCCACGAGCGCCCGCAGAAAGGCCGCTACCGTCAGTTCCACCAGATTGGCGTGGAAGTGTTCAACCTGGACGGCCCGGACATCGACGCCGAGCTGATCATGCTGACCTGGCGCCTGTGGGGTTTGCTGGGCATCCAGGACGCGGTCAAGCTCGAGCTCAACAGCCTGGGCACCAGCGAAGCCCGCGCCCGCTACCGTGACGCGCTGGTCGAGTTCCTCTCGGCGCGCCTGGAGCAGCTCGACGAAGACAGCCAGCGCCGCCTCAAGAGCAACCCGCTGCGCATCCTCGACAGCAAGGACCAGGGCACCCAGGCGGTGCTGGTCGGCGCGCCGAAGCTGGAAGACTACCTGGACGAAGATTCCCGCGTGCACTTCGAGGGCCTCAAGGCGCGCCTCGACGCAGCCGGCATCCCGTTCGTGATCAACACCAAGCTGGTACGTGGCCTGGACTACTACAGCAAGACCGTGTTCGAGTGGGTCACCGACAAGCTCGGCGCCCAGGGCACCGTCTGCGCCGGTGGCCGTTACGACGGCCTGGTCGAGCAAATGGGCGGCAAGCCGACCACTGGTGTTGGTTTCGCCATGGGTATCGAGCGCCTGATTCTCCTGCTGGAAACCCTCGGCAAGGTCCCGGAGTCGATCAACCGCACCATCGACGTGTACCTGTGCGCCTTTGGCGAGCAGGCGGAACTGGCCGGCCTGCGCCTGTCCGAAGGCCTGCGCGACCGCTTGCCGGGCCTGCGCCTGGCGGTCAATGCTGGTGGCGGCAGCTTCAAGAGCCAGTTCAAGAAAGCCGACAAGAGCGGCGCGCTGTTCGCCCTGATCCTCGGCGACGACGAGCTGGCCAAGCAAGAGATCGGCTTGAAGCCCCTGCGTGGTCAGGGCGAACAACAGAACATTGCCTGGGATGCTCTGGCTGAGCACCTGGAAACCGCGATCGCTCAGGCGTAACGCGGTTCAACAAGCGAATAGGCGAAAAGGAGTATTGGGGTGTCGAGTACCGATGATGAACTGGCAGGGGTCAAGGACTGGTGGAACCGCAACGGCAAGCCGCTGCTGACCGGTGCCCTGCTGGCTGGCGTGGTGGTGTTGGGCTGGAATACCTGGCACAAGTACCAGAGCAACCAGTCGCAAGGTGCCTCGCAGCTGTATCAGGCTTTGCTTGAGACCAGCCTGACGCCAAGTGGCCAGCCTGACGCAACCAAGGTCGCGGAACTGGCCGGCAAGCTCAAGAGCGAGTTCGGCGGTACGGCGTACGCCCAGTACGGCAGCCTGTTCGTGGCCAAGGTCGCTGTCGAGAGCGGCAAGCTCGACGACGCTGCTGCCGAGCTGAAAAGCGTGCTGGACAAGCCGGCTGACGTCACCCTGGGTGAAATCTCGCGCCAGCGCCTGGCACGTGTGCTCGCCGCCCAGAACAAGGCCGAAGAGGCCCTCAAGCTGCTCGACGGCGACGCTGACAAGGCGTTCCTGGCCAGCCGCGAAGAATTGAAGGGTGACCTGCTGGTGCAGCTGGGTCGCGGCGACGATGCCCACAGTGCCTACGAAAAAGCCAAGGCCGCGCTGTCTGACGAAGCAGCGGTCGGTGGCCTGCAACTGAAGCTGGATGACCTGGCCAAAGGGGACGCGTAAGTGATCGGTTGGAAACAAGCAGCAGTGCTGACCCTGGCCGTGCTGGCCGCAGGTTGCAGCAGCAACAGCAAGAAGGAACTGCCTCCGGCCGAGCTCACCAAGTTCACCGAAGAAGTGGTGCTGAAAAAGCAGTGGAGTCGTTCGATCGGTGACGGCCAGGGCGAAACCTACAACACCCTGGTTCCGGCCATCGAGAACGACCGTATCTACGCATCGGACGTCAACGGCGAAGTCTTCGCCCTCGACCGCATCACCGGTGACGTGGTGTGGAAGAAGGACCTGGACAAGCCGGTTTCCGGCGCGGTCGGTGTCGGCTATGGCCTGGTCATGCTCGGCACCCTCAAGGGTGAAGTGATCGCCCTGGATTCCAGCACCGGTGAGGAGCGCTGGAAAGCGCGCGTCACCAGCGAAGTGCTGGCTCCGCCCGCCAACAACGGTGACGTTGTGGTTGTGCAGACCCAGGATGACCGCCTGATCGGCCTGGACGCCGCTACCGGCGACCGCCGCTGGATCTACGAAAATACCCCGGCCGTGCTGACCCTGCGTGGCACCGGCGCGCCGATCGCCACCAACCGCCTGGCCGTCGCCGGCCTGTCCACCGGCAAGGTGGTGGCGGTGGACATCAACAACGGTGTGCCGGTGTGGGAGAGCCGCGTGGCCATCCCGCAGGGCCGTTCCGAGCTGGACCGCGTGGTCGACATCGACGGTGGCCTGCTGCTGTCTGGTGGTACCCTGTATGTCAGCACCTACCAGGGCCGTGTAGCGGGCCTGGACCTCGAAAGCGGACGCGTACTGTGGCAGCGTGATGCTTCCAGCTACGTGGGTGTCGCCCAGGGCTTTGGCAACGTCTATGTCAGCGAAGCTACCGGTACCGTTGAAAGCGTCGATGAGCGCTCTTCCAGCGCCCTGTGGAGCAACGATTCGATGGCTCGCCGCCAGCTGACCGCCCCCGAGGTGTTCTCCAGCTACGTGGCGGTCGGTGACTTCGAGGGTTACCTGCACCTGCTGAGTCAGGTCGATGGCCGTTTCGTCGGCCGTGAACGTATCGACAGCGATGGCCTGCGCGCCCGCCCACTTGTGGTCGGCGACACCATCTACGTCTTTGGCAACAGCGGCAAGCTCGAGGCACTGACCATCCGCTGAAGCTATGCTTGAAGCCTTGCCGGCTTCAGGCCGCGGCGTAGGATACGCCGCCCGAACTCCGGCCGCTGCCTTGCAGCGGCCTTTGCATTTTCAAGAATTCTAGAGTGGAGAGCCGATGGTTCCCGTAATCGCCCTGGTGGGCCGCCCGAACGTCGGCAAATCCACCATGTTCAACCGCCTGACCAAGACCCGCGATGCCATCGTCGGTGACTTGTCGGGCCTGACCCGCGACCGCCAGTATGGTGATGCCACCTGGCAGGGTCGTTCCTTCATCCTCATCGACACCGGCGGTATCACCGGTGACGAAGTGGGCATGGACGAGAAGATGGCCGAGCAGTCGCTGATGGCCATCGAAGAAGCCGACTATGTGCTGTTCCTGGTCGACGCCCGCGCCGGCATGACCGCCGCCGACCAGATGATTGCCGAGCACCTGCGCAAGCGCAACAAAGAGGCGATCCTGGTCGCCAACAAGATCGACAACATCGACGCCGACGTCGCTTGCGCCGAGTTCTCGCCGCTGGGCATGGGCAACGCCATTCCGGTGGCCGGCTCCCAGGGCCGTGGCATCAACGCGCTGATGGAAGCTGTGCTTGGCCACATCCCGCGTGACCAGGTCGAGGAAGCACTGGACGCCGAGGTCGCCGAAGGCGAGGAAGCGGTGCGCATTCCAGGCCCGAGCGAAAAGGACGGCATCAAGATCGCCATCATCGGCCGCCCGAATGTGGGCAAGTCGACCCTGGTCAACCGCATGCTCGGTGAAGAGCGCGTGGTGGTGTACGACCAGCCGGGCACTACCCGCGACAGTATCTACATCCCGTTCGAGCGTGATGACGAGAAGTACACCTTCATCGACACCGCCGGTGTGCGCAAGCGCGGCAAGATCCACGAGGAAGTCGAAAAGTTCTCGGTGGTGAAGACCCTGCAGGCGATCAAGGACGCCAACGTGGTGATCTTCGTCATGGATGCCCGCGAAGGCGTGGTCGACCATGACCTCAACCTGCTGGGCTTCGCCCTGGAAGCCGGCCGCGCCATCGTCATCGCCCTGAACAAGTGGGATGGCATGGAGTCGGGCGAGCGCGACTACGTGAAGACCGAGCTGGAGCGCCGGCTGTTCTTCGTCGACTTCGCCGACATCCACTTCATTTCCGCCCTGCACGGCACCGGCGTGGGCCACCTGTACAAGTCGGTGCAGGCCGCGTTCAAGTCGGCGGTCACCCGCTGGCCGACCAGCCGCCTGACGCAGATCCTCGAAGATGCCGTCAGCGAGCACCAGCCGCCGCTGGTCAATGGCCGCCGCATCAAGCTGCGCTATGCCCACCTCGGTGGTGCCAACCCGCCGCTGATCGTGATCCACGGCAACCAGACCGACAAGATTCCGAAGTCGTACTCGCGTTACCTGGAAAACACCTACCGCCGCGTGCTGAAGCTGGTCGGTACGCCGATCCGCATCGAGTACAAGGGCGGTGAGAACCCATACGAGGGCAAGAAGAACACCCTCACCGATCGCCAGGTCAACAAGAAGCGCCGCTTGATGTCGCACCACAAGAAGGCCGAGAAGAAGCGCCGCGACAAGCGCTGATTCCGCGTCAGCTTCTTCGCGGGCGAGCCCGCTCCCACAGGTAATGCACAGTATTCGAAATCTGTGAGGTTCATGTGGGAGCGGGCTTGCCCGCGAATGGGGCCTTTGATCCAGCGCAATCCCCCTATTGTTTCAACCTTTTTCCTGACCGCTCGATCCGCTATGCTCGGACTCCACCCCGTGCCGGATACACCCCAGGAAAGAGGGCTCCATGATCCGCAGCAAACTGCCGAATGTCGGCACGACCATCTTCACCACCATGTCCCAGCTCGCCATGCAGACCGGCGCGCTCAACCTGTCCCAAGGTTTCCCCGACTTCAACGGCCCGCAGGCACTGCTCGATGCAGTCGGCCGACACGTGGCCGCCGGGCATAACCAGTATTCGCCGATGACCGGTTTGCCGGCCTTGCGCCAGCAGGTGGCGGCCAAGGTCGCGCGGCTGTATGGCGCCCAGGTCGATGCCGACCAGGAAGTGACCATCACCCCAGGCGCTACCGAAGCGATCTTCTGCGCCATTCAGGCGGTAATCCACGCCGGCGACGAGGTGATCGTCTTTGATCCCTGCTACGACAGCTACGAGCCTTCTGTAGAGCTGGCGGGCGGGCGTTGCGTGCATGTGCAACTGAGCGACGGTGACTTCCGCATCGACTGGCAGCAGTTCAGCGATGCCCTGAGCCCACGCACGCGGATGGTGATCCTCAACTCACCCCACAACCCCAGCGGTGCGCTGATCAGCCGTGAAGACCTCGACCAGCTGGCGCGGCTGATCGGCGACCGCGATATCTACCTGGTCAGCGACGAAGTTTACGAGCACCTGGTCTACGACGGCGTGCGCCATGCCAGCGTGCTCGCCCACGAGCAGCTGTACCAGCGGGCATTTGTCGTCAGTTCGTTCGGCAAGACTTACCACGTCACCGGCTGGAAAACCGGCTACGTGATAGCGCCGCCGGCCTTGAGCGCCGAGCTGCGCAAGGTGCACCAGTACGTCAACTTCTGCGGCGTGACGCCGCTGCAATGCGCATTGGCGGACTTCATGGCCGAGCACCCGGAGCACATCGATGAGCTGCCGGCCTTCTACCAGGCCAAGCGCGACCTGTTCTGCGACCTGCTCGAAGGCTCACGTTTCAGCTTTACCCGCACCGCAGGCACCTATTTCCAGCTGGTGGACTACTCGCAGATCCGCCCCGACCTGAACGATGTCGACATGGCCTTGTGGCTCACCCGTGAACACGGTGTGGCGACCATCCCGGTGTCGGTGTTCTACCAGCAACCCATCCCCGAGCAACGCCTGGTGCGCCTGTGCTTTGCCAAACGTGAGGAGACGCTGCGTCAGGCAGCGGAAAAACTATGCGCGATCTGAGTGCACTGCCCAACCTGAAAGTCGCCCTGGTCCAGACCACCCTGGCGTGGCATGACCGTGAGGCCAACTACGCGCATTTCGAGGTGTTGCTGGACCAGGCCCGTGGTGCCGATCTGGTGGTGCTGCCGGAGATGTTCACCACGGGTTTTTCCATGCAGTCGGAAGCCTTGTGCGAGCCTGAGAACGGCCCGACCTACAAATGGCTCAAGGCCCAGGCCAAGCGCATCGATGCGGTGATTACCGGCAGCGTGATCATCCAGGCCGCCGACGGCAGCCACCGCAACCGCCTGCTGTGGGCGCGGCCGGATGGCGAGATCCTGCATTACGACAAGCGCCACCTGTTCCGCATGGCGGGCGAGCACAAGCACTACACCCCGGGTGAGCGCCAGGTGCAGTTCGAGGTCAAGGGGTGGCGGGTGCGCCCGCTGATCTGCTACGACCTGCGTTTCCCGGTGTGGAGCTGTGATGCCCAGGACACCGACCTGCTGCTGTACACCGCCAACTGGCCCGCGGCACGGCGCCAGCACTGGAACCGGCTGTTGCCGGCGCGGGGTATCGAGAACCTGTGCTATGTGGCGGCAGTGAACCGGGTGGGTACGGACGGCAAAGGCTTTGCCTATTCCGGCGACAGCCAGGTGCTGGACTTCCAGGGCGAAAGCCTGCTCAGTGCAGGGGAGGCCGACGGGGTGTTCACTGCAGTGTTGAGCGCGGCGGAGCTGGCGGCCTACCGCACCAAGTTCCCGGCCAACCTGGATGCCGATACCTTCGAGCTGCACTAATACAGAGCCGGCCTCTTCGCGGGCTTGCCCGCGAAGAGGCCGGCCCTTGGTTACCTCAACGTCCGATCAGTACACATCCCGCCGATACCGCCCATCCTCGACGAGCTGCTGCACCGCTTCTTCCCCAAGAATGCCCTTGAGCGCTGCATCCACGCCAGCCGCCATCCCTTGCAGGCTGCCGCAGACATACACGCAAGCCCCGTCAGCCACCCAGCGCTTGAGTTCCTCGGCGTGCTGCAGCAGCACATCCTGCACATACACTTTCTCGGCCTGATCCCGCGAAAACGCCAAGTCCAGCCGCGCCAGGTCGCCGCTGTCGAGCCAGCTCTGCAGCTCTGCGCCACACAGCAGGTCATGCGCCCGGTTGCGTTCGCCAAACAGCAGCCAGTTGCGCTGTTCGCCAGCATTGATCCGCGCCCGCATCAGGCTGCGCAGGCCAGCCAGGCCGGTGCCGTTGCCGATCAGGATCATCGGTGCCGCCGTGTCCGGGAGGTGGAAACCACTGTTGCGGCGCAGGCGCAGGCTCAAGGTGCCGCCCTGCGGCAGGTACTCGGTCAGCCAGCCGGAACCCAGGCCGAGGTTGCCGTCGGCATGGCGCTCCTGGCGTACGATCAGTTGCAGCACGCCATCGCTGGCGATCGAGGCAATCGAATACTCGCGGCTGCCGATCGGCACCAATGCATCGACCAGCGCTTGCGGGTGCAGGCCGATCAGGTGATCGCGACGGCTTGGCAACTGGCGGCCAGCCAACGTCTGGCCCAAGGCTTGCTGCAGGCCTTCGATGTGGACGATGGCCTTGGCGTCCAGTGCCATGCCGTCGAGGAACGCATCGATCCGTGGCTGGCCATTGAGTGGCAGGATTTCCACCAGATCTCCGGCTTCCCAGCTGGCCGGTTGCTCGGGTTGCAGGCCCAGCAGGTAGACCGGTTGGCCCTGGCTGCCTGGGTTGAGCAGGTCGCGCTGCACCAGGGTCCAGTTGCCGAAACTTGGCGGCTGCCAGGCGCTGACGGGCTGGGCACCGGTCAGTTGCGCCAGTTCCTGCTGCCACTGTTGCAGGGCGGCCTGGTCAGCGTTGTCCACTTCCACCGGGCTGAATGCGCTGCTGGCGCCACGCTCGGCAAGCCACGCCTGCAGGCGCCGGGCGAAGCCGCAGAAGTGCGGATACTGGCGGTCGCCAAGGGCGAGCAGGGCATAGTTGAGGTTGCTCAGTGCCCAGGGTTGGCCGAGGACCTTGCGTTCGAAGCCGCGGGCGCTGTCGGGCGCTTCGCCGTCGCCGAAGGTGCTGACCACGAACAGGGCGCGGCGCGTCTGGCGCAACTCGTCTTCACCCAGGTCGGCCAGGGCGCGTACCTGTACCGGCAAGCCGGCGGCCTGCAACTGCCCGGCACTTTGCCAGGCCAGCTGCTCGGCTAAGCCACTCTGGCTGGCGAAGCCGATCAGCCAGCTGTCGCCGCTGGCCTGGGTACTGCCGACATTGTCGCGGGCGGCACGCACCTGGCGCTTCTTGCGCCGGCGGTCGAGGTACAGCAACCAGCCAGTGACGAAGAACAGCGGCATGGTCAGGCTGGCGAGGGTGACGATGATGCGCCCCGGCAGGCCGAAGTATTCGCCGACGTGCAGGGCGTAGACGCTCTGCAGCAGCTGCGCCTTGAACGACTTGTCGGTGTAGCGGTCCTGACTTTTGACCTGGCCGGTGGCCGGGTCGAGCACCAGGGTGTTGAACGCGCGCGGGTGGGCGGCGTCCTCCAGCAGATAGAACAGGTTGGCCGGCTGGCCGCCCGCCGGCGGCAGGCGCAGGTTGTACATGGCCAGGCCCGGGCCGGCAGCGTCCTTGAGGTTGGCCCAGATGGCGTCGTAGTCGACCACCAGCGGCGGCGCGTTCTTGTCGACCTTGGGTGGCCCGTGGCGGCCACGGCCTTCGCCACGCTTCTGCTGCTGCCCGGCGGCGGGTTCGTCTGCCAGCAGTTTGTTAAGCCCTGAGCGATACCATTCGTAGGACCAGAACAGACCGGTCAGCGCGAACAGCAGATAGAACAGCAGGCACCAGGTACCGGCTACGGCATGCAGGTCCCAGTTGAAGGCGCGGCCTTTCTTGGCCCAGTCGAAGGTCAGCCAGGTGCGCCAGTTCAGCGCCTTGCGCGGCCAGCGCAGGTACAGGCCGGACAGGCAGAAGAACACCAGCATCAGGGTGCAGGCACCGGTGATCTGGCGGCCAGTGTCGCCCATGGCGAGGAAGCGGTGCAGGGTCAGCATCAGGTTGAAGAAGCCTTGCCCGCTGGCCTCGCCCTTGAGCTCGCCGGTATACGGGTCGGCATAGCGCAGTGCGCCGCGGCGTTCACCCGGCGGTGGTGTGAAGAACACCCGCGCGGCGTTGCCTTCGCGCACGTCCACCCATAACATCGACACCTTGTCGCCTTGCTCAGCCTCGACCCGGCGCACCAGCTCGGCCGGTGGCAGCACGCCCTCGGCGCGCACCTCGACCTTGAGCACATCGACGTTGAAGGCGCGCAGCAGCTCTTCCTGGAACGAGTACAGCGCACCGGTGATGCCCATCAAGGCCAGCACCAGGCCAGCGGTAATGCCAAAGAACCAGTGCAGCTGGAACAGTGTCTTCTTCACCACATCTCTCACCTTGTGTAGCTGCCACAGACTACGCGGCGTGCATTATGCCTTGATACGCAAAAGCCCCGCTCACAGGTATGAACGGGGCGGGGGTGGGCTTCGTTTATGTCTGTTCCGGCCTCTTCGCGGGCAAGCCCGCGAAGAGGACGGTTCAGGCTAGCCCAACCCCATCATCAGAAGTGAACGCTGGTGGTCAGCAATGCCGTCCTGCCCGCCGCCTGGTTGGCGAAGTGGGTGGAGAAGGCCTTGTCGTAGTACACCTCGTTGGTCAGGTTCTGCACGTTCAGCTGCAGGTCGACGTTCTTGGTCAGCTTGTAGGCGGCCATGGCGTCGTAGCGCACATAGCTGTCGACCATGGTGGTGTTGGCCACGCTGCCGTACACATCATCCACGTAGAACGCACCGCCACCGACAGTCAGCTTTGGCGTGATCGAGTAGGTTGTCCACAGGCTGGCGCTGTTGTTCGGCGTGTTCGGCAGCTGGTTGCCGTCGTTGGCCTTGCCCAGCGGGCCGCCGTCGATCTGGCGCGCTTCCATGTAGGTGTAGCCGGCGAACACCTGCCACTTGTCGGTGATCTTGCCGCTGGCCGACAGCTCGATGCCCTGTACGCGGGTTTCGCCGACGTTTTCGTAGCTGGTGGTGTCCACCTGGACGCGGGCGTTTTCCTTCTCGGTGCGGAACAGCGCGGCGGCCAGGGACAGGCGCTCGTTGAGCAGGTCCCACTTGGTGCCGATCTCGTAGTTGGTGGTTTCTTCCGGCTCCATGTCGCTGCTCAGCAGGTTGCCGGAGCGATCGGTGGTGTTGCCCAGCGGATTGCCTTCAGTGCCTTCACCGAGCATTGCACCAGGTGGGGTTGCTGAGGTCGCGTAGGACACGTAGATGCTACCGTTGTCGGCCGGTTTCCACACCAGGCCCAGCTGGCCGGTGACGAACTCACTGGTGTCCTTGCCCTTGGAGGCAACGCCCTTGCTGTTCACCACGGTGGCGCCGGCGGCGTCGTAGGTGCGGTACTCGGTGTCGAAGTGGTCGTAACGCAGGCCCATGTTCAGCAGCCACTGAGGCGACAATTCAAGCGTGTCGAACACGTAGATCGCACGGGTGTTGCTCTTGGTGTCGGTACCTGCATAGTTGCGCGCAATGCTGCCGTTCCACGGATCATCCGGGTTCGGATTGCTCAGCGAGGTGCAGTTGTAGCCGCTGGTGGCGCCGATCATGCCGGGGGTGCAGTTGGTGTTGGCTGCGCCACCCGGAACGGTATCGGTGTCTACGGTGTAGGAAGAGCGGTCGCTTTCTTCACGGCTCAATTCGATACCGGTAGAGAAGCTGTTCTTCATGCCGCCCAGGTAGAACTCACCAAACAGGTCGGTCTGGTTGGTGGTAGTGGCGGTGTTGCCAACGCGGGTGTTGGCACGGCGCCAGACGCTGCCGTTGTTGACGTTGCCCTTGCTGTCATCGGGCTGGGTCAGGATGTAGTCCTGCATGCTGTTGCCGTGACGGAAGGTGTTCTTGATGGTCAGCGAGTCGGTCAGGTCGTGCTCGATGGCGAAGGTGGCGATATCCACGCGGCTCTTGCGGAAGTCGCGGTCGGTCAGGCCGTAGAAGTTGTCGCTGTCGCCGCCGTCGTATGGCTTGCTCGGGTGAGCAGAGGTCCGCGCAGCGCTGCCAGCGGTCGGGATGGTGTACGGGATGCCCGAATCTGGCAGGTCGTCGCTTTCGAGGTGGTAGTAGTCGAGGTTGACCCGGGTCGCGGTGCCCAGGCCGAAGGCCAGCGACGGGGCGATACCCCAGCGGTCGTAGTTGACCTTGTCACGGCCGGCAACGTTGCTTTCGTGGGTCATCAGGTTCAGGCGGCCGGCAACGGTGTCACTGAACTGGTAGTTGCCATCGAAGGTGTAGCGCTGGGTCTGGTCGCTGCCCCAGGTCCAGGCACCGTCGAGCGAGTTGCCCAGGTGCGCGCGCTTGCTCACCAGGTTGATGGTGCCGCCAGCGGCACCGCGGCCACCGATGGCCGAGTTCGGGCCCTTGGCCACTTCGACCGATTCGATGGCGAAGATTTCGCGGGTCTGGGCGCCGGTGTCGCGTACGCCGTCCAGGTAAGTGTCACCCTGGGCGTCGAAGCCGCGGATGAACGGGCGGTCGCCTTGCGGGTTGCCGCCTTCGCCGGCACCGAAGGTGATGCCAGGCACGGTGCGCAGGGCGTCCTGCAGGGTCAGGGCGTTGGTGTCCTTGATCACTTGCTGCGGGATCACGGTGACCGAGCGCGGGGTGTCCACCAGCGGTGCGGTGTACTTCTGCGAGGAGGCCTTCTCGACCTTGTAATCGGTGCTGGCCTGCTCAGCCTTGCCATTGACGCTGGTGGCGTCCAGGGTGATGGCGTTGCTGGCAGCCGGGTCAGCCGCGTAAGCGCCCGAAGCGCTGAGGGCGACACCGATGGCCGAAACGATCAGGCGTGGTGAACTCACTGCAGATGGTACGTGACGCATTGTTGTAGGCCTTCCCCAAGGTGTGAAGGCCGCGGATGTTAATGTAAGGATTTGTAAGGCACAATTGAGACTCGTTACCATTCGCTATGAATTTACAATCTTTACATATTCTCTTTACGTTTTGTGGACGCTGAATCGTCTAAAGCGCAGCCAGGGCTTGTGCGGCGTAAAAGGGAATCAATATCATTGACGCTTTACGGATCTTAACGGTGCCGCCGCCATGCTGCTTCATATCCCAGGGTTGTTCGACGCCGATGAGCTGGCCCGTATTCGCGAGGCGCTGGAGCAGACCGACTGGGCCGACGGCAAAGTCACGGCCGGCTACCAGTCGGCCAAGGCCAAGCACAACCTGCAACTGCCGGAAGGGCACCCGCTGGCCAAGGAGATCGGCAGCGCACTGATCGACCGCTTGTGGCAGAACCCGCGTTTCATGTCGGCGGCCTTGCCACACAAGGTGTTCCCGCCATTGATCAACTGCTACCGCGAGGGCGGCAATTTCGGCTTCCACATCGACAATGCCCTGCGCCAGCCCAAGGGCAGCCCGGAACGGGTGCGCACCGACCTGTCCTCGACCCTGTTCCTCAGCGACCCGGACAGCTACGACGGCGGCGAACTGGTGATTCAGGACACCTACGGCCTGCAGCAGGTCAAGCTGGCGGCCGGCGACCTGGTGCTGTACCCCGGCACCAGCCTGCACAAGGTCAACCCGGTGACCCGTGGTGTGCGCTACGCGGCGTTCTTCTGGACCCAGAGCCTGGTGCGCGAGGACAGCCAGCGGGCCTTGCTGTTCGAGATGGACAATGCCATCCAGCAGCTCACTGCCGATGTGCCAGACCACCCGTCGCTGCTGCAACTGACCGGCACCTACCACAACCTGCTGCGCCGCTGGGCCGAGGTCTGAGCCATGTCCTATCAGTTGCGGCGTGAAGAAGTGGTGGATGCTGCCGGCCTGCAGGCCATGCTCGAACACAGCCCCGGCAAGGCGGCCCAGGCGATCCTGGCAGCGGCGGGGGAGGGCATGGTCGAGGCGCAGTTGCTGCTCGGGCAGATCCTGCTCGATGGCCGGGGTATCGAGCAGGATGCCGGCGTTGCCCGGCGCTGGTTTGGTATTGCCGCGCAGGGCGGCAGTGCCATGGCGCACAACATGCTCGGTCGTTGCCTGGAACATGGCTGGGGGGGCGAGGTGAACCTTGCGCAGTCGGCCATTCATTATGCACGGGCGGCCGATGCCGGGCTGGACTGGGGGTTGTACAACCTGGGCAACCTGCTGGCCACCGGGCGTGGGCTGCCGGCCAACCAGGCCCAGGCGCTGGCCTGTTACGAGAAGGCCGCGCAGATGGGCCATGCCAAGTCGATGAACCTGTATGGGCGTTACCTGGAGCATGGCATCGCCACCGCGCCGAGCCCGGTGCGGGCGGTACGCTGGTATCGGCGCTCGGCCGAGGGGGGGGATTTTCGCGGGATGTTCAGCCTGGCGATGGTGCTGGCCGAGCGTGGGGAGTTAGTGGAGGCCGGGGCTTGGCTGGAGAAAGCCAAGGTCGAGGGGAACCTTAATTTCCTGCGCAGTGCCTTGGTGACCTTGCAGGGGGCGGGGCCGGCGTTGATGGCCTTTGCCGGGAGCTATGCCCAGGAGCTGGAGCGGCGCGAAATCTGATGTTGACTGGGCCGGCCCCTTCGCGGGCAAGCCCGCTCCCACAGGTACAGCGCCAGTTTTCAATGTAGCGCCGTCCCTGTAGGAGCGGGCTTGCCCGCGAAGAGGCCGGTGCAGGAGAGCACAAATGAAAACGGGGCCTTTCGGCCCCGTTTCGCATTACAGGTAGTAAGCCTTCAGCGGCGGGAAGCCGTTGAATTCCACTGCGCTGTAGCTGGTGGTGTAGGCACCGGTCGACAGCCAGTACAGGCGGTCACCGATGGCCAGGTTCAGCGGCAGGCCGTACTTGTAGTTTTCGTACATGATGTCGGCGCTGTCGCAGGTCGGGCCGGCGATGACCACTTCTTCGGCTTCGCCTTTCTTCTCGGTCCAGATCGGGAACTTGATGGCTTCGTCCATGGTTTCGATCAGGCCGGAGAACTTGCCCACGTCGGTGTAGATCCAGCGCTCGACGGCGGTGCGCGACTTGCGCGCGACCAGCACCACTTCGCTGACCAGGATACCGGCGTTGGCGATCAGCGAACGGCCTGGCTCGAGGATGATTTCTGGCAGGTCGTCACCGAAGTCTTCCTTCAGGAAACGGATGATTTCTTCGGCGTAGGTCTCGAGGCTGTTGGTACGGGTGATGTAGTTGGCCGGGAAGCCGCCACCCATGTTGATCAGCTTCAGCTCGATGCCGTCTTCTTCCTTGAGGCGCTCGAAGATCACCTTGACCTTGGCGATGGCCGCGTCCCACACGCTGATGTCGCGCTGCTGGGAGCCGACGTGGAAGGAGATGCCATAAGGCACCAGGCCCAAGTCACGGGCAAGGATCAGCAGGTCCATGGCCATGTCGGTCTGGCAGCCGAATTTGCGCGACAGCGGCCAGTCGGCAGTGGTCGAGCCTTCGGTGAGGATACGCACGTATACTTTCGAGCCCGGCGCGGCCTTGGCGATGTTGCGCAGGTCGGCTTCCGAGTCGGTGGCATACAGGCGCACGCCCTTCTCGTAGAAGTAGCGGATGTCCTTGGACTTCTTGATGGTGTTGCCGTAACTGATGCGGTCGGCGCTGACACCACGGCCCAGGACCTTGTCCAGCTCGTAGATCGAGGCGATGTCGAAGCTCGAACCTTTCTCTTTGAGCAGGTCGATGATCTCGACGGCCGGGTTGGCCTTGACCGCGTAGTACACCTTGGCGAACTCGAAACCAGCGCGCAGGTCGTCGTAGGCCTGGCTGATCATCTGGGTGTCGATGAGTACGAACGGGGTTTCCTGCTTGTCGGCGAACGCCTTCATTTTCTGGAAGGTGTCACGCGCGAAATAGTCTTCGACCTGGATCGACATGCTCAGGGACTCCATGGGCAAACTGAAAGAATAAGTGGCTGCAAACTGAACGTCCTCCGTATCCCCACTTTGGTTCGCCTACTCAGTACTTGAGCCGGATGGATCGTTTCCAGCATGGACGTTCGGCGCGCACTTTAGGGCGTGAAGAATGCAGAATCAACAGGCAATCCGGGTGCGATCGTCGTGGATCGACGCCCTACCAGCTGAATAACCGACTCGCATGACCGACTGATGTTCCTCACGGTGTTTCAAGCGTAAAAAATTGTGGAATGGAGCGTTTTGCCCCCTTGGCAGGCAAGCCCCTTTTTACAGGCATCACACGTTTTCCGCGGCAACGGGCTTGCCCACGAAGGGGCCCGAGGTGTTCATATTTATGGCCACGTTTCCTGGTACTCACGTACATGAAATCAGTCATAAATTTTTTGTTACCGACTGGCGGATTTGCTGGTTTTGATGAGAAACATTACTATTCGCACCCTCATCCGCCTCCCTGACGACCCCCAACGTGTCCGGACCCAAAGGCTTCCTCGACCACTACCATGAGCTGATCGGCACCTGGACGCGCAAGCTGCGCAATCGTCAGCAGGCCGAGGACCTCACCCACGACGCCTTTGTAAGGGTGTTGGAAAACCCGCGCGAGCAGGTCGAGCAACCGCGCGCCTACCTGCACCAGACGGCCCGCAACATCGCCGTGGATGGTTTCCGCCGCGAGGACCGGCGCCAGGCCCTGGCGCAGGAAACCTTCGACGAGGGCGTGGCCACCAGCGACGACCCGGAAGCCTACGTGCATGCCCTGGAGCTGGCCGAAAGCGTCGAGCGGGCGCTGGCCGAGTTGCCGCTGAACTGCCGCCGGGTGTTCATCTGGCAGAAGCTCGAAGGCCTGAGCCAGGCTGAGATCGCCGAACGCATGGGTGTGACCAAGAACATGGTCGAAAAGTATATGATCCGCACGCTCCGGCATCTGCGTGAGCACCTGGATGTGTCGGCATGATGAGTCAGGAGACCTTTCCCATGAAACAGCACGGTTCCGAGACCGTCCGTGAGCAGGCGGCCGCATGGTTCGTCCGCATGCAGGACGCGCCGCGCGATGCCGCGCTGCAAAAGCAGCTGCGCGCCTGGCTAGCCGCCGACCCCAGCCACCGTGCCGAGTACGATGCCCTGGCCACGGTCTGGAGCGCGGCTGAACTGATCCCGCGTCAGCGTCTCGAAGCACTGTGCGAGCCGGCCCCGGTGCGCCCGTTACCGCAGCGGCGCCTGGTGCGCCAGGCGCTGGCGGCGAGTGTGGCAGTGGTGGCGCTGGGGCTGGGCTGGACGGGCTGGCACTACCAGCGGCTCAATCACCAGGGCAGCCTGCAGACCGCCTTTGGCGAGCGCCGTCAGGTCGAACTGCCCGATGGTTCGCACCTGGAGCTCAACGGCGCAACCCAGCTGCACGTCGATTTCAGCCCAGGCCGCCGACACATTCAGCTGAACGCAGGTGAGGCGATGTTCATCGTCGCCCACGACAGCAGCCGCCCGTTCGTGGTCGATACCGCCCAAGGCAGCGTGACCGTGACCGGCACCCGTTTCGATGTGCGTCTGGACCCGGCCGCTACCCGGGTGGCGGTCGAGCAGGGTTCGGTGCGTGTGCAGGGCAGCGACGCCTCGCTGGCGCAACTGGGCGCTGGCCAGGGTTCGTGGATCGATGCGCAGGGCCAGGTCGCTGCGCCTTATGCGGTCAACACCGCAGCCCTGACGGCCTGGCGCCAAGGCAAGCTGGTGTTCGACAACGCCACCCTCGCCGACGTGGTGGCCGAAGTGTCGCGCTACCGCGCCCAGCCATTGCGCGTGGCACCTGGCAAGGCTGCCCAGATGCGTATCTCCAGCACCTTCAGCACCGATGACACCGACGCGCTGTTGCGCGCCTTGCCGAGCATCCTGCCGGTGGCGATCAAGGCCCATGAAGACGGCTCCCGCGAAATAATCGCGAAATAGATTCAGGTTTTTTTCCGCTCGTTCGTCTTCCCCGCCAGCTGCAACTGCCAAGCATTTCCATTTGCATGCAGTTGGCGTTTATTCCTTCTTCAGGATGTTTCGACGACGTGAACAACAACAAACCTTTTCCACCCCTGAGCGCGCTGGCCCTGGCCCTGGCGGTCAGCACCGCGGCCGTCAACGCCCAGGCCGAGCAGGCCGGCAACGCGATCCAGATCCAGGCGCAACCTTTGGCCTCGGCACTGAGCCAGTTGGGCCAGCAGACCAGTCTGCAGCTGTTCTTCAGCCCTGAACTGGTGGCTGGCAAGCAGGCCCCGGCGGTGTCCGGCAACCTGGCACCCGAGCAGGCGCTGCAGCAACTGCTGCAAGGCAGCGGGCTGACCTATGAAAAGTCGCAAGACACGGTGGTGGTAAAGCCGGCCCAGGTAGCCGGCACGCTCACCACCGGCAGCCTGGAGCTGGCGCCCACCGACGTGAAGGTGGTCGGTGACTGGCTGGGCGATGCTGACCAGGCCGTGGTGCAGAACCACCCCGGCGCGCGCACCGTGGTGCGCCGCGAGGCGATGGTGGAGAAGGGCGCGATGAACGTGCGCGATGTACTGCGTGGCATCCCGGGCGTGCAGGTGCAGGACAGCAACGGCACCGGTGGCAGTGACCTGTCGCTGAACGTTGGCGTGCGTGGCCTGACCTCGCGCCTGTCGCCGCGCTCGACCGTGCTGATCGACGGCATTCCGGCTGCGTTTGCGCCCTATGGCCAGCCGCAACTGTCGATGGCTCCGATCTCTTCGGGCAACCTCGACAGCATCGACGTGGTGCGCGGTGCCGGCTCGGTGCGCTATGGCCCGCAGAACGTCGGCGGCGTGATCAACTTCGTCACCCGAGCGATCCCCGAGAAGGCCTCGGCGCAGCTGTCCACCACCTTGGAAACCTCCCAGCATGGTGGCTGGAAGCACACCGAGTCGGCTTTCGTTGGTGGCACCGCCGACAACGGCATGGGCGTGGCCCTGCTGTACACCGGCGTGAACGGCAACGGTTACCGCGAAAGCAACAACGGCAACGACATCGACGACGTCATCCTCAAGACCCACTGGGCGCCGACCGACGTCGACGAATTCTGGCTCAACTTCCACTACTACGATGGCCGTGCCGACATGCCCGGCGGCCTGACCCAGGCCCAGCACGACAGCAACCCCTACCAGTCGCTGCGTGATTACGACTATTTTGCCGGGCGGCGCAAGGATGTGTCGTTCAAGTGGCAGCGCCAGCTCGACGATGCCACCCAGTTCGAAGTGCTGACCTACTACACCGACAGCTTCCGTGGCAGCGCCATTGCCGCGCGCGACATGAAGACCCTGTCGTCGTACCCGCGCAACTACCACACCTTCGCCATCGAGCCGCGGGTGTCGCGGATCTTCTTCGCCGGCCCCACCACCCAGGAAGTCAGCGTCGGTTATCGCTACTTGAAAGAAGCGATGCGCGAACAGTCGACCCGCCTGGCGCTGATCGACAACGTCCCCACGCCCACGCCGACCTCCGACGGCCACGTGTTCCAGGACCGCAGCGGCGGCACCGAAGCCAGCGCCTACTACATCGACGACAAGATCGATGTCGGTAACTGGACCATCACCCCGGGCATCCGCTTCGAGCACATCAATACCGACTGGCGCGACCGCCCGGTGCTCGGCACCAATGGCCAGCCGGTGCCGGAGAAGAACCGCAGCATCACCAGCAACGAGCCGCTGCCCGCGCTGAGCGTGATGTACCACCTCTCCGATGCCTGGAAGCTGTTCGCCAACTACGAGACCTCGTTCGGCAGCCTGCAGTACTTCCAGCTGGGCCAGGGCGGTACCGGCAACAGCACGGCCAATGGCCTGGAGCCGGAAAAGGCCAAGACCTACGAACTCGGCACCCGCTATGACAACGGCGGATTCGCCGGCGAACTGACCGCGTTCTACATCGACTTCGATGACGAACTGCAGTACATCAGCAACGACGTGGGCTGGACCAATCTTGGGGCGACCAAGCACCAGGGTATCGAGGCTTCGCTGCGCTATGACCTGGCAGGGCTGGACCCGCGCCTGGAAGGGCTGTCGGTAAATGGTGGCTACACCTACACCCGCGCAACCTATGAAGGGGATATCCCGGGCTTCAAGGGCCGTGACCTGCCGTTCTATTCACGTCAGGTGGCCACTGCCGGTGTGCGCTATGCGATCAACCGCTGGACCTGGAATCTGGATGCCTATGCCCAGTCCAAGCAGCGTGCGCCGGGGACCGGCATCAATGCCGATGGCAGCTTCAATGGTGACTACATCACCGAGCCGAGTGCCGATGGGCAGTACGGCGACATTCCGGGTTACGTGACCTGGCATGCCCGTGGCGGGTACGAGTTCGGGCCGGATATGTCCAACCTGAAGCTGGCGGCGGGGGTTAAGAACTTGTTCGACAAGCAGTACTTCACCCGCTCCAGTGACAACAATGCCGGCATTTATGTGGGTGAGCCGCGGACCTTTTATGTGCAGGCCAGTGTAGGGTTCTGACCAAGATCGCCGGGGCCGCTGTGCGGCCCATCGCCGGCAAGCGCGGCTCCTACAGGTCCTCTGCAAGCCTCAAGGTTGGCGCTGTACCTGTGGGAGCCGCGCTTGCCGGCGATGGGGCGCAAAGCGCCCCCGGTGATTACGAAGCCACCACCTCAGCCGGCGAGACAATGCTGGTCTTGGCCCCGCGCGAACGCCCCGAGCTCAGGTAGGCCGCAATCGACTCCTGGGTAACCTCCCCCAGGAACACCTGCTCGGCATCCAGCACCGGCAACCACGCCCGGTTGAACTCGTACATCCGCGACAGCAGGATGCGCAGGTGCTCGTCATGCGAGGCCGTGGCATTGAACGGCCGCAGGAAGTCGCCACAGGTGCCCTGCTGGCGGTGCATGTCGCGTCGGCGCACATAGCCTAGGGCCTTGTTCTGCCCGTCGGTCACTACCACATAGCGGCGGTCGTGCTCGTCGAGCAGCTCCAGCGCATCGCTGACCGGCGTCTGCGGGCTTACCGACGGCGCGTTGTCCGCGGCATCCTCGGCGCGCACCAGCAGCAGGCGCTTCAGTGTGCTGTCCTGACCGACGAAGTTGCTTACGAAGTCATCCGCCGGGTGCGCCAGCAGGGTGTCCGGGTGGTCCAGCTGGAGCAGCTTGCCGGCGCGGAAGATGGCGATCTTGTCGCCCAGCTTGATCGCCTCGTCGATGTCGTGGCTGACCATGATCACGGTCTTGTTCAGCGCCCGTTGCATCTCGAAGAACTCGTTCTGGATCATCTCGCGGTTGATCGGGTCGACTGCACCGAATGGCTCATCCATCAACAGTACCGGTGCTTCCGCCGCCAGCGCGCGGATCACCCCGATGCGCTGTTGCTGGCCACCGGAAAGCTCGCGTGGATAGCGCTGCAGGTACTGCTTGGGTTCGAGCTTGATCATGTGCATCAGCTCGCGGGCGCGTTCGTGGCACTTCTGCTTGTCCCAGCCGAGCAGGCGCGGGACCACGGTGATGTTCTCCTCGATGGTCATGTTGGGGAACAGGCCGATCTGCTGGATCACGTAGCCGATGTGCCGGCGCAGGGTCACTTCGTCCAGCGCGCTGGTGTCATCGCCATTGATGAACACCTGGCCGGAGGTCGGTGTGATCAGGCGGTTGATCATCTTCAGCGTGGTGCTCTTGCCGCAGCCCGAGGGGCCGAGGAACACGCAGATTTCGCCTTCGTTGACAGTGAGGCTGACGGCGTCGACGGCTTTGACGTCCTTGCCGTTGACGTTGAAGGTCTTGCTGAGGTTCTTGAGTTCGATCATGAGCGCAGTCCTTCTGGAGTCAGGGCACGTTGCAGGGTTTGCAGGAGCAGGTCGGCGATGATCGCCAGCAGGCTGACCAGTACGGCGCCTACCAGCAGCATCGACATGTCGCTGCGGCTGATGGAGGTGAGGATGAGCACGCCCAGGCCGCCAGCGCCAATGGTGGCGGCGATGGTCATGACGCCGATGTTCATCACCACGGCGGTGCGCACGCCGGCGAGGATCACCGGCACCGCAATGGGCAGCTCGACCATGCGCAGGCGCTGGCCGAAGGTCATGCCGATGCCGCGTGCTGCTTCACGGATGCCCGGCTCGACGTTGGTCAGGGCCAGGTAGGTGTTGCGCAGGATCGGCAGCAGTGAGTAGAGGAACACCGCCGTGATCGCCGGCAGCGGCCCGAGGCCCTGGCCGAACTTGGAGTAGAACGGCAGCAGCAGGCCGAACAGGGCGATCGAGGGGATGGTCAGCAACACCGTGGCGCTGGCCTGCAATGGGCCGGCGACGGCCGGGAAGCGGGTCATCAGGATGCCCAGCGGCACGCCGACGATGATCGCCATGCCCACGGCGACGCCGACCAGCATGATGTGCTGCCAGGTCAGCTGCAGCACCTGGGCCCAGTCGAGGTGGGCGAATGTGTCGAGCAGGTTCATGGTTGTACCTCGCCAGGCATTGGGTGCTCACGCAGGAAGGCGGCGGCCACCGTGGTCGGGTTCTGGTGTTCGACGTCGACCTTGGCATTGAGCTGGCGCATGGTTTCGTCATCCAGCTGCTCGGCCAGTGGCTTGAGCAGGCCGGCCAGTTTCGGGTTGGCGTCGAGCACCTGTTTGCGCACCACCGGGGCGGCGGTGTAGTCGGGGAAGTAGTGCTTGTCGTCTTCCAGCAGCTTGAGGTTAAACGCGCTCAGGCGGCCGTCGGTGGTGTACACCAGGCCGGCGAACACCTGGTTGTTGTGCATGGCGGTGTAGACCAGGCCGGCATCCATCTGGCGGATGTTGGCGCGGCCCACTTGCAGGTCGTACATCTGCTTCAGGCCGACCAGGCCGTCCGGGCGGTTGGCGAACTCGGTGTCCAGCGCCACCAGGTGGTTGCGGCGGCTTTCATCACGCAGCACCTGGTTGAGGTCGCTGATCGAGTTGATCTGCGGATAAGCCTCGGCGACCTGCTTGGGCAGGCCCAGTGCGTAGGTGTTGCTGAACTTCGACGGAGTCAGCCAGATCAGGCCCTTCTTCGCATCCAGTGCCTTGACCTTGGCGTAGGTGGCCTCGGCACTGGGCATGCGCTCGTCGATATGGTTGTACGACACCAGTGACACGCCGGTGTATTCCCACATCAGGTCGAGCTGCCCGGTTTCCTGGGCCTGGCGCGCGATGCTGCTGCCAAGGCCGCTGGTGACGCGCACGTCGAAGCCGTTGGCACGCAGGTATTGCGCGGTGATTTCGGCGAGCACGGTCTGTTCGGTGAACACCCGCGCGCCGATGCGGATAAGCGGTTTTTCCGCTGCCTGGGCAAATCCTGCGAACAGCAGGGCCGCGCCCAGCAGCAAGGCGATTCTCTTGTTCATACGTTCCCTCTTGTTATCCAGCCAGGCCACGTTCCAGCCAGCGCTTGCTGGAGAAACTCACCACCGCGTCGAGCACCAGCGCGAGCAATGCGGTGCAGGCGGCACCCAGCAGCAGTTGTGGCTGGTTGTTCAGGGCGATGCCGGGGAAGATCAGGCTGCCCAGGCTGTTGGCGCCGATCAGGAAGGCCAGTGGCGCGGTGCCAACGTTCAGCGCCAGGGCCACGCGCACACCGCCGACGATGATCGGCACGGCGTTGGGCAACTCCACCTGCCAGAGTTGCTGGCGCGGGGTCATGCCGATGCCGGTGGCGGCTTCCTTGAGCGAGGCGGGGACGTTTTTCAGACCCTCGTAGGTGTTGCGCACGATGGGCAGGAGCGAGGCGAGGAACAGCGCGAAGATCGCAGGCCCGGCGCCGATGCCGAGGATACTCAGGGCGATGGCCAGAACGGCCAGGGGGGGAATGGTGTTGCCAACGTTGAAGAACTGCATGAAGCGCTCGGCTTTGTCGACCCGTTGCGGTCGACTCAAGGCAATGCCGGCAGGGATGCCCACGGCCAGCGCCGCCGCCATCGAAGCCAGCACCAGTACCAGGTGCGCTTGCAGGTAGAACCCAAGATCGTCGCGATAACGCGCAATCGTGTCGATGCCGATCCAGTGGATCAGCAGGGCCAGGATGACGAGCACGGTGGCGCATCCCAACAGCCCTTTTCCGTAGCGTTTAGCCACAGGCGGACTCCTTGTATTGTCGGCGAGCACACTTCTTGGTAGCCGGCCAGTCCTGGCGGCAGGTGGTGTGTTCGCGAGTAGCAGCGTGAAGCAACCGAAGGCTGCGATCAGGCCATGAGCCGAACCCCGTCGGGCCCGAAAATGCTGATGAAACCAGTCCCCAACCGAAGCGGGTTGCAGGGGAGTGGACGTCTCCGTGGGTGGAAAGGTTCCCATCTGAAGCGGCATTTGGCCAGCGTTAATCACTGGGACGGTGGATTTTTCACACGAAAAATAAGCGCAAATCCTACTTCAAGGCGTTGAATTACCTGCTATCGATCAACCTTCACCTATCGACAGAATTCTCTTCCTGAATTTCTCAATAATCACTTGAGAGAATATTCCTTGGGAGGTATTTTTCTGGTGTGGACGATCAGATTCTGTGACGAGTTCACAAGCGACTTCGATGATATGGATGAAAGCACTCAGGAGCGGATGCTGGGGCATCTGCGATTACTGCAAGCTTCAGGGCCGGCGCTTGGGCGTCCTCATGTCGATACGCTTAACGGTTCTCGATATCCGAACATGAAAGAACTGAGGTTCACTGAGCGCAATTCGGTATGGCGGGTTGCATTTGCCTTCGATCCGGATCGCCATGCCATCATTCTGGTGGCCGGTGATAAGGCCGGGATGAGGGAGGAAAGGTTCTATCAGGGGTTGATCAGGCGAGCAGATGCTCGTTTCGATAACCACCTGTCGAAAGGAGGAGAGAAAGATGTCCAAGACACTTGATGAGGTCATAAACGGATTGTCCCCAGAGCGCAGGGAGCGCGTGGAGCACCTGGGTCGTGAGCTGATCCGCGAAGAAATGACACTCCAGGCATTGCGTAAGCAACTCGAATTCACTCAAGAAGGCCTGGCTGAGCGACTGGATATTCGTCAGGGCAACATTTCAAAAGTGGAAAAGCGCAGTGACATGCTGATTTCGACACTTCGCAGCTATGTAGAAGCACTGGGCGGCACTCTGGAACTCGTTGCGCATATGCCCGGTCGTCCACCTGTCACGCTTGAGGGGTTTTGTGAGGAACAGGCAAAACGCGCGTGACGGCGATGATTGACCAGCGGACGGGGATCAAATTTTGGTCCCCGCCCAACTTCAGGTATGATATCGCCCCTTTTAAATCCCCCAGTCAGGCGATTTCCCATGACCAACCAGGCCGCCGAAGTCGCGAAGCGCCGCACTTTCGCAATCATTTCCCACCCCGACGCCGGTAAGACCACCATCACCGAGAAGCTCCTGCTGATGGGCAAGGCCATTGCCGTCGCGGGTACCGTGAAGTCGCGCAAGTCCGACCGCCACGCCACCTCCGACTGGATGGAAATGGAGAAGCAGCGCGGCATCTCCATCACCACCTCGGTGATGCAGTTCCCGTACCGCGAGCACATGATCAACCTGCTCGACACCCCCGGCCACGAAGACTTCTCGGAAGACACCTACCGCACCCTGACCGCGGTGGACTCGGCGCTGATGGTGCTCGACGGCGGTAAAGGTGTAGAGCCACGGACCATCGCCCTGATGGACGTGTGCCGCCTGCGCGACACGCCGATCGTCAGCTTCATCAACAAACTCGACCGTGACATCCGTGACCCGATCGAACTGCTCGACGAGATCGAAGCCGTTCTGAAGATCAAGGCCGCGCCGATCACCTGGCCGATCGGTTGCTACCGCGACTTCAAGGGCGTGTACCACCTGACCGGCGACTACATCGTGGTCTACACCCCAGGCCACGGCCACGAGCGCACCGAAGCCAAGATCATCCAGAAGCTGGACTCGGACGAAGCCCGTGCTCACCTGGGTGACCAGTACGATTCGTTCGTCGAGCAACTGGAGCTGGTGCAGGGCGCCTGCCACGAGTTCAACCAGGAAGAGTTCATCAACGGTCAGCTGACCCCGGTGTTCTTCGGTACCGCACTGGGCAACTTTGGTGTCGACCACGTGCTCGACGCCGTCGTCGACTGGGCGCCGCGCCCGCTGGGCCGCGTGGCTCACGAGCGGACCGTCGAGCCTGTGGAAGAGAAGTTCACCGGCTTCGTGTTCAAGATCCAGGCGAACATGGACCCGAAACACCGCGACCGCATCGCCTTCATGCGTATCTGCTCGGGCAAGTACGAGAAGGGCATGAAGATGCGCCATGTGCGTATCAACAAGGACCTGCGTGTCGGCGACGCGCTGACCTTCTTCTCCTCGGAGCGTGAGCAGCTGGAAGAGGCCTATGCCGGCGACATCATCGGCCTGCACAACCACGGCACCATCCAGATCGGCGACACTTTCACCGAAGGCGAGGCGCTGGGCTTCACCGGTATCCCGCACTTCGCCCCTGAGCTGTTCCGCCGCGTGCGCCTGAAAGACCCGCTGAAATCCAAGCAGCTGCGTCAGGGCCTGCAGCAGTTGGCCGAAGAGGGCGCGACCCAGGTGTTCTTCCCCGAGCGCAGCAACGACATCATCCTCGGTGCGGTCGGTGTGCTGCAGTTCGACGTGGTCGCGAGCCGCCTGAAGGAAGAGTACAAGGTCGAGTGCGCCTATGAGCCGATCACCGTGTGGTCGGCCCGCTGGATCGGTTGCGACGACAAGAAGAAGCTCGAGGAATTCCAGAACAAGGCCATGGAAAACCTGGCCATCGACGGTGGCGGCCACCTGACCTACCTGGCACCGACCCGGGTCAACCTGGCGCTGATGGAAGAACGCTGGCCGGACATCAAGTTCCGCGCCACCCGCGAGCATCATTAAAGAATGAAATGGGGCCGCTTTTGCGGCCCTTCGCGGCGGTTCGGCGCCCCGACATGCCCGCTCCCACAGGGCTGCACAACTTCAGACCTGGCGCTAAATCTGTGGGAGCGGGCATGTCGGGGCGCCGAACCGCCGCGAAGGGCTGCAAAGCAGCCCCAATTCAATTACCTGCCTTGATACTGGTCCAGATCCGGGTTCTGATGCGGTCGATCTTGGCCGGCATCGCCTCCAGCGCATACAGCTTGCCCATCACGTCCTCGCTCGGGTAAATCATCGTATTACCCTTCATCGCCGGCTCCACCAGCCCGTCCGCCTTGAGGTTGCCGTTGGCGTACTGCACGTGGTTGCTGATGTTGGCCATCACCTCCGGCTGCAGCAGGTAGTTCATGTAGGCATACCCGGCCTTCTCATCCGGCGCATCGGCCGGCATGGCGACCATGTCGAACCACATCGGCGCACCTTCCTTGGGGATCGAATACCCCACCTTCACCCCGTTCTTCGCCTCTTCGGCGCGGTTCTTCGCCTGCAGCACATCCCCCGAGAAGCCCACCACCACGCAGATGTCGCCATTGGCCAGGTCGCCGGTGTACTTCGAGGAGTGGAAGTAGCTGATGTACGGCCGCACCTGCATCAGCAACGCCTTGGCCTTGTCGTAGTCGGCCGGGTTCTGGCTGTGGTGCGGCATGCCCAGGTAGTGCAGGGCGATTGGCAGCAGTTCGGGGCCGTTGTCCAGTACCGCGACGCCGCAGCTTTTCAACTTGCTCATGTACTCGGGCTTGAAGATCAGGTCCCAGGAGTCCACCGGGGCATTGTCGCCGAGCACTGCCTTGACCTTGTCGATGTTGTAGCCGATGCCGGTGCTGCCCCACAGGTATGGAAAGCCGTATTGGTTGCCCGGGTCATTGACCTCCAGTGCCTTGAGCAGCACCGGGTTGAGGTTGTGCCAGTTGGGCAGCTGCGACTTGTCCAGCGGCTTCAGGGCCTTGCCCTGGATCTGCCGGGCCATGAAGTGGTTGGACGGGAACACCACGTCGTAGCCGGAGTTGCCGGTCATCAGCTTGCCGTCGAGGGTTTCGTTGCTGTCGTACACGTCGTAGGTCGGTACGATGCCGCTGGCCTGCTGGAAGTTCTTCAGGGTGTCGGGCGCGACGTAGCTGGACCAGTTGTAGATCTTCACCGTTTCGGCGGCGCTGGCGAAGCTTGCGGCCAGCATCAGGGGAGCGAGAAGGAGCGTGCGCATATCGGGTTTACCTTGCTTTGTCTGTTGTTATCGAAGGCAGGCGATCAGCGGATCAGAAAATCAGCACGTAGGTCTTGCGCACGGTCTCCTGGATATCCCAGGTGCCGGTGCTGTTGGCCGGTAGCATCAGGGCATCTCCGGCTTCTATGAGCAGGGGCTCGCCACCGTCGGGGGTGAAGGTGCAGCGGCCCTTGATGAAATGGCAGAACTCCTGCTGCACGATCTGCCGCCGCCAGCGCCCGGGAGTGCACTCCCAGATGCCGGTTTCGACGCCGTCGCTGCGCTCCACGCAGGTGACCGACGTCACTGCCACGGGTTCGCCAAGTGGCACCGCGACCGGGTTGGAGCTATCGAGCACGGCGCTGTCGGTGTGTTTGAACTGGGTGATGCTCATGACCGGTGGATCCTGTGTCGGGGAAAGGGAAGTCAGTGCATGAAGCCTTCCATGAAGTCCGCAAGGGAGCTGGCCAGGCGCCGCCTCCAAGGCGCGCTGGCGGGGTTGGCGAGGGTCCGGTCCTCGTGGACGAAGCTCTGGATGATCGCGTTGTAGCCGAGCCAGCGGCAGGGCTCGGGTGGCCAGCTGGCCAAGCTGGAAACCGGACGGTTGTCGAGTACCCAAGGTTGTGCGGTCAGCAGGTTGTGCTGGTTGAGGATCAGCGCCGCCAGCGTGCGCCCGCCGAGGTTGGTGGCGCCGACACCTTCGCCGCCGTAGCCGCCGGCCAGGGCGATGCCGCGCTGGCGGTCGCAGAGCATATGCGGGCGGAAGCGCCGTGCCATGCCCAGGTTGCCGCCCCAGGTATGCGTGATGCGCACGTGCTTGAGCTGCGGGAACAGTTCGCTGAACAGGTAGCGACGCAGTTCGATTTCGTGCTCGTCGAGGTTGAAGTTCTCGCGCAGGCGGCCGCCGAAGCGGTAGCCGCCGCGGGCACCGAACACCAGGCGGTTGTCGGCGGTGCGCTGGCCGTAGGTGACCTGGCGGCTGCTTTCGCTGAAGGCTTGGCCTTGGGAGAGGCCGATCTGCTCCCAGGTCGACTCGGGCAGTGGCTCGGTCGCCACCAGCAGGCTCTGCACCGGTAGCTGGTGCTTGCCCAACGGCGGCAGGCTGGCGGCGTACCCTTCAACGGCGGGTACCATCCATTGGCAGCGGATGCGCGCCAGGGGCGAGCGCACTTCACCGGGTTGCCAGTCGATGGCCGGGGTGTTCTCGTAGATCGTTACCCCCAGCGCCTCCACCGCTCGCGCCAGGCCGCGGGCCAGCTTGGCCGGGTGGATGGTCGCGGTATGCGGGCTGTAGATGGCGCCGTAGGCATTGCTGACCCGCAGTTGCGCGTCCAGTTGCTCGGGGCGCAGCCAGCGGTAGTCGTCCTCGGTCATGCCCTGGCGGTACAGCTCGTCCAGGTAAGCTCGCAGGCTGCGTTCCTGCTCCGGGTAACGCGCGGCGCAATACAGCACGCCGCCTTTGCGGTAGTCGCAGTCGATGCCCTCGCGTTGCAGTACGCTGTGCACTTCATCGGGAATGCCATGCAGCAGGTCGATGCTGGTGCGGCGCTGCTGCGGCGACAGGGTGGCGAGCAGGCGGTCTTCGCCGAGTAGGTTGCCCATCAACCAGCCGCCGTTGCGCCCCGAGGCGCCGAAGCCGGCGATGTTGGCCTCGATCACCGCGATGTTCAGTTGCGGCGCCTGGCGCTTGAGGTAGTAGGCGGTCCACAGCCCGGTGTAGCCGGCGCCGATGATGCACACATCGACCTCGAGGTCTTGGCGCAGGGCCGGGCGCGCGCACAGCGGCTCGTCGAGCTGGTCCATCCACAGGCTGAGCGTGCGCAGGGGTTGCATCGGGTTTTGCTCCACATCCGTCAAGGTCTGTGGGCGATGCTAGTGGTGTCTGCCAGTGCCTGTCTTACGTGCGTGCACGCAGGGAAATTTGCTTCAGATAGGCCTTGGGGGTGAGGCCGGTGTGCTCGCGGAAGCACTTGTAGAACGCCGAGAGCGAGTTGAAGCCGGCGCTGAACGCCAGCTCGTCGATCGTCGCTTCGACGCTGTCATCGTCAAGGCTGGCCATCAGGTGTTGCAGGCGCGCCTGGTTGACGTAGCGGTAGAAGCTTTGCCCGAGCACCTGGTTGAGCAGATAGGAGATCTGGTTGCGGCTGTAGCCGCTGGCGTCGGCCACCTGCTGCAGGTCCAGTTCCGGATCGAGGTAGGGGCGCTGGCGCTGGAAGTAGTGCTCCAGGTCCTGGGCCATGGTCGACAGCTGCCTTGGCGACAGGCCCAGGCGGCTGGTGGCCGGGCGTGGGCCGCTGCTGGCCAGGCCGTTACCATTCTGGCGAACCAGAGTGGCGTATTCGTTGACCCGCCAGATCAGCCCGTCCTTGACGGTGATCGCTTCGCTGGACTGGAACGCCACCAGCCCGTCGCCACCTTGCACCGTGACCTGGTACTGGATGAAGGCGGTGCAACCGTCGACGCGGATACGGTCGCTATGGACGATGTCCTCGCCGGCTTCATGGGGCAGGCAGGCGCGCACGTAGTCGCGCAGCTCGAGGTAGCCGAGCACGCGGTTCTGGAAGAAGTCGTGGTACTGGATGTCGGGGTGGTAGAGCGCGATTACGCCGTCGAGGTCACGGTGCTTCCAGCACAGGTGGTAGCGCAGCACGGTGTCGGCGGTCAGCGGGGTCTGCTCGGGGCCGTCGGGGAGGGTGATGGCGGTCATGGGCCTGATAGTGCATTGCAGAACACCCAGGTGCAAGGGGGCGGATCCTGCATATTGCACGGTTCGGGCAAGCGGCTTTAGCGGTAAGGCGTTGATTCTTATGAGCGTAATTTTTTGATACAGCTGGCATGGGGAGTGCACCTTTCCTGTTACCACCGAACAAGGAGAAAGGCCATGCGCTCGATACTGCTGTGGATGATTGGAGTGCCGATTCCGGTGATCATCCTGATCTGGTTCTTTATGCATTGAGATTTTTTGCGCCGCTGTGCGGCCCTTCGCGCCGGTTCGACGCCTCGATAAACCCGCTCCCACAGGGACCGCACAGATTTCGAATGCTGTGAAACACCTGTGGGAGCGGGTTTACCCGCGAAGAAGCTCATACCGAACTAGAGGAACTGCTCCGCATAGTGGCAGGCCACCTGCCGCGTACTCACTTGCCGCAGCGCCGGCACTTCCTTGGCACACCGCTCTGTCGCATACGGGCAACGCTTGTGGAACGCACAGCCATCTGGTGGATTCAGCGGGTTGGGCAGCTCCCCGGCAATGCGGATCTTCGGCTTCAGCGGATCTGGGTGGATCGCCGGCGTCGCCGACAGCAGCGCCTGTGTATAGGGATGCAGCGGCTTCTCGTAGATATCCGCCTTAGGCCCCATCTCCGCCGGCCGCCCCAGGTACATGACCAGCACCTGATCGGCCACATGCCGCACCACCGCCAGGTTGTGCGAGATGAACACGTAGGCGGTGTTGAACTCTTTCTGCAAATCCATGAACAGGTTCAGCACCTGGGCCTGGATCGACACGTCCAGTGCCGAGGTTGGCTCGTCCGCCACCAGCACCTTGGGCTGCAGCATCATCGCCCGGGCCAGTGCGATGCGCTGGCGCTGGCCGCCGGAGAACATGTGCGGGTAGCGCTGGTAATGCTCGGGGCGCAAGCCGACCTGCTCCATCATCTTCTGCACTTTCTCGCGCCGCTCGGCCTTGCTCAGCGAGGTGTTGATCAGCAGCGGCTCCGCCAGCTGATCACCGATCTTCTGCCGTGGGTTGAGCGAGGCGTAGGGGCTTTGGAACACCATCTGCACGTCGCGGCGCAGTTGCTTGCGCTCGGCCTTGCTGGCGCCCTTGACCTCGGTGCCGGCGATCTGCAGCGAGCCGGAAGACGGTTCTTCGATCAGCGTCAAGGCACGGGCCAGGGTCGACTTGCCACAGCCGGACTCACCGACCACGGCCAGGGTCTTGCCGGCCTCCAGTTCGAACGACACACCATTGAGCGCGCGCACCAGGGCGTGGCCCTTGAACAGCCCGCGGGAGACTTCGTAATGCCGGGTCAGCTCCCGGGCAGTGAGAACGACGGCCATCACGCCACCTCCTGGTTCAGCGGGTAGAAACAACGCACCAGGCTGTGTGCCTGTGGGTCGAGGGGCGGGCGCTGGTGCCGGCAGTTGTCCTGCACGTACGGGCAGCGCGGTGACAGCAGGCAGCCAGCCGGGCGGTCATAGCGGCCGGGGACGATGCCGGGCAGGGTAGCCAGGCGCTCGGCGCCGACGCTGTGCTCAGGGATCGCCGCCAGCAGCGCTTCGCTGTAAGGGTGGGCAGGCACGTCGAACAGCTCCGGCACCTGGCCGACTTCCACGGCCTGGCCGGCGTACATCACGCACACGCGCCTGGCGGTTTCGGCGACCACGGCCAGGTCGTGGGTGATCAGGATCAGCGCCATGTTGCGCTCTTTCTGCAAGTTGACCAGCAGCTCCATGATCTGCGCCTGGATGGTCACGTCCAGCGCGGTGGTCGGTTCGTCGGCGATCAGCAGCTTGGGTTCGCCGGCGATGGCCATGGCGATCGCCACGCGCTGGCTCATGCCGCCGGACAGCTGGTGCGGGTAGGCATCCAGGCGGCTTTCCGCAGCCGGGATCTCGACTTTCTTCAGCAGCTCCAGGGCACGCTGGCGCGCGGCCTTGCCTTTCAGGCCCAGGTGTTGGCGCAGCACTTCTTCGATCTGGTAGCCCACGGTGTAGCTTGGGTTGAGTGCGGTCATCGGGTCCTGGAAGACCATGGCGATGTCCTTGCCCACCACCTTGCGCCGCAGGCGGGGGCTGAGCTTGAGCATGTCGGTGCCGTCGAAGGTGAGCGCATCGGCAGTGATGCGCCCCGGGGCGTCGATCAGGCCCATCAGGGCCATCATGGTGACGGACTTGCCTGAGCCGGACTCGCCGACGATGGCCAGGATCTCGCCAGCCTCCACCGTCAGGTCCAGGCCGTCGACCACAGGGACTGCATTGGCGTCGCCGAAGCGCACATTCAGGTTGTTGATCTGCAACAGTGACATGGCGTTCTCCTCAGGCGGCGTTCTTGAGTTTCGGGTCCAGCGCATCGCGCAGGCCGTCGCCCATCAGGTTGATTGCCAGCACACTGAGCAGAATGGTCAGGCCGGGCAGGCTCACCACCCACCAGGCGCGCTCGATGTAGTCACGGGCCGAGGCCAGCATGGTCCCCCACTCGGGGGTTGGCGGTTGCACACCGAGGCCGAGGAAGCCCAGCGCGGCGGCGTCGAGGATCGCCGAGGAGAAACTCAAGGTTGCCTGCACGATCAGCGGCGCCATGCAGTTGGGCAGCACGGTGACGAACATCAGCCGTGGCAGCCCGGCACCGGCCAGGCGTGCGGCGGTGACGTAGTCGCGGTTCAGTTCGCCCATCACTGCGGCGCGGGTCAGGCGCACGTAGGAGGGCAAGGAAACGATGGCGATGGCGATCACCGTGTTGATCAGGCCTGGGCCGAGGATGGCGACGATGGCCACGGCCAGCAGCAGTGACGGCAGCGCCAGCATCACGTCCATCAGGCGCATGATCGAGGGGCCGAGCACCTGCGGGAAGAAGCCGGCCAGCAGGCCCAGCAGGATCCCTGGGATCAGCGACATCACCACCGACGACAGGCCGATCAGCAGCGACAGCCGCGCGCCCTGGATCAGCCGCGACAGCAGGTCGCGGCCCAGTTCGTCGGTGCCGAGGATGAACTGCCAGTTGCCGCCTTCGAGCCACACTGGCGGGGTCAGCAGGAAGTCGCGGTACTGCTCGCTCGGGTCATGTGGGGCGACCCACGGCGCGAACAGCGCGCAGAACACCACCAGGCACATGAAGGCCAGGCCCATTACCGCGCCCTTGTTGCGCGAGAAGGCGTGCCAGAATTCTTTGTAGGGTGAGGGGTAGAGCAGGCTCTGGTCCACCGGGCTGGCCGGTGTGACGGATTTCGGAATCGGGCTAGTCATGGCGAAGGCCTCAGCGCTGATGACGGATGCGTGGGTTGGCCAGGCCGTAGAGGATATCCACGACGAAGTTGACCAGGATCACCAGGCAGGCGATCAACAGGATGCCGTTCTGGACCACGGGGTAGTCACGGGCGCCGATGGCTTCGATCAGCCATTTGCCGATGCCCGGCCAGGAGAAGATGGTTTCGGTCAGTACGGCACCGGCCAGCAGCGTGCCGACCTGCAGGCCGAACACCGTCAGCACCGGGATCAACGCGTTGCGCAGGCCGTGCACGAAGACCACGCGGGCCGGCGACAGGCCCTTGGCGCGGGCGGTGCGGATGTAATCCTCGCGCAGCACTTCGAGCATCGACGACCGGGTCATGCGGGCGATCACCGCCAGCGGGATGGTGCCGAGCACTATGGCTGGCAGGATCAGGTGCATCACCGCATCCTTGAATGCGCCTTCCTCGTCGCTGAGCAGGGTGTCGATGAGCATGAAACCGGTTTTCGGCTCGATGTCGTAGAGCAGGTCGATGCGCCCGGAAACCGGGGTCCAGCCCAGGCTCACCGAGAAGAACATGATCAGGATCAGGCCCCACCAGAAGATCGGCATGGAATAGCCGGCCAGGGAGATGCCCATCACCCCGTGGTCGAACAGCGACCCCCGCTTGAGTGCGGCGATCACCCCGGCCAGCAGGCCGACGACGCCGGCGAACAGCAAGGCGGCGAGGGCCAGTTCCAGGGTGGCGGGGAACAGGGTGAGGAACTCGGTCCACACGCTCTCGCGGGTGCGCAGCGATTCACCCAGGTCGCCGTGGGCCAGCTTGCCGACATAGTCCAGGTACTGGACTGGCAGCGGCTTGTTCAGGCCCAGGCGCTCCATGGCCTGGGCGTGCATTTCGGGGTCGACCCTGCGTTCGCCCATCATCACTTCCACCGGGTCGCCGGGGATCAGGCGTATGAGCGCGAAGGTCAGCAAGGTGATACCGAAGAAGGTCGGTATCAGCAGGCCCAGGCGCCGGGCAATAAAACTCAACATTGTCGGGGTTACCTCATCAGCAGGTCACGCAGTGTCGCCGGTGCCCGTGCGGGATCCCGGCGATCGTTGTTGTTCTACTTCACCTTGGTGGTGGCGAAGTTGTTGTTGGTCAGAGGGTTGATCACGTAGCCCTCCACGTTGTCACGCATGGCGGTGAACATCTTCGGATGGGCCATGCTGATCCAGGGTTGATCGTCATCGTACACCTTCAAAGCCTCGGCATAGAGCCTGGCGCGTTCGTCGTTGTCGATCACTTCGCGGGCGCGGGTGATCAGTTCCTGGAATTTGGCATTGCACCAGCGTGCATAGTTCTCGCCGCTTTTGGCGGCGTCGCAGCTAAGCAGCGGGCTGAGGAAATTGTCCGGGTCTCCGTTGTCGCCGGCCCAGCCGGTGGACACAAGGTCGGCCTCGCCCTTCTTGGCGCGGCGCAGCATTTCGGCCCATTCCATCACGCGGATATCCAGCTTCAGGCCGATCTGCTTGAGGTCAGCCTGCAGCATCTCGGCGGACAGGCGCGGGTTGGGGTTGGTCGGGCCGCCGCCATTGCGGGTGAACAGGGTGATCACCGCGCCTTCCGGCACGCCGGCCTGCTTGAGCAGCTCGCGGGCCTTGGCCAGGTCGCGGGGCGGGTTCTTGTTCTCGGTGTTGTAGCCGATCATGGTCGGCGGATACGGGTTCACGCCGACCAGCGCGTTGCCCTTGCCGAACAGCTGGTCGACGTGAGTCTGGCGGTCGAAGGCCATGTTGATGGCTTTGCGCACGCGCACGTCGCTCAGGTACTTGTGTTCGGTATTCATCGAGATGTAGCCGGTGACCAGGGCTTCGATTTCGTCGACCTTGAGTTTCGGATCTTGCTTGATCAACGGTACGTCATCGGGCTTGGGGTACAGCGCCACCTGGCACTCGTTGGCACGCAGCTTCTGCAGGCGCACGTTGCTGTCGGTGGCGATGGCGAAGATCAGCGCGTCGGCAGGCGGCTTGCCACGGAAGTAGTCCGGGTTGGGCTTGTAGCGAACCTGGGCGTCCTTGTTGTAGCGCTGGAAGATGAACGGGCCGGTGCCGATCGGCTTGCTGTTGAGGTCGCCGGTCTTGCCCGCCTTGAGCAGCTGGTCGCCATATTCGGCGGAGTAGATCGAGGTGAAGGCCATGGCCATGTCGCGCAGGAATGGCGCTTCCGGGCGGGTGAGGGTGATCACCACGGTGTGGTCGTCGGTCTTGGTTACCGACTTGAGCAGGTCCTTGAAGGCCATGCTTTCGAAGTACGGGTAGCCGACACTGGTCTTGGCGTGCCAAGGGTGGTTCGGGTCGAGCTGGCGGTTCAGGCTCCACAGCACGTCATCGGCGTTGAACGCGCGGGTCGGCGTGAAGTACTCGGTGGTGTGGAACTTGACCCCTTGGCGCAGGTGGAAGGTGTAGGTCAGGCCGTCGGGCGAAATGTCCCAGCGTTCGGCCAGGGCCGGCTGAATTTCGGTGGTGCCGGGCTTGAAGTCGACCAGGCGGTTGAACACCGTCTCGGCCGAAGCATCGGCGGTGACCGCAGTGGTGTACTGGACGATGTCGAAGCCTTCCGGGCTGGCTTCGGTGCAGACCACCAGCGGTTTGGCCGCGAGGTTGCCAGCGGCGCCCAGGATGACCGCTGCCAGGGCAGCGCGGAGCGGTAGCGATGTCATGGAAACTCCCTGCATGCATTGATTCCAGCGTAGCCGCCACGGCCCGGGTTGAAGCGGGCCGTGGCGCCATCGGTCAGAGAATGTTGAATGGAATGGTGGTGACCACGCGGAACTCGTCCAGGCTGCCATCGGCCTGGGCCTTGCTGGCGCGGTGCGCGGTGTAGGTGGCACGGATGCTGGTGTCCTTGAACGGCCCGCTCTGCACCGCGTAACTGGTGCCGATGCCCCACTCGTAGTGGGTTTCGCCGTCCAGGCCGTTCACGTCATAGGCGGTGCCCCGGTAGTGGGTGCCGTCGATGCCCCAGCCGCGGGCGTTGTACAGGTTGAACTTGAGGCCCGGCACGCCGTACGGCGCCATGTTCAGCACGTAGGAAAGCTGCAGGGACTTCTCGTTGGGGCCGTTGAAGTCCGACAGCAGCGAGTTGGCCAGGTAGATGCCGTTGGTTTCGTGCAGGTAGTCGAAGTACTCGTTGCCGTTGACCTGCTGCCAGGACGCGGTGAGGGTGTGCGCCTGGTGGGTCAGGCCGAACGACAGGCTGTAGGTGTCGTTGTCGATCTCACCCATCTTCTTGCTGCCTTCGTCCACGGTCTTGTAGTAGTTCAGGCCGGTGGTCAGGGCGAGCACGGCGTTGTCGCCGAGTACGTGGTTGGCGCCGAAGTAGTACTGGTTCCAGAAGTCGTCGACCTTGGTGGCGTACAGGCTGGTGGTCAGGCTCTTGAACGGCTGGTAGTTGACCCCGGCGGTGCTGGCGCGGTCGGTCTCGACGCCAGTGGCGCCGTACTCGCTGCGGAACTTGCTCAGGCTTTGTTCGGTACGTGGCGAAACGCGGTCGAAGGTGCCCAGGTCGATCGACAGGTTGTCGAACTCGGCGCTGTGCAGGAACGCGCCCTGGAAGCTCGACGGCAGCGCACGGTTGCCGATGTAGGCGATCATCGGCGTATCCACCGACTGGCGGCCGACGGTGAGGGTGGTGTTGGAGACACGTGCCTTGACGTTGGCCAGGCCCATCTTGCTCCACTGGCCGACCGGGTCGCCGTCGCTGTGGGTGAGCGTTCGGTTGTTCGGCCCGGCGATTGCGGCGCGGCCCTGCTGCAGAGCGATGGCGTTGTAGCCGGCGGCCTCGACGGCAAAGCCGACGGTGCCCTGGGTGAAACCCGAACTGTAGTTGAGGATGGTGCCCTGCACCCAGTTGTCGCGGCTGTGGGTGTCGTGGCGGGTGCCGTCGCCCTTGTAGTACTTCCACAGTGGTGCGCGGGTGGCGCGTTCGTGGGCGTACCAGTTGCGGGTGCTGCCGGACAGGCTCTGGCCGTCGATGAAGCCGTTGGCCTGATCCTGTTCGCTGCTGGATTTGAGGCTGAACGGGACATAGTCCTGGCTCTGGGTGTCGGCCTCTGTCACGGCGGAAAAGGTGCCGATGGATAAGGCCAAAGCGGTCAAGGTGAATAGTCTCAAGGTTAAAGCTCCCTTTCTGTTCTTTTAGTTATCACCTGGCCTTGTGGGCCGGGTTGCTTGCTGCGGTGTTGCCAGGGTTGCCCGGGGTTACCGGGCAAAATCGGGGCGTTGTGTTGGCTGTGCCGGCCCTTTCGCGGGGCAAGCCCGCTCCCACAGATTTCCTGAGATCTGCAAGCTTGTGCTGTGCCTGTGGGAGCGGGCTCGTCCCGCGAAGAGGCCGGTAAGGGCTATTGCTCAATCAACACTCACACCGGAAAAGTTATTGCGCCCGAACGGGCTGACCTTGAAATCGGCCACCTTGATGCTCAGCGGCTGGTTCACCGTGGAATGCGCCACCGGGGTGATCGGCACTTGCTGCTTGAGGCGCTGCTGGGCCTGCTGGTATAGCGCCGTGCGCTGCTCGCGGTCGGTGACCTGCTTGGCCTGCTTGACCAGGCTGTCGTACTGCGGGTCGCACCACAGCGAATAGTTGTTGCTGCCGATGGCGTCGCAGTTGTAGAGGGTGCCGAGCCAGTTGTCCGGGTCACCGTTGTCGCCGGTCCAGCCGATCAGAGCGATGTCGTGCTCGCCGCTCTTCATGCGCTTGAGGTATTCGCCCCATTCGTAGCTGACGATGCGCACCTTGAAGCCGAGCTTGTTCCAGTCGGACTGCAGCATCTCGGCCATCAGTTTGGCGTTGGGGTTGTACGGGCGCTGCACGGGCATCGCCCACAGGGTGATCTCGGTGCCTGGCTTGACCCCGGCTTGCTGCAGCAGCTGCTTGGCCTTCTCCGGATCGAAGGGCGCGTCCTTGAGGCTGCTGTCATAGGACCATTGGGTCGGCGGCATGGCATTGACTGCCAGCTGGCCGGAGTCCTGATACACCGCCTGGAGAATGGCCTGCTTGTTCACCGCCATGTCCATGGCCTGGCGCACTTCCAGGCGGTCGAACGGTGGGTGCTGGGTGTTGTAGGCGATGTAGCCAAGGTTGAAGCCCGGCTGCTGCATGACCTGCAGCTTGCCGTCGGCCTTGAGCGCCGGCAGGTCGGCCGGGCGCGGGTGCAAGGTGACCTGGCATTCATTGCGGCGCAGTTTCTGAATGCGTACCGACGGGTCGGTGTTGATCGAGAACACCAGGTTGTCGATCTTCACTTCATCTGGCGCCCAGTAATCCTTGTTGCCCTTGAAGCGGATCTGCGAGTCCTTCTGGTAACGCTGGAACACGAACGGCCCGGTGCCGATCGGTTGCTGGTTGATGTCGCTGGGGCGCCCGCTGGCCAGCAGCTGCTCGGCGTATTCAGCAGAGAGTATCGAGGCGAAGCTCATCGCCAGGTTCTGGATGAATGCGGCGTCGACCTTGTTCAGGCTGAACACCACGGTCATCGGGCCGGTTTTCTCGACCCGGGCGATGTTCTTGTCCAGGCCCATGCTGACGAAGTAGGGGAATTCGGTGGGGTAGGCCTTACGGAATGGCTGGTCCTTGTCGAGCATGCGGTTGAAGGTGAACAGCACATCGTCGGCGTTGAAGTCACGGCTTGGCGTGAAGGCCTTGTTGGCGTGAAACTTCACGCCCTCGCGCAGGTGGAAGGTGTAGCGCAGGCCATCGTCGGAGACTTCCCATTTCGTCGCCAGCGCCGGGTGCACGGCGGTGCCGCCGCGTTCGAATTCCACCAGGCGGTTGTAGATCGGTTCGGCGGCATCGTTGTCGGTGGCGCTGGTGTACTGGGCGGTGTCGAAGCCGGCCGGGCTGCCTTCGGAGCAGAACACCAGGTTCTTGGCCTGAAGGGCAGGGGCCTGGCTCAGCAGGCCGAGGGCCAGTAGGGTCGAAAGGCGAGTGACGTGGCGCATGGCGGTTCCTTTTCCAGCTGTTTACGCCGCTTCGGGGTACGAATGACGGCAACAGTTTGCCGACTCCGTCGCGGATAGCGTCGGAGTGGGCACGAGATGCTTGATGGTGGTGAGGAGGCCTCCGCCGTCGATCGGGGGGGGCCGGGACCTACCCTATTTGTCCACGCTGACGCCGTAGAAGGCGTTCAACGCGAATGGGCTGATCTTGAAGTCCTTCACCTTGGCGCTCATCGGCTGGTAGACCGTGGAGTGGGCGATCGGGGTGATAGGCACCTGCTCCTTGAGGATGTGCTGGGCCTTCTGGTACAGCTCGGTACGCTTGCCCTGGTCGGAGGTGGCCTTGGCCTGCTTGATCAGGTCGTCGTAGGGCTTGTAGCACCACTTGGAGAAGTTGTTGCCGTCGATGGCGTCGCAACCGTAGAGGGTGCCGAGCCAGTTGTCCGGGTCACCGTTGTCGCCACTCCAGCCAATCAGCATGGCGCCCTGTTCGCCGCCTTTGGACCGCTTGATGTACTCGCCCCACTCGTAGCTGACGATCTTGGCCTTGATGCCGATCTTCGCCCAGTCCGATTGCAGCATCTCGGCCATCAGCTTGGCGTTGGGGTTGTATGGGCGCTGTACGGGCATTGCCCACAGGGTGATCTCGGTGCCTTCCTTGACGCCGGCTTTCTTGAGCAGTTCCTTGGCCTTTTCCGGGTCGTACGGCGCATCCTTGATGCTGGTGTCGTAGGACCACTGGGTCGGTGGCATGCCGTTGACGGCGAGCTGGCCGGCGCCCTGGTAGACCGATTCGATGATCTTCTTCTTGTCGACGGCCATGTCCAGGGCCTGGCGCACTTCAAGCTTGGCCATCGGGTTAGGCTCGTTGCTGCCCTTGATCTTGTCCATCACGTTGTAGGCGATGTAGCCGAGGTTGAAGCCGGCCTGTTGCGGCATCTGCAGGTTCTTGTCGGCCTTCAGCGGCTCGATGTCGGCCGGGCGCGGGAACAGGGTGACCTGGCACTCGTTCTTCTTCAGCTTCTGCATGCGCACCGAGGCGTCGGTGGTGATGGCGAAGATCAGGTTGTCGATCTTCACGTCCTCGGGCTTCCAGTAGTCCTTGTTGCCCTTGAAGCGGATCTGCGCGTCTTTCTGGTACTTGCTGAACACGAATGGGCCAGTACCGATCGGCTTCTGGTTGATGTCGGCGGCCTTGCCGTCCTTGAGCAACTGGTCGGCGTACTCGGCGGACTGGATGGAGGCGAAGCTCATGGCCAGGTTCTGGATGAACGCGGCGTCCACTTCATTGAGGGTGAACTTCACCGTGTGATCGTCGAGTTTCTCCACCTTGGCGATGTTCTTGTCCATGCCCATGTCGGTGAAGTACGGGAATTCGGTGGGGTAGGCCTTACGGAAGGGGTGGTTCTTGTCGAGCATGCGGTTGAAGGTGAACAGCACGTCGTCGGCGTTGAATTCGCGGGTCGGCTTGAAGTAGTCGGTGGTGTGGAACTTGACCCCTTCACGCAGGTGGAAGGTATATGTCTTGCCGTCCTCAGCCACGTCCCACTTGGTCGCAAGGCCCGGGATGACCGCGGTGCCACCGCGCTCGAACTGGGTCAGGCGGTTGAAAACGGTCTCGGCCGAGGCGTCGAAGTCGGTTCCGGTGGTGTATTGCCCCGGGTCGAAGCCGGCCGGGCTGCCTTCGGAGCAGAACACCAGGTTGGACGCGGCGTGGGCCAGCGGAGCGCCAGCGAGCAAGCCTGCACCTAGCAGGAACGGAATGACTGCGTGTTTGAGCATGGTGGCCTCATTGTTGTCATTTTTGATTTTGAGGTGGCCTCGTGAGCCGACCTGCGGATACTTATGCAGGGGGTATTCCCAATGCAACAGGCACAAGGATAGTTGGCGTCAGAAAAGTAGTACGAGCGTACATGAATGTCGCATTCGTATAACTTTCAGCGAAGTTGAACGTTTGCGCAGGCGAAATGATGGCTTTTTGCGGGATATTTCGGGGCGGGGGAGTGTGTAGGAAGCACCTATATGGTGCGTAGGAAATTTCTCTGTTTCGGGAATTTCACCCGTGGTTCCTGTGGGAGCGGGCTTGCCCGCGAACACCGGCAAAGCCGGTGCCAGGCAACGTGTCGCCTTTTTCGCGGGCAAGCCCGCTCCCACAGGTACTGCTTATCGGCTTAAGGCATCTGCACTTCGATCAGGCCATCAGCATTCATGCTGACTTCGCTGGTGCCGGCCTCGATATCCGGCGCCGGCGCCGCTTCATCGGCCGCCATGGCCTTCATCGCCATTGGGGCGCTGCGCAGGTAAGGGCGCGGATACCCGGAACTGTTCAGGTTCAGGCTGACCACTTTATAGCCCTTGCCCCCCAGCGCCTCGGTGGCCAGCTGCGCACGGGCCTTGAACGCATTCACCGCGTCCTTGAGCAGCTCATCCTCGCTGGCCTTGCGCGTGGCCGGGGCAATCGAGAAGTCCATGCCACCCATCTTCAGGTCCTGCAGCAGGTCTGCGGTGAGCTGGGACAGGGCCGGGAAGTCGGCGCCTTCCAGGCGCAGCTCGGCGCGTTCGCGCCAGCCGGTGATCTTCTGGCCCTTGCTGTCATAAACCGGGTAGCTGTTACGGCTGCCCTGGCTGATCTTCACGTCCTTGACCTGGCGAGCCTGCTGCACGGCCTTGTTCATGGTTTCGGTGATCTGCTTGGCGAGCTTGCCTGGGTCGGTATTCTGCGCTTCGCTATAGAGGGTCACGACCATCAGGTCACGTGCCACTTCCTTGCTGACTTCGGCGCGCAGCGATACCTGGTTGAAGCGCGGCTCGTCGGCCGCCAGTGCCGGCAGGCTGGCGAGCAGGCCGCAGGAGAGGATCAGGGCCGCGCCGCGACGTGGGATGTGCATGTGTTACTCCTTGGCAATAGTGGGCGTGGGGTCTGGCCATCCATTCCACGCATGGCCCATCAGACCCGGAGCAGTGTAGTGGGTTCAAAAGTGCCACTATTAACTTGTGACAAAGTGTGGCGCTTTGCCGCATCGCTGCAGCGGGGCGCCCGGCTTCGGTATACTTCAGCCGATTGAGCACTCATCGGGAGAGCGCATGCTCGCCGCCGCACAACCGTTATCCGCAACACGCCAGAACCTCTGGCGCCTGACTGTCATTCGCGTTCTGGTCCTGGCCGCCCAGGCAGGCTCTGTGGGCGTCGCCTACTGGACCGACCTGCTGCCGCTACCCTGGCTGTCGCTGGCCGCCACCTTGGCGCTGTCGTCGATCCTCTGCGCCTTCACCGCCTTGCGCCTGCGCCTGTCGCTGCCGGTCACCGAAACTGAATACGCCCTGCAGCTGGCCTGCGACCTGCTGATTCACAGCGCCTTGCTATATTACTCCGGCGGCTCGACCAACCCGTTCGTGTCCTATTACCTGGTGCCGCTGGCGATTGCCGCAGTGACCTTGCCGTGGCTGTATTCGCTGATCCTCTCGGGCATCGCCCTGACCGCCTACAGCCTGCTGCTGGTGCAGTTCTACCCGCTCGAGGGGCTGCCGATGGCGCGGGACAAGATGCAGGTCTACGGCATGTGGCTGAGTATTGCCCTGGCCGCCGCCGTGATCACCTTCTTCGCCGCGCGCATGGCCGAAGAACTGCGCCGCCAGGAGCAACTGCGTTCCGAGCGCCGCGAAGAAAGCCTGCGTGATGAGCAGCTGCTGGCCGTCGCCACCCAGGCTGCCGGCGCCGCCCACGAACTGGGCACACCCTTGGCGACCATGAGCGTGCTGCTCAATGAAATGCGCCAGGACCACACCGACCCGCTGCTGCAGGAAGACCTGCAGATCCTTCAGGACCAGGTCAAGCTGTGCAAGGAAACCTTGCAGCAACTGGTGCGCGCCGCTGAGGCCAACCGCCGCCTGGCGGTGGTCGAGCAGGATGTCACCGCCTGGCTCGACGAGGCGTTGAACCGCTGGCACCTGATGCGCCCGGAGGCCAGCTATCGCTTCCAGCGCCTGCGCGACGGCCAGGTGCCGCGCCTGACTCCGCCACCGGACCTGACCCAGGCGCTGCTGAACCTGCTGAACAATGCCGCCGATGCCTGCCCCGATGACCTGCAGGTGACCCTCGACTGGGATGCCCAGGACATTCTGATCAGCATCCGCGACCATGGCCCCGGCGTGCCGCCGGCCATCGCCGAAGCGATCGGCAAACCCTTCATTACGACCAAAGGCAAAGGTTTCGGCCTGGGCCTGTTCTTGAGCAAAGCCAGCGTGACCCGTGCGGGCGGTTCGGTGAAACTCTATAGTCATGAACAGGGTGGCACCCTGACCGAATTGCGCCTGCCCCATGGCAAGCGAGGAGATGAATGATGAGCGAAGAAAACCAGGTCGAAGGCGAAGAGCTGCCGCACCTGCTGCTGGTGGACGATGACGCCACCTTCACCCGGGTCATGGCCCGCGCCATGAGCCGCCGCGGTTTCCGCGTGAGCACGGCCGGTTCTGCCGAGGAAGGCCTCATCCTGGCCCAGCAGGACCTGCCGGACTACGCCACGCTGGACCTGAAGATGGAAGGCGACTCGGGCCTGGTGTTGCTGCCCAAGCTGCTGGAGCTGGACCCGGAGATGCGCGTGGTGATCCTGACCGGTTACTCGAGCATCGCCACCGCCGTCGAGGCGGTCAAGCGCGGTGCCTGCAACTACCTGTGCAAGCCGGCCGACGCCGACGACGTGCTGGCAGCACTGCTGTCGGAACATGCCGACCTGGACTCCCTGGTGCCGGAAAACCCGATGTCGGTGGACCGCCTGCAATGGGAGCACATCCAGCGCGTGCTGAACGAGCACGAGGGCAATATCTCCGCCACCGCGCGGGCGCTGGGCATGCACCGCCGGACCTTGCAGCGCAAATTGCAGAAGCGCCCCGTTCGCCGCTGAATCGGTGTTGGCTTCTTCGCGGGGCAAGCCCGCTCCCACAGGTTCGCCACATCCTTCGGGCCTGTTGATATTTCTGTGGGAGCGGGCTTGCCCGCGAAAAGGCCGGCACAGGTTAATCGAGAAACGTGCATATGGTCCTCCACGATCCCCGCATTTCCTGACGCGTTGGCGTATCATTAGCGGCCTAACGGCAACCCCATCAGGACCGCTTGCGCATGCTCGCCCTTCTTATCCAGACGCTGAACATCACGGCGCCCGTCTTCGCCATGCTGTTCATGGGCGTGCTGCTCAAACGCATCCACCTGATCGACGACAATTTCAACCGCGTTGCCTCGCAGCTGGTGTTCAACGTCTGCATGCCGGCACTGCTGTTTCTCGGCATCTATCACGCCGACCTGACAGCGGCAGTCAAACCCAAGGTCATCCTCTACTTCGTCGCCGCCACCCTGGTCGGCTTTGCCGTGTCCTGGGGCGTGGCCATCTGGCGCAGCCCGCTGGCTGACCGCGGCATCTACACCCAGGGTGCGTTCCGCGGCAACAACGGCGTGATCGGCCTGGCCCTGGCCGCCAGCCTCTATGGCGACTACGGCATCTCCCTGGGGGCGGTGCTCGCCGGCCTGGTGATCCTCATGTACAACTCGCTGTCGGCGGTGGTGCTGGCGGTGTACAGTCCGGACCTCAAGTCCGACCCCTGGAGCATCTGCAAGAGCATCCTCAGCAACCCGCTGATCATCAGCGTGCTGGTGGCCACGCCGATGGCTTACGGCCAGGTGCCACTGCCCAACTGGCTGCTGACTTCGGGTGACTACCTGGCGCAGATGACCTTGCCGCTGGCGCTGATCTGTATCGGCGGTACCCTGTCGCTGGCGGCGCTGCGCGACAGCGGCAAGCTGGCCATCGATGCCAGCCTGGTGAAGATGGTCTGGCTGCCGCTGATCGGCACCCTGGGTGCATGGTTGTGCGGCTTCCGTGGCGCCGAGCTGGGTATCCTGTTCCTGTACATTGGCAGCCCGACCGCAGCGGCCAGCTACGTCATGGCCCGCGCCGCCAACGGCAACCATGAACTGGCGGCGTCGATCATCGTGATCACCACGCTAATGGCGGCGATCACCACCAATATTGGTATTTTCATCTTGCAGTGGGGCGGATGGATCTAGATCCTTGACTGCAAAACAACAGAAACAACACTGCCTCACTGAGCCAAAGGACACTTCATGCAAGACCAGAGCACGCCCGAGCCGTTGAAGCGCGGGCTGAAGAATCGCCATATCCAGCTGATCGCGCTGGGTGGTGCCGTTGGCACCGGGCTGTTCCTGGGCATCGCCCAGACCATCCAGCTGGCCGGCCCCTCCGTTTTGCTGGGTTACGCCATCGCTGGCCTGATGGCCTTCTTCATCATGCGCCAACTGGGTGAAATGGTGGTCGAGGAGCCGGTCGCCGGCAGTTTCAGCCACTTCGCCCACCAATACTGGAGCGAGTTCGCCGGGTTCGTCTCCGGTTGGAACTACTGGGTGGTGTACGTGCTGGTTGGCATGGCCGAACTCACGGCCGTGGGCATCTATGTGCAGTACTGGTGGCCGGAATTCCCGACCTGGGCCACGGCGGCGATCTTCTTCGTGGTGATCAACCTGATCAACCTGACCCAGGTGAGGGTCTACGGCGAGATGGAGTTCTGGTTCGCCCTGGTCAAGGTGGTGGCGATCGTCAGCATGATCGGCTTTGGCGCCTGGATGCTGGCCAGCGGACATGGCGGCGCGGATGCCAGTGTGGCCAACCTGTGGCAATACGGCGGGTTCTTCCCCAATGGCGTGACCGGGCTGGTGATGGCGCTGGCGGTGATCATGTTCTCGTTCGGTGGCCTGGAGCTGGTCGGCATCACTGCAGCCGAGGCCGACAATCCGCGCCAGAGCATCCCCAAGGCGACCAATCAGGTGGTGTACCGCATCCTGATCTTCTACATCGGCGCCCTGGCCGTGCTGCTGTCGCTGTACCCCTGGCAGAAAGTGGTGCAGGGCGGCAGCCCGTTCGTGATGATCTTCCACGAACTGGACAGCGACCTGGTGGCGACCATCCTCAACATCGTGGTGCTGACCGCGGCGCTGTCGGTGTACAACAGCTGCGTTTATGCCAACAGCCGCATGCTGTTCGGCCTGGCCAGCCAGGGGGATGCACCGCGTCAGCTGCTCAAGGTCAGCCGCAGCGGCGTGCCACTGACGGCGTTGGGCGTTTCGGCCTTTGCAACCGGCATGTGCGTGCTGATCAACTACATGATGCCTGGTGAGGCGTTCGGGCTGCTGATGGCGTTGGCGGTGTCGGCGCTGGTGATCAACTGGGCCAGCATCAGCATTACCCACCTGAAATTCCGCAAGGCCAAGCTGGCGGCGGGCATTACCCCGTTCTACCAGAGCTGGGGGCACCCGCTGACCAACTACCTGTGCCTGGCGTTCATCGTGCTGATTCTGGTGGTGATGTACCTGACCCCGCCGATTCGCATCTCGGTGCTGCTCATTCCGGGTTGGATTGCGCTGCTATGGGTGGCCTTCAAGCTGAAGAAGGCTCGCCAGGCCCTGTAAGTAAGACAGGCCCGGCCTTTTCGCGGGTAAACCCGCTCCCACAGGTTCTGCACTGTACCTGTGGGAGCGGGTTTGCCCGCGAAGAGGCCGGGCCTGAAAAGGCTGAATCAGGCTTGATAGCTGTCGATGACTTCCTGCGCGGCCCTGAACGCATCGATCGCCGCCGGCACCCCCGCATAGACTGCGCAATGCAGCAGCGCTTCGCGAATCTCCTCTACCGTACAGCCATTGTTCAATGCCCCGCGCACATGCCCCTTGAGCTCCTGTGGGCACTTGAGCGCCGTCAGCGTGGCCAGGGTAATCAGGCTGCGGGTTTTCAGCGGCAGCCCGTCACGTGCCCAGACACTGCCCCAGGCATGCTCATTGACGAAGTCCTGCAGCGGCTGGGTAAAGTCGGTGGCATTGCCCAGGGCTCGGTCGACGAAGGCATCGCCCATCACCTGGCGGCGAATCTGTTCGCCGGTCTTGTTGCTCTCAGCCATGTTGTTTTCCTTAGTGTTGGCGGCGCCAGGCACGAACGGTGGTGAACAACAGCACCACCACGAGCACCGGCAGAACGTAGAACAGCATCAACCGCTCCAGGCGGCCGGCCAGCGGCATGCCCATGGTAAAGGCCGCCACATGCAGGCCGTAGACCAGGTACAGGCAGAGGAACACCAGCCCCTCGGCGCGGGTGATGCGATAACCGGAGTAGAACACCGGCAAGCTCAGCGCGGCGACGCCAAGCATCACTGGCAGGTCGAAGGCCAGTGCATTGGGCGAGATGGTCAGTGGCTCGGGGGTGACCAGCGCGGTCAGGCCGAGTACTGCCAGCAGGTTGAACAGGTTGCTGCCGATCACCGTGCCGACCGCAATTTCCCGTTCACCCCGAATGGCGGCGATCAGCGCGGCGGCAAGCTCAGGCAGCGATGTGCATACCGCGACCACGGTCAGGCCGATGACACGTTCGGACAGGCCCAGATCAGTAGCCACTTCAATGGCAGCTTCCAGCAGCAGGTGGCCGGCCAGGCTCAGCAGGCCAAGGCCGAACAGCACCTGTAGCAGTGTCCCGGACCAGAAGCGCCCGGCGCTGGCTGCCCCGGCATCTGGCGCAGGGTAGGTGCGCGCATAGTTGCGTGACTGGTGCCACAGCATGGCCAGGTAGCCCGCCAGGGCGAGCAGCAACAACAAGCCTTCGAACCGGCCAAGATGGCCATTGGCACAGAGTGCATAGACCAGGCCGCTGGCGGCAATCATCAGCGGGATGTCCAGACGCACCAGTTGGCGCGACACCCGCAAGGGGATGATCAGCGCCGCCAGGCCGAGGATGACCAGCACGTTGAAGATATTGCTGCCGATCACGCTGCCCACGGCCACGTCGGGCGCACCCTGGTAGGCGGCCTGCAGGCTCACGGTCAGTTGCGGTGCGGTACTGCCGAAGGCCACCAGGCTCAGGCCGATGATCAATGGCCGCACGCGCAGGCGCCCGGCCAGGCGCAGCGCCGCGCGCACCAGCAGTTCAGCTCCGGCGATCAGCAGCAGCAGGGCAACGCCCATTTGCAGCAGGCTGAAGGTGGGGAGGGTGGCCAGGTCGAAAATGGTCGGGCTCCAGTCAGGGCGGGTGTCAGGTCAGTCGCTCAGACCTTGTACCCGGACGCGCGCCGTTCCGCTACGGAGCATGCCGATTTTTTCTGCTGCGGCACGTGACAGGTCGATCAACCGGCCGCGGGTGTGCGGGCCACGGTCGTTGATGCGTACCACCACGCTGCGGTCGTTGGCCAGGTTGGTAACCAGCACCCGGCTGCCGAAGGGCAGGCTGCGGTGGGCGGCGGTGAGGCCGTGCTGGTTGAACGGTTCGCCGCTGGCGGTGCGTTTGCCGTGGTGGCGCGAGCCGTAATAGGACGCGGTGCCGGTTTCGTTGTAACCGCGGGGGTCGATGTCATGGCTGGCGCAACCGGCCAGCACAGAGAAGAAAGCGAGGGTGGTGAGGGATCGTTTTAGCAATTCGGATGCTCCGATATGGCCCTTTCGCGGGCAAAGCCCGCTCCCACAGGCACAGCGACATACCTGTGGGAGCGGGCTTGCCCGCGAACGAGGGCAAAGCCCTCGCAAGGCTACAGGGGAAAAACAATCACCCTTCGAGCTTGGCCTTGAGCAATTGGTTCACCTGCCCCGGGTTGGCCTTGCCTTTGGACGCCTTCATCGCCTGGCCGACGAAGAAGCCGAACATCTTGCCGCGCTTGGCCTCGTCGGCGGCGCGGTACTGTTCGACCTGTTCGGCATTGGCCGCGAGCATTTCGTCGAGCATCTTGTCGATCGCACCGGTGTCGGTAACCTGCTTGAGGCCTTTGCTTGCGATGATGCTGTCGGCATCGCCTTCACCGGCGGCCATGGCTTCGAACACCGTCTTGGCGATCTTGCCGCTGATGGTGTTGTCGCGAATGCGCAGCAGCATGCCGCCCAGGTGCGCGGCGCTGACCGGCGCCTGGTCGATCTCAATGCCGAGCTTGTTCAGCAGGCTGCCCAGCTCGACCATGACCCAGTTGGCGGCCAGTTTGGCGTCGCCACCGATCTTCACCACTTCTTCGAAGTAGTCCGCCTGTTCGCGGCTGGATGCCAGTACGTTGGCGTCGTAGGCCGACAGGCCGTACTGGCTCTGGAAGCGCTCGACCTTTTGCGGTGGCAGCTCCGGCAAGCCAGCGCGGACGGTTTCGAGGAAGCTGTCCTCGATCACCACCGGCAGCAGGTCCGGGTCGGGGAAGTAACGGTAGTCGTTGGCTTCCTCCTTGCTGCGCATCGAGCGGGTCTCGTCCTTGTTCGGGTCGTACAGGCGGGTTTCCTGCACCACCTTGCCACCGTCCTCGATGAGGTCGATCTGGCGCTGGATCTCGCTGTTGATCGCGCGCTCGATGAAGCGGAACGAGTTGACGTTCTTGATCTCGCAGCGGGTGCCGAACTCGGCCTGGCCTTTCGGGCGGATCGACACGTTGCAGTCGCAGCGCAGCGAGCCCTCGGCCATGTTGCCGTCGCAGATGCCCAGGTAGCGCACCAGGGCGTGGATGGCCTTGACGTAAGCCACGGCTTCCTTGGCGCTGCGCATGTCCGGCTCGGAGACGATTTCCAGCAGCGGCGTGCCGGCACGGTTGAGGTCGATGCCGGTGGAGCCGCTGAAGTCTTCGTGCAGGCTCTTGCCGGCGTCTTCTTCCAGGTGCGCGCGGGTGACACCGATGCGCTTGATGGTGCCGTCTTCCAGGGCGATGTCCAGGTGGCCCTTGCCGACGATCGGCAGGTCCATCTGGCTGATCTGGTAGCCCTTGGGCAGGTCGGGGTAGAAGTAGTTCTTGCGCGCGAACACGTTGCGCTTGCCGATCTCGGCATCGATCGCCAGGCCGAACATGCAGGCCATGCGCACGGCTTCCTGGTTCAGCACCGGCAGTACGCCGGGCATGCCCAGGTCAACCAGGCTGGCCTGGGTGTTCGGCTCGGAGCCGAAGGTGGTGGCGCTGCCGGAGAAGATCTTCGACTGGGTGGCCAGCTGGGTATGAATCTCCAGCCCGATCACAACTTCCCATTGCATGTGTGAATTCCTCAGAAGCCGTTAGGGGCGCGGGTGTGCCAGTCGGTGACTTGCTGGTAACGGTGCGCGACGTTGAGCAGGCGGCCTTCCTGGAAGTACGGGGCCAGCAGTTGCACGCCGACCGGCAGGCCATCGACGAAGCCGGCTGGCATCGACAGGCCGGGCAGGCCCGCCAGGTTGGCGGTGATGGTGTAGACGTCTTCCAGGTACGCGGCGACCGGGTCGCTGCTCTTGGCGCCAAGCTTCCAGGCCGGGTTCGGCGTGGTCGGGCCGAGGATCAGGTCGACATCGTTGAAGGCGGCCATGAAATCGTTCTTGATCAGGCGGCGGATCTGCTGCGCCTTGACGTAGTAGGCGTCATAGTAGCCGGCCGACAGGGCGTAGGTGCCGACCATGATGCGGCGCTGCACTTCGGCGCCGAAGCCTTCGCCACGGGAACGCTTGTACAGGTCGGTGAGGTCTTTCGGCTCCTCGCAGCGGTAGCCGAAGCGCACGCCGTCGAAACGCGACAGGTTGGAGGAGGCCTCCGCCGGGGCGATCACGTAGTACGCCGGAATGGCGTGCTGCATGTTCGGCAGGCTGATTTCCTTGACCACCGCGCCGAGCTTTTCCAGCTCCTTGACGCTGGCCTGGACCAGTTCGGCAATGCGCGGGTCGAGGCCGGCGCCGAAGTATTCCTTCGGCAGGCCGATGCGCAGGCCCTGCAGCGAGCCATTGAGGCTGGCGCTGTAGTCCGGCACCGGCTCATCGATGCTGGTGGAATCCTTGGCGTCGAAGCCGGCCATGCCTTGCAGCAGCAGGGCGCAGTCTTCGGCGGTGCGTGCCAGCGGGCCACCCTGGTCGAGGCTGGAGGCGTAGGCGATCATGCCCCAGCGCGACACACGACCGTACGTCGGCTTGAGGCCGGTGAGGTTGGTCAGTGCTGCCGGCTGGCGGATCGAGCCGCCGGTGTCGGTGCCGGTGGTGGCCGGCAGCAAGCGCGCGGCCACGGCCGCGGCCGAACCGCCGGACGAGCCGCCTGGCACGTGCTCGAGGTTCCACGGGTTCTTCACCGCACCGTAGTGGCTGGATTCATTGGCCGAACCCATGGCGAATTCGTCCATGTTGGTCTTGCCAAGGGTGACCATGCCGGCTTCGGCCAGCTTGGCGACCACGGTGGCGTCATATGGCGCCTTGAAGTTGTCGAGCATCTTCGAGCCGCAGCTGGTGCGTACGCCGAGGGTGCAGAACAGGTCTTTGTGGGCGATCGGAGCACCCAGCAGCGCACCGGTCTCGCCAGCGGCGCGACGGGCGTCGGCGGCGCGTGCCTGGCCCAGGGCCAGTTCTTCGGTGACGCTGATGAAGCTGTTGATCTGCGGGTCGATCTGCTTGACGCGCGCCAGCAGGGCGCCGGTCAGCTCTTCGGAGGAAAACGACTTGTCGGCGAGTCCGCGGGCGATCTCGGCCAGGGTCAATTCATGCATGGCAGGCTCTATCCCTTACTCGATGACTTTGGGAACCAGGTAAAGACCGCTTTCGGTCGAGGGTGCGATGGCCTGGTAGGCGTCGCGCTGGTTGCTTTCGGTGACCTGGTCGGGACGCAGGCGCTGGCTGGCCTCCAGGGGGTGGGCCAGGGGCTCGATGCCGTTGGTATCGACCGCTTGCATCTGGTCGACCAGGCCGAGAATGCTGTTCAGGGCGTCAGTAATGCGTGGCAGTTCGCCGTCATTCAGGCCCAGGCGGGCCAGATGGGCGATCTTTTCCACGTCGCTGCGTTCAAGCGCCATGGTGATCTCCAGGGGAAACAAAGAACGGAATAGGGTCCGCGGTGAGGAACATGTCAGCATTTTGGCGGTCTATCGGCCGCGATCATCTGCTGGCGTGCTCGGAAAAACAGCCAATTTAACATATTGGCTCCTTGCCCAAAATCCCTGCCATTGTTAGAGTTTGCCGCACTTTTTTACCCACGCTTTCCCCAGGGTCACTTTCCCATGTTCAAGAAACTGCGTGGCATGTTTTCCAGCGATCTTTCCATCGACCTGGGGACTGCCAACACCCTTATTTACGTGCGTGAGCGCGGTATCGTCCTGAATGAGCCCTCGGTTGTTGCCATCCGTACCCACGGCAACCAGAAAAGCGTCGTCGCCGTCGGTACCGAAGCCAAGCGCATGCTGGGCCGTACGCCAGGTAACATCGCTGCCATTCGTCCGATGAAAGACGGCGTCATCGCCGACTTCAGCGTTTGTGAAAAAATGTTGCAGTACTTCATCAACAAGGTTCACGAGAACAGCTTCCTGCAGCCCAGCCCTCGCGTGCTGATCTGCGTGCCGTGCAAGTCGACCCAGGTAGAGCGCCGCGCCATTCGCGAGTCGGCCCTGGGTGCCGGTGCCCGTGAAGTGTTCCTGATCGAAGAGCCCATGGCCGCTGCCATCGGTGCCGGCCTGCCGGTCGAAGAAGCCCGTGGCTCGATGGTCGTCGATATCGGTGGCGGTACCACCGAAATCGCCCTGATCTCGCTGAACGGTGTGGTCTACGCCGAGTCCGTGCGTGTTGGCGGCGACCGCTTCGACGAAGCCATCGTCACTTACGTGCGCCGCAACTACGGCAGCCTGATCGGCGAGTCCACCGCCGAGCGCATCAAGCAGGAAATCGGCACCGCCTACCCGGGCGGCGAAGTGCGCGAAGTCGACGTGCGCGGCCGTAACCTGGCCGAGGGCGTACCACGTGCCTTCACCCTGAACTCCAACGAAGTCCTCGAAGCCCTGCAGGAATCACTGGCGACCATCGTCCAGGCGGTCAAGAGCGCCCTGGAGCAGTCGCCGCCGGAGCTGGCCTCCGACATCGCCGAGCGCGGCCTGGTGCTGACCGGTGGTGGCGCGCTTCTGCGTGACCTCGACAAGCTGCTTGCCCAGGAAACCGGCCTGCCGGTGATCGTCGCCGAAGACCCGCTGACCTGCGTCGCCCGTGGCGGCGGTCGCGCCCTGGAGATGATGGACAAGCACGCGATGGACCTGCTCTCCAGCGAGTGATCCTTGCTGCTTTCGAGCGCCCGGTTTACAGGTAGCACACGCAGTGCTACCTGTATGCGCTGGGCTGGCGTCCATCCGGGCGTCGTTTCCGTCAACCCGCAACCAGGCTGGTGCGTTGTCCCATGTCCAATGACCTCCTGAGTCGTCCACGAGGAACGGCCCATTAAACCGCTTTTCTCCAAGGGCCCTTCGCTGGGCGTTCGCCTGCTGGTACTGGTGGTGCTGTCGGTCGCGTTGATGGTTGTCGATGCGCGTTTCGACGTGCTCAAGCCGGTGCGCAGCCAGATGGGCCTGGTGCTCATGGAATCGTACTGGATCACTGACCTGCCGCAGCGTATGTGGCAAGGCGTGGCGGGCCAGTTCGGCAGCCGCACCGAGCTGATCGCCGAAAACGAAAAACTCAAGACCGAAGCCCTGCTGCTGCAGGGGCGCCTGCAGAAGCTGGCGGCCCTGACCGAGCAGAATGTGCGCTTGCGCGAGTTGCTCAACTCCTCGGCGCTGGTCAACGAGAAGGTCGAAGTGGCCGAGCTGATCGGTGTCGACCCCAACCCGTTCACCCACCGCATCCTGATCAACAAGGGCGAGCGTGATGGCGTGTTTCTCGGCCAGCCGGTGCTCGATGCCCGTGGCCTGATGGGCCAGGTGGTCGAGCTGATGCCGTATACCTCACGCGTCCTGCTGCTGACCGACACCACCCACAGCATCCCTGTGCAGGTCAACCGCAACGGCCTGCGCGCCATCGCCAGCGGTACTGGCAACCCGGAACGCCTGGAGCTGCGCCATGTCGCCGACACCGCCGACATCAAGGAAGGCGACCTGCTGGTGAGCTCCGGCATGGGCCAACGCTTCCCGGCCGGCTACCCGGTGGCCACGGTCAACGAGGTGATCCACGACTCCGGCCAGCCGTTCGCCATCGTCCGCGCCATTCCTACCGCCGCGCTCAACCGCAGCCGTTACATGTTGCTGGTATTCAGTGATCGCCGTAGCCCGGAGCAGCGTGCCACCGATGCGGCAATTGCCCAGGAAGAAGCCGATCGCAAAGGTGCTGGCCAACCTGCCGCAAACCCCGAGCACCCGGCAGCAGCCCCGGTGCAGCCAGCGGCTCCGACAGCTGCGGGTCCGGCTCCTGCAGCCCCGGCCGCCAGCCCCGCCGCTGCGCCAGCGGCACCCGCCCATCCACGGAGGCAATGATGGCCAAGTCGCGCCGTAATCACGGTTGGGTCATCTGGCTGACGTTCGCCATCGGCCTGCTGCTCAGCGTTTCGCCCATGCCGCAGTTCCTCGAAGTGTTCCGGCCGATGTGGCTGGCAATGCTGGTGTCGTTCTGGACCTTGAACGTGCCGAACAAGGTGGGCATGACCACCGCTTTCGTCCTGGGCCTGGCCGAGGACGTGCTGTATGGCACCTTGCTCGGGCAGAACGCGTTCATCCTCACCTTGATCACGTTCCTGGTGCTTTCGCTGCAGCAGCGCCTGCGCATGTTCCCGCTGTGGCAGCAGAGCCTGGTGATCCTGGTGATCTTCGGTATCGCCCAGCTGATACAGCTGTGGCTCAGCGCGCTCACCGGTAACCGCCTGCCAACCCTGGCACTGGTCTGGTCAGCCGTGATCAGTGCCTTGCTCTGGCCCTGGATCAGTTTCGCCCTGCGCGACCTGCGCCGACGTTTGCATATCAACTGACGGCGCTGCCACCACTGACAGGGAGATGTCTGAATGAAACCCCTCTACCTCGCCTCTGGCTCCCCGCGCCGGCGTGAACTGCTCGGCCAGATCGGCGTGCCGTTCACCGTCATCAGTGCACCCATCGATGAAACCCCGCTGCCGGGCGAAAGCGCCGAGGTCTATGTCGAACGCCTGGCCCGGGCCAAGGCCGAAGCCGGCCTGGCCTCGCTTCAGGGCCCTGCCGTGGCGCTTGGCGCCGACACGGCAGTGGTGCTCGATGGTCGTATTCTCGGCAAGCCGGAAAACCGTGAACATGCCCTGACGATGCTGGCAGACCTGGCTGGCCGCGAGCACCAGGTGCTGACGGCCGTGGCGTTGAGCGATGGCCAGCGCTGCGAGAGCCTGTGCGTCAGCAGCACGGTGCGTTTTCGTCCAGTCGATGGCGCAGAAGCCGAGCGCTATTGGGCCAGTGGCGAGCCAGCGGACAAGGCCGGCGGCTACGCTATCCAGGGCCTGGGCGCGGTGTTCGTCACCGGGCTCGAAGGCAGTTATTCGGCGGTGGTCGGCCTGCCGCTGTGCGAAACGGCCGACATGCTCGCCCGCTTCGGTATCGCCTGCTGGCAGGTACCGGCGCTTTTGCCGGAGGTAACAATCCAGCGGTAGCCAGCCCAGCACGCGCGATCCATCATTACCGAAGACCTTTGACGAGAGCCTGCCATGAGTGAAGAGATCCTGATCAACATCACCCCGATGGAATCGCGTGTGGCGGTGGTGGAAAACGGGGTGCTGCAGGAAGTGCATGTCGAGCGCACCCAACGTCGCGGCATCGTCGGCAATATCTACAAGGGCAAGGTGGTGCGGGTGCTGCCGGGCATGCAGGCAGCGTTCGTCGATATTGGCCTGGAGCGTGCTGCGTTCATCCATGCGTCGGAAATCTCCCAGCGCGAAGGCTCGGCAGTGGAGAACATCACCGCACTGGTGCACGAGGGCCAGGCCCTGGTGGTACAGGTGACCAAGGACCCGATCGGCACCAAGGGCGCACGCCTGACCACGCAGCTGTCGATCCCTTCGCGTTACCTGGTGTACATGCCACGCAGCAGCCATGTCGGTATCTCCCTGAAGATCGAAGACGAAGCCGAACGTGATCGCCTCAAGCAGGTGGTCAGCGACTGCATGGACAGCGAGAACATCAAGGACGCCGGCGGCTTCATCCTGCGCACTGCCGCCGAGGGCGCGCGGGCCGAGGAGATCCTGCAGGACATCCGTTACCTGCGCCGCCTGTGGGAGCAGATCGGCAGCCAGATCAAGACCTGCGGGGCACCGACGGTCATTTATGAAGACCTCGGCCTGGCCCTGCGCACGCTGCGCGACCTGGTCAACCCGAAGATCGAGAAGATCCGCATCGATTCGCGGGAAACCTTCCAGAAAACTACGCAGTTCGTCGCCGAACTGATGCCTGAAATCGCCGATCGGCTCGAGCATTACCCAGGCGAACGGCCGATCTTTGACCTGTATGGGGTCGAGGACGAAATCCAGCGTGCCCTGGAGCGCAAGGTACCGCTCAAGTCCGGTGGCTACCTGGTGGTCGACCCGGCCGAGGCGATGACCACCATCGACGTCAACACGGGGGCGTTCGTCGGCCACCGCAACCTCGAAGAAACCATCTTCAAGACCAACCTCGAAGCTGCCACGGCCATCGCCCGGCAGCTGCGCCTGCGCAACATCGGCGGGATCATCATCATCGACTTCATCGACATGGAAGACGAGGAGCACCAGCGCCAGGTGCTGCGTACCCTGGAAAAGCAGCTGGAACGCGATCACGCCAAGACCAATATCATCGGCATCACCGAACTGGGCCTGGTGCAGATGACCCGCAAACGCACCCGCGAAAGCCTGGAGCAGGTACTGTGCGAACCCTGCATCGCTTGCCAGGGGCGCGGCAAGCTGAAAACCCCCGAAACCATCTGTTACGAGATCTTCCGTGAAATCCTCCGCGAAGCCCGTGCCTACCAGGCCGAAGGTTATCGCGTGCTGGCCAACCAGAAGGTGGTCGATCGCCTGCTGGACGAAGAGTCCGGCAACGTTGCCGAACTGGAGACCTTCATTGGTCGAACCATTCGCTTTCAGGTCGAGTCGATGTATTCGCAGGAACAATATGATGTGGTGCTGCTCTGAGGCGTTCTGATACCCACCCAGGATCGCTCTGGCTGGCAAAATCGGCACGTCGGGCCATGATGGATAAACGACCTGGAGGGCCATGGCCATGGGACGTCTGAACCGCGTTCTTGTTGCCTTGACCCGCTGGGGGCTGGGCATCTGCGCGCTGCTCGCGGTGCTGGTGGCGTTGTATGTCAGCCTCGGTCGCGAGCTGGTGCCACTGGTGGCCGAATACCGTGCCGACGTCGAAAGCAAGGCCGAACAGGCCCTGGGCCTGCCTGTGCATGTGGGGGCTCTGGAAGGGCATTGGAGTGGCCTGGCGCCGGTATTGCGCGTGCGTGACCTGCAACTGGGCGAGGGTGCTTCGGCACTGCGCCTGGATGACGTCAAGGTGGTGCCCGACCTGTGGGCCAGCCTGACGTCCCGCGAGGTGCGCCTGGCGCGCATCGAACTCGGTGGCCTGCAATTGATTCTGCGGGAGGATGAGCAGGGAGGCTGGGCCCTCGAAGGGCTACCGAAAAAGGACGACGCGCCGCTGGACCCCGCCGAAATGCTGCAGCGTCTGCGCCAACTGGGGCGCATCGATGTGTTCGACAGTCAGGTTACCCTGCAGCCCTGGCAGCGTGACCCGTTGACCCTCACCTATGTCAGCGTCGGTCTGCAGGCTGGCGCATCCCGCCAGGCCCTGGACCTGCGTGCGACCTTGCCCGATGGCCAGCCGCTGGCGGTCAACCTGCGCAGCCGGGCGAGCGCCAAGGCCTGGCGCGAGGGTGAGGTCGAGGCCTACCTGAGCCTGCCGCAAAGCGACTGGGCGCGGTGGTTGCCACCGCGTTTGCTGGGCCAGTGGCGGGCCGAGGCGCTGAAGGCCGGTGGCGAGTTCTGGGTCGACTGGAGCAAGGGCCAGTTGCAGCAGGCGGTGGTCCGCCTCAATGCCCCGCAACTGCGGGGTGCCTACGCCGAACGCAAGGCCGTGGCCCTGGACAATCTCGCCTTGTCCGCCTGGTTCCAGCGCCGCGATCAGGGCTTCGACGTGGTGGTGGATTCACTCGCCGCAAGCATTGGCAAGACCCGCTGGGAGTCGCACCTGCAAGTGAACCAGCGGCTCGGCGATGAGCCGGCGGGCGAAACCTGGCAATTGCAGGCCGACCGCCTTGACCTCACCCCGTTGACCCCGTTGATCGAGGCATTGGCCCCCTTGCCGGACAAGCTCATGACTGTGGTCGATGCGCTGAAGGTGACTGGCGCCCTGCGTAACGTTCGCCTGGAAGCACGGCCAAAAGCCGAGGGCGACCAGCGCCTGCAGTTTGCCGCGAATCTTGAGAGGGTCGGTTTCGATGCCTACCATGGCGCACCGGCGGCCGGTAATGTCAGTGGCAGCATCAGTGGTGACCTTGGGCATGGCGAGCTGCGCCTCGATACTGACGCGTTCATGCTGCATCTGTATCCAATCTTCGCCAAACCCTGGCATTACCAGAAGGCCAATGCGCGCCTGACCTGGGCCCTCGACAAGCACGGCTTCACGCTAATCGCGCCCTACCTCAAGGTACTGGGCGAGGAAGGCAAGATTGCCGGCGACTTCCTGATTCGCCTGCTGTTCGACGAAGGCACTGAAAGCTACATGGACCTGCGTGTCGGCCTGACCGAAGGCGATGGCCGCTACACCGCCAAATACCTGCCTGAAGTGCTGAGCCCGGCCCTCGACGAATGGCTGCGCAGCGCCATCGTCAAGGGCAATGTCGACCAGGGCTATTTCCAGTACCAGGGTTCGTTGAACCATGGCGCCGCGCCGGAAGCACGCAGCATCAGCCTGTTCTTCAAGGTCCACGACGCCGCGCTGGACTTCCAGCCTGGCTGGCCGCAGGTGCAGCAGGTGGACGGCGATGTGCTGATCGAAGACAGCGGCGTGCGCATCAAGGCCAGCAAGGGCTTGCTGCTCGACACCCAGGTCAGCGACGTCAGTGTGAATATTCCCCATGTCGACAGCGGCCAGCACAGTCACCTGTACCTCGACGGTGATTTCGATGGCAGCCTCGGCGATGGCTTGAAGATTCTCAAGGAAGCACCGATCGGCACTGGCGAGATCTTCGCCGGCTGGGAAGGCGAGGGCCCCCTCAAGGGCAAGCTCAAGCTCGACGTCCCCCTGGCCCACGGCGAGCGGCCAAAAGTGCTGGTGGACTTCGCCACTGCCGATGCACACCTGAAAGTTGCCCCGCCCAGCCTGGACCTGACGCGCCTGAAGGGTGACTTCAGCTTCGACTTCGACAAGGGCCTGAGCGGCAAGAACATCAGCCTGCAGGTATTCGGCAAGCCGGCCACTGCGCAGATCAGCGCCGAGGGCCAGCCCGGGCAGATGCAGACACGCATCAATGCCAGCGGCCAGGCCTCACTGAAGTCACTGACTGACTGGTTGCAGTTCAAGCAGACCTTGCCCGCCTCCGGCGATCTGCCCTACCAGTTGCAGCTTAATTTGGGCAGCCGCGACAACAGCTTGAATGTCAGCTCTTCGCTCAAGGGCCTGGCCATCGACCTGCCAGCGCCATTCGGCAAGGCGGCGGCGGATACCCGCGACAGCCGTTTCAGCATGAACCTGCAAGGTCCAGAACGGCGTTTTGATGCGGCTTACGCCGATCTCGCCCGTTTCGCCTACGCAGCACCGGCCGACAAGCTGGGCCAGGGTCGCGGCGAATTGCTGCTCGGTGCCGGGCAGGCGCAGTTGCCGGCGGGCCAGGGGCTGCGGGTGAAAGGGCGGCTGGAAAGCCTGGACCTGGCGCCCTGGCAGCAACAGGCCGCACGCTTTGCCGGTGACGACCCCGGTGGCAATGCCCGGCAGAACCTGCAGAGCGTCGACCTGAGCATCGGCCAGCTGAAAGCCTTCGGCATGGACCTGAACCAGGCCGTGGTGCGGCTGGCCCGTGGTGGCCAGGCCTGGGACCTGCGCCTGGACAGCAAGGAAGTCATCGGCAACGCGCGCGTGCCAGATGCCAAGGCTGCGCCGATGACCGTGCGCCTGCAGACCCTGCGCCTGCCGCCTGCCGACCCGGCTGAGACACAATCGGAAGAGGGCCCCGACCCGCTGGCCTCGTTCGACCCACGCAAGGTGCCAGCCCTGGACCTGAGCATCGACAAGCTGTACCGCGGCGATGACCTGTTCGGCAGTGCCGCGCTGAAGCTGCGCCCGACTGCACGTGGTGTGGCGGCGCAGGACATCGACCTCGATTTCAAAGGGCTACATGTCGATGGCAGCGGTGGTTGGGAAGGCGAAACCGGCGCGACCAGCAGCTGGTACAAAGGCCGACTCGATGGCAAGAACCTTGCTGATGTGCTCAAGGCCTGGGGCTTCGCCCCGACCGTGACCAGTCGCGATTTCCGCCTGGATGTGGACGGCCGTTGGCCCGGTTCGCCAGCCTGGGTCGGCCTCAAACGCTTCTCTGGCAGCATGGATGCAGCCTTGCGCAGCGGTCAGTTTGTCGAAGTGGAAGGTGGCGCCCAGGCCCTGCGCGTGTTCGGCCTGCTCAACTTCAACTCGATTGGCCGGCGCCTGCGCCTGGACTTCTCCGACCTGTTCGAAAAGGGTCTGGCCTATGACCGGGTCAAGGGCCTGCTGGTGGCCAGCAACGGCGTCTATGTGACCCGCGAGCCGATCACCGTGACCGGGCCGTCGAGCAACTTCGAACTCGATGGCACCTTGGACCTGGTGCGCGATCAGGTCGCTGCCAACCTCCAGGTGACCCTGCCGGTGACCAACAACCTGCCGCTGGCCGCACTGATCGTCGGTGCGCCAGCGGTCGGTGGTGCGCTGTTCCTGGTCGATCGGCTGATCGGCGACCGGGTGTCGCGTTTCGCCAGCGTGCACTATCGCGTCGAAGGCCCGGTGAAAGAGCCTAAAATCACCTTTGTGAAACCGTTCGATAAATAACTTCGGGAGTGCCCATGAAGGCAGCGGTGATCCAGATGGTCAGCCAGGACGATGTGCTGGCCAACCTGCAGCGTGCGGGGGCCCTGCTCGAACAGGCGGCCCTGGGCGGCGCACGGCTGGCGGTGCTGCCGGAAAACTTCGCGGCAATGGGGCGCAAGGATGCCGCCGCCATCGGCCGCGCCGAAGCCATGGGCGATGGCCCGATCCTGCCATGGTTGAAACGTACCGCACGCGACCTCAGATTATGGATTGTCGCCGGTACCTTGCCGCTGCCACCACAAGGTCAGCCTGAAGCCAAGGCCCATGCCTGTTCGCTGCTCATCGACGAACACGGCGAAGTGGTGGCGCGCTACGACAAGCTGCACCTGTTCGACGTGGATGTGGCCGACAACCGTGGCCGCTACCGCGAGTCCGATGACTATGCCCATGGAGCCCGGGTGGTGGTGGCCGATACGCCGGTAGGGCGCCTGGGGCTCAGCGTATGCTACGACCTGCGCTTCCCCGAGCTGTACAGCGCCTTGCGCAGCGCCGGAGCGGAACTGATCACGGCACCGGCCGCCTTTACTGCGGTCACAGGCGCAGCGCATTGGGAAGTGCTGATCCGTGCCCGGGCCATCGAAACCCAGTGCTATCTGCTGGCCGCGGCCCAGGGCGGCACCCATCCAGGCCCACGGGAAACCCACGGGCATGCGGCGATCGTCGACCCTTGGGGGCGGATCGTCGCCGAACAGGCGCATGGCGAAGCGGTATTGCTCGCCGAGCGCGACATTGAAGAACAGGCGTCCATCCGGGCGCGCATGCCGGTCATTAGCCACCGGCGCTTTTTCTCGCAGGACGCCTTGCGGCCTGCGCACACCTCGGAGTGACTATGAGCCAGATGTTATCCACCGTCAGCGAGCAGCTCCTGGCCCCGGGCGGACTCACCCTCGACAGCCTGCAGAGCGTGCTGGGCGAGCTGGCCGGCCCCGGCATCGACGCCGCCGATCTGTATTTCCAGGGCCAGATTTCGGAAACCTGGGCGCTGGAGGACGGCATCGTCAAAGAGGGCAGCTTCAACCTTGACCAGGGTGTGGGCGTGCGTGCCCAGTCTGGCGAGAAGACCGGCTTCGCCTACAGCAATGCGATCAACCTCGAGGCGTTGACCTCAGCGGCCCGCGCTGCCCGCTCGATTTCCCGCGCCGGCCAGAATGGCAAGGTGCAGGCGTTCCGCAGCCAGGACGTGACGGCGCTGTATGCGCCGGACAACCCGCTGGACGTACTCAGTCGTGCCGAGAAGGTCGAGTTGCTCAAGCGTGTCGATGCTGCCACCCGTGCCCTTGACCCGCGCATCCAGCAGGTCAGCGTGAGCATGGCCGGGGTCTGGGAGCGCATCCTGATCGCCGCGGCCGACGGTAGCCTGGCCGCCGATGTGCGCCCGCTGGTGCGCTTCAACGTCAGCGTCATCGTCGAGCAGAATGGCCGTCGCGAGCGCGGCGGGCAGGGCGGTGGCGGGCGTACCGACTACCGCTTCTTCACTGAAGACCGCGTCATGGGCTATGCCCGCGAAGCGCTGCGCCAGGCGCTGGTCAATCTCGAGGCTGTCCCGGCTCCGGCCGGCACCTTGCCGGTGGTACTGGGTTCCGGCTGGTCGGGCGTGCTGCTGCACGAAGCGGTCGGCCATGGCCTGGAAGGCGACTTCAACCGCAAGGGAAGCTCGGCATTCAGTGGGCGGATCGGCGAGAAGGTCGCTTCGAGCCTGTGCACCATTGTCGACGACGGCACCCTCGAAGGTCGCCGCGGCTCGTTGAGCGTGGATGACGAAGGTACCCCGACCGAATGCACCACGCTGATCGAGAACGGCATCCTCAAGGGCTACATGCAGGACAAGCTCAATGCGCGCCTGATGGGCATGGCGGTTACCGGCAACGGTCGTCGCGAGTCTTATGCGCACCTGCCGATGCCGCGCATGACCAACACCTACATGCTGGCCGGCAAAAGCGACCCGCAGGAAATCATCGCCTCGGTGAAGAAGGGCATCTACTGCGCAAACCTTGGCGGTGGCCAGGTCGATATCACCAGTGGCAAGTTCGTGTTCTCGACCAGCGAAGCCTACCTGATCGAAGACGGCAAGATCACCGCCCCAGTCAAAGGCGCAACCCTGATCGGCAACGGCCCCGAGGCCATGAGCCGGGTGTCGATGGTCGGTAACGACCTGGCGCTGGACAGTGGTGTGGGAACCTGCGGCAAGGATGGTCAGTCGGTGCCGGTAGGCGTCGGTCAGCCGACCTTGAAGCTGGACGCGATTACCGTGGGCGGTACTGGCGCTTGATGATACGCGCTGCCTGTAGGGGCGGCCTTGTGTCGCGAAAGGGCCGCAAGGCGGCCCCGGGATATCAGCGACACAGCAGAAACAGAGGGGGCTGCTGCGCAGCCCTTTCGCGATGCAAGGCCGCTCCTACAAGCGGCCAGCGGCGGGAATCAGCGCAGACCGCGCTGCATCTCGTCGAGATCACGGATGTACTTGAACACCTTGCGCGCAGCGGCAGGCGGTTTGTTCCGCGCCTTTTCGTGCTGGGCATGACGGATCAGCGAGCGCAGTTGCTGGCGATCGGTCTCGGGGTATTCGTTGACGAAACGCTCGAGGTCTTCGTCGTTACCGTCGATCAGGCGGTCGCGCCAGCGCTCCAGATTGTGGAAGCGCTCGTTGTACTGGCGGCTGGAGCTGTCGATCTGCTCGAGCACGGCGTGGATGGCGTCCAGGTCCTGGTCGCGCATCAGCTTGCCGACGAAGGACATGTGGCGTTTGCGTGCGCCGTGGGCGGTGTGCTTGCTGGCGTCGGCCAGGGCCTTGCGCAGCTCGTCGGTGAGTGGCAGGCGCGCCAGGGTGTCGGCCTTGACTGTGGTCAGGCGTTCGCCGAGTTCGACCAGCGCATGCAGCTCGCGCTTGATCTGGGTTTTGCTTTTTTCGCCGTCGAAGGCGTCGTCGTATGAATCAACCATGGTGGCAGTCCGCTAGAAATCGCCGCCATGATAACCAGTCGGGGGCCGCTTGTCCGGCCCGGTCGTAGAATGACCCTTGCCGAACGCAGAATTTGAGTGGAGAAAACCATGAGTGCAGTCCAGAGCGTAGGCCCCAAGGACCTGCCAGCGTTGCAGGAGCAGGTCGAAGCGATCATTGCAGAAGCGCGCAAGCAAGGCGCCAGTGCCTGCGAAGTGGCGGTGTCGCTGGAGCAGGGCCTGTCCACCACGGTGCGTCAGCGCGAGGTCGAGACGGTAGAGTTCAACCGCGACCAAGGCTTTGGCATCACCCTCTATGTCGGCCAGCGCAAGGGCTCGGCCAGCACCTCGGCCAGTGGCCCGGAGGCTATCCGCGAGACCGTTGCCGCTGCCTTGGCGATTGCCAAACACACGTCCGAGGACGAATGCTCGGGCCTGGCTGACGCCGCGCTGATGGCCCGCGAGATTCCCGACCTCGACCTTTATCACGACTGGGACATCGAGCCTGAGAAAGCCATCGAGATGGCGCTGACCTGCGAGGCGGCGGCATTCGACGCCGACAAGCGCATCCTCAATGCCGATGGCACCACCCTGAATACTCACCAAGGTTGCCGCGTATACGGCAACAGCCACGGCTTCATCGGTGGCTACGCTTCGACCCGGCACAGCCTGAGCTGCGTGATGATCGCCGAAGGTGATGGCCAGATGCAGCGCGACTACTGGTATGACGTGAACCGCCAGGGCAATCTGCTGGCCGACCCGCGCAGCATTGGCGTGCGCGCCGCCCAGCGTGCCGCCAGCCGCTTGGGCGCGCGGCCGGTACCGACCTGCGAAGTGCCGGTACTGTTCTCCGCCGAGCTGGCAGGCGGCCTGTTCGGCAGCTTCCTGTCGGCCATCTCGGGGGGCAACCTGTACCGCAAATCGTCGTTCCTTGATGGCGCCATTGGCCAGCGCCTGTTCCCGTCCTGGCTCACCCTCGACGAGCGCCCGCACATTCCGCGTGCGCTGGGCAGCGCCGCATTCGACGGTGACGGCCTGGCGACCTACGCCAAGCCGTTCGTCGACCAAGGCGAGCTGGTGTCCTATCTGCTGGGTACCTACTCCGGGCGCAAACTGGGCCTGCCGAGTACTGCCAACGCCGGGGGCGTGCACAACCTGTACGTTACCCATGGCGTCGAAGACCAGGCGGCGCTGATTCGCCGCATGGGCCGTGGCCTGCTGGTAACCGAGCTGATGGGCCATGGCCTGAACATGGTGACCGGCGACTATTCGCGCGGTGCGGCGGGCTTCTGGGTCGAGAATGGCGAGATCCAGCATGCTGTGCAGGAAGTGACCATTGCCGGAAACATGAAGGATATGTTCCAGCAGATTGTCGCGATCGGCAGTGATCTTGAGACCCGTAGCAATATTCACACAGGGTCGGTGCTGATCGAGCGGATGACCGTCGCTGGCAGCTGAAAACTGCCGGAATTGCCCCCTGACATTGAAACCCGGCCATCGCGCCGGGTTTTTCTTTCATCACGACCCACTTGAAGTGATTATGTTTATCACTTAATAATGAATATCATTATCCAGTAACCCGGCGATGATGTTCATGAAACCCGTCCTCCGCGAACTGCCCTACCTGGAAAACTGGCGCTGGCTCAGCCGTCGCATCCGCTGCGCCCTCGAACCCGACGAGCCGCGCCTGATCGAGCACTACCTGGCCGAAGGCCGTTATCTGGTGTGCTGCACTGAAACCTCGCCATGGACCGTGGCACTGACCTCCTTCCGCCTGCTGCTGGATACCGCCTGCGACCGCATGTTGCCGTGGCACTGGCGTTGCCTGTGCCTGGACCAGGCCTGGCGCCCGCTGCTTGACCTGCGCAACCTCGATCGCCGCGAGCAGAACCAGCGCTGGCAGCCCTATGCCTTGCAGCTGGCCAACTGCCGGCTGCTGCCGTCGATTTCTCCCGATGAACTGATGCAAGGACTTGAAGATGAGTGATACCCGTATCGAGCGTGACAGCATGGGCGAACTGCAGGTGCCGGCTAAGGCCCTGTATGGCGCCCAGACCCAGCGCGCGGTCGACAACTTCCCGATCAGCGGCCAGCGCATGCCGGCCCAGTTCATCCGGGCCCTGTTACTGGCCAAGGCCGCTGCGGCCAAGGCCAACATCGAGCTGGAGCAACTGTCGGCGGGGCAGGGCCAGGCCATCGCCAAGGCGGTCGAGCAGCTGTTGGCCGAAGATTTCATCCAGCACTTCCCGGTGGATGTATTCCAGACCGGTTCCGGCACCAGTTCGAACATGAATGCCAACGAGGTGATCGCCACTCTGGCCAGCCGCATCCTCGGCGAGCCGGTCAATGCCAACGACCACGTCAACTGTGGCCAGAGCAGCAACGACATCATCCCGACCAGCATCCACGTCAGTGCCGCCCTGGCCCTGCATGAGCAACTGTTGCCGGCGCTGAGCCATCTGGTCCAGGTGATCGAGGCCAAGTCAGCACACGTGCATCAGTATGTGAAAACCGGTCGTACCCACCTGATGGATGCCATGCCGGTGCGCATGAGCCAGGTGCTCGACGGCTGGGCTGCGCAAATCAACGCTGCCAAGGCACATATCCAGGCAACCTTGCCGAGCCTGCAGGCACTGGCCCAGGGTGGCACGGCCGTGGGCACCGGGATCAATGCCCATCCACAGTTCGCTGCCGGCTTCGCGCGCCAGTTGAGTGCTCTCACCCAGGTCGAGTTCACCCCCGGCCAAAACCTGTTCGCCCTGATCGGCTCCCAGGACACCGCCGTTGCGCTGTCTGGCCAACTCAAGACCACCGCGGTGGCGCTGATGAAGATTGCCAACGACCTGCGCTGGATGAACTCAGGCCCCTTGGCCGGCCTGGGCGAAATCGAGCTGCAGGGCCTGCAGCCGGGCTCATCGATCATGCCGGGCAAGGTCAACCCGGTGATCCCGGAGGCCACCGCCATGGTTGCCGCCCAGGTGATCGGCAATGACGCCACCATCGCGGTGGCCGGCCAGTCGGGCAACTTCGAACTGAACGTGATGCTGCCGGTGATCGCCCGCAACCTGCTGGAGAGCATCGAGCTGATGGCCAATGCCAGCCGCCTGCTGGCCGACAAGGCCATTGCCAGCTTCAAGGTCAACGAAGGCAAGCTCAAGGAAGCCTTGGCGCGCAACCCGATCCTGGTCACCGCGCTGAACCCGATCATCGGTTACCTCAAAGCCGCCGACATTGCCAAGACGGCCTACAAACAGGGCCGTCCGATCATCGATGTCGCACTGGAGCACACCGACCTGTCGCGCGACCAGCTGGAGGCGCTGCTGGATCCGGAAAAACTCACCGCAGGCGGTATCTGACAAGCCGCCGGCCCATAGGAAGTAACGTCATGCAGCACTGGAAACGCACCACCGAGGCCGCCAACCGCCTGTTCGAACAGGGCCAGCTGGTCGATGCCCGGGAGCACTATCTGCAAGCATTGGCCCTGGCCCAGGTGCTGTTCGAGCGCTGGCATGACGTGGACGAAGCGGTGGCCGCGCTGGTCATCGCCCATCACAACCTGGCCGACCTGCACCTGCGCCTGAACCAGCCGCACGAGAGCGCCGACTACCTGTGCGCCGCCCATCAGCGATTGCTCCAGGCCAGCCAGGAGGCGCGTTTGCCGCAGGCGCTGCGTGCTGCAGCGCTGCGCCACAGCGGACGAACCTATACCGAACTGCTGAGTTTCATCGCCGAGTACGGCCAGTACCCGCGTACCGAGCGCCTGCTCAACCGCCATGGCACCGTTGCCAGCGAACTCGCTGCCCAGCCGGACGTGGCGCCCAGAACCCAAGCCTACGGAATCCACTGATATGCCGCATACCTTGCCTGCATTGACTTATGCCTACGATGCGCTGGAACCGCACATCGATGCGCAAACCATGGAAATCCATCACACCAAGCACCATCAGACCTACGTCAATGGCCTGAACGCGGCCATCGAGGGCACCGAGTGGGCCGAATGGCCGGTCGAGAAACTGGTCGCTGCGGTCAAGCAGCTGCCCGAGAACCTGCGCGGTGCAGTCACCAACCACGGGGGTGGCCACGCCAACCACAGCCTGTTCTGGACGGTCATGTCGCCCCAGGGCGGCGATCAGCCACACGGCCAGCTGGCCCTGGCCATCGACGCTGAGCTCGGTGGTTTCGAAGCGTTCAAGGATGCCTTCACCAAGGCGGCGCTGACCCGTTTTGGCAGCGGCTGGGCATGGCTCAGTGTTACGCCAAAAAACAAGCTGGTAGTGGAAAGCAGTGGTAACCAGGACAGCCCGCTGATGCACGGCAATACGCCGATACTTGGCCTGGACGTGTGGGAGCATGCCTATTACCTGAAGTACCAGAACCGTCGCCCGGAATACATTGGCGCTTTCTACAACGTGATCGACTGGGCGGAAGTGGATCGCCGCTATCACCAAGCCTTGAAGTGAGTCGGCCCGGTATGCGCACGGAGGTGATGTCTGTCGGCAGTGTGCGCCTGTTCCGGCTGGCGCTGGGTACCTTGCTGTTGCTGGTCGGCACTGCGCTGCTGCTGGCCCGGGGCATCGCCTGGCTGGACCTGGAACCGCGCATGCTGCGTGCCCTGGAAGGTGGCGCACTGTGCGCGCTAGGTACGGCGTTGGGTGCTGTACCGGTGCTGGTGATCCGCAATATGCCGGTAGCCCTGGCCGATAGCTTGTTGGGCTTCGGGGCAGGGGTGATGCTGGCGGCCACGGCGTTCTCGCTGATCATCCCCGGCCTGGATGCCGCCCAGGCCATTGGTTTCAGCCCTTGGGGCGCCGGAGGCCTGATCAGCTTCGGCCTGATGCTCGGTGCGCTGTGCCTGTTTCTGGTCGACCTCAAGGTCTCTGGTGCTTCGCCGCAAGCGCTGGTCGGTATCGAGAATCAGCCCGTGATCGCCGCGCGGATCTGGTTGTTCGTGATCGCCATCATTGCCCATAACATCCCTGAAGGTATGGCCATCGGTGTATCAGCAGGCGGTGGCATGGCCGACGCCGATAGCCTGGCAATGGGCATTGCCTTGCAGGATGTGCCCGAAGGGCTGGTGATAGCGCTGGTGCTGGCAGGGGCGGGGATGCTACGGTTCAAGGCGTTTCTGATCGGTGCCGCTTCTGGTCTGGTAGAGCCAGTGGCTGCTGTGATCTGTGCTTGGCTGGTGAACCTGGCAGAGCTGCTGTTGCCGGTGGGGTTGGCCTGTGCTGCCGGAGCAATGCTGTTGGTGGTGACCCAGGAGATCATTCCCGAGTCACGCAGCAATGGCCATCACCGCTTGGCCAGCCTGGGGCTTTGCCTCGGTTTTTGCCTGATGATGGTGATGGATACGGCAATGTCTTGATTCGCCGTGAGGCCAAGTCGTCCCTTGTGGCTACTCGCCTTCGTCGAAGTAGTTGTTGATCAGCGCCACCAGCGCTTCCAGCGCATCGTTATCCTGCTCCCCTTCGGTATGCAGGTGCACCTGAGTGCCTTTGCCCGCGGCCAGCATCATCACCGCCATGATGCTTTTGCCATCCACCAGCTTGTCGGGCGCGCGACCGACACGGACCTGGCACGGGTATTTGCCGGCCACGCCGACGAATTTGGCTGCCGCCCGGGCATGCAGGCCCAGCTTGTTGATGATGGTGATTTCGCGGGCGGGCATCGTGCGGTGGATCCTGTGGGCTAGAGGTCGCGGTGGCGGACCTGGACGTTTTTAAGAGATTGCTGCAGCAGTTGGCCGAGGCGTTCGGTGATGTAGACCGAGCGGTGGTGGCCACCCGTGCAACCAATGGCGATGGTGACATAGGCGCGGTTGCTGGCAGCAAAGCGTGGCAGCCATTTGAGCAGATAGCTGGAAATGTCGTTGAACATTTCCTCGACGTCCGGCTGTGCGGCCAAGTAATCGATGACCGGTTGTTCCAGGCCGGAGTGTTCGCGCAACTCTGGTTTCCAGTACGGATTGGGCAGGCAGCGAACGTCGAACACCAGGTCGGCATCGACCGGCATTCCGCGCTTGAAGCCGAACGACTCGACCAGGAAGGCGGTGCCGGGCTCGGGCTGGTTGAGCAGGCGCAGTTTGATCGAATCGCGCAACTGGTAGAGGTTGAGGCTGGTGGTGTCGATCTTCAGGTCGGCAAGGTCGGCAATCGGCCCCAGCAGTTCGCTTTCAACGCGGATTGCTTCGGCCAGCGAGCGGTCGGCGTTGGTCAGCGGGTGACGTCGACGGGTTTCCGAGAAACGCTTGAGCAGTGTGTCTTCGTCAGCATCGAGGAACAGCACATCACACTGGATGTGGCGCCCACGGGCCTCCGCCAACAGTTCGGGGAAGCGCGAGAGGTGGCTGGGCAGGTTGCGCGCATCAATCGATACGGCCACCTTGGGTTGCAGCAGTTCGGTATTGATCAGCGCGTTCTCTGCCAGCTGCGGTAGCAGCCCGGCGGGCAGGTTGTCGATGCAATAGAAACCGTTGTCTTCCAGCACATCAAGGGCGGTGCTCTTGCCGGAGCCGGACCGGCCGCTGACGATGATCAGGCGCATGTTCAGTGCTCGTTCTGTGCGTCCAGGACAACCTGGTACAGGGCCTCGCTGCTACCGGCGGCACGCAGGCGATCGCGGACCTCCTTGCGATCGAGCATGCTGGCTATCTGGCGCAGCAATTCAAGATGGGCATCGGTGGCCGCCTCTGGTACCAGCAGGACGAACAGCAGATCCACCGGGGCGCCATCGATGGCGTCGTAGTCGATCGGCGCATCCAGGTGCAGCAAGGCACTGACCGGGGAGGAGCAGCCTTCGAGCCGGCAGTGGGGAATGGCAATACCATTTCCAAAGCCGGTCGAGCCAAGTTTTTCGCGAGCGATGAGCTTTTCGAAGACGTCTTGCATCGCAAGCGCGGGTACTTGATCGGAAATCAGGGTGGCGACCTTTTCCAGGGCGCGCTTCTTGCTGCCGCCCGGCACGTTCACCAGGGAACGGCCGGGGGTCAGGATGGTTTCAAGTCGGATCATGGATGAGAGGGATCAGCGGGCGGCTGCACCTTGCAGCAGGCTTTGCTGTTTTTCCTTGTGTTTTTTCAGTTGGCGGTCGAGCTTGTCGGCCAAGGCGTCGATCGCTGCATACATGTCTTCGTGTTCCGCGTTGGCAACCACTTCACCGCCTGGAATCTGCAGGGTCGCCTCGACCTTCTGCTGCAGCTTCTCGACTTTCATGATGACCTGCACGTTGGTGATCTTGTCGAAGTGACTTTCCACGCGAGCGAGCTTTTCAAGCACATAATCGCGCAGTGGCTGGGTGACTTCTACATGCTGTCCACTGATATTGACTTGCATACAGCTTCTCCTTTGTTGCCCGTGCATAAAGAGGCAGGTATTGCACCTGCCCCACAAACGCTGTGGCACATCCGGGGGCTACATCAGTCGCTTGCGCTCGCTCGACGGTGCGATGCCGAGGGACTCGCGGTACTTGGCGACGGTGCGACGGGCTACCTGGATGCCTTGTGCCTCCAGTAAACCAGCGATCTTGCTGTCACTCAATGGCTTTTTCTGATTTTCCGCTGCAACCAGTTTCTTGATGATCGCGCGGATCGCCGTAGACGAGCATTCTCCGCCTTCGGCGGTGCTGACGTGGCTGGAGAAAAAGTATTTCAGTTCGTAGATGCCACGCGGGGTGTGCATGTATTTCTGCGTGGTCACCCGCGAAATGGTCGACTCATGCATGCCCACTGCTTCGGCGATGTCATGCAGGACCAGTGGCTTCATCGCTTCGTCGCCATGGTCGAGGAAGCCGCGCTGGTGCTCGACGATCTGCGTGGCGACCTTCATCAGCGTTTCGTTGCGGCTTTGCAGGCTCTTGATGAACCAGCGCGCCTCTTGCAGCTGGTTGCGCATGAAAGTGTTGTCGGCGCTGGTATCGGCGCGGCGCACGAAGCCGGCGTACTGCGGGTTGACCCGCAGGCGTGGGATTGCTTCCTGGTTCAGCTCGACCAGCCAGCGGTCGCTGTCCTTGCGCACGATCACGTCAGGTACCACGTATTCCGGTTCGCTGGACTCGATCTGTGAACCGGGCCGCGGGTTGAGGCTCTGCACCAGTTCGATCACCTGGCGCAGCTCGTCTTCCTTGAGCTTCATGCGGCGCATCAGCTGGCTGTAGTCGCGGCTGCCGAGCAGGTCGATGAAGTCGGTGACCAGGCGCTGGGCTTCGCCCATCCACGGCGTGCTGGCGGGCAGCTGGCGCAATTGCAGCAGCAGGCACTCGCCCAGGTTGCGGGCGCCGACGCCGGCCGGCTCGAACTGCTGGATACGGTGCAGCACCGCTTCGACCTCGTCGAGCTCGATATCCAGCTCCGGGTCGAAGCCTGCGCAGATCTCTTCGAGGGTGTCTTCCAGATAGCCCTGGCCGTTGATGCTGTCGATCAGGGTGACGGCGATCAGGCGGTCGGTATCGGACATCGGTGCCAGGTTCAGCTGCCACAGCAGGTGGCTCTGCAGGCTTTCGCCGGCCGATGTGCGGGTGGTGAAGTCCCACTCGTCGTCATCGTTGCTCGGCAGGCTGCTGGCGCTGGTCTGGTAGATGTCTTCCCAGGCGGTGTCGACCGGCAGCTCGTTGGGGATGCGCTCGTTCCACTCACCGTCCTCCAGGGTTTCGGCACTGCTGGTGCTTTCCTGGAAGCTGGTGTCCTGGACTTCGGCGGCCGGCTTGTTCTCGGCGTTGTCCGCCATCGGGTCGCTGTTGTCGAAGTCGTCGCCGTCTTCCTGACGTTCGAGCATCGGATTGGATTCCAGCGCTTCCTGGATTTCCTGCTGGAGGTCCAGGGTGGAGAGCTGAAGTAGGCGGATGGCCTGTTGCAACTGCGGTGTCATCGTCAGTTGCTGGCCCATTTTTAGGACGAGCGATGGTTTCATGGCTGGGGCTTAATACCTTATTCGCCGGCGCGCATGCGCCATCCACTACACGAGGGCGCCGGAGCGCCAAATTCAAGCAAGTTTTATGCCTTAAATTGTAGCGTTTGCCTAGAGCACTGTAACAACTTAAGCCCCGACAGGGCGTTAATGCCAGCGCTCCAGGCAGGTCCCAGGGGTCAGAGTCGGAACTCGTGACCCAGGTAGACCTCCTTGACCAGATCGTTGGCCAGAATGGTCTCGGCATCACCCTCGGCGATCAGTCGGCCGTCGTTGACGATATAGGCGGTCTCGCAGATATCCAGGGTTTCACGGACGTTGTGGTCGGTAATCAGTACACCGATGCCCTTGGCCTTCAGGTGGTGGATGATCTGCTTGATGTCGCCCACGGAGATCGGGTCGACACCGGCAAAGGGTTCGTCCAGCAGGATGAACTTCGGTGCGGTGGCCAGTGCACGGGCAATTTCGACCCGGCGGCGTTCACCACCGGAAAGGCTCATGCCGAGGTTGTCGCGGATGTGGCTGATGTGGAACTCCTGCAGCAGGCTTTCCAGCTCCTTGCGCCGGCCTTCGCGGTCGATGTCCTTGCGGGTCTCGAGAATGGCCATGATGTTGTCGGCCACCGATAGCTTGCGGAAGATCGAGGCTTCCTGCGGCAGGTAGCCGATACCGGCGCGGGCGCGGCCGTGCATGGGCTGGTGGCTGACATCGAGGTTGTCGATGAGCACGCGCCCCTGGTCGGCCTGGACCAGGCCGACGATCATGTAGAAGCAGGTGGTCTTGCCGGCGCCGTTGGGGCCGAGCAGGCCAACGATCTGCCCGCTGTCGATCGACAGGCTGACATCGCGTACGACTTGCCGCCCCTTGTAGCTCTTGGCCAGGTGCTGGGCTTTGAGGGTTGCCATTTACTCGGCCTTCTTCTTCGGCTGGATCACCATGTCGATGCGCTGACGTGGTTGAGTCACGTTGCCACCGCGACCGGCGGTCGCAACCTGGGTCTTGGTGTTGTAGATGATCTTCTCGCCTTCGGTGGTGTTGCCTTCGTTCTCGACCTTGGCGCGATCAGTGAGGATCACCGTGTCTTTCTGCGCCTGGTACTGGATGGTCACCGCCCAGCCCTTCATCTTGTCAGGCTTGGCCGTGCTCTGCTGCTGCTCGAAGTAGGCCAGGTTGCCCACCGAAGTCACTACGTCGATGTCGCCATTGGCGGCACGGGTCATGGTCACGGTGTTGCCTTTGATCATCATCGAGCCCTGGGTGATGATCACGTCGCCGGTATAGGTGGCCACGCCTTGCTTGTCGTCCAGGTGCGCGTTGTCGGCCTGGATGCGAATAGGCTGGTCACGGTCGGTCGGCAGGGCGAAGGCGCTCGCGCTTCCCAGTGCTGCGCTCAGGCTGAGCAAAAGGGGGAGGGTTTTAACGAGCCTCATACTGTCCTCTTACGTTAGAGAGCAAGTCCATCTTGCCTTCTTTCAAATACGCTTTCATTCCCTTGCCTGTGGTTGTGCCACCGGCGCCGTCGATTCTAACGGCTTGCTCGGTCTGAGCATATTGCTTCTGCGGGAATACGGTCATGCGCGAGCTGGTGATGATGGTATCGCGCTGCTTTTCATCGGTGCGGGCAACTCGCACCTGGTCGATCAGTTCGACTTCGCTACCGTCGGGGTTGACCTCGGCGCGCAGGCTTTGCACGTGCCACGGGTATTCAGTACCGCGGTACATGTGCAGGTTGGGCGTGGTCACCAGTGTGACCTCGCTGGCCTTGAGGTGTTCGACCTTGTCGGCAGTCATTTCGTATTGCAGCCTGCCGTCGGGCAGGAACTGCACGCTGTGGGCGTTGATCGCATAGTAGTCGATGGCGCTTTCGTCGACCTGGACCGTCGGCTCCTCGAGGAAGCGCTCAGGGCTGACGTTCCAGTAGCCGACCGCCACCAGGAGGGCGGCGATGACCACGAGCAGCGCAATGTTGCGGGCTTTCTTGCTGAACATGGGCAGCCTTAAAGGTAGTTGGCGTTGGCAGCGTCCAGGGTGCCCTGGGCCTGCATGATCAGTTCACAGAACTCGCGAGCGGCACCTTCGCCACCCCGTGCCTCGGTCACGCCATGGGCGTGCTGGCGTACGAATGATGCGGCATTGGCCACCGCCATGCCCAGCCCGACACGGCGAATTACCGGCAGGTCAGGAAGGTCGTCACCCAGGTAGGCGACCTGTTCATAGCTTAGGCCCAGTTCGGCGAGCAGGCCGTCCAGCACCACCAGTTTGTCCTCGCGGCCCTGGAACAGGTGGGGGATGCCCAGGTTCTTCGCCCGGCGCTCGACCACCGGGGTCTTGCGCCCGCTGATGATTGCCGTGGTCACGCCTGAGGCCATGAGCATCTTGATGCCTTGGCCGTCGAGGGTGTTGAAGGTCTTGAATTCGCTGCCGTCTTCAAGGAAATACAGGCGGCCGTCGGTGAGCACGCCGTCCACGTCGAACACGGCGAGCTTGATGGCCTTGCCACGTTGCATCAGGTCTTGGTTCATAGTCATGACTCTCGGTTACATGACGCCTGCGCGCAGCAGGTCGTGCATGTTCAGCGCACCTGTCGGGCGGTCGTTCCTGTCGACCACTACCAGCGCGTTGATCTTGTGATCTTCCATGATTTTCAATGCTTCGGCGGCGAGCATCTCGGCGCGAGCGGTCCTGCCGTGCACGGTCATCACCTGGTCGATCAGGGTGGTGTGCACATCGATGTTGCGGTCCAGGCTGCGGCGCAGGTCGCCATCGGTGAAGATCCCGGCCAGGGTGCCGTCCTGCTCCAGGACCACGGTCATGCCCAGGCCCTTGCGCGACATTTCGAGCAGTGCGTCCTTGAGCAATGTGCCTCGTTGAACCTGTGGCAGCTCGTCGCCGGCATGCATGACATTCTCGACCTTGAGCAGCAGGCGCCGGCCCAGTGCACCGCCGGGGTGCGAGAAAGCGAAGTCTTCTGCGGTGAAGCCGCGCGCTTCGAGCAGCGCGATGGCCAGCGCGTCGCCCAGCACCAGCGCGGCGGTGGTGGAGGAGGTCGGGGCCAGATTGAGCGGGCAGGCTTCCTGTGCGACGCGGGCATCGAGGTTGACCTCGGCAGCCTGGGCCAGTGGCGAGTCCGGGTTGCCGGTCAGGCTGATCAGCTGGATGCCAAGGCGCTTGATCAAAGGCAGCAGGGTAACGATTTCGGCCGTGCTGCCGGAATTGGATAGCGCCAGGATCACATCATCCCGGGTGATCATGCCCATGTCGCCGTGGCTGGCCTCGGCCGGGTGCACGAAGAATGCCGGTGTGCCGGTGCTGGCCAGGGTGGCGGCGATCTTGTTGCCGATATGCCCTGACTTGCCCATGCCGACCACCACCACGCGGCCCGTGCTGGCCAGGATCAGTTCGCAGGCCTTGACGAAGTTCGCGTCGATGCTGGCTGCCAGGCCCTGTACGGCCTCCAGCTCCAAGCGCAAGGTGCGCTGGGCGGACTGGATCAGCTCATTGGATTGGCTCATGTCGAAAACACTGCCTGAAGAAAAGGCGGCGATTATAGCCGCAATGTAAGAAAGCCTCATCCATTGGATTGCCTGAACATTTGTCATGAAACCCTGTCGTTGCCCTGAACGACACGTTGCATGCCCTTGGGGGCGCGGGGTCAGCGGTGCTATAGTTCGCCGCTATTCGGCCTGCCAAGGGCGCGTGTGTCTTCACGATGAGGGCCGGCGTCCATTAGTGCGAGGCTGCACTAGCAAGGAGTCTAGATGAGTGTGGATAGCGCCTACGCGGTCGAGTTGAAGGGAGTCACCTTCAAGCGCGGTTCGCGCAGCATTTTCAGCAATGTCGACATCCGTATCCCGCGCGGCAAGGTCACTGGGATCATGGGGCCGTCGGGTTGCGGCAAGACCACGCTGCTACGCCTGATGGGCGCGCAGCTACGGCCGTCGAGCGGTGAAGTGTGGGTGGCGGGGCAGAACCTGCCGAGCCTTTCGCGCAGCGACTTGTTCGACGCACGCAAGCAGATGGGCGTGCTGTTCCAGAGCGGCGCGCTGTTCACCGATCTCGATGTGTTCGAGAACGTCGCTTTTCCGTTGCGCGTGCATACCCAGCTTTCGGACGAGATGATCCGCGACATCGTGTTGATGAAACTGCAGGCCGTGGGCCTGCGCGGTGCCATCGACCTGATGCCGGACGAACTGTCCGGCGGGATGAAGCGCCGGGTGGCGCTGGCCCGGGCGATTGCCCTGGACCCGCAGATCCTGATGTACGACGAACCGTTCGTCGGCCAGGACCCGATTGCAATGGGTGTGCTCGTGCGGCTGATCCGACTGCTCAATGATGCCTTGGGTATCACCAGCATCGTGGTCTCCCACGACCTGGCCGAAACCGCCAGTATCGCCGACTACATTTATGTGGTCGGTGATGGCCAGGTGCTGGGCCAGGGAACGCCCGACGAGCTGATGGGCTCGGACAATCCACGCATTCGCCAGTTCATGAAAGGTGACCCGGATGGCCCGGTGCCCTTCCACTTTCCCGCGCCTGACTATCGCGCCGATCTGCTGGGGGCGCGGTGATGCGCAGAAAATCCTTACTCGAACGTATCCGCCTGCTCGGGCGCTCGGCGATCGACGTGCTGGCAGTGCTCGGGCGCTCGTGCCTGTTCCTGTTCCATGCACTGATTGGCCGTGGCGGCATCGGCGGCGGTTTCCAGTTGCTGACCAAGCAGCTGTACTCGGTGGGCGTGCTGTCGCTGGCGATCATCGTCGTTTCCGGCGTGTTCATTGGCATGGTGCTGGCCCTGCAGGGCTACAGCATCCTGACCAAGTACGGCTCCGAGCAGGCGGTCGGGCAGATGGTCGCCCTGACTCTGCTGCGTGAGCTCGGCCCGGTGGTCACCGCGCTGTTGTTCGCCGGCCGCGCCGGTTCTGCACTGACCGCCGAAATCGGCAACATGAAGTCCACCGAGCAGCTGTCGAGCCTGGAAATGATCGGCGTCGACCCGCTCAAGTACATCGTCGCGCCACGCCTGTGGGCTGGTTTCATCTCGCTGCCGCTGCTGGCGCTGATATTCAGCGTGGTTGGGATCTGGGGTGGATCGTGGGTCGCGGTCGACTGGCTGGGCGTTTACGAAGGCTCGTTCTGGGCCAACATGCAGAACAGCGTTTCCTTTACCGACGACGTGCTCAACGGGCTGATCAAGAGCCTGGTATTCGCCTTCGTCACGACTTGGATTGCCGTGTTCCAGGGGTACGACTGCGAACCCACCTCTGAGGGGATCAGCCGTGCCACCACCAAGACCGTGGTCTATGCCTCGTTGGCAGTACTGGGTCTGGACTTTATTCTGACCGCCTTGATGTTTGGAGATTTCTGATGCAAAACCGCACCCTGGAAATCGGTGTCGGCCTGTTCCTCCTGGCCGGGATCCTGGCGCTGCTGCTGCTGGCCCTGCGCGTCAGCGGGCTGTCCGCCAGCCCGAGCAGCGATACCTATAAAGTTTATGCGTACTTCGACAATATCGCCGGTTTGACGGTCAGAGCTAAAGTGACCATGGCCGGTGTAACGATCGGCAAGGTCACCGCCATCGATCTGGACCGTGATTCCTACACCGGTCGGGTGACCCTGCAACTGGACAAGTCGGTCAACAACCTGCCGACCGACTCCACTGCTTCGATCCTGACTGCCGGCTTGCTTGGCGAGAAGTACATCGGTATCAGCGTGGGCGGTGAAGAAGACGTGCTCAAGGATGGCTCGACCATCCATGACACTCAGTCGGCGCTGGTGCTGGAAGATCTGATTGGCAAGTTCCTGCTCAACTCCGTTGGCAAGGAACCAAAAGAAGCGCAACCGGCTAATTAAGGAGTTTCCATGATTTCGATCCTGCGACGTGGCCTGCTGGTGCTGCTGGCGGCCTTCCCCCTGATGACCCTGGCCGCGCAGTCGCCGCATGACGTGGTTCAGAGCACCACCACTGAGTTGCTCAGCGATCTGAAGGCCAACAAGGAGCAGTACAAGACCAACCCGAATGCCTTCTACGATTCGCTCAATCGTATTCTCGGTCCGGTAGTGGATGCTGAAGGCATCTCGAAAAGCATCATGACCGTCAAGTACTCGCGCAAGGCCACCCCTGCGCAGATTCAGCGCTTCCAGGACAACTTCAAGCGCAGCCTGTTTCAGTTCTATGGCAATGCGCTGCTGGAGTACAACAACCAGGGCATTACCGTCGACCCGGCCAAGGCTGATGACGGCAAGCGCGCCAGTGTCGGCATGAAGGTTACCGGCAACAACGGTGCGGTCTATCCGGTGCAATACACCCTGGAAAACCTCGGCGGTGAGTGGAAGGTGCGCAACGTCATCGTCAACGGCATCAACATCGGCAAGCTGTTCCGCGACCAGTTCGCCGATGCCATGCAGCGCAATGGCAACGACCTGGACAAGACCATCGACGGCTGGGCCGGCGAAGTGGCCAAGGCCAAGGAAGCTGCCGACAACTCGCCAGAGAAGACCGTCAAATGAGCGAGGCCGCTGTAACCATGGCCGAGCCGGGCGTGCTGTGCCTGGCCGGCGAACTGGATTACCGCAGCGGGCCGGCCCTGCGCAAGCAGGGCAAGGCGCTGATCGGCGCCTGCCGTGAAGCGCGTCTGGTGCTGGATTGCTCGGCCGTGGCGCGCTCCACCAGTGTCGGCCTGTCGCTGCTGCTGGCGTTCATCCGTGACGCCCAGGCTGCCGGCAAGGCCTTCGAAGTGCGTGGCATGCCCGACGACATGCGGGAAATCGCCGGGGTCTACGACCTCGATGAGGTACTGGCAAGCTGATGGCTTGGCAGTGATGAGAGGCCCCTCGGTCGCGCGCCCCTTCGTTGGGCTTCGCAGGCGAGGGGCTTTTTTGTATGATGGCCGACCCGTGCGCATCGGGCGCCGATTGAGGTTGAGCATGCAGGCCGTAGAAGTTAAGAGCTTCCTTGAAGAGAAATTGCCGGGATCCCGGGTCGAAGTTGAAGGCGAAGGCTGCAACTTCCAGTTGAACGTGATCAGCGACGAGTTGGCTGGCCTGAGCCCGGTCAAACGTCAGCAGGCGATCTATGCTCACCTGAATCCGTGGATTGCCAATGGCAGCATCCATGCGGTAACCATGAAATTTTTCAGCAGCGCAGCCTGGGCTGAGCGCACCTGAGCCAACTTGGCGGCGAGACACCAATGGACAAACTGATTATTACTGGCGGCGCTCGTCTTGACGGCGAGATCCGCATTTCCGGCGCGAAGAACGCGGCCTTGCCGATCCTGGCGGCGACCCTGCTGGCCGATGGCCCGGTCACCGTGGGCAACCTGCCGCACCTGCACGACATCACCACCATGATCGAGCTGTTCGGGCGCATGGGCATCGAGCCTGTGATCGACGAAAAGCTGGCGGTGGAAATCGACCCGCGCACCATCAAGACCCTGGTAGCCCCTTACGAGCTGGTCAAGACCATGCGCGCCTCGATCCTGGTGCTCGGCCCCATGGTCGCGCGCTTCGGTGAAGCCGAGGTGGCACTGCCAGGTGGCTGCGCCATCGGTTCGCGCCCGGTCGACCTGCACATCCGCGGCCTCGAGGCCATGGGCGCGAAGATCGAAGTCGAAGGCGGCTACATCAAGGCCAAGGCCCCTGAAGGCGGCCTGCGCGGCGCGCACTTCTTCTTCGACACCGTCAGCGTGACCGGCACCGAAAACATCATGATGGCCGCGGCACTGGCCAAAGGCCGCAGCGTGCTGCAGAACGCCGCGCGCGAGCCTGAAGTGGTCGATCTGGCCAACTTCATCAACGCCATGGGCGGCAAGGTCCAGGGCGCAGGCACCGACACCATCACCATCGATGGCGTCGAGCGTCTGCACAGCGCCCACTACCGCGTCATGCCCGACCGTATCGAGACCGGCACCTACCTGGTCGCCGCCGCCGTGACCGGTGGCCGCGTCAAGGTCAAGGATACCGACCCGACCATCCTCGAGGCGGTACTGGAAAAGCTGAAGGAAGCGGGCGCCGACCTCACCACCGGTGAGGACTGGATCGAGCTGGACATGCACGGCAAGCGGCCCAAAGCCGTCAACCTGCGTACCGCCCCGTACCCGGCGTTCCCGACCGACATGCAGGCGCAGTTCATCTCGCTGAACGCCATCGCCGAAGGCACTGGCGCGGTCATCGAGACGATCTTCGAAAACCGCTTCATGCACGTGTACGAAATGCACCGCATGGGTGCGCAGATCCAGGTCGAAGGCAACACCGCGATCGTCACGGGCGTACCGACCCTCAAAGGGGCGCCGGTAATGGCCACCGACCTGCGTGCATCCGCCAGCCTGGTGCTGTCGGCGCTGGTCGCCGAAGGCGATACCCTGATCGACCGCATCTACCACATCGACCGTGGTTACGAGTGCATCGAGGAAAAACTGCAGATGCTCGGCGCGAAAATCCGCCGCGTACCGGGCTAGTCGCCCACTGGCACAAGGATGTGTCATTCGAATTGAATGCGGTCGGGCGATAGTTGCCCGGCCGGCAGTAGCCGCTTAAGGACCGACGTTCCAATGTTGACCATCGCGCTTTCCAAAGGCCGTATTCTCGACGATACCCTGCCATTGCTGGCTGAGGCCGGTATCGTGCCGACCGAGAATCCGGACAAGAGCCGCAAGCTGATCATCCCCACCACGCAGGACGACGTGCGCCTGCTGATCGTGCGTGCCACCGACGTGCCGACCTATGTCGAGCATGGTGCTGCCGACCTCGGTGTGGCTGGCAAGGACGTGCTGATGGAGTACGGCGGCCAAGGCCTGTATGAACCACTGGACCTGCAGATTGCCCGCTGCAAGCTGATGACCGCCGGTGTGGTCGGTGCGCCAGAACCCAAGGGCCGCCTGCGCGTCGCCACCAAGTTCGTCAACGTGGCCAAGCGTTATTACGCCGAACAGGGTCGCCAGGTCGACATCATCAAGCTGTACGGCTCGATGGAGCTGGCACCGCTGATCAACCTGGCCGACAAGATCATCGACGTGGTCGACACCGGCAACACCCTGCGTGCCAACGGCCTGGAACCCCAGGAACTGATCGCCACGATCAGCTCGCGCCTGGTGGTCAACAAGGCTTCCATGAAGATGCAGCACGCCCGCATCCAGAGCCTGATCGACACGCTGCGCCAAGCGGTCGAATCCCGACACCGCGGCTAAGACTCACTACCTCCTGCGCGCGGCCTCCGCTGTCGCGCCCGTCTATCCGCGTCATAGCCATTTTTCTCGGGTGCCCGCGCGGATGGACTGGTAGCCTAGGGCGCCTGAGCATTCGCTAACAATCGAGGCCCTCGCCATGACCGTGTCCACTGCAATTGCCCGTCTCAACGCTGCTGATCCGGATTTCGCCCGACATCTGGATCATCTGCTGAGCTGGGAAAGTGTGTCCGATGACGCGGTCAACCAGCGCGTGCTCGACATCATCAAGGCCGTGCGCGAGCGCGGTGACGCCGCGCTGGTGGAATTCACCCAACGCTTCGATGGCGTTGACGCCAAGTCCATTGATGACCTGATCCTTGGCCGCGAGCGCCTGGAGCTGGCACTGACCCGCATCACCGACGCCCAGCGTCGAGCCCTGGAAAAAGCCGCCAGCCGCGTGCGCCTGTACCACGAGCGCCAAAAGCAGGACTCCTGGCAGTACACCGAAGCGGACGGCACCGTGCTTGGTCAGAAGGTCACGCCGCTGGACCGCGCCGGCCTGTACGTGCCGGGTGGCAAGGCGTCGTACCCTTCGTCGGTGCTGATGAATGCCATTCCGGCCAAGGTCGCTGGCGTCACCGAAGTGGTGATGGTGGTGCCGACCCCGCGTGGCGAGGTCAACGAGTTGGTGCTGGCAGCCGCCTGCATCGCCGGTGTCGATCGGGTGTTCACCGTTGGCGGCGCCCAGGCCGTTGCAGCCCTGGCCTATGGCACCGAAAGCGTGCCTCAGGTAGACAAGATCGTCGGCCCGGGCAACATCTACGTGGCCACTGCCAAGCGCCACGTGTTTGGCCAGGTCGGCATCGACATGATCGCCGGCCCTTCGGAAATCCTCGTGGTGTGCGACGGCCAGACCGACCCGGACTGGATCGCCATGGACTTGTTCTCCCAAGCCGAGCACGATGAAGACGCCCAGGCCATCCTGGTCAGCCCGGATGCCGCATTCCTCGACCGCGTGGCCGCGAGCATCGACAAGCTGCTGCCGACCATGGAGCGCGCCGAGATCATCGGCAAGTCGATCAACGGCCGGGGTGCGCTGATCCAGGTGCGCGACATGCAGCAGGCCATGGAAGTGGCCAACCGCATCGCCCCTGAGCACCTCGAGCTGTCGGTTGCCGACCCGCAAGCCTGGCTGCCGCAGATCCGCCACGCCGGCGCGATCTTCATGGGCCGCCACACCAGCGAGGCCCTGGGTGACTACTGCGCGGGCCCCAACCACGTGTTGCCGACCTCCGGCACCGCGCGTTTCTCGTCGCCGCTGGGCGTGTACGACTTCCAGAAGCGCTCGTCGATCATCTTCTGCTCAGAGCAGGGCGCATCCGAGCTGGGTCACACCGCCTCGGTCCTGGCCCGTGGCGAGTCGCTGACCGCCCACGCCCGCAGTGCTGAATACCGTATCCTGACCCAAGACAAGGGGAACTGAACATGAGTCGATTCTGGAGCCCCTTCGTCAAGGCACTGGTGCCGTACGTGCCGGGCGAGCAGCCGAAAATGGCCCGCCTGGTGAAGCTGAACACCAACGAGAACCCATATGGCCCGTCGCCCAAGGCGCTGGAAGCCATGCGCGCTGAACTGAACGACAACCTGCGCCTGTATCCGGACCCGAACAGTGACCGGCTCAAGCAGGCGGTGGCCGACTACTACGGCGTCACCGCGGCCCAGGTATTTGTCGGCAACGGCTCGGACGAGGTGCTGGCGCACATTTTCCACGGCTTGTTCCAGCACGATCGTGGCCCGCTGCTGTTCCCGGATGTCAGCTACAGCTTCTATCCGGTCTATTGCGGCCTGTATGGCATTCCATTCGAGCAGGTGGCGCTGGATGAGCAGTTCCAGATCCGCATCGCCGACTACGCCAAGGCCAACGCCGGGATCATCTTCCCCAACCCCAACGCGCCAACCGGCTGCCTGCTGCCGCTGCAAGCGATCGAGCAGTTGCTGCAGGCCAACCGCGATTCGGTCGTGGTGGTGGATGAGGCCTACATCGATTTCGGGGGTGAGACGGCCATCAGCCTGGTGGATCGTTATGACAACCTGCTGGTGACCCAGACCCTGTCGAAATCGCGTTCGCTGGCCGGTCTGCGGGTCGGCTTGGCCGTCGGCCATCCGGACCTGATCGAAGCGCTGGAGCGAATCAAGAACAGCTTCAACTCCTACCCGCTGGACCGCATGGCCATCGTGGGTGCAGCGGCGGCGTTCGAAGATCAGGCCTATTTCGAGGAAACCTGCCGCAAGGTGATCGGCAGCCGTGAAGCGCTGGTCGAGCAGTTGGTTGCAAAGGGCTTCGAAGTGCTGCCTTCGGCGGCCAACTTCATCTTTGCCCGCCACCCGCAGCACGATGCCGCGCAACTGGCGGCGCGCCTGCGTGAGCAAGGTGTGATCGTGCGTCACTTCAAGCAGGAGCGGATTGCCCAGTTCCTGCGTATCACCATTGGTACGCCCGAGATGAACCAGGCGTTGATCGACGCCCTGAACTGAGCCCGGCTTGCTGCAGGAGCGGGTGTGCTCGCTCCTGCAGGCTATGTGCACGCATCAGTAGCTGTTTTCTTCGATGACGATTGGTTTGCTGACGGGCCGGGTGCGCACCGCCACCGGTGTGTCATCCAGCTCAAGCACGTAGTCGTTGGGCTGGCGCATGCCCTGTGGATCAGTCCATTGCTGCAGGTAAGCTGGCACGTTAGCCACTACCTGGCCATTTCTGTGAATGATCACCGTGCCTTGCGAGTCGCTGTTCCACAGCAACTTGGCGGCGCCTTCAATGGCCCGTGCCTTGCGTACTCCCGTAGCGCCAAGCAGTGGGGTGCCATCGAGCCTCCATTCGGGCAGCAGGTCGAGCCCCATGTGCCTGAGCACGGTCGGGGCCACCGAGGTCTGCGCCGCGTAGCCATACAGGTTGTTGGGCCCCGGGTTGTCCTCTGGAATGCTTGGCTGGTTCAACTCTTCGTTCAACGGCTTGTTGCTGGCAATGAAGACCGTCTTCTCCTGTTCGGTCATCCCACCATGACCTGTGCCCTCGTAATCACGGCCGTGGTCAGTGCAGACGATCACCAGCCAGTCTTCCTGGGGGTTCTTGTAGGCACGTGCCTCGACCTTGTCCAGCAGGCGCCCGAGCCTGTTGTCAGCTTCGCGCAGGGCAAACTGGTAGGCCGGGCCAAAGCCGCTGGCATGGCCGACCTCATCGGGATCGTCGAGCTGGATGAAGGTGAAGTCGGCAGGTGTGCTTTCTAGGATCTCCAGAGTTCGGACGGTGACCTGTTCATCGGTCAGGCCGCTTTCGCGCACATTGTTGCCTTGCGCGTCCTCCAGCAGGAAAGCCGTGTTGATCGGTGACCAGTTGACGATGCTGGACAGGTAAGCGTTCGGCAGGGCATCACGTAGTCGTTTGAACAGGCTGGGGAACTCAGGGTCGACGCGCAAGGATCCGGCATTGGAAATGACCCCGTGCTTGTTTGCCCATACCCCGGTGAGCAAGGTCATCCAGCCTGGGCCACTGATGGTCGCCTGTTCACTTGCGCGGCCACTTATGCCGCCGGCATAGGCTTTATTGTGGAGCATACGCTTCTTCAGGTGGGTATCGGCGCCCAGTTGTTCGTAGTACTGCAACTGCACGCCGTCCATGCCGATGATGAGTGTTTTGGGGTGTATGGGGGGCTGCCTGTGCTCGCAACCTTTGAAGAGCAGGCTGAACAGCAGGGCGGCTGTCACCAGCGCACCCAACCGCAATGCTTTGGAAGTAAACATGAATCGTGCCTTGATGGAGTCGCGCCAAGCGTTACAACAAGGCATTCAACTGACAACTGGTAAAAATGCCAGTTGAATTGATGTCCGGAAGGCGTTCCATTAAGCTTCGCAAATTCATCGGATGATTGGTTGAGTGAAATGAGCAGTGAATTGGCCAAGCGATCCCTGGTCGAACTTGCCGTAGAGCGGATGCGTGAGCGCATTGTGCAAGGCGACTGGCAAGTCGGGCAGCGCCTGCCGACCGAGCCGGTGCTGGCGCTGGAAATGGGCATCAGCCGCAATACCGTGCGCGAAGCCATGCGCGTGCTGGCATTCAGTGGCCTGGTGGAAATCCGCCAGGGTGACGGCAGTTACCTGCGCACCTGCCAGGATCCGCTGCAAGCCGTGCAGGCCATGTCGCGTTGCACCCTGGAGCAGGCCCGCGAAACCCGGCGCATCCTCGAAACCGAGGCGATCGGCCTTGCGGCGTTGCGCCGTACCGACGCGGACCTGCAAGCCTTGCGCGCAGCACTGACGGGCAGTGCCGAGCACTTCCACGGTGATGTCGATGCCTATGTCAGCTGCGACCTGGTGTTTCACCAGCGGCTGATCGACGCCGCGCACAACCCGGCACTGAGCGAGCTGTACCGCTACTTTTCCGGCGTGGTGGCCGCCGCGCTGCAACACAACATGGCGACCGTGCCACGCAGCCAGGCGACTTTCGACCTGCACGGGCAGATCCTCGACGCCATCGAACAACGCGATCCGGAGCGGGCCAAGGCCCTGAGCCGGACCCTCATCGAATCCTGAAGACGAAAAGGCCATGGCTGAACCAATGACCCGAGACGCGCCTGCCCGCGAGCGAGAACTGGAAGAACTGCTGATCGACGCCGAGGCCGACGATGCCCAGGTGCAACAACAAGCGCCGGCTCTGCAGCGGCCCTGGCTATTGCTGCTGGGCCTGGTGCTGGTGGCGCTGAACCTGCGGCCGGCATTGTCGAGCATGGCGCCCGTGCTTGGCCAGGTCGCTGCGGGGCTGGGCCTGAATGCTTCCGAGGCCGGTCTGCTGACCACCTTGCCGGTGCTCTGCCTGGGGCTGTTCGCACCGCTGGCACCGGTCCTGGCGCGCCGTTTCGGCAGCGAGCGGGTGATCCTGGGCATCCTGCTCACCTTGGCATTGGGTATCGTGGTGCGCAGCGCCCTGGGGGCTGCCGGGGTGTTCATCGGCAGCCTGATGGCGGGGGCCAGCATCGGCATCATCGGGGTGCTGTTGCCGGGTATCGTCAAGCGCGACTTCCCGCAGCATGCGGGTACCCTGACCGGCGTCTACACCATGGCGCTGTGCCTGGGGGCGGCCATGGCCGCAGGGGCCACAGTGCCGCTGACCCAGCATTTCGATGACAACTGGGCCCTGGGCCTTGGCTTCTGGATGATACCGGCGCTGCTGGCGATGCTCATCTGGTTGCCACAAGCGCGCCAGGGCCACGGCCTGCACAAGGCTGCCTACCGGGTACGCGGGCTGTGGCGAGACCCGCTGGCGTGGCAGGTAACGCTGTACATGGGGTTGCAGTCGTCGCTGGCGTACATCGTCTTTGGCTGGTTGCCGTCGATCCTCATTGGCCGCGGCCTGAGCCCGACCGAAGCCGGCCTGGTGCTGTCCGGCTCGGTGATCGTACAGCTGGTCAGCTCGCTGAGCGCACCTTGGCTGGCGACCCGTGGCAAAGACCAGCGCCTGGCCATCGTGATCGTTATGCTGGTGACGCTGGCTGGGCTGTTCGGTTGCCTGTATGCACCGGTCGACGGTTTGTGGGGCTGGGCGGTACTGCTGGGGCTGGGGCAGGGCGGTACTTTCGCCTTGGCCCTTACGTTGATCGTGCTGCGCTCGAAGGATGCCCATGTGGCGGCAAACCTGTCGAGCATGGCGCAAGGGGTGGGGTATACCCTGGCGTCCATGGGCCCGTTTGCGGTTGGCCTGGTGCATGACCTGACCGGGGGCTGGGCGGCGGTGGGCTGGATTTTCGCCGTGCTGGGCGTCGGGGCGATCGTGTTCGGGCTTGGCGCCGGGCGGGCTTTGCACGTGCAGGTGAGCAGCGAAAAACTCTGACATCGAGGCTTGCCTTGCCGGCCTCTTCGCGGGTAAACCCGCTCCCACTGGAGTACCGCCAGCGCGAGGATTGCGGTGAGCCTGTGGGAGCGGCGGTTCGGCGCCCCGACTTGCCCGTGAAGAGGCCGGTACTGGCATATGCAGGCGGGGCAGATTATCGTGCAACTTCCCATTCCCAGGACGGACCAGCCCCCCATGAGCGACGCCAACCGTGACCTGATCACCCGCTTCTACCAGGCCTTCCAGCGCCTGGACGCCGAGGCCATGGTGGCCTGCTACAGCGACGACATCGTTTTCAGCGACCCCGTGTTCGGCACCCTGCGCGGCCGCGACGCAGGCGATATGTGGCGCATGCTCACCACCCGCGCCAAGGATTTTTCGCTGACGTTCGACCAGGTCCGCGCCGACTCGCACAGCGGCTGCGCGCACTGGGTTGCAACCTACCTGTTCAGCCAGACCGGCCGCACCGTGGTCAACGATATCCAGGCGCGCTTCATCATTCGCGACGGGCTGATCTGCCAGCATGACGATACCTTCGACCTGTGGCGCTGGTCGCGTCAGGCACTGGGGGTGCCAGGGGTACTGCTGGGTTGGTCGCCAATGCTGCAGAACAAGGTGCGCCAGCAGGCGTTCAAAGGGCTGCGAGCGTTCCAGCAGACGCGCTAAGCGGTTAAGCTGTCGGCCATGAGCATCGTCAACGAAGTCAGCGAAACCCCGCTGTGCAAACCTTGGTATGTGTATCTGGTGCGGGCTGCCAATGGCTCGCTGTACTGCGGTATCAGCGATGACCCGCAGCGGCGTTTCGCTGCCCACCAGAAGGGCCAGGGTGCCCGCTATTTCAAGACCAGCCCGGCACAGGCGTTGGTCTACGTCGAGCAATGGCCGGACAAGGGCGAGGCGCTGCGCCAGGAGCGCCTGGTGAAGAAGTTGCGCAAGTCGGCCAAGGAGGCGCTGGTCGCCTCCTATGCGGCCGTCTGATCAGTCCTTGCGGCGCTTGAGCTGATCCACCAGCGTGGTCGGCAGGCCTTTGATGATCAACGTGCCGGCGGCCTCGTCATACTCCACCTTGTCACCCAGCAGGTGCGCCTCGAAGCTGATCGACAAGCCTTCGGCGCGCCCGGTGAAGCGGCGGAACTGGTTGAGGGTGCGTTTGTCCGCAGGGATTTCCGGCGACAGGCCGTAGTCCTTGTTGCGGATGTGGTCGTAGAAGGCCTTGGGGCGGTCCTCGTCAATCAGGCTCGACAGCTCTTCGAGGGTCACCGGTTCACCCAGCTTGGTCTGGGTGGTGGCGTACTCGACCAGGGTCTGGGTCTTTTCGCGGGCGGCTTCTTCTGGCAGGTCCTCGCTTTCGACGAAGTCGCTGAAGGCCTTGAGCAGGGTACGTGTCTCTCCCGGGCCGTCGACGCCTTCCTGGCAGCCGATGAAGTCGCGGAAGTAATCCGACACCTTCTTGCCATTCTTGCCCTTGATGAACGAGATGTACTGTTTGGAGTTCTGGTTGTTCTTCCACTCCGACAGGTTGATTCGCGCCGCCAGGTGCAGCTGGCCGAGGTCCAGGTGGCGCGACGGTGTCACGTCCAGCTCGGCATTCACCGCCACGCCTTCACTGTGGTGCAGCAGGGCGATGGCCAGGTAGTCGGTCATGCCTTGCTGGTAGTGCGCGAACAAAATGTGGCCGCCCGTGGAGAGGTTGGACTCTTCCATCAGCTTTTGCAGGTGCTCGACCGCGACCCGGCTGAATGCGGTGAAGTCTTTCTCGTCTTCCAGGTACTGTTTCAGCCAGCCACTCAGCGGGTAGGCGCCGGACTCGCCGTGGAAGAAGCCCCAGGCCTTGCCTTGCTTGGCGTTGTAGCTGTCGTTGAGGTCGGCCAGGAGGTTTTCGATGGCGTCCGATGCGCCCAGTTCGGTATCCCGTGCATGGAGCACGGCGGGGCTGCCATCGGGCTTCTTGTCGATCAGGTGAACGATGCAATGACGGATTGGCATGGAATTCTCGGTGAGTCCGGGGCGGCCAAAAGCCGCGCTGCAAAAGTTGTCCAGTTTACCTCAGACAACAGGCGCTGCAGTGGCCGCATGTTGGCAGAAATGCCGGTTGTTCGTTTTTTGTTCAAAATTGTGGGATTTCGGCTAAAACCCCCGAAAAACCTGCACTAAATCGAAGCGGGTAGCGGATATTTATCCATTCCTGTGGTAGCTTTGCGCCGTCTTGCGCCCCGTGTGTGGCGCATTGCTGGCAGCGTGCTCATGCCGTGTCGAACCAAACGCCGATTTACGCATCTACATGCGCGATTGGCGCGGCCCTCCAGAATTCAGGGGCTGGCCCGATAACGTCGTAGAACGCTGCATAACCACTGAATTAGATAGGGAAGGAACACCACCATGGCATTGACCAAAGACCAACTGATTGCCGATATCGCTGAAGCCATCGACGCGCCAAAAACCACCGCTCGTAACGCACTGGAGCAACTGGGCCAGATCGTTGCCGACCAACTGGAAAACGGCGCTGAAATCACCCTGCCAGGCATCGGCAAGCTGAAAGTCTCCGAGCGTCCTGCCCGTACCGGCCGCAACCCTTCGACTGGCGCTGCCATCGAAATCGCTGCCAAGAAAGTCGTCAAGTTCGTTCCGGCCAAAGGCCTGACCGACGCTGTCAACAAGTAATCCGTTGACGCAATGACGAAGCCGCGCCCGGCTTGCCCGGGCGCGGTTTTTTCATGCCTGCGATTTACCCAGGGCTCGCCAGGCCTGGCGAGCGGTGGTGTCCTGGAAGCTCCAGGCGACCATGCGGCTCTGCTTCTGGCCTTGGCCCATCTCGGTGATGCGCACGGCCTTGGCGCCGGCCTTCTTCAGCGCCGCCTCGATACCCGGCAGGTTGCTGGCCTTGGACACCAGGCTGGTAAACCACAGCACCTGCTGCGCGTATTGCGCGCTTTCGTCGACCAGTTGGGTGACGAAGCGGATCTCGCCGCCCTCGCACCATAGTTCGTTGTTCTGCCCGCCGAAATTGAGCACCGGTAGCTTGCGCTTGGGGTCCTGCTTGCCGAGGTTCTTCCACTTGCGCTGGCTGCCGCGGGTAGCCTCCTCGCGTGAAGCATGGAAGGGTGGGTTGCACAGGGTCAGGTCGAAGCGCTCATCCTCTTGCAGCAGGCCACTGAGGATGTGCTTGGGGTTGGCTTGCTGGCGCAGGCTGATGCCCTTGCTCAAACCATTGGCCTGGACGATGGCCTTGGCCGAGGCCAGCGCAACCGGGTCGATGTCCGAGCCAAGGAAGCGCCAGCGGTAATCGCTATGGCCGAGCAGCGGGTAGATGCAGTTGGCACCCACGCCAATGTCCAGCGCGCGAACCTGGGCGCCCCTGGGTACCTCGCCGGCATTGTCCTCGGCCAACAGGTCGGCGGCCACATGGATGTAGTCGGCACGGCCGGGGATCGGCGGGCACAGGTAATCGGCAGGAATATCCCAGTGCTGGATGCCGTACTGCGCCTTGAGCAGGGCGCGGTTGAACACCCGCACGGCTTCGGGGTTGGCGAAGTCGATGCTGGGCTTGCCGTGGGGGTTGGTGATGGTGAAGCGGGCCAGGTCAGGGTGGGCCTTGATCAGGCTGGGGAAGTCGTAGCGACCCTGGTGGCGGTTGCGCGGGTGCAGGGTGGGTTTGTTCTGGGTCATGCTCGGGTCCGGTGTTGCTTGCGCTGGCCAGAGGGCCGCTGTGCGGCCCATTCGCGGCCAAGGCCGCTCCCACAGGACAGTGGTGCTACCTGAAGGCAGCATCATTCCTGTGGGAGCGGCCTTGGCCGCGAACGAGGGCGAAGCCCTCGCCGGTCAGATCAGCAATGTCAGGTTACAGCGCTGCAATCCGCGCATGCTGCTCGGTGAAGTTGGCCAGGGCCTGCTCGGACTCGGCCAGCTTGGCGCGTTCCTTCTCGATCACTGCAGGCGGTGCCTTGTCGACGAAGGCCGCGTTGGACAGCTTGCCGCCCACGCGCTGGACTTCACCCTGCAGACGCTGGATTTCCTTGTTCAGGCGAGCCAGTTCGGCGTCCTTGTCGATCAGGCCGGCCATCGGCACCAGTACCTGCAGGTCGCCCACCAGGGCAGTGGCCGACAGCGGTGCTTCGTCGGCGTCGCCGAGCACCGTGAACGATTCGACCTTGGCCAGCTTCTTCAGCAGCGCTTCGTTTTCCTGCAGACGACGCTGGTCGTCGGCGTTGGCGTTCTTCAGGAACAGCGGCAGCGGCTTGCCTGGGCCGATGTTCATCTCGGCGCGGATGTTGCGCAGGCCAACCATCAGCTCCTTGAGCCACTCGATATCACCTTCGGCGGCGGCATCGATGCGGCTTTCATTGGCCACTGGCCACGGCTGCAGCATGATGGTCTTGCCTTGGATGCCGGCCAGCGGCGCGATGCGCTGCCAGATTTCTTCGGTGATGAACGGCATGAACGGGTGCGCCAGGCGCAGCGCCACTTCCAGCACGCGCACCAGGGTGCGACGGGTGCCGCGAGCGCGCTCGACCGGGGCGTTCTCGTCCCACAGCACGGGCTTGGACAGCTCCAGGTACCAGTCGCAGTACTGGTTCCAGATGAACTCGTACAGCGCCTGGCTGGCCAGGTCGAAGCGGAACTGCTCGAGCTGGCGGGTCACTTCGGCTTCGGTGCGCTGCAGCTGCGAGATGATCCAGCGGTCGGCCAGCGACAGCTCGTAGGCTTCGCCGTTCTGGCCGCAGTCTTCGCCTTTGTCCAGCACATAGCGGGCGGCGTTCCAGATCTTGTTGCAGAAGTTGCGGTAGCCTTCGACGCGGCCCATGTCGAACTTGATGTCGCGGCCGGTGGAAGCCAGCGAGCAGAAGGTGAAGCGCAGGGCGTCGGTGCCGTAGCTGGCGATGCCTTCAGGGAACTCGGCCTTGGTCTGCTTGGCGATCTTCTCGGCAAGCTTGGGCTGCATCATGCCGCTGGTGCGTTTTTCCAGCAGGGCGTCGAGGGTGATGCCGTCGACGATGTCCAGCGGGTCGAGCACGTTGCCCTTGGACTTGGACATCTTCTGGCCTTGGCCGTCACGTACCAGGCCGTGTACGTACACGGTCTTGAACGGTACCTGCGGAGTGCCGTCCTCGTTCTTGATCAGGTGCATGGTCAGCATGATCATGCGCGCAACCCAGAAGAAGATGATGTCGAAGCCGGTCACCAGCACGTCGGTGGAGTGGAACTTCTTCAGGAACTCGGTCTGCTCCGGCCAGCCCAGGGTGGAGAAGGTCCACAGGCCCGAGCTGAACCAGGTGTCGAGCACGTCGTCGTCCTGGCGCAGTTTCACCTCGCTGCCGAGGTTGTGCTTGGCGCGGACTTCTTCTTCATTGCGCCCGACATATACCTGGCCAGCCTCGTCGTACCAGGCCGGGATGCGATGGCCCCACCACAGCTGGCGGCTGATGCACCAGTCCTGAATGTCGCGCATCCAGGAGAAGTACATGTTCTCGTACTGCTTGGGCACGAACTGGATGCGGCCGTCTTCCACGGCTTCGATGGCCGGTTCTGCCAGCGGCTTGGTGGAGACGTACCACTGGTCGGTCAGCCACGGCTCGATGACGGTGCCCGAGCGGTCGCCTTTCGGCACTTTCAGGGCGTGGTCGTCGATGCTCACCAGCAGGCCCTGGGCGTCGAGGTCGGCGACGATCTGCTTGCGGGCGACGAAGCGGTCGAGGCCGGCGTACTGGGCAGGCAGGCTGGTATCGACCTGCTCGTTGAGGCTGCCGTCGAGGTTGAAGGCCTGGGCGGCGGGCAGCACCAGGGCGTTCTTGTCGAAGATGTTCAGCAGCGGCAGGTTGTGGCGCTTGCCGACTTCATAGTCGTTGAAGTCGTGGGCCGGGGTGATCTTCACGCAGCCTGTGCCGAACTCCGGGTCGCAGTAGTCATCGGCGATGATCGGGATGCGGCGGCCGACCAGCGGCAGTTCGACGAATTTGCCGATCAGCGCCTGGTAGCGCTCGTCGGTCGGGTTGACAGCAACCGCGGCGTCACCCAGCAGGGTTTCCGGACGGGTGGTGGCGACTACCAGGTAGTCCTTGCCCTCGGCGGTCTTGGCGCCGTCGGCCAGCGGGTAGCGCAGGTTCCACAGGTGGCCCTTCTCGTCGTGGTTTTCCACTTCGAGGTCGGAGATGGCCGTGTGCAGTTTGGTGTCCCAGTTGACCAGGCGCTTGCCGCGGTAGATCAGGCCGTCCTCGTGCAGGCGCACGAAGGCTTCCTTGACCGCCTCGGACAGGCCGTCGTCCATGGTGAAGCGCTCGCGGCTCCAGTCTACCGACGAGCCCAGGCGACGGATCTGGCGGCTGATGTTGCCGCCCGATTGATCCTTCCATTCCCAGACCTTTTCCAGGAATTTCTCACGGCCCAGGTCGTGACGGTTCTGGCCCTTGGCCTCGAGCTGGCGCTCGACCAGCATTTGCGTGGCGATACCGGCGTGGTCGGTACCTGGCTGCCACAGGGTGTCGCGGCCTTGCATGCGGCGGAAACGGATCAGGGCGTCCATGATCGCGTTGTTGAAACCGTGGCCCATGTGCAGGCTGCCCGTCACGTTCGGTGGCGGGATCATGATGGTGTAGGACTCACCTGCACCTTGTGGAGCGAAATAGTTTTCGGACTCCCAGGTGTTGTACCAGGAAGTTTCGATGGCGTGCGGCTGGTAGGTCTTATCCATGCGCGGCGGGACCCTGTGCATTTATTCGGGAAAGCCGGGAAGTATAACCAAGCTGGGGGCCGCAGGCGACAAGCTGCTGACAACTGTCGGAACAGTGGCGCCTGCTTCGCGGGCAAGCCCGCCCCCACAGGTTCTGCGCAGATTTGAAGGTGTGGGAGCGGATTTACCCGCGGAGCAGGCGCCGCCGATCTCAGGGGATTACTCGGAACGCTTGATCAAACGCTCGATCCGCGCATCGAGGCGGCGCTTGATCTCGTTCTCGATATGCGGGGTGAAGTCGTTGATCACGTCCTGCATGATCATCTGCGCGGCGGCGCGCAACTCGCTCTCCAGGTGCAGCAGGGTGTCCTGGCGGCGGGTTTGCGGATCATCCTCGGGCTCAGTTGCTGCGGGCTCGGCTTCGGGCGCCGCGTTGCCTGCAGGCACGTCGAGCAACAGCGGAATCTGCTCGACCGTATCGGTCAGCAGCGGCGGCTGCAGGTCGGCATCGCCGAGCAACTGGCGAATCGATTCCAGATCGTCCAGCAGATGGGCAGAATCGGGTAGGGCGGAAGGCTTGTCCATCGTCGTTAAAGTCGCTGTAAGCGGTGGTCTTGCAGAGCATAGCCCTGTTCGCGGTAGAAACGGAACCGCTCGCGGGCCGATTGGCGAATGCCGGGCTCCTCGACAACGATCTCGGCAACCCGCTCGAACTGGCCGACGAACCCTGGTACATCGGCACCCAGGTTGATCAGCAGGTCCCGGTGCTCGCCGGCATTGTCTGCCAGGCCCAGGGCAACCGAGGCGTGCGCGTGCACTTCAGCCAGGTCATGGGGCACGAAGGCTTCGCCCTTGAAGCGCCACAGGCGTTGATCCAGCTCGTTGCGCTGCTCGGCGTCCTGGCAATGCAGGTAGACCCGGTGGCCGAGGCGCCAGGCCTTCTCGCACAGCTTGCAGGCGAAATCCAACCGTGCCGACAGCGAGTCGGTGGGCAGGATATAGAAATCGACTTTGCTCATGGTGTGCTCTGCCAGCCAGCGGCGCCTGGGGCGCCGCCAGCTTCACGGCATCAGGCGCCAGCGCGGTCGAGCAGGTACTGGGTCAGCAGCGGCACCGGGCGCCCGGTGGCGCCTTTGTCCTTGCCGCCGCTGATCCAGGCCGTGCCGGCGATGTCCAGGTGCGCCCAGTTGTAAGCCTTGGCGAAGCGCGACAGGAAGCAGCCAGCGGTGATGGTGCCGGCTTTCGGCCCGCCGATGTTGCCCATGTCGGCGAACGGGCTGTCCAGTTGCTCCTGGTACTCATCGAACAGCGGCAGCTGCCAGGCACGGTCGTCGGCACGCTTGCCGGCGTCGAGCAGTTGGCCGACCAGCTCGTCGTTGTTGCCCATCAGGCCCGAAGTGTGGCTGCCCAGGGCGACGATGCAGGCGCCGGTCAGGGTGGCGATGTCGATCACCGCCTGCGGCTTGAAGCGCTCGGCGTAGGTCAGGGTGTCGCACAGCACCAGGCGGCCTTCGGCGTCGGTGTTGAGGATTTCGACAGTCTGGCCACTCATGGTGGTGACGATGTCGCCTGGGCGGGTGGCGCCGCCGCTTGGCATGTTCTCGGCGCAGGCCAGCAGGCACACCAGGTTGATCGGCAGTTGCAACTCGAGGACCGCACGCAGGGTGCCGAACACGCTGGCGGCGCCGCACATGTCGAATTTCATTTCATCCATGCCGGCGCCGGGCTTGAGGCTGATGCCGCCGGTATCGAAGGTGATGCCCTTGCCCACCAGCACGAACGGCTTGTCGGCCTTCTTGCCGCCTTGGTAGTTGAGCACGATCAGGCGTGGCGGCTGGTCGCTGCCCTGGCCAACGGCATAGAACGCGCCCATGCCCAGGTCCTTGATCTTCTTCTCGTCCAGCACCTCGACCTTCAGGCCCTTGTGGGCCTTGCCCAGGTCCTTGGCCTGCTCGGCCAGGTAGCTCGGGTGGCACAGGTTGGGCGGCAGGTTGCCCAGGTCGCGGGTGAAGGCCATGCCGGTGGCGATGGCGCTGGCGTGTTTCACTGCGCGCTCGACCTCGGCCAGGCCGGCCTTGTCGGCCAGCAGAGTGACCTTCTTCAGGGTGCGCGGTTCGGCCTTCTGGCTCTTGAAACGGTCGAACACGTATTCGCCGTCGAGCAGGGTCTCGGCCAGCAGGCGGTACTTGCCGTAATGAGCGTCGCGGTTGCTGACGGCGATGTCGTCCAGGGCCAGCACGGCATCGCCGCCATTCAGGCCCTTGAGCACGCCGGCCACGCTGGCGACCAGTTTGCGCCAGGCGCGGTCACCGAGGGCTTCGTCCTTGCCGCTGCCGACCAGCAGTACGCGCTCGGCCTTCAGGCCCGGCAGGCTCTGCAGCAACAGGGTCTGGCCAGGCTTGCCGGCCAGGTCGCCACGTTTGAGCACAGCGCTGATGGCGCCTTCGCAGGCTTGGTCGACGGCCTTGGCAACGGTCCCGAGCTTGCGCCCTTCACCGACCGGTACGACCAAGGTGGCGGTTTTTACGGATGCAGCAGCTACGCTTTTTACAACCAGTTCCATGTCAGGGTCCCCGAATGATCTATGCAGTTGGCGCTATACTTTTCGCGCTCTGGACGGGCCTGGACGCGTTGTCGCGTACCAGTGGAAAAGCTGCCAGTTTGAGCCTCTGGCAAGCGTGCTGACAAGCCCGAAGTGGGGCTTCATGCGCGGCCAAGTGACAGGCGCGGTCAATCACAGGATAATGCGCGCACTTCATATGGAGGTTCGCCGTTGGCGAACCGGCTTTGGTCCTGGCTGTAACAGGCCAATGTTTGGCAGTCCGCCCCTGACAACCCAGGAGTGTCTGGTTTGATCGTCTTTCGTTATCTGTCCCGCGAGGTCCTGGTGACCTTGAGCGCCGTCAGCGCCGTGCTGCTGGTGATCATCATGAGCGGGCGCTTCATCAAGTACCTGGCCCAGGCGGCCCAGGGTATCCTCGACCCGGGCGTGCTGTTCCTGATCATGGGCTTCCGCATGCCAGGTTTCCTGCAGTTGATTCTGCCGCTGGGTCTGTTCCTAGGGATTCTCCTGGCCTACGGCCGGCTGTACCTGGAAAGCGAAATGACCGTCCTGTCGGCGACCGGCATGAGCCAGCAGCGCCTGCTGGGCCTGACCATGGCACCGGCGGCGCTGGTCGCCGTGCTGGTCGCCTGGCTGAGCCTGAGCCTGTCGCCCCTGGGCGTTGCCCAGGTGCAGAAGATCATTGCCCAGCAGGATGCCATGACCGAGTTCGACACCCTGGTGCCGGGCCGCTTCCAGACCCTGCGCGACGGCTCGCGGGTCACCTACACCGAGCAGCTGTCGGATGACCGCGTCAAGCTGGCTGGAGTGTTCATTTCCGAGAAGCGCTTCAACCAGGACAAGACCAAGGACCGCGCACCATCAGTGCTGGTCGCCGAAAAAGGCCATCAGGAAATACAGGCTGATGGCAACCGCTACCTGGTGCTGGAAAACGGCTACCGCTACGACGGTAACCCGGGCCAGGCCGACTACCGTGCCATCAAGTACGACACCTATGGCGTATTGCTGCCCAAGCCGGAAGTGGCCGAGGAAGTGACCGATCGCGAAGCGATCCCGACCCTTGAACTGTTCGGCAAGACCGACCTGCGCGAGCGTGCCGAGCTGCAATGGCGCCTGTCGCTGCCGATCCTGGTGTTCATCGTGACCCTGATGGCGGTGCCGCTGGCCAGGGTCAACCCGCGCCAGGGGCGCTTCCTCAAGCTGCTGCCGGCGATTCTTCTGTACATGGCTTACCTGACAATGCTGATTTCCGTACGCGGTGCCCTGGAGAAGGGCAAATTGCCGATTGGCCTTGGCATCTGGTGGGTGCATGGCCTGTTCCTGCTGATCGGCCTGGCGCTGATGTACTGGGAACCGCTGCGCCTGAAAATGGCTGCCCGTCGTGCGGAGGTGGCCCGTGGCTAAACTTGACCGTTATATCGGCCTGAGCGTGCTGCTGGCCATTCTGGCCGTGCTGGGGATCATCCTCGGCCTGGCCTCGCTGTTCGCCTTCATCGACGAGATGGGTGAGCTGAGCGACACCTACACCTTGCTGGACGCGGGCAATTTCGTCTTGCTGACTGCACCTCGGCGGCTGTACGAGATGCTGCCGATGGCGGCACTGATCGGTTGCCTGATCGGCCTCGGCAGCCTGGCCAGCAACAGTGAACTGACCATCATGCGCGCCGCTGGCGTGTCCATCGGCCGTATCGTCTGGGCGGTGATGAAACCGATGCTGGTGCTGATGCTGGTCGGCCTGCTGATTGGTGAATACGTCGCCCCGGTGACCGAGAACAAGGCCCAGGCTGACCGCTCCCTGGCCCAGGGTGGGGGAGAAGCGCAAAGCTCCCGCCATGGCATGTGGCACCGCCAGGGCGAGGAGTTCGTGCACATCAACTCCGTACAGCCCAATGGCTTGCTGCTGGGCGTGACGCGTTACCGCTTCGACAGCGAGCGCAAGATCCAGACCTCGAGCTTTGCCCGTCGTGCCCAGTACAACGACGACCACTGGACGCTCAGCGATATCAGCACCACCTACTTCCACGGTGACCGTACTGAAGTGGTGAAGGCGCCGACTGAGCTCTGGGACGTTTCGCTGACACCGCAGTTGCTCAATACCGTGATCATGGCCCCTGAGTCGTTGTCGATCACCGGGCTGTGGGACTACATCCACTACCTGTCCGACCAGGGCCTGAACAACGCCCGCTACTGGCTGGCGTTCTGGACCAAGGTGTTGCAGCCGATGGTGACTGCAGCGCTGGTGCTGATGGCGATTTCCTTCATCTTCGGCCCGCTGCGTTCGGTAACCCTCGGTCAACGCGTATTCACCGGTGTGCTGGTGGGCTTCGCGTTCCGCATCGGCCAGGACCTGCTGGGCCCATCGAGCCAGGTGTTCGGCTTCCCGCCGCTGCTGGCGGTGGTGATACCGGCGGGCATCTGTGCTTTGGCCGGCCTGTGGTTGCTGCGACGGGCAGGATGATCGCCTGATTCGTACAAAAAAGCCGACCCCAGGGTCGGCTTTTTGCTGGCATTTACATGGCCTCTTCGCCCGCAAGCCCAGTGATATCGCTGTGGGAGCGGGCTTGCCCGCGAAGGGGCGGGACGGCAATACAGCGCTCAGCTCAATTCTTCTGCTTGGGCACCCGCACCAGCTGAGTTTCCGAATAGATGTCATGCCAGCCGCGCTTGCGCTTGTCGATCAGCGACCAGAAAAACCCAAGCCCCAGGCACAGCCAGGAGGCAATCGACACCACGAAGCGCAACAGTGCCTGCCACAGGCTGATCGCGCTGCCATCGGCGTTCTGCACGCGTACACCCCACACCTGCATGCCCAGGGTCTGACCGCCATGGGTCCAGAACTTGGCAAAGAAGCCGAACAGGGCGAACAGCAGAACGGTCGACAGCAGCGGGTCGCCATCCAGTGCGCCGGCTTCGGTCAGTTCACGCATGCGCGCTTCGCCGATGATCGCCATCTGGATCAACTTGTAAGCACCGGCCGTGACGATCAGCAGCGCCGTGCACAGCAGGAAGTCGTAGAACATCGCCGCCAGGCGTCGGCCCAGGCCGACCGGTGGGAAATCACCCTGGGGGGAGAGCAGAGGCTTGGACATGCAGAACAGCTCCGAATGGCGAAGCCGCTATTCTACGGGCAAAAAAAAGCCCCTGCACATGGCAGGGGCTTTTCTTCGAAGTCGGGGGCGGCTTAGCCGGCGACCTGAACCTTGTCAGCCTGCATGCCTTTCTGGCCTTGGACTGCTTCGAAGGTGACCTTCTGGCCTTCTTTCAGGCTCTTGAAGCCGTTACCCTCGATGGCACGGAAGTGCACGAACAGATCCGGACCGCTTTCTGGGGTGATGAAGCCGTAACCTTTTTCGTCATTGAACCACTTGACGGTACCGTTCTGACGCTCAGCCATTGTCTTATTTCCTATGAAGCTTAAATATTGATGACAGTTTCTTTCACGTTCTATAAAAGTGAAAGAGTACTGGGCTGGGTTGCAGGAAAGTAAGAGACGTCGAACGGGTTGTAGCAAATCTCGGCTACTGGCCCAGGTCACGAACTGTTGCGACCCATGCAAACACAGTGCAGTGACTCTACGCCAACTCCCAAGAAAAAAACAAGCCCTTGGTCGTATGGAAAATCGGCGTTTAGCCGATAACCGACAGATTTGTCGGAAACGGCATGGCGCCTGGCCTGGCGCCATGTTCAAAAGTTATTGGACAGGTTCGAAATCGAATATGTAGGACCCGCCCGCAAACCTCAGGCCGTACCTTCAACCACGGTAGTAACGCTGCGCAACGAAAGGCATTTTGCTGACTTTCAAGGCAACCTTCTTGCCCCGCACCAAGGCAAACAGTGCTGTGTCGAGTGCACTGTGTTCGATATCGACATAGCCCATCGCAACAGGGGCACCGAGTGTCGGGCCAAAACCGCCACTGCAGACTTTGCCTACGTTTTTATCGAACGCATCAACAATTTCCGCACCTTCACGCACAGGCGTACGTTCTTGCGGCAACAGGCCTACCCGTTTGCGGGCTACGCCTTGTTGCTGCTGAGCGAACACTGCCTCGGCGCCCGGGAAACCACCGGCACGGCCACCGTCGGCGCGACGGACCTTGGACACTGCCCACAGCAGGCTGGCCTCGACCGGGGTAGTGCTGGTATCCATGTCGTGGCCGTACAGGCATAGGCCGGCTTCCAGGCGCAGCGAGTCGCGGGCGCCCAGGCCGATAGGCTGCACTTCAGGTTCGGCCAGCAGGCGACGTGCCAGGGCTTGGGCAGCACCAACCGGCACCGAGATCTCGTAGCCGTCTTCGCCGGTGTAGCCCGAGCGGCTGACGAAGCAGTCTTCACCGAGCAGTTTCACCGGGCGGAACTGCATGAAAGTCATGCCTGCCACTTCAGGCGCCAGGCGTTCCAGCACCTTCACCGCAGCGGGGCCTTGCAGGGCGAGCAGGGCACGCTCGGCGAACAATGGCTGCACTTCACAACGGCTGCCGATATGCGCCTGCAGGTGGGCCAGGTCCTGGTCCTTGCACGCCGCGTTGACCACCAGGAACAGGGTGTCGTCACCGAGGTTGGCGACCATCAGGTCGTCGAGGATGCCGCCTTGCTCGTTGGTGAACATGGCATAGCGCTGCATCCCCACCGGCAGGTCGATGATGTCCACCGGTACCAGCGACTCCAGTGCCTTGGCGGCACCGGCGCCACGCAGGACAATCTGGCCCATGTGCGAGACGTCGAACAGGCCGGCCTGTTCGCGGGTGTGCAGGTGTTCCTTGAGCACGCCCAGCGGGTATTGCACCGGCATGTCGAAGCCGGCGAACGGCACCATGCGCGCGCCCAGCTCCAGGTGCAGGGCGTGCAGCGGGGTCTTTTGCAATGTTTCGGACATCGATGACTCCTTGGTTTTTTATCGGGTCAACATTCGATGATGTTGACGGCCAGACCGCCGCGGGCGGTCTCCTTGTATTTGCTTTTCATGTCGGCGCCGGTCTGGCGCATGGTGCGGATCACCTTGTCGAGCGACACGTAGTGCTGCCCGTCACCGCGCAAGGCCATGCGCACGGCGTTGATGGCTTTCACCGAGCCCATGGCGTTGCGCTCGATGCAGGGCACCTGAACCAGGCCGCCGATCGGGTCGCAGGTCAGGCCGAGGTTGTGTTCCATGCCGATTTCAGCGGCATTTTCCACTTGCTGCGGGGTACCGCCCATCACTTCGCACAAGGCCCCCGCAGCCATGGAGCAGGCCACGCCGACCTCGCCCTGGCAGCCGACTTCGGCCCCGGAAATCGAGGCGTTTTCCTTGTACAGGATGCCGATGGCCGCAGCGGTGAGCAGGAAGCGCACCACCCCGTCGTCGCTGGCACCAGGGACGAAACGCATGTAGTAGTGCAACACCGCCGGGACGATGCCCGCTGCGCCGTTGGTGGGCGCAGTGACCACGCGCCCGCCGTAGGCGTTTTCTTCGTTGACCGCCAGGGCGTAGAGGTTGACCCAGTCCAGCACCGACAGCGCGTCGCGCAGGCTGGCCTCTGGATGGCGGCTGAGCTGGCGGTACAGCGCCGGGGCGCGGCGCTTGACCTTGAGCCCACCGGGCAGGATGCCTTCGTGCCGGTAACCGGCTTCGACGCAGTCCTGCATCACCTGCCAGATGTGCAGCAGCCCACTGCGTGTTTCGCGTTCGGGGCGCCAGGCGGCCTCGTTGGCCAGCATCACCTGGCTGATCGACAGCTGCTGTGCAGTGCAGTGGCCGAGCAGTTCCTTGGCGGTCTTGAACGGGTAGGCCAGCACGGTGCTGTCCTCGACGATGCGATCCTGGCCGGCAGCGTCCTCGTCCACCACGAAACCGCCACCCACGGAGTAGTACTCCCTGCTGCGGATTTGCAGTCCGGCTGCATCGAACGCACGAAAGATCATGCCGTTGGGGTGATAGGCCAAGGGCTTGCGGATCATCGCCAGGTGCTGCTTTTCGTTGAAGGCGATGGTCTGCTCACCGAGCAGGCAGAGCTGGCCGCTGGCGCGGATGGCCTGCAGGCGGGCGGGGATGGATTCGGTGTCGACGGTATCAGGGTGCTCGCCTTCCAGGCCGAGCAATACCGCCTTGTCACTGCCGTGGCCTTTGCCGGTGGCGCCGAGCGAGCCATACAGCTCGGCCTTGACGCAAACGGTGCTGGCCAGCAGGCCATCGCGGCGCAGCCCTTCGGCGAAGCGCGCGGCGGCGCGCATCGGGCCGACCGTGTGGGAGCTGGAGGGGCCGATGCCGATCTTGAACAGGTCGAAGACGCTCAGTGACATGGTGACCTCCTGCCAGGTTCGTGGAGCGGACGGTGAGCCCTGTGGGAGCGGGCTTGCCCGCGAATGCGATAGTGGCTCTACCGCCGCATTCGCGGGCAAGCCCGCTCCCACAGAGGCCCACACCTCGGATCAGGGAACGGGCCGAAGGCTATCAGGCGTCCTGATAGCTCTCGATCGACGGGCAGGCGCAGACCAGGTTGCGGTCGCCGAACACGTTGTCGACCCGGCCGACCGGTGGCCAGTACTTGCCTTCCACCAGGCTCGGGAGCGGGTACACCGCCTGTTCGCGGCTGTAGCCATGGGCCCATTCGCCAACCAGCTCGGCCGCAGTGTGCGGGGCGTTCTTCAGCGGGTTGTCATCCTTGTCCAGGCTGCCGGTTTCCACCGCGCGGATTTCTTCGCGGATCTGGATCATCGCGTCGCAGAAGCGATCCAGTTCTTCCTTGGACTCGCTTTCGGTCGGTTCGATCATCAGCGTGCCGGCCACCGGGAACGACATGGTCGGAGCATGGAAACCGAAGTCGATCAGGCGCTTGGCCACGTCATCGACGCTGATGCCGCTGGTGTCCTTGAGCGGGCGCAGGTCGAGGATGCATTCGTGGGCGACCAGGCCATTGCCGCCGGTGTACAGAACAGGATAGTGCTCTTCCAGGCGGCGGGCGATGTAGTTGGCGTTGAGGATCGCCATCTGCGAAGCACGCTTGAGGCCGGCACCGCCCATCATGCGAATGTACATCCAGGTGATCGGCAGGATGCTGGCGCTGCCGAACGGCGCGGCGCACACCGCGCCCTCGGTGTTGGCAAGCGCCGCGTGGCCTGGCAGGAACGGCGCCAGGTGCGACTTCACGCCGATCGGGCCGACGCCCGGGCCGCCACCGCCGTGCGGGATGCAGAAGGTCTTGTGCAGGTTCAGGTGCGACACGTCGCCACCGAACTTGCCCGGGGCGCACAGGCCGACCATGGCGTTCATGTTGGCGCCGTCGATGTACACCTGGCCACCGTTGTCGTGGATGATCGCGCAGATCTCGCCGATCGCTTCCTCGAACACGCCGTGGGTCGACGGATAGGTGATCATGATCGCGGCCAGGCGATCGCGGTGCTCGATGGCCTTGGCGCGCAGGTCCTCGACATCGACGTTGCCGCGGGCGTCACAGGCCGTGACCACCACGCGCATGCCGGCCATGTGCGCGGTCGCCGGGTTGGTACCGTGGGCCGAAGACGGGATCAGGCAGATGTCGCGGTGGCCTTCGCCACGGCTGCGGTGGTAGGCACGGATGGCCAGCAGGCCGGCGTACTCACCCTGGGAGCCGGCGTTGGGCTGCAGCGACACGGCGTCGTAGCCGGTGGCGGCGCAGAGCATGGCTTCCAGCTCGGTGGTCATCTGCAGGTAGCCCTGGCTTTGCTCGGCCGGGGCGAACGGGTGCAGGTTGCCGAACTCGGCCCAGGTCACCGGGATCATCTCGCTGGCAGCGTTGAGCTTCATGGTGCACGAGCCCAGCGGGATCATGCTGCGGTCCAGCGCCAGGTCCTTGTCGGCCAGGCGGCGCAGGTAGCGCATCAGCTCGGTTTCGCTGTGGTAGCGGTTGAACACCGGGTGCTCGAGGATGGCCGACTGGCGCAGCAGGGCGGCCGGCAGGCGCGAGCCGGTGCTGGCGGCCAGGGCGGCGAAGTCAGGTTGGGCCTGGTCGGCGCCGAACAGTTGCCAGAGGGCTTCGACATCGGCCTGGGTGCTGGTTTCGTCGAGCGACAGGCCCAGGTGAGCGGCGTCGATCTGGCGCAGGTTGATGCGCTGTGCGCGGGCCTGTTCGTGCAGGCTGGCGGTGGCACTGCCGGTGGCCAGGGTCAGGGTGTCGAAGGCGGTTTCGCCGACCACTTCCTGGCCCAGGGTTTTCAGGCCGGCAGCCAGGATCGCGGTGAGTGCGTGGGTGCGTTCGGCAATGCGCTTGAGGCCGGCCGGGCCGTGGTACACGGCGAACATGCTGGCGATGTTGGCCAGCAGCACCTGGGCGGTGCAGATGTTGCTGGTGGCCTTCTCGCGGCGGATGTGCTGTTCGCGGGTCTGCATGGCCAGGCGCAGTGCGGTCTTGCCGAAGCGGTCGATCGACACGCCGACCAGGCGGCCCGGCATGTCGCGCTTGAAGGCATCGCGGGTGGCGAAGTAGGCCGCGTGCGGGCCACCGAAGCCCAGTGGCACGCCGAAGCGCTGGGCGCTGCCGATGGCCACGTCGGCGTCGAACTCGCCCGGCGGGGTCAGCAGGGTCAGGGCCAGCAGGTCGGCGGCAACGGCGACCAGGGCGTTGGCGGCGTGGAAACGCGCGACCACGTCGCGGTAGTCGAACACTTCGCCGTTGCTGGCCGGGTATTGCAGCAGAGCGCCGAAGAAGGCACTGACATCGCCCAGTTCACGCTCGTCGCCGACCACGATCTCGATGCCCAGCGGCTCGGCACGGGTGCGCAGCACGTCGAGGGTCTGCGGGTGGCAGTGCACGGAGGCGAAGAAGGCGTGGCTGGCCTTGTTCTTCGACAGGCGCTTGCAGAAGGTCATGGCTTCGGCAGCGGCAGTGGCTTCGTCGAGCAAGGATGCGTTGGCGATCGGCAGGCCGGTGAGGTCGCTGATCAGGGTCTGGAAGTTCAGCAGCGCTTCCAGGCGGCCCTGGGAAATTTCTGGTTGGTACGGGGTGTAGGCGGTGTACCAGGCCGGGTTTTCCAGCAGGTTGCGCAGGATCGGCGCGGGGGTGTGGGTGTTGTAGTAGCCCTGGCCGATGAAGCTCTTGAACAGTTCGTTCTTGCCGGCGATGGCTTTCAGCGCAGCGAGGGCATCGGCCTCGCTCTGGCCGTCTTCCGAACCGAGCACGCTGGTGCCCTTGATGCTGTCGGGGATGACCGCGGCGCTCATCGCTTCCAGCGAGTCGAAGCCCAGGGTGGCAAGCATGGCTTGCTCGTCGGCGGCGCGAGGGCCGATGTGACGGGCAATGAATTCGTTGGCGGTGCCGAGGTTGATGGTCATGGTCGGATTCCTCAGGCGTCGTCGTTGGCTTTGATCAGGCGGTCGTAGGCGTCCTGGTCGAGCAGGGCGGTGACTTCGCTCATGTCGGTAGGGATGAAGCGGAAGAACCAGCCTTCGCCCAGCGGGTCTTCGTTGACCAACTCGGGGCTGTCATTGAGGCCATCGTTGACGGCAACCACTTCACCGGCCAGGGGCATGTACACGCCGCTGGCGGCTTTCACCGACTCGACGGTGGAGGCTTCGGCGCCTTTGTCGTACTGCTGCAGCTCAGGCAGTTGCACATAGACCACATCGCCAAGGGCGTTCTGGGCGTAGGCGGTGATGCCCACGGTGACGCTACCGTCGGTTTCGACGCGCAGCCATTCGTGATCTTCAGTGAAACGCAACTCGCTCATGGGGAATCCTCGGGAAGCAGGGCGTTGGGCGCGGTGTGTCCGCGCTCTTGGGTTGCGATTCCCTAAGCAATAATGCGGCCAGTCTATAAAAAGCCTTTTAAATCAGTAGCTTAATTATTTTATGTGGCCGTTTTCCCATTCTTGTGGAATGAAAACGCTACAGCGGGGAGGGTGATGAAAAGGGTTTGGGGATCAAACCCTTGCGTAGAGGGATAGAGAAGGTGTTGTATTGATTTCAATACGCTGTATTGAAATCAATACGAAAAGACAGGTTCGCTTCAACCGGCAGTGAAAAGGGGTAATGCCAGGTACAACTTGATAACGATGACATTGATGATGTCGATGAAGAACGCCCCCACCATCGGCACTGCCAAAAATGCCAGTTGCGAGGGCCCGAAGCGTTGGGTCACCGCTTGCATGTTGGCAATGGCAGTTGGCGTAGCCCCAAGGCCGAACCCGCAATGCCCTGCTGCGAGCACTGCAGCGTCATAGTTGCGGCCCATGACCCGGAAGGTGACGAAGATCGCGAACAGGGCCATGAGCAGCGTCTGCACGGCCAGGATGATCAGGAAGGGCAGGGCCAGTGCCGCCAGGTCCCACAGTTTGAGCGACATCAGCGCGATGGCCAGGAACAGTGACAGGCTGACGTTACCCAGCACGGAAACCTCACGCTCGAAGACTTGATACAAACCCAGCGCAGAAAGCCCGTTGCGCAACAGCACACCGACAAACAACACGCAAACGAAGGTCGGCAATTCGAACGCCGTGCCATGGAGCTGGCCATTCAACAGCGTGCCGCCGAGCAGGCTGACCGAAATCAGTGCCAGGGTCTCGATGAATGAAAACGGCGTGATCAGTCTCTCTTTCTGAGGTTCTTCAAACCCTTTGGGCATGTGGGGTACTGCTTGTTCGACGCCTGGCGTTTGTACCCGCTTGATCAGCAGACGGGCGACCGGGCCACCGATCAGGCCGCCCAGCACCAGGCCAAACGTGGCCGAAGCCAGGGCCAGTTCCGAGGCCGAGGCCAGGCCATATTTTTCGCTGAACGTAGTGCCCCAGGCCGCGCCTGTGCCATGGCCGCCGGACAGTGTGATGGAGCCCGTCAGCAGCCCCATCAGCGGGTCTAGCCCCAGTGCGGTGGCCAGGCCGATGCCCATCGCGTTCTGTACCAGCAGCAAGCCGGTAACTGCGAGCAGGAAGATCACCACCACGCGCCCGCCTTTTTTCAAGCTGGCAAAGTCTGCGTTCAGGCCGATGGTGGCGAAGAACGCCAGCATCAAAGGCGCCTGCAGTGAAGTATCGAATTGTACTTTCAGGTCGAAACTGCGTAATCCCAGCAGTATCAGGGCCACCACCAGGCCACCGGCAACAGGTTCGGGGATATTGTAGGTGCGCAGGACAGCGACACGTGTCACCAGCCCGTGGCCCAATAACAGCACCAGTGAGGCGGCGACCAATGTGCCATAGAAGTCGAGTTCCAGCATGAGAGGCGCTCTCTCTCCATCAACAAAGAAGAGCGTCATTTTCGCAGCAGTGCTTGTTGAAGTATTGGCTGGACCCGTAGGAATAGTCTGAAACCTGACAGCGTAAAGTTCTAATTCTTGCCCGGAATACCATGATTTGCGCAAATGTTGTGCGATCGCGGTACGCGATGCTTGCCGTCGGCCCGCCATTCTCCGGGCAGATCAAAAACGGCCGGCTGACCAAAGCCTTGTAAACGCGCCCTCAAACGATCGTGTATCAAATGCTACGGCGTACCGAAATCGATACGTATCACATCTGTCATGGGCTGATGAAGTGCGGAATGGAGAGTGGGGGAGCCGATCATGCAGCATCTCCATGCAATGGGGCAGTAACCTATTTTAAATAGGCGGTGTTTACGGGAATGTATGTGTGTGACAGTTATTTGTTCCTTGCTTGTAGGACCTGTCTATTTTCAATGACTCATCTCTTTTTTCTTGGGCTGTTGTATTAGGCTGAGTGCTCCGGCGCAGCAGTGATTTGCATTTTGTTTGAGAGCGGCAGGGGAGTTGGCTAAGCCACTTTTCTCGGTTTCGCTCGCCCTGGAACTTATCAATGTAAATCGCGAATGTTGTGATCGGCGCGCACGAGGCTAATGAGAATTTCTCAAGGAGATATATATGGGCCGAAAAAAAAGACAAGTCATATTGCCACCAACCTTTGTCGGGGCACAACCTTCACGTCCAGGGGCTTCTGCACCCGGGGGGGCTGTTGCCAATCATGTAGGGCCGATTCTGGACGGGTTTAAGATATCCGCCGCTGGCGCGATGAAGATCGCTGATGATGCAGCGAGGGTCGTTTATCTGGAAAGCTTGTCTGCACTGGCTGGTATGCTCGAGCAGGAAGTCGTTGCTGTACGTAATGAATTGGGTAGCGCTCAGGAAACGAATATTGAGAGCCTTAAGCAAGATATCGCTGCTCGGTCAGTTTTGCTGGAACGAAAAACTAATGATTTAAGGCAGCAACAGGAACAGGCGAATAGCTATTACGGATCGTCGCCATTTGGTAAGAGTGCCGAGGATTATGCCAGTACCACGTTTAAAAATATTGCGACTGGTCGTATAAGAGTTGCGAACATTCAAGAGGCTTTGAACGCAGCGTATCGTGCCGCTTACATGGTGCAGTTGCGAGAAGCCGAAGTACAAATGCTTCAAGCGCAAATCGCAGCGCTGCAGCAGGCTCTTCACACTGCGCAGGAGCAACTGAGAGCGGAAGCAGAGGCCCAAGCTCGTGCCCAAGCGGAGGCGGAAGCTGCGGCTCGTGCCCAGGCAGAGGCGGAAGCTGCGGCTCGTGCCCAGGCAGAGGCGGAAGCTGCGGCTCGTGCCCAGGCAGAGGCAGAAGCTGCAGCACGAGATCAGGCAGAGGCCCATGCCGAAGCTGAAGCGCATGTCAAAGCCCAAGAGGCGGCTGAGAGGGCGTTGGCAGAGCAGGCGACGCGTCAAGCCAACACATTTAAAGCGCCGCTATCTGAGTTAGCGGCAAAGCCAGCCATCGTCTTGGCTACGGCAGCGGCGCCCGTGCTAGAGGCTGGCGTAGCACTGGGCACGGCCATTCGCTCCGCCGTCGCATCGTTGAGTGTCGCTTCCATCGAAGCTGTGGCTGGGCCTTTCCTGGTGGGGACCTTCGCACTGCTCTACACCCCCAAACTGGGGAATGCGGAGTTGCCGGACAACTATGTCCTGACCTCGCCGCTGACCGACCTGACGGTCGAATTGGATGCTGCAGCTCAAGCTGCCGCCCTTGAACTTGGCACGGTCGATCTTCCAGTGCGGATGGGCGACATGCGCGAGCAAGTCGGGTCTATCGAGCTGTTCGCCGCCCGCACCGGGGGGGCCGTCATTCCTTCCACAGTGCCGGTACTGGCGGCAGCGTATGACGCCCAAAGCGGTCAGTACACCGTCACCACCGATGACATACCGTCCAGAACACTGACCTGGACGCCCGCAGTCGAGCCTCAGGACAGCTCGACAACCTTACCAGCGACTCCTCCATCTGGAGCGGCACTGGTTGGACCGACGCTCGAGCCACTCGAGGGCCGGCTCGACATTTACCCTGAGCTGCCAGATTTCGGGTTCGATGACTACGTCATCATTTTCCCCGCCGATTCGGGATTGCCGCCGCTTTATGTGATGTTCAAAAGCCGCCGCCTCATGGCGGGGGAAGTGGAAGGTGAAGGCAAACTAATCGATGGTGAGCTTTTACATGATGGAAATCGAGAAGGCGCGCCGATTCCCATGCAGATCGCCAGCGAGTTGCGAGGGCAAAAATTCAGTAGCTGGAACGCATACCGGCGCAGGTTGTGGCAGTTGATAGGGCGTAGTCCCCTTTTTGAAGGCCAGTTTGACAGGGTGGATCGCGCTTTGATGTTGCGCGGGTTGGCACCCTATGCTAGTAAAGCTGAATGGATAGGTGGGCGGATCAAATATGAAATTCATCATGTGAAACCAATCAGTGATGGTGGGGGCGTTTATGATAATGATAATCTCGTGATTATTTCTCCTAAATTTCACATCGAACTTCATAAGTGAAGAGTGTTTTCATGAAAAGCATAGCTGACTATACAGAAGAAGAATTCTTGAGTTTCGTTAGTGGGATTTATCATGCTGATCCTCATCTCTATCCCACTGAAAAGTCACATGTCAATGCAGTCTTTGAGTTCGAACGATTGACAGAACATCCCCTTGGGGCCGATTTGCTAACAAAGCCCACAAAAAATGGTTTCAAAGACACGCCGCAAGATATGGTCAATGAAGTGAAGCGATGGAGAAGTGAGCAAGGTCTGGCGGGGTTCAAAGCCTCGTAGGCGTTTAAAGGTAGCTTCGGCTGTTTTCGGTCAGGTCTTTTCAGACTGAACTAAGATAAGTGTTCGTGTTGATCGTTGTGACAGTTTTTAAGCGGAGTTGTCGCGACGCACGGCAAGTGGAAAGCCCGGGTTCCGCGAGAACTGAATCACTGCTTGATCTGGCTTGATGATTAACTATGAAGCCCCTTTGTGGTGCAACCCGCGAAGGGGTGATGGTTGCATCATTAAATTTTCGTTTTGGGAATTCCATACTTACGCAGCCGCTGGGCTATCGCGGTATGCGAAGTCTGCAAGCGCCCCGCCAGCTGCCGGGTGGAGGGGTAGCTGGCGTATAGCCGCTGGAGTAGTTCTCGTTCGAAATCGCCCACCGCTTGATCAAGGCTCGCCACCTCGCCGTCCTGCCCCCGTGCCACCGATGTCCCCGCGATATCCAGGTCGCCGATATCCACTAGGTTGCTTTCACAGATCGCTGCTGCACGGAAGATCACGTTCTGTAGCTGGCGCACGTTGCCAGGCCAAGTGTTGGCAAGTAGTGCCGAATGGGTGGCAGGCGTCAGCCGGCAGGCCGGGCGCTGAATCTGCGTGCAGGCCTGCTGCATGAAGTAGTGCGCCAGCATGAGGATGTCCTGGCCTCGGTCGCGCAGCGGCGGTACCTGCAGGTTGAGCACGTTGAGGCGGTAGAACAGGTCCTCGCGGAAGGTGCCTTCGGCGACCATGCGTTCCAGGTCGCGGTGGGTGGCGCTGATGATGCGCACGTCCACCTTCACCTCGCGGTCGCCACCCACGCGGCGGAAGCTGCCGTCGCTGAGAAAACGCAGCAGCTTGGCCTGCAGGTACGGCGACATTTCGCCGATCTCGTCGAGAAACACCGTGCCCTGGTTGGCCAGCTCCATCAGCCCCGGCTTACCGCCACGTTGGGCGCCGGTGAAGGCGCCGGGTGCATAGCCGAACAGCTCGCTCTCGGCCAGGCTTTCAGGCAGTGCGGCGCAGTTCAGGGCAAGGAACGGCGCGGTGTGGCGGCTACTGATGGCATGGCAGGCGCGGGCCACCAGTTCCTTGCCGGTGCCGGTTTCGCCGTGCACCAGCAACGGCGCATCGAGGGCCGCCACGCGCAGGGCGCGGGCCTTGAGGGTGCGGATCGCCGGTGATTCGCCGAGCAACGCATCGAAACCTTCTGCGTGGTCGTGGTGCAGGGCTGACAGGCGCTCGCCCATGCGGTTCGGCGCATACAGCGTCAGCAGGCCGCCGGCGTTGGTGATGGGCGAGGCGTCCAGCAGCAGACTCTGGCCGTTGAGCTGCATCTCGCGCATCGGCAGGTGGAAATTGTTGTCCAGCAAGGCCTGCAGCAGGTCGGGGTCGTTGAACAGTTCGCCCACCGTGCGCCCGGCGGATTCGCGGCCGCACAGGGCGATCAGCGCCGGGTTGGCCAGTAGCACCTTGCCGGCGCTGTCGACCGCCAGCACCGGGTCGCTCATGGCCGCGAGCAGGGCGTCGAGCTGCAGGTGGCGGCGCTGGCCGGGGAGGATGTCGACCACGTCCACCGACTGCACGCCGCGGACTTCGAACAGGGCGTCATGGAGTTCTTCGAGCACCGCCGGGCTGAGGGTCGGGGCGTCGATGTAGACGTTCGGCGGGACCATTTCCACGGCGTCCAGGTTGAGGTTGCGGGCACCGAGCAGGGCGAGGACTTCCTGGGTGATGCCGACGCGGTCGATGAAGCTGACGTGGATGCGCATGGAGTTCGAACAGTAGGCGACGGAGTTCGCCAGTATGCCTTGAGTCGGATGCCAGGCCCAACATCGGCGGTGGCATCTTCGCGGGCAAGCCCGCTCCCACAAGGACTACACAGGCCTCAAGGGCAATGATCAACCTGTGGGAGCTTGCCTGCGAATGGTGTCACTCGAGGTGTTCAGGCTTGATCGGGTCGCCCGATTTCACATCCAGTTTCTGGCGAATGTCTTCGAACATGGCGTCGTACAGCTTGTGCGGCGAGCCCAGGCTCTCGAACTTCTGGTGGGGTGCCAGGTAGGACTGGGCCTTGCGCGAGGCAATCATGAGGAAGCTGGGCAGTACCTGGTCCTTGGCCAGGAAGAACGGTTCATCCACCTTCTTGCCTTCGATGATCCCGTGCATGCGGAACTGGATACCGCGGCCTTCCTTGGGGTCTGTCGCCGCCTCGTACTCGATATTGAGGTCGTAGCTGTGGTCGTTCTTGGTCAGCGCAGTGCGCTCGATATGGACGTGGCCGGGTTGAAACTGGGCCATGGCAAACTCCTCCGGAAGGTGAAAATGGCGGGCCCGTAAGCCCGCCCACTGCATTCAACGGTAGCTGATCCCCGGCTTTTCGGTGCTCACACGGGTGCCGGCGACGCCTTTGACGATGCCCTCGATGTTCTCCAGCGAGCTGATCACCGCCACCTTGCCGGTGTGGCGGGCAAAGTCGCAGGCCGCTTGCACTTTCGGCCCCATGGAGCCGGCTGCGAAGCCGAGGCGTTCGAGTTCGTCGGGGTGGGCCTGGGCAATGGCCTTCTGCGTCGGCTTGCCCCAATCAATGTAGGCCGCATCGACGTCGGTGGCGATGATCAGAAGGTCGGCTTCCAGCTGCTCGGCCAACAGGGCAGAGCACAGGTCTTTGTCGATCACCGCCTCGATGCCCTTGAGCTTGCGGTTTTCGTCGTACATGGTGGGGATGCCGCCGCCACCGGCGCAGATCACGATGCTGCTCTTTTCCAGCAGCCACTTGATCGGGCGGATCTCGAAGATGCGCTTGGGTTTCGGGCTGGCGACCACGCGGCGGTACTTGTCGCCATCGGCCTTGACCACCCAGCCTTTTTCCTTGGCCAGGCGCTCGGCCTCGTCCTTGCTGTAGACCGGGCCGATGAACTTGCTCGGGTCCTTGAAGGCCGGGTCGTTGGCGTCCACTTCCACCTGGGTCAGCAGGGTGGCGAACGGCACTTCGAACGCCAGCAGGTTGCCCAGCTCCTGTTCGATCATGTAGCCGATCATGCCTTCGGTTTCGGCACCAAGCACGTCCAGCGGGTAGGCCTCGTCGGGCTTGTACGACAGCCCTTGCAGCGCCAGCAGGCCAACTTGCGGGCCGTTGCCGTGGGCGATGACCAGTTCGTTGCCGGGGTGAATCTTGGCGATCTGTTCGGTGGCCGTGCGGATATTGGCGCGCTGGTTGTCAGCGGTCATGGGCTCGCCGCGGCGCAGCAGGGCGTTGCCGCCCAATGCAACAACGATACGCATGGGGAATGTCCTTTAAGCGAAAGAAATGAACGCTGCTCGGGGCGGGACACAGCCCCTGTGGGAGCGGGTTCACCCGCGAATGCGTCAGCGGCCCCAACGGTAATACCTGGGCTGACGCTTTCGCGGGTAAACCCGCTCCCACAGGGGAGCGGGTTGCCCGGCCAGGCGAGTCAGCCTTACAGGTCAGCCAGGGTCGAAACCAGAATCGCCTTGATGGTGTGCATGCGGTTTTCCGCCTGCTCGAAGGCGATGCACGCTGGCGACTCGAACACGTCATCGGTCACTTCGATGCCGTTGGCCAGGTCCGGATACTGCTCGGCAATCTGCTTGCCGACCTTGGTCTCGGAGTTGTGGAAGGCCGGCAGGCAGTGCATGAACTTGGTCCGTGGGTTGCCGCTGGCTTTCATCAGCTCCTTGTTCACCTGGTAGGGCTTGAGCAGCTTGATGCGCTCGCCCCAGGCTTCGATCGGCTCGCCCATCGAGACCCAGACGTCGGTGTGAATGAAGTCGACCCCCTTGACCGCCGCCTTGGGGTCTTCGGTCAGGGTGATGCGTGCACCGCTTTCTTCGGCGTACTTGTGGCAACGCTCGACCAGGTCTTCATGCGGCCACAGCGCCTTGGGCGCGGCGATGCGCACGTCCATGCCAAGCTTGGCGCCGATCAGCAGCAGCGAGTTGCCCATGTTGTTGCGGGCGTCGCCCAGGTAGGCGTAGCTGATGTCGTGCAGTGGCTTGTCGCTGTGCTCGCGCATGGTCAGCACGTCGGCGATCATCTGGGTCGGGTGGTATTCATCGGTCAGACCGTTGAACACGGGTACGCCGGCGAACTTGGCCAACTCCTCGACGATTTCCTGCTTGAAACCGCGGTACTCGATGGCGTCGTACATGCGCCCGAGCACGCGGGCGGTGTCCTTCATGCTTTCCTTGTGGCCGATCTGCGAGGAGTTGGGGTCGATGTAGGTGACGTTGGCGCCCTGGTCATAGGCGGCGACTTCGAAGGCGCAGCGGGTGCGGGTCGAGGTCTTCTCGAAGATCAGGGCGATGTTGTTGCCCTTCAGGTGCTGCTGCTCGGTGCCGGTGTACTTGGCGCGCTTGAGGTCGCGGGACAGGTCCAGCAGGTATTTCAGCTCACGGGTAGTGTGGTGTTCGAGGCTGAGCAGGTTGCGGTTGTGAATGTTGAACGCCATGACTTTTCTCCTTGAATTCGGTGATGTCCCGGCCGCCACTTCGTGAGTGCGGCCGGGCGTGATGGGCGTTAGTAATTGATTGGATCGCGCACGATCGGGCAGGTCATGCAGTGGCCACCGCCCCGGCCCCGGCCCAGCTCGCCGGCGCTGATGGTGATGACCTCGATGCCGGCCTTGCGCAACAGGGTGTTGGTGTAGGTGTTGCGGTCGTAGCCGATGACCACGCCGGGCTCGATGGCCACCACGTTGTTGCCGTCATCCCACTGTTCGCGTTCGGCGGCGAAGCTGTTGCCGCCGGTCTCGACCACGCGCAGCTTGACGCCCAGCTGCTCGCCCACCACCTCGATGAACGATTTGTTGATGCGGCGCACGTCCATGCCGTATGGCTTTTTCTCGTCCGGGCGGATGATGAACGGCACGATCTCATTGACCACTTCCGGGAAGACCGTGACCAGGTCGCGGTCGCAGAAGCTGAACACGGTGTCCAGGTGCATGGCGGCGCGGGACTTCGGCAGGCCGGCGACGATGACTTCCTTGACCGCGCCCTTGGCGAACAGGTTGCGCGCCAGTTGGCCGATGGCCTGACGCGAGGTGCGTTCGCCCATGCCGATCAGCACGATGCCCTTGCCGATCGGCATCACATCACCGCCTTCGAGGGTGGACTGGCCGTGGTCCTTGTCCGGGTCGCCGTACCAGACTTCGAAGTCGGCGTTGGTGAACTCCTTGTGGAACTTGTAGATGGCGGTGGTCAGCAGGGTTTCCTGGCGACGCGCCGGCCAGTACATCGGGTTCAGCGTCACGCCGCCGTAGATCCAGCAAGTGGTGTCGCGGGTGAACTGGGTGTTGGGCAGCGGCGGCAGGATGAAGCTGGAGTGGCCCAGGTAGTCGTTGTACATCTTGACCACATCGGCGCCTTCGCTCTGTGGCAGGTCCTGGCCGGCCACACCACCGATCAGGAACTCGGCGAGGTGACGCGGCTCCAGGCCTTCGAGCCAGCTGCGCACTTCGTTGTTCAGGCCAACACCGACGGTGTCATCGGTGATCTTGCGGTCGAGAATCCACTTCAGGGCTTCAGGTTGCTGGACAATGTCGGTCAGCAGGTTGTGCATCTCCAGCACATCGACGCCACGCTCGCGCATCTTGGTGACGAAGTCGAAATGGTCACGCTTGGCCTGGTCGACCCAGATCACGTCGTCGAACAGCAGCTCGTCACAGTTGCTTGGCGTCAGCCGCTTGTGCGCCAGGCCCGGTGCGCAAACCATTACCTTGCGCAGCTTGCCGGCTTCGGAGTGGACACCGTACTTCTGTTTTTCAGCGGACATGGTTTCATTCCTCCAATTGAACGAAGACGTGGGTCAAAGGGTCAGGAAGCCGTCATACAGGCCGAAGGCCGCCACCAGGGCGCCGATGACCACGGCTGCGAAGATCAGTTTTTCCACGTTGGTGAAGATCGGCTGGCCCACCTCGCGCTTGGCCTTGGCGAACAGGATTGCGCCAGGAGCGTAGAGCAGGGCCGAGAGCAGCAGGTATTTCACGCCGCCGGCATACAGCAGCCAGATGGCATATATCAGCGCGATGGCGCCGATGATCAGGTCCTTCTGCCGCTCGGCAAGGGCCTGCTCGTAGGTTTCGCTGCGCAGTGCCAGCAGGAAGGCATAAGCCGCCGACCACAGGTACGGCACCAGGATCATCGAGGTAGCAAGGTAGATCAGCGACAGGTAGGTACTGTTGGAGAACAGGGTGATGACCAGGAAGATCTGCACCATGGCGTTGGTCAGCCACAGGGCGTTGGCCGGCACCTGGTTGGCGTTCTCGCGGCGCAGGAACTCCGGCATGGTGTGGTCCTTGGCGGCGGCGAACATGATCTCGGCGCACAGCAGCACCCACGAGAGCAGGGCGCCGAGCAGCGAGATGATCAGGCCGACGCTGATCAGCACCGCGCCCCAGTGGCCGACCACATGCTCGAGCACGGCAGCCATCGACGGGTTCTGCAGCTTGGCCAGTTCCGGTTGGGTCATGATGCCCAGCGACAGCACGTTGACCAGCACCAGGAACAGCAGCACGGTGATGAAGCCGATGACCGTGGCCTTGCCCACGTCGGAGCGTTTTTCCGCCCGTGACGAGAAGATGCTCGCGCCTTCGATACCGATGAACACCCACACGGTGACCAGCATCATGTTGCGCACCTGGTTCATCACGCTGCCCAGGTCCGGAGTGCCCACCGCCCAGATGTCGGCGGTGAAGATGTCGAGTTTGAAGGCGAACAGGCAGATCAGTGCAAACAGCACCAGCGGCACCACCTTGGCCACGGTGGTGACCAGGTTGATGAACGCTGCTTCCTTGATGCCGCGCAGTACCAGGAAGTGCACGGCCCAGAGCAGTACCGAGGCGCCGATGATCGCCGCCGGGGTGTTGCCTTCGCCGAAGATCGGGAAGAAGTAGCCGAGGGTGCTGAACAGCAGCACGAAGTAGCCGACGTTGCCCAGCCAGGCACTGATCCAGTAGCCCCAGGCCGAAGAAAAGCCCATGTAGTCGCCGAAGCCGGCCTTGGCGTAGGCGTACACACCGCCATCCAGGTCAGGCTTGCGGTTGGCCAGGGTCTGGAACACGAAGGCCAGGGTCAGCATGCCCACCGCCGTGATCGCCCAGCCAATGAGTACCGCGCCAACGCCTGCACTGGCGGCCATGTTTTGCGGCAGCGAGAAGATCCCGCCACCAATCATCGAGCCGACCACAAGTGCAACTAACGCGCCGAGCTTTAGTTTTCCGGAAGAATCAGACATTTAACAACTCCTGCCAGGAGAAAGTTGACGACAGAATAAATCCGACGCCTGGACCATGAGCTGACTTGGGTCAGTTCTTGGCAACGCGAAGGTAGGAAATTTCCTTCACGCGGCTCCTGGAGAGTGCCGACAGCTATGCTGCAGGCCTTGTGCGCTGGCACCTCCATGTCCTACTAGAGCAAACGCTCTGTTTAGCCTGCGATTTTTGAAGCTAGCCGCTTTTGTCGCTTTCGCAAATTTTTCACAAGAATTTCGAGTTTTATCAGTTTCTTTTCTAGTTGCTTGGCAGCTGCTAGTTTTTACAGAGGCATGGCGATAGACATTGTGGTTATTAATGCTATAGGTTTAATGGTTTTGGCCATATAAGTAACAGCATCTATATGGCCACCATGGCTGTTGCAAACGCATGACAGCACGGAAAAAAGGGAGCCCCATGAGCGAACCGGGACAAAAGCTGCGTCTGGGTGCACTGATCGCACTGGTGGTCGGTTCGATGATTGGTGGCGGGATCTTCTCGCTGCCGCAGAACATGGCAGCGCGTGCCGACGTCGGCGCCGTGCTGATTGGCTGGGCGATCACCGCCGTGGGCATGCTGGCCCTGGCCTTCGTGTTCCAGACCCTGGCCAACCGCAAGCCTGAGCTGGATTCGGGGGTATACGCCTACGCCAAGGCCGGGTTCGGCGAGTACATGGGGTTTTCTTCGGCCTGGGGCTACTGGATCAGTGCCTGGCTGGGCAACGTCGGCTACTTCGTGCTGTTGTTCAGCACCCTGGGCTTCTACTTCCCGGTGTTTGGCGAAGGCAACACGCCGATTGCCATCGGCTGCGCCTCGCTGCTGCTGTGGGCGGTGCACTTTCTGGTGCTGCGTGGCATCAAGGAGGCGGCGTTCATCAACCAGGTGACCACCGTGGCCAAGGTGGTGCCCCTGTTGATCTTCGTCGTCATCGCCGCCTTTGCTTTCCGCGCCGATATCTTCACCCGTGATATCTGGGGTCTGAGCAATCCGCAGTTCGGCAACGTGCTGAACCAGGTGCGCAACATGATGCTGGTCACGGTGTTCGTGTTCATCGGTATCGAGGGCGCCAGTGTCTATTCCGGGCGGGCGCAGCGTCGTTCCGACGTTGGCAAGGCCACGGTGATCGGCTTTCTCGGGGTGCTGGCGCTGCTGGTGCTGGTCAACGTGCTGTCGCTCGGGGTGATGACCCAGCCGGAGCTGGCCGGGTTGCAGAATCCGTCGCTGGCCTCGGTGCTGGAGCATATCGTCGGACCTTGGGGGGCATTGCTGATCAGCATTGGCCTGGCAGTGTCGCTGCTCGGTGCCTTGCTGTCGTGGGCATTGCTGTGCGCGGAGATTCTTTATGCCACGGCACGTGACAAGACCATGCCGCGCTTCCTGGCCAAGGAAAACGCCAACCATGTGCCGGCCAATGCCCTGTGGCTGACCAACTGCATGATCCAGGGCTTTTTGCTGATTACCCTGGTTTCAGAAGGCACTTATACCAGCCTGATCTATCTCGCCTCGTCGATGATTCTGGTGCCCTACCTGTGGTCGGCGGCCTATGCGGTGTTGCTGGCCTGGCGCGGGGAGAGTTACCAAGGGCAGGCGGGGCTGCGGCGCAAGGACCTGCTGGTGGCGGCTGTGGCGCTGCTGTATGCGGTGTGGCTGCTGTACGCGGGCGGCCTCAAGTACCTGCTGCTGTCGGCGCTGCTGTATGCCCCAGGCGTCATCCTGTTTGCCCGGGCCAAGCATGAACAAGGGCAGACCCTGTTCACCACTTGGGAGAAGCTGATTTTCGCGGCAGTGCTGGCGGGGGCGGCACTGGCGGCCTACCTGCTGTACTCAGGGCTGCTGAGCTTGTGACACAGCGGGGCAGGGCTGTTCCGGGCGTGACCAGATCCACAGGTTGCCCAGGGTCATGCCGGCAATCGCCAGAAACACCGGCCAGTGGTGTTCGAGGAAAATCAGCATCAGTGCGGCGCAAAGCAGCATGCTGATGGTGGCGCTGACCTTGGCACGGCGCTGGATCACCTTGCCGTTGCGCCAGTTGTACAGAATCGGCCCGAACAGACGATGGTTCTCCAGCCAGGCGGACAGGCGCGGTGAACTGCGCGTTGCGGCCCAGGCGGCCAGCAGGATGAACTCGGTGGTCGGCAGGCCGGGGATGACGATGGCGACCAGGCCTATCCCCAAGCTCACGTAAGCCAGGATGCCATACAGCAGGCGGGACAGTTTCGAGCGGGCGGGTCGGGTCATGTTCTCACTGCGCAAAAACGTCCGGCCACCGGGAAGGTGGCCGGTTGGTGCGTATCAGGCCAGCGCGGCATCTGCGGCGTAGGCATGCTTGAGCAGTTCGGTGAAGCGCTCGAAGGCGGCAACCGCACCGCGCTCGGCGGCGGCGTCTTCCTCGGGCGACAGCGCCAGGCCATCGAGGATACGGGTGAACTGCTTCCAGCCTTCGGCACGGCCACCGGCCGGCTCGCCGAGGTGGCGGGCACCGAAACTGTCGGACAATTCCAGGGCCACGGCACGCTTGATCAGGAACGCTGCGCCAAGTTTGGAGCCTTCTGACACGAAGATCCAGCCCATTGCCTCACCCAGGCTTGGGTTCTGCAGCGCGCCGGGCACGGCAGCTGGCACTTCGCTGCCGAGGTCGGCGAGGTCCAGGCGGGCCTGTTCGGCGCGGCAGCGCTCGGCCAGGTCGGGGACGATGGCGATCAGTTGCGGGTCGTTGTACAGCGCTTGCAGTTCGGCCTGGAACAGGTACTGGGCGACGACGAAGCGGGCGAAGCTTTCGCGGCTGTCGAAGGGGGCGTGGGATTTGACCAGTGCGTCGAGTTCGCTGTGCGGAGCGTGGGTGGCCTGGTTCAGGCGTTGCGAGCGCAGGGCTGGGCGGTCGGTCATGGGTGTGTCCTTGGTAAATGAGGGCGTCTAGTGACAAGACGAAACAGCGGGGTGGTAACAGTAAAAAAACTGGGTTTTCATGCTGAGTTCTGCAGCGCCTATGAGATCGAGCGCCGCCCGCGCGGCGCATCGCGGATAAATCCGCTCCTACATTTGTTGCAACGTGCCGAACCTGTTACGCCATGGTTGCCCGCCCTGGCGCATGTCTTGAGTCTTGCAAACCGCTGACAACCGTGGCCTGTCAGGCGTGGCCACGTTGCAACAAATGTAGGAGCGGATTTATCCGCGATGCGCCGCGCGGGCGGCGCTCGGTCTAACAGGCGCAACAATCCTCAAACCGTACCGTCAGATATCCCACACCACATTGATGGCGAAGTTGCGCCCCGGCATGGTCAGGCGATCAAGGTTGGCCGGTTGGGTCACACCTGCTTCACCCTGGCCGTCGTAGCCGCGCACCGAATCCCACTGCCAGTACTTCTTGTCGGTCAGGTTGTACAACCCGGCGTTGACGGTGACGTCGTCGGTCACTTTGTAGAAGCCACTCAGGTCAAGCACACCATAGCCGGGCGTGCGGAACTGCGAGCTCTGGCCGTCCGGTGCGAAGAACGTGGTGTCGTCGACACGGGTCTTGCGCTTGACCAGGGTCCAGCTCAGCAGGCCGCCGTAGTTCGGCTGCTCGTAACCCAGGCCGAACACGCCGGTCAGCGGGTTGACGCTGTTCAGTGGCTGCCCATTGTCATCGTTGCGGCCGTAGGCGTAGGCGATCGAGCCCTGGGTGTACAGGCCCTGCGCCGCACCGAAGTGGTCGAGGTTCAGGCGGCCCTTGATCTCGGCGCCCTTGATGGTGGCGTGCTTGATGTTGTTGGCCTGGAATGTGGTTTCCAGGTTGGCCGATTGCACGGCGTCTTCGTCGATGAAGTCGCGGTACTTGTTGTAGAACACCGCCACGTCGAAGTTGCCGGCGTCGAAGTTGCCACGCAGGCCGGTTTCGTAGCTCTTGCTCTTTTCCGGTTCGAGCCCGGGGTTGCCCTGCACGCTGTAGCCCAGGGTCGGGTTATCGAAGCGCCCGTACATCGACTTGGCGGTCGGGGTACGGAAGCCCTCGGCGTACTGGCCGTACCAGGTGTAGTTGTCGTTGAAGGCGTAGGTCAGGCCGAACTTGGGCGAGACGCGGTGCCACTTCTTGTCCGAGTCGTCGAGGCTGCTAGGAGCGGTACCCGAACCCTGTATGCCACGCAGGAACTCCTCGGTGAACTTCGGCTCCATGCGCGTGTAGTCGTAGCGTGCGCCGGGCATGAAGGTCCAGTTGTTCCAGCGGATCTCATCCTGCACGAACAGGCTGTAGGTGTTCACGGTCGGATCCGGGAAGTCGCTGACCAGCGCCTGGGCGTCGCTGGTGCTGACCTGGCCGATGGTGCGGCAGGTGCCACCGACCGCTAGGCAGGTGCCGGTGCCGCTGCGCGAGCCGGTGACCTTTTCGTGCTTGAGGGTGGTGCCGTAGGTCAGCAGGTGATCGGTGGCGCCGATGCTGAAGGCCTTGTCCAGCTGGGCGTCGAACACCCACTGGCGGTCCTTGTAGGTGGTGTCGCGGGTGCGCAGCACGGTGCGGCTGAACGGGAAGTAGACTTCCTCGGTGCTCTGGTCGGTCTTGGCGACCTGATAATTCAGGCTCCACTTGACGTGGTCGGCGACCAGCGAATCCAGGCCGAACTCGTGGTTGATGCCGAAACGCTCGCGGGTCACCGTGTCGTTGCCGATGCGGCTACGGTACATGCCCAGGCCGGTGCCGTTGGTGAACGGGCCGCCGACGGCGCTGAGGATGTTCTGGTCGCGGTCATCCTTGTAGCGCTCGTAGGTGAAACCCAGGCGGGCATCGTCGGCGTAGTTCCAGCCCAGCTTGGCCAGCACGTTGGTGGTGCGCACGTCTTCCGGGTTGGCCTCGGTGCGTGCCAGGCCGGTGCCGCCATGGCTGCCGTAGGAGTCGGTCTCGTGGCCATTGCGCTGGCTCAGGTGCAGCAGGCCGTCGAAATCGCCGGTACGGCCAGCCACGGTAGCCGAGGTCAGCCAGCTGTCGTCGGCCGAGCTGTAGCCGGTCTTCAGGCGTGCACCGACGTCCTTGCCGGGCTTGATGATGTCGTCCGGGTCGAGGGTGAAGTAGCTCACTGCGCCGCCGATGGCGTTGCTGCCGTACAGCACCGATGCCGGGCCGGGGAGGATTTCCACACGCTTGACGATCTCGGGGTCGACGTAGTTGCGCTGGGTCTGGGCGTAGGGGCCATAGAAGAAGCTGTCGGGGATCGACACGCCATCGACCTGGGTAAGGACGCGCTCGCCGTCGATGCCGCGGATGTTGTAGCCGTTCAGGCCGCTGCGCTGGCCGGTGCCCCCCACCGATACACCCGGTTCGTAACGGACCAGCTCCTGGATGTTGTTGACGTTCTGCCGGTCCAGTTGCTCGCGGGTCTGCACGGTCACGGTGCTCGGCACCTGGCTCACGTCCTGGGCGCTACGGGTGGCGCTGACTGTCATCTGCTGCAGGGCGATGACGTTGCCCGCCGACTGGCGTTCGAGCACTACGTTACCGTTGCTGATCTTACGAAAGCCCAGGCCGGTGCCCTGGAGCAGGCGCTTGAGGGCGGCGTCTGGCGGCAGCGAACCCTGAACGCCAGGCGACGCCACGCCGTCGGCCAGTTCGGCGCTGAAGCCGACCTGCCAGCCGGTGACCTTGCTGAAGGCGTTGATCGCCTCGACCAGAGGCTGCTGGGCAATGCTGAAGCGGTAGTCGCCCATGCGCGGGCTGCTGGCCTGAGCAGGTTCGGCGGCCAGCGCCGGCAGGCTGAAGGTACCTGTGGCGAGCAGCGCCAGCGTCAGCAGGGACAGCTGACCGGTACGGCGGGGAAGGGTGGACGGGCGAGTTGGACCTGTGGACATCGAAAGCGCTCCCTGACGCGCGAACTGTTATAGGTGATGACCGTTCTTGTTTTCAAACAAGAATCAGTTGCATTGGCTATAACGAGACGGACGGGGTTGCGCGATCGCGTAAAAAAACTTGTAGGTCAGTTGATGATCACCACGGCGGGGAACTCGTGCAGTTGCGCCGAGGTGATGTGGGCCAGGGCGCGCAGGGTTTCCAGCGGCTGATCGAGGCGGTAGTTGCCGGTCACCGCCATGTCGTCGAGGTGGTCGTTGCGGTTGATGATCCAGCCGGGGTAATAGCGCCGCACTTCGGCCAATACCTGGCTCAAGGGGCAGTTCTCGAACACCAGGCGGCCATCGACCCAGGCCAGGTCCTTGTGCATGTCCGGGCGTTGGCGCTGGCCGAAGCCCTGCGGGCCAACACTGATGCTGTCGCCGGCACTGAGGCGGATGCGCTGGTTGCTGGCGGCCTGCAAGTCGACGTCGCCACGTTGCACGCGAACCTGCGCCTCGCCGTCGAGGTAGCGCACGGCAAAATCGGTGTCGCGCACCTGTGCGCGCACTGGCCCTGCCTGCACTTCAAGCGGCAGCTGGGCACTACCGGGCACCTGGAAATACGCCTCGCCCTGCAGCAGGCGCGCGACCTGGCGCCCGCCCTGCAGGTCGCTGGCGAAAGCGGAGTTGGTGTTGAGCAGGACCTTGGCGCCGTCATCCAGCTCCAGGCGCTGGCGCTCACCGACCACGGTCAGGTGGTCCGCCTGCAGGCGCACCGGCAAGTTGCCAAATGTGAACAGCCCGACCAGCAGCACGGCGGCGGTCGCCAGTGGCTTCCAGTGTGCACGCAGGCGCCCGCGCAACGAGCGGCGCTGATGCTGGTGCAGGTGCAGGGCGGCCTGGCGCAGCGGGGTACCGTTCCACAGGGCTTCGGCCTCGACATAGGCTTCGGCGTTCTCAGGCGCTGCGCTGAGCCATTGCTCGAAGGCCAGGGTGTCGGCCTCGCTGGCGCACTGCAGGCGCACGAGCCAGTCCAGCGCCTCGTCCAGCGCACGGGCGCGGGCGTCGGGCCCGGTGGCTGGCGGGCGAGTGACGGGGCTGTCGGTCACGGTGGGTCCTTGCAGGTATTTTTGCGAATGATCAAGGCTGGGGCGAAGCATGGCAAGGGCTACGGCGCATTCGGCGAGCCGGCGGTCGGCTCATTTGAGGCGGTCGGCCACGCCCATGCAGATCGCCATGATCAGTTTCAGTTCCTTCTGTACCGTGCTGGCCGAGACTTGCAGTTGCTCGGCAATTTCCAGGTAGCTGGCGCCGTGCAGGCGGCTGAGGATGAAGATACGCTGCTGGCGTTCGGTCAGCTGGTTGAGGCTGACGCTCAGGTGCTTGAGCAGTTGTTCGGCGTGGGCGGCGTCCTCGCTGCTGCCGAGCGGGGACGCGACATTGTGCAGCACCTCGTCAGGCACATCGTCGACCAGCATGCGCGACTGCACCCGCCGTGTACGCAGGTGGTCCAGGGCAAGGTTGCGGGCGGTCTGGAAGACGAACGGCTCGAGGTGTTCGATGGGCCGTTCACCCAAGGCGCGGGATACCCGCAGGTAGGTTTCCTGCAACAGGTCCTCGGCCGTGCTGGGGTTGCCCACCATGCGTTGCAGGGTACGCAGCAGGGAAAGGCGCTGGACGAGGAAGACGGAGTTGAACCGGGACTGACTCACGGGGGGACCTGGCCGACGAAAGGTTAATGATAATGCTTATCATCTTGCGCTCAGGTCAAGCTGGGAATTGTTAGGGAAAGGTAAAGATTGTGAGCTGTGGGGGCTTGGATGGGGATGTCTGGAGATATTCAGCGCCTGTGAGATCGAGCGCCGCCCGCGCGGCGCTCGATTTCACAGGCGCCAAAAACCTACAGCCAGGAGGAGCCCTCAGCGCGCGCTGGCCAACGCCAGGCAGTTGTCCAGCATGCGGTTGGAGAACCCCCACTCGTTGTCATACCAGGCCAGCACCTTGAGCATCCGCCCGTTGGCGCGGGTATGGTTGGCATCGAAGATCGACGACAGCGGGTTGTGGTTGAAATCGCAAGACACCAGCGGCAGGGCGTTGTAACCGAGCACCTTGGAGTGCCGGCTGGCTTCGAGGAACAGCTGGTTGACCTGCTCGGCGGTGGCCTCGCGTTTGAGGTTGACGGTAAGGTCGACCAGTGACACGTTGATCACCGGTACGCGCACGGCCATGCCGGTGAGCTTGCCGGCCAGTTCCGGCAGCACCAGGCCCACGGCCTCGGCGGCGCCGGTCTTGCTCGGGATCATCGACTGGGTGGCCGAACGGGCGCGGTACGGGTCGCTGTGGTAGACGTCGGTCAGCACCTGGTCATTGGTGTAGGCGTGGATGGTGGTCATCAGCCCCTGTTCGATGCCGAACTCGCGGTGCAGCACCTGGGCGATCGGCGCCAGACAGTTGGTGGTGCACGAGGCGTTGGAGATGATCTGGTGCGAAGCCCGCAGGATATCGTGGTTGACCCCGTACACCACGGTGGCATCGACGCCCTTGCCCGGTGCCGAGACGATCACCTTGCTGGCGCCAGCAGCCAGGTGTGCGGCGGCCTTGGCGCGGTCGGTGAACAGCCCGGTGCATTCGAAGACCACGTCGATCGCTTCGGCCTTCCAGGGCAGTTCGGCCGGGTTGCGGATGGCACTGACCGCGATACGGTCACCATTGACCGTGAGGCTTTCATGGTCGGCCTCGACCACTGCATCGAAGGTGCCGTGCACGCTGTCATATTTGAGCAGGTGTGCGTTCATCGCGCTGTCACCCAGGTCGTTGATGGCGACGACCTGCAGGTCCTGGCGGTAGCCTTGGGTATACAGTGCGCGCAATACATTGCGCCCGATGCGGCCGAATCCATTGATGGCGATACGTAGGGTCATGGCAGTACCTCTGGCGGTCCGAGTGAAACCTGTGGCAAAAAAGCGCTTCACTGAAACGGTTTTGTTGTTGGAATTACAAGATTATTCACTGGCCGATAGAAAACAAGCCTTTTTGATGGCAGTATTTTGTTTAAATATACAACGAGTGGTTGGGCGCAGTGCCTCCCCCGATGTTGCCGCCCCCTCTACCATGAGCCTAGGCCGCAATCGTTTGGAGGGGAAATGCCCGGTAAACCGCCCTTACAATTAGCCTGGAGTCCAGTACATGCATCCGCGCATCCTTGAGGTCACCCAACGGCTGATCGAACGTAGCCGTGCCACCCGCGAACGCTACCTGCAGCTGATTCGTGGCGCGGCCAGTGACGGCCCCATGCGTGCCAGCCTGCAATGCGCCAACTTCGCCCACGGTGTGGCCGGTTGCGGCGCCGAGGACAAGCAGACCCTGCGCTTGATGAACGCGGCCAACGTCGCCATCGTCTCGGCCTACAACGACATGCTCTCGGCGCACCAGCCGTATCTGCATTTCCCTGACCAGATCAAGCAGGCCCTGCGCGAGGTCGGCTCGGTCGGCCAGTTCGCCGGTGGCGTGCCGGCCATGTGCGACGGCGTGACTCAAGGCGAGCCGGGTATGGAACTGGCTATCGCCAGCCGCGAAGTGATCGCCATGTCCACGGCGGTAGCGCTGTCGCACAACATGTTCGACGCAGCGTTGATGCTCGGCATCTGCGACAAGATCGTCCCCGGCCTGATGATGGGGGCGCTGCGCTTCGGCCACCTGCCGACCATCTTCGTTCCGGGCGGGCCGATGGTTTCCGGCATTTCCAACAAGCAGAAGGCCGACGTGCGCCAGCGCTATGCCGAAGGCAAGGCCAGCCGCGAGGAACTGCTCGAGTCGGAAATGAAGTCCTACCACAGCCCCGGCACCTGCACCTTCTACGGCACTGCCAACACCAACCAGCTGGTGATGGAAGTCATGGGCCTGCACCTGCCAGGTGCCTCGTTCGTCAACCCTTACACCCCGCTGCGCGATGCCCTGACCGCCGAGGCAGCACAGCAGGTCACGCGCATGACCAAGGCCAGTGGCAGCTTCATGCCGCTGGGCGAGATCGTCGACGAGAAGGCGCTGGTCAACTCCATCGTGGCGTTGCACGCTACTGGCGGCTCGACCAACCACACCCTGCACATCCCGGCAATCGCCCAGGCGGCCGGCATCCAACTGACCTGGCAGGACATGGCCGACCTGTCCGAAGTGGTGCCGACCCTGTCCCACGTCTACCCCAATGGCAAGGCCGACATCAACCACTTCCAGGCTGCGGGCGGCATGGCCTTCCTGATCCGTGAACTGCTCGATGCCGGGCTGTTGCACGAAGACGTCAACACCGTCGCTGGCCACGGCCTGCGCCGCTACACCCAGGAGCCGTTCCTCGACAACGGCAAGCTGGTGTGGCGCGAAGGGCCGCAGCAGAGCCTGGACGAGAGCATCCTGCGCCCGGTGGCGCGGCCATTCTCGGCCGAAGGCGGCCTGCGGGTGATGGAAGGCAACCTGGGCCGTGGCGTGATGAAGGTCTCGGCGGTAGCGCCTGAGCACCAGGTGGTCGAGGCGCCGGCACGGGTGTTCCATGACCAGCAGTCGCTGGCCGATGCCTTCAAGGCCGGTGAGCTGGAGTGCGATTTCGTTGCCGTGGTGCGCTTCCAGGGCCCGCGCTGCAACGGCATGCCCGAGCTGCACAAGCTGACGCCGTTCCTGGGCGTGCTGCAGGACCGTGGCTACAAGGTGGCGCTGGTGACCGACGGGCGCATGTCAGGCGCTTCGGGCAAGATCCCGGCGGCCATCCACGTCTGCCCCGAAGCGTTCGATGGTGGGCCGCTGGCACGCGTGCGCGATGGTGATATCGTGCGGGTCGATGGCGTCGAAGGCACGCTGCGGGTCATGGTGTCGGCAGAAGAGCTGGCCAGCCGTGAGCTGCCGCCCGCGCCCCAGGGCAACGACCTGGGCTGCGGCCGTGAACTGTTCGGCTTCATGCGCATGGCGTTCAGCCCGGCAGAGCAGGGCGCGAGCGCCTTCACCTCGGCCCTGGAGAACCTCAAATGAAGGACCTGCTGGTTGGCGACATCGGTGGCACCAATGCCCGTTTTGCGTTGTGGCGTGACAACCAGCTGTGCCAGGTGCAGGTCTTCGCCACGGCGGACTACACCAGCCCGGAACAGGCCATCGAGGCTTACCTGCAAGGCCAGGGTATTGCCCGTGGCGGCCTTGCCGCGGTGTGCCTGGCGGTGGCCGGGCCGGTGAATGGTGATGAGTTCCGTTTCACCAACAACCACTGGCGGCTGAGCCACAAGGCGTTTTGCCAGACCTTGCAGGTCGAGCGGCTGCTGCTGATCAACGACTTTTCTGCCCAGGCCCTGGGCATGACCCGGCTGCAACCCGGCGAGTATCGTGAGGTCTGCGCAGGCCAGGCGGACCCGACGCGGCCCGCGCTGGTGATCGGCCCGGGTACTGGCCTGGGCGTTGGCAGTCTGCTGCGCCTGGGCGAGCAGCACTGGCTGGCGCTGCCGGGTGAGGGTGGGCATGTCGACCTGCCGGTGGGCAATGCCCGCGAGGCGGCGCTCCATCAGCAGATGCACGACCAGATCGGCCACGTCAGCGCCGAGACCGTTCTCAGTGGTGGTGGCCTGGTGCGCTTGTATCAGGCCATGTGCGCGCTGGACGGCGACACGCCCAGACACACATCCCCGGCGCAGATCACCGATGCGGCACTGAGCGGCGAACCACGGGCGCAGGCGGTGATCGAGCAGTTCTGCCGCTTCCTCGGGCGCGTGGCTGGTAACAATGTGCTGACCCTCGGCGCACGCGGCGGGGTGTACATTGTCGGCGGCGTGATCCCGCGCTTTGCCGAGCTGTTCCTGCGCAGCGGTTTTGCCGCCAGCTTTGCCGACAAGGGCTGCATGAGTGGCTACTTCGCGGGCGTGCCGGTGTGGCTGGTGACAGCCGAGTTCTCTGGCCTGCTCGGTGCCGGTGTGGCACTGCAGCAAACCCTGGATCACTGATACTCTCGAACAGGCTGCACCGTGCCAGCAGGCGAAAAGACCTGCGACAACAAGAGGGCGGGATACCTTGAGCACTGCCGGAAAATCGATCCTGATGGTCGACGACGATCAGGAAATTCGTGAACTGCTGCAAACCTACCTGAGCCGCGCCGGCTTCCAGGTCCACGGCGAAGCCGACGGCCAGGGTTTTCGCCGCGCCTTGGAAAACGCCCACTGCGACCTGGTGATCCTCGACGTCATGCTCCCCGACGAAGACGGCTTCAGCCTGTGCCGCTGGGTGCGCCAGCACCCGCGCCAGTCGCGAGTACCGATCATCATGCTGACCGCCAGCTCCGATGAAGCCGACCGCGTCATCGGCCTGGAACTGGGGGCCGATGATTACCTGGGCAAGCCGTTCAGCCCGCGTGAGCTGCAGGCGCGCATCAAGGCCCTGTTGCGCCGCAGCGAGTTCGGCCAGGCCGCGCCAGCCAGTGCCGTGCTGGCCTTCGATGACTGGCGTCTGGATACCGTCAGCCACCGCCTGTTCCACCGCGATGGTGAAGAGGTGATTCTGTCCGGGGCCGACTTCGCCCTGCTCAAGCTGTTTCTCGATCACCCTCAACAGATTCTCGACCGCGACACCATCGGCAACGCCACCCGTGGCCGCGAGCCGATGCCGCTGGACCGCATCGTCGACATGGCGGTCAGCCGCCTGCGCCAGCGCCTGCGCGACACCGACAAGCCGCCCCGGCTGATCCGCACCGTGCGTGGCAGTGGTTACCTGCTGGCTGCCCATGTCTGCTGCGCGTCCTGAGCGGCGCTGGCGCCTGCTGCCGCGCTCGCTGCTGGGGCGCATGCTGCTGCTGACCCTGCTCGTGGTGCTGCTGGCCCAGGGCCTGTCGAGCCTGATCTGGGTTGCCCAGTTGCGTGCCAGCCAGTTGCAGGGGCTGCGCGCCAGTGCCGGGAGCCTGGCCCATTCCATGAGTGCCAGCGTCAGCTACTTCCGCTCGTTGCCGGTGGCCTATCGGCCGATGGTACTCGATCAATTGCGCAGCATGGGTGGCACGCGCTTCTTCGTATCGCTCAACGACAAGCCGCTGGACATGCCGGTGTTGCCCATCACGCCACGCAAGCAGGCGGTGATCGACGTGTTCCAGCAGGTGCTGCACGAACGCCTGGGCGAGCAGATGGAAATCTCCGTCGAATTCGTCGCCCCCGATGACCTGCGCATCTTCAACAGCGGCCTGAAGCTCGATGAGCTGCCGCGCTCGTGGGCCCATTACTCGCTGACCCTGGAGCCGCTCAACCCGCCAGTGCTGGTGACCCAGATCCGCCTGGACCAGGGCGAGTGGCTGTACATCGCATCCTTGCTGCCCGAGCCTTACACCAGCCTCGAAAGCGAACGCCTGCCGCGCCAGCAGATCGGCTTCATTGTCCTCACCACGGCCTTGCTGCTGTTGTTCATCGGCTTGCTGGTGCACTGGCAGAGCTGGCCGCTCAAGCGCCTGGCCCGCGCCGCGCGTGAGCTGTCATTGGGCGCGGATGTGGCGCCGGTGGCCGAGGGCGGCGGCAGCGAGGTGGTCGAAGTGGGGCGGGCGTTCAACAGCATGCGCGAGCGCATCAGCCGTTACCTGACCGAGCGTTCCCAGTTGTTCAGTGCCATTTCCCACGACCTGCGCACACCGATCACGCGCTTGCGCCTGCGCGTGGAACTGCTCGAGGACGAGCGCCTGCAGGCCAAGTTCAGCCAGGACCTCGACGAGCTGGAGCTGCTGGTCAAAGGGGCACTGCAGTGCGTGAAGGACACCGACATCCACGAGAACATCGAGCCGATCGACCTCAACCAGGTGCTGGAGATTCTCGCCGAGCCCTATCTGGGTGACGGCCGTATTACCGTCGAAGGGCGAGCCCTGTCGCCGTACCCGGGCAAGCCGCTGGCCCTGCGCCGCTGCATCGGCAACCTGATCGACAATGCCATCAAGTATGGCGAGCGGGCACACCTGCGCATCATCGACAATGCCGAGGGCTTTGTCCTGCAGGTGGATGACCAGGGCCCCGGCGTGCCGCAACAGCAGATGGAGCAGGTGTTCGAGCCGCATTTTCGCCTGGCCGGCAAGCAGCAGGGCTATGGCCTGGGCCTGGGTATCGCGCGCAACATCGCCCATAGCCATGGCGGCGAAGTGAGCCTGCTCAACCTGCGCGAAGGTGGCTTGCGGGTGACGCTCTATCTACCAAGAGGCGTGGATTGATCCGTGTCACAGATTGGTGACACATCCGTCCCCCTTCGTGACATACCAGTCAGGACGGCTGGCTAGACTTCACCGACCACACGCAAGGAACGCGCTGGCCCATGAATACCCCTGATCTGGCCCCCGGCAGTTGGCTGGGTTCAACCGTACATGCCGCCTGGCTGCAGGCTGAAGGGCAACGCCTGCTGGCGTTTGCCAGGGCTTCGCAGTTGCCTGAGGGCTTCGGCTGCCTCGATGCACAAGGTTGCCTGCCGTCCGCTGCTGGCAGCGAAACCCTGCAGACCACGCGCATGACCCACAGCTTCGCCCTGGCTCATCTTCAGGGTGTGCCCGGCTGCCTGCCATTGGTCGAGCATGGCGTCAGCGCCTTGCGCGGTGCCTTGCACGATGCTCGCCACGGCGGCTGGTTCGCTCACCCGCCAGGGCAGGGCGACAGCGCCAAGGCTGCCTACCTGCATGCCTTCGTCGCGTTGGCCGCAAGCTCTGCGGTGGTCGCGGGTGCCATGGGTGCTCAGGGCTTGCTGGCGGATGCCATCCATACCCTCGAAGCGCGGTTCTGGAGCGAGGAGCAGGGCGCCCTGCGCGAGTCGTTTTCCAGCGACTGGCAGCAGGCGCAGGCCTATCGCGGGGCCAACAGCAACATGCACGCCACCGAGGCATTCCTGGCGCTGGCCGATGTCACCGGCGATACGCTGTGGCTCGATCGCGCCCTGCGTATCGCCCAGCGCATCATCCACACCCATGCCGCCGCCAACGGCTTTCGGGTGGTCGAGCATTTCGACGCGCACTGGCAGCCGCTGCCGCACTACAACCGCGAGGATCCCGCCAACCACTTTCGGCCTTATGGCACCACGCCTGGCCATGCATTCGAATGGGCGCGGCTGCTGCTGCATCTGGAAGCGGCTCGCGATCTGGCCGGGCTGCATGCACCGGACTGGTTGCTGGGCTGTGCCCGTGGCCTGTTCGACAGCGCCTGTCGTGATGCCTGGAACGTCGATGGCAGCAAGGGCATCGTCTACACCCTGGACTGGGACAACCGCCCGGTGGTGCGCGAGCGCCTGCACTGGGTGCATGCCGAAGCCTGCGCCAGTGCGGCAGCCCTGCTGCGCCGTACCGGCGAGGCGCAGTATGAGCGCTGGTACCGCTGCTTCTGGGATTTCATCGACTGCCATTTCATCGACCGAGCGGCCGGCAGCTGGCATCACGAACTCGACCCGGGCAACCGGCCTGCCGCGACCATCTGGGCGGGCAAGCCGGACCTCTATCACGCCTATCAGGCGGTACTGTTGCCGGGGTTGCCGTTGGCGCCGAGCCTGGCAACTGCCGTTTCAGGTTATGTAACCAAACGATGACATTCGCGCATCGCTTCGTTACCTGGCGAAGCGGGCACGCTGATTAGACTCCATGCAATGCAAGCGACCGACTTGCCCGGCATAACAACAAGAAAGGTATTCCGATGACTTCGACTCTCCGCCTCGCCGCCGCGATCTCCCTCGCCTCGCTCTTGCCGCTCAGTGTCTGCGCCGCCGAATCCAAAGGCAGCGTCGAAGTGGTGCACTGGTGGACCTCCGGTGGTGAAAAAGCTGCTGTGGATGTGCTCAAGGATCAGGTCGAGAAAGATGGCTTCACCTGGAAGGACGGCGCTGTCGCCGGTGGCGGTGGTGCCACGGCCATGACCGTGCTCAAGAGCCGCGCAGTGGCGGGCAATCCGCCGGGCGTCGCGCAGATCAAGGGGCCGGACATCCAGGACTGGGCCGCCACCGGCCTGCTCGATGCCGATGTGCTCAAGGACGTTGCCAAGGAAGAAAAGTGGGACTCGCTGCTCGACAAGAAGGTCGCCGACACCGTTAAGTACGACGGTGACTATGTCGCCGTACCGGTCAACATCCACCGCATCAACTGGCTGTGGATCAACCCGGATGTCTTCAAGAAGGCTGGCATCGACAAGGCGCCGACCACCCTCGACGAATTCTACGCCGCGGCCGACAAGCTCAAGGCCGCCGGTTTCATCCCGCTCGCCCACGGCGGCCAGCCCTGGCAGGACAGCACGGTGTTCGAAAGCGTGGTGCTGGCTGTGATGGGGTCAGAGGGCTACAAGAAAGCCATGGTCGACCTGGACGAATCGGCGCTGACCGGGCCCGAGATGGTCAAGGCGCTCACCGAGCTGAAGAAGGTCGCCACCTACATGGACCCGGACGGCAAGGGCCAGGACTGGAACCTGGAGGCGGCCAAGGTCATCAACGGCAAGGCCGGCATGCAGATCATGGGTGACTGGGCCAAGAGCGAGTGGACCCTGGCCAAGAAGACCGCCGGCAAGGACTACCAGTGCGTGCCGTTCCCCGGCACTGAAAAGGCGTTCCTCTACAACATCGACTCGCTGGTGGTGTTCAAGCAGAACGACAAGGGCACAGCTGCCGGCCAGCAGGACATCGCTCGCAAGGTGCTTGGCGATCACTTCCAGAAGGTCTTCAGCATCAACAAGGGCTCGATCCCGGTGCGCAACGACATGCTCGCCGACATGGGCAAGTACGGTTTCGATGCCTGCGCCCAGACCTCCGCCAAGGACTTCCTTGCCGACGCCAAGAGCGGCGGCCTGCAGCCGAGCATGGCGCACAACATGGCCACCACGCTGGCCGTGCAAGGCGCATTCTTCGATGTGGTGACCAACTACATCAACGACCCCAAGGCCGACCCGGCCGATGCGGCGAAGAAGCTGGCGGCGGCGATCAAGGCTGCCAAGTAGCCACCTCGAGGCTGGCGAAGTCCCTGTGGGAGCGGGTAAACCCGCTCCCACAGGTGATGTGTTGACTCTAACCTGGTGGCTAACATGACTACACTGACCGCCCAATTGCGGGCCTCCCCCCTGGACGCGCTGCAGCGCTGGCTTCCGAAGCTGGTACTGGCGCCGAGCATGTTCATCGTCCTGGTGGGCTTCTATGGCTACATCCTCTGGACCTTCGTCCTGTCCTTCACCACCTCGACCTTCCTGCCGACCTACAAGTGGGCCGGCCTGGCGCAATACGCCCGGCTGTTCGACAACGACCGCTGGTGGGTGGCGAGCAAGAACCTGATGCTGTTCGGCGGCCTGTTCATCGCCATCAGCCTGGCCATTGGTGTGCTGCTGGCGGTGCTGCTGGACCAGCGCATCCGCCGCGAAGGCTTCATCCGCACCATTTACCTGTACCCCATGGCGCTGTCGATGATCGTCACCGGCACCGCCTGGAAATGGCTGCTCAACCCCGGCATGGGCCTGGACAAGCTGCTGCGCGACTGGGGCTGGGAGGGCTTTCGCCTGGACTGGCTGATCGACCCTGACCGGGTGGTGTACTGCCTGGTGATCGCCGCTGTGTGGCAGGCCTCGGGCTTCATCATGGCGATGTTCCTCGCCGGCTTGCGTGGTGTCGACCAATCGATCATCCGTGCCGCGCAAATCGACGGTGCCAGCCTGCCGCGCATCTACTGGACCGTGGTGCTGCCCAGCCTGCGCCCGGTGTTCTTCAGCTCGCTGATGATCCTGGCGCACATTGCCATCAAGAGCTTCGACCTGGTGGCGGCGATGACTGCCGGCGGCCCGGGCTACTCCTCCGACCTGCCCGCGATGTTCATGTACTCCTTCACCTTCAGCCGCGGCCAGATGGGCATGGGCTCGGCCAGCGCCATCCTCATGCTCGGGGCGATCCTGGCGATCCTCGTGCCGTACCTGTACTCGGAGCTGCGGAGCAAGCGCCATGCATAGTCCAACTGACAGACCGGCACTGAGCCTCAGCCGGGTCGCCATCCATGCCGTGCTGCTGCTCGCCGTCCTGCTGTACCTGGTGCCCCTGGTGGTGATGCTGCTGACCAGCTTCAAGTCCCCGGAAGACATCAGCACCGGCAACCTGCTGAGCTGGCCAACCGTGGTCACCGGCATCGGTTGGGTCAAGGCCTGGGGCACGGTCAGCGGCTACTTCTGGAACTCGATCATGATCACCGTGCCTGCGGTGCTGATCTCCACCGCCATCGGTGCGCTTAACGGCTACGTGCTGTCGATGTGGCGCTTCCGCGGCTCGCAACTGTTCTTCGGCCTGCTGCTGTTCGGTTGCTTCCTGCCGTTCCAGACCGTGCTGCTGCCGGCGTCGTTCACCCTCGGCAAGCTGGGCCTGGCCAGCACCACCAGCGGCCTGGTGCTGGTGCACGTGGTCTACGGCCTGGCCTTCACCACGCTGTTCTTCCGCAACTTCTACGTGAGCATTCCCGATGCCCTGGTCAAGGCCGCGCGCCTGGATGGCGCCGGCTTCTTCACCATCTTCCGCCGCATCATCCTGCCGATGTCGACACCGATCATCATGGTCTGCCTGATCTGGCAGTTCACCCAGATCTGGAACGACTTCCTGTTTGGCGTGGTGTTCTCCAGCGGCGACTCGCAACCGATCACCGTGGCCCTGAACAACCTGGTCAACACCAGCACCGGGGCCAAGGAATACAACGTCGACATGGCGGCGGCGATGATCGCCGGCCTGCCAACCCTGCTGGTCTACGTGGTGGCAGGCAAATATTTCGTCCGCGGGCTCACGGCCGGCGCGGTCAAGGGGTAAGTCATGGCAACGCTCGAACTTCGCAATGTGAACAAGACCTACGGCAGCGGCCTGCCGGACACCCTCAAGGACATCCAGCTGTCGATCAGGGACGGCGAGTTCCTGATCCTGGTCGGCCCCTCGGGCTGCGGCAAGTCGACCCTGATGAACTGCATCGCCGGCCTTGAAAACATCACCGGCGGTGCGATCCTCATCGACGACCAGGACGTCAGCGGCATGAGCCCCAAGGATCGCGACATCGCCATGGTGTTCCAGTCCTATGCGCTGTACCCGACCATGAGCGTGCGCGAGAACATCGAGTTCGGCCTGAAGATCCGCAAGATGCCGCAGGCGGCCATCGATGAAGAAGTGGCGCGGGTGGCCAAGTTGCTGCAGATCGAGCACTTGCTCGCGCGCAAGCCGGCGCAGCTGTCCGGTGGCCAGCAACAGCGTGTGGCCATGGGCCGGGCGCTGGCGCGGCGGCCGAAGATCTACCTGTTCGACGAGCCGCTGTCCAACCTCGACGCCAAGCTGCGGGTCGAGATGCGCACCGAAATGAAACTGATGCACCAGCGCCTGAAGACCACCACGGTGTATGTCACCCACGACCAGATCGAGGCCATGACCCTGGGCGACAAGGTGGCGGTGATGAAGGATGGCATCATCCAGCAGTTCGGCACCCCGCAGCAGATCTACAACGACCCGGCCAACCAGTTCGTCGCCAGCTTCATCGGCTCGCCGCCGATGAATTTCATTCCGGTGCGCCTGGCTAAGCAGGACGGGCGCCTGCTGGCGCTGCTCGACAGTGGCCAGGCGCGCTGCGAATTGCCGTTGGGGCCGGCCAACGATGACCTCGAAGGCCGCGAGATCATCCTCGGCATTCGCCCCGAACAGATCGCCCTGGGCGCAGGCGAGGGCAACGGCCTGCCGGGTATCCGAGCCGAAGTGCAGGTGACCGAGCCCACCGGGCCAGACTTGCTGGTGTTCGTCACCCTCAACCAGACCAAGGTCTGCTGCCGCCTGGCGCCAGATGTCGCCTGTCGGGTGGGCGATAGCCTGAACCTGCAGTTCGACCCGGCGCGGGTGCTGCTGTTCGACGCCGACAGCGGCGAACGTCTGCACCTGGCCAGCAGCATTACCGCGGTAAAGGACAATGTGGCTCACTTCAAGGGCCGCTGATTCGTCTACACCACCAATAAGAAAAAAGAGGACGCAAAGGGATGGAACAGCGCAATCGCATCAGGACCTTGGGTTCACTGGCCCTGCTCGCCGTGGTTGGCAGCAGCGGCGTGCAGGCTGCCGAGGCATTTTCCAGCGAGTCGAAATGGATGACCGGCGACTGGGGCGGCACCCGCACCGAGCTGCTGGACAAAGGCTATGACTTCACCCTCGACTACGTCGGCGAGGTCGCCGGTAACCTGCATGGCGGCTACAACGACGACAAGACCGCACGCTACAGTGACCAGTTCGCCCTCGGTGCGCACCTGGACCTGCAGAAGATCCTCGGTTGGCACGATGCCGAGTTCAAGCTGGCGATTACCGAGCGCAGTGGCCGCAACCTGTCCAACGACCGCATCAGTGACCCGCGCGCCGGGCAGTTCAGTTCGGTGCAGGAAGTGTGGGGCCGCGGCCAGACCTGGCGCCTGACGCAGATGTGGGTCAAGCAGAAGTACTTCGACGGTGCACTGGACGTGAAAGTCGGCCGTTTCGGTGAGGGCGAGGACTTCAACAGCTTCCCCTGCGACTTCCAGAACCTGGCTTTCTGCGGCTCGCAGGTGGGCAACTGGGTCGGCGGCATCTGGTACAACTGGCCGGTCAGCCAGTGGGCGCTGCGGGTCAAGTACAACATCACCCCGGAGTTCTTCGTCCAGGTCGGAGCCTACGAGCAGAACCCGTCGAACCTGGAGACCGGCAATGGCTTCAAGCTCAGCGGCAGCGGCACCAAGGGCGCGATCCTGCCGGTGGAGATGGTCTGGTCGCCCAAGGTCAATGACCTGCCGGGTGAATACCGCCTAGGTTATTACTACAGCACGGCCAAGGCCGATGATGTGTTCGAAGACGTCAACGGCAACCCGCAGGCGCTCACCGGCGAGGCCTTCAAGTCGCACTCGAGCAAGCACGGCTGGTGGGTGGTGGCGCAGCAGCAGGTTACCGCCCATGGCGGCGACATCAATCGCGGCCTGAGCCTGTTCGCCAACTTCACCGTGCACGACAAGGCCACCAACGTGGTCGACAACTACCAGCAGGTCGGCCTGGTCTACAAAGGCGCCTTCGATGCCCGGCCCAAGGACGACATCGGCTTTGGCGTAGCCCGCATCCACGTGAACGATGACGTGAAGAAGCGCGCCGAGTTGCTCAATGCCCAGAGCGGCATCGACGACTACGACAACCCGGGCTTCGTGCCGCTGCAACGCACCGAGTACAACGCCGAGCTCTACTACGGCTTCCACGTCACCAACTGGCTGACCGTGCGGCCCAACCTGCAGTACATCAAGAGCCCGGGCGGTGTGGATGAAGTGGACAACGCGCTGGTCGCAGGTTTGAAGATTCAGTCGTCTTTCTAAGCCTACTTGTTGTAAATTTACGCCAATCCAAATTCGGCTCCCGGCACCCACTGGCTTGCAGTGGTTGTCGGGGTTGGGCCGAGACAGCGCTATCTCAAACAACAAGAGCTTGGAACCATGCCTGAACATCCGCTACATCGCTTCTTTTCCTCGCAGCGGCCCCGGCCGACATTCGAGTGGGAGCGTTACCAGCAGCGCGATGTGCTGATCATTGACCATCCCCGTTGCCAGGCGGTGTTCAGCCGCCAGGGCGCGCAACTGCTGCACTTTCAGCCGGCGGGGGAACGGCCCTGGCTGTGGTGCGCCGAGCAATGGCCGCAAGTGGGCGCCATTCGCGGAGGTGTGCCGGTGTGTTGGCCCTGGTATGGTCGCCATCCCAGTGAAGACCTGTGGCCCGCCCATGGTTGGGCGCGCTTGCTGGACTGGAAGCTGGTGGACAGCCGCGAAGACGAGGAGGGTGTGAGCCTGAAGTGGCGGCTGGACCTGTGCGACTGGCAGGTTGACCTGCACGCCAGGCTAGGCAGCCGCATGGAATTGAGCCTGAGCACCGAGCACCAGGACAGCGAGCCCTGCCAGCTGAGCCATGCGCTGCTGGCATACTGGCGTATCAGTGACGTGTCCGAGATAGCGCTGTCCGGGCTTGAGGATATCGAAGGCTATGACCGCCTGAGCCGCCAGGCCTGCCGTGAAGATGGCGCGCTCAAGCTCAAGGGTGGCTGCCAGAAGGTCTACCCGGGCACGCCACGGGTGCAGTTGCAGGACCCGGCCTGGGAGCGGGAACTGTGCATCGACACTGGCGACAGCGACGATACCGTCGTCTGGCACCCAGGCAATCGGCCGCTGATGGGCGTCAGCGGCCGTGAATGCCAGGGTTTCGTCTGCGTCGAGGCGGCCAGTGGCAGTGGCCAAGGCCTGAGCCTGGCGCCGGGGCAACGTGCGCACCTGCGGCTGCAGGCGCACCGGCTCAGTTGAGCTCGTCGTCCTCGATCGGGTAGCGACTGGCGTTGAGGCTTTCCTTGATCTTGCGCAGGTGCGGCTGGAAGTCCACACCACGGCGCAGGGTCATGCCGGTGGCCAGTACGTCGAGCACGGTCAGCTGGATGATCCGCGAAGTCATCGGCATGTAGATGTCGGTGTCTTCCGGCAGCGGGATGTGCAGGCTCAGGCTGCAGGCCTGGGCCAACGGCGAACCGGCTGCGGTCAGGCCGAGCACCGAGGCACCGTTTTCCCGGGCCAGGCGCGCCACTTCGACCAGTTCGCGGGTGCGGCCGGTGTAGGAAATGATCACGAACAGGTCACCGGTGTGTGCCACCGAGGCCAGCATGCGCTGCATCAGCACGTCGGCATGGGCCGAAACCGCGAGGTTGAAGCGGAAGAACTTGTGCTGGGCATCAAGGGCTACCGGGGCCGAGGCGCCGAGGCCGAAGAAGTGGATCTGCCGGGCCTGGATCATCATGTCCACGGCGCGGCTGACCTGTTGCGGGTCAAGCTGCTGGCAGGCGCTGTCGAGCGAGGCGATGGCGCTGCCGAAGATTTTCTGGGTGTAGGCTGCCGGGTCGTCGTCGGCTTCCACCGCGCGGCTGACGTAAGCGGCGCCGCTGGCCAGGCTCTGCGCCAGCTGCAGCTTGAGTTCCGGGTAGCCGCTGACGCCGAACGAACGGCAGAAGCGGTTGACGGTCGGTTCGCTGACCTTGGCTGCCTGGGCCAACGCGGCGATGCTGAAGCGGGTGGCTTGTTGTGGGTTGAGCAGGATGACTTCGGCGACTTTGCGTTCGGCCTTGTTCAGCTCGTCGAGGCGTCCCTGGATCTGTTCCAGGAGGTTTCGCACGCGGTCCATGGGTGTGTCCTTGGGTCGGGAAGACAGCCGGCTGTGTGAGCAGCAGGCTTTTTGCACGGTCGTCTATCGTACTGTCGGTGCGGTTGACGTACCACTTGTCTGTAACGCTTGTGTGTAATGTTGTGGTTTTTACTACATTATCCCTTGAAAACCGTGTGTGAAAGCGGTATTCCTAGACCAACTTTAGGAAAGAACCAACATCATGGCTGCGATCAGTGTCGAACCTTGCACCTTTGCCCTGTTTGGCGCCCTTGGCGACCTGGCATTGCGCAAGTTGTTTCCTGCGCTCTACCAGCTCGACCGTGCCAACCTCCTGCACGCCGACACCCGCCTGCTGGCGCTGGCCCGCGAGGCCGGCAGCGCCGAGGATCACCTGAACACCATCGAAGCGCACCTGCGCCGGCATGTGGCCGAGGCTGACATCGAGCCCGCCGCGCTGGGGCGTTTCCTCGGCCGCCTGCGCTACCAGCACCTGGATTTCCTGCAGCCCGAGGGCTACCAGGCCCTGGCCGAACAACTGACCGGCGACCAGCCGCTGATCGCCTACTTTGCCACGGCGGCGGCCGTCTACGGCGCTATCTGCGAAAACCTCGACAAGGCTGGCCTGGCCGCGAGCACCCGGGTGGTGCTGGAAAAGCCCATCGGCCATGACCTGGAGTCGTCGCGGCGGGTCAACGATGCCGTGGCGCGCTTCTTCCCGGAGAGCCGGGTCTATCGCATCGACCATTACCTGGGCAAGGAAACGGTGCAGAACCTGATCGCCCTGCGCTTTGCCAACAGCCTGTTCGAAACCCAATGGAACCAGAATTCCATCTCCCACGTGGAGATCACCGTGGCAGAGAAGGTCGGCATCGAGGGCCGCTGGGGCTACTTCGACAAGGCCGGCCAGCTGCGTGACATGATCCAGAACCACCTGCTGCAGCTGCTCTGCCTGATCGCCATGGACCCGCCCAGCGATCTGTCGGCCGACAGCATCCGTGACGAGAAGGTCAAGGTGCTCAAGGCACTGGCACCGATCACCGGCGAAGGCTTGAGCACCCGTGTGGTGCGTGGCCAGTACATCGCCGGCTACAGCGACGGCAAGCCAGTGCCCGGTTACCTGGAAGAAGACAATTCCAACGCCCAGAGCGACACCGAAACCTTCGTTGCCCTGCGCGCCGATATTCGCAACTGGCGCTGGTCGGGCGTGCCGTTCTACCTGCGTACCGGTAAACGCATGCCACAGAAGCTGTCGCAGATCGTCATCCACTTCAAGGAAACGCCGCACTACATCTTTGCCCCGGAACAGCGTTTGCAGATCGGTAACAAGCTGATCATCCGCCTGCAACCGGACGAAGGCATATCCTTGCGGGTGATGACCAAGGAGCAGGGCCTGGACAAGGGCATGCAGCTGCGCAGTGGCCCGCTGCAGCTGAATTTTTCCGACACCTGGCGCAGTGCGCGGATTCCGGATGCCTACGAGCGCTTGCTGCTTGAGGTGATGCGCGGCAACCAGAACCTGTTCGTGCGCAAGGACGAGATCGAGTACGCCTGGAAGTGGTGTGACCAGTTGATCGCCGGCTGGCGTAACGCGGGCGATGCGCCCAAGCCTTACGCGGCGGGTTCCTGGGGACCGATGAGCTCGATTGCATTGATCACGCGCGATGGGAGGGCGTGGTATGGCGATATCTGATTTGAAGTTGCCGGCGGCCGTGCAGGTGCACGACCTGGCGGATGCCAGGACACTGGCCGCAACTCTGGCCCGCGACGTGGCCGAGCGCCTGCGTGCAGCCATTGCTGCCAAGGGCCAGGCCTGTGTGGTGCTGTCCGGCGGCCGCAGCCCGGTGCCGTTCCTCGAGCAGCTGGCCGGCGAACAGTTGGACTGGACCAAGATTACCGTCAGCCTGGCCGACGAGCGCTGGGTGCCGGTGGAGCACGCCGACAGCAATGCCGGGTTGCTGGCTCGCCACTTGTTCAAGGGGCCTGCCGCCAAGGCCCGCTTCGTCGGGCTCTATCAGCAGGCCGAAAACCTCGACGCGGCTGCAGCCATTACCGATCAGGCGTTGGCAGAGTTACCTCCAATCGACGTACTGGTGCTGGGCATGGGTGACGATGGCCATACCGCCTCGCTGTTCCCCGATAGCCCCAACCTCGTCGAAGGGCTGGACCCGAGCAGCAAGCGCCGTTGCCTGCCGATGCTGGCCCCGAGCGTGCCGCACCAGCGCCTGTCGATGACCCGCCCATTGCTGGCCAGCGCGGCATTCATCGCGCTGTCCGTGCAAGGCCCGGGCAAACTCGCTACCCTGCGCGCCGCGCTGGCGGGCAACGACCTTTCCGAAATGCCGATTCGCGCCTTTCTTCACGACCCCCTGGACATCTACTGGTGCCCATGAGCCAAGGATCCACTGTCATGACCACCCTTGAACGCCCACAGCCCAAGCTTTCGATGGCTGATAAAGCCGCCCGGATCGATGCCATCTGCAAACAGGCGCGCATCCTGCCGGTAATCACCATCGCCCGTGAGGAAGACATCCTGCCATTGGCTGACGCCCTGGCCGCTGGCGGTATCCGCACCCTGGAAGTGACCTTGCGTTCGCAGCATGGCCTGAAGGCCATCCAGGTGCTGCGTGAGCAGCGCCCGGAGTTGTGCGTGGGTGCCGGTACCGTGCTCGACCGCGGCATGTTCGCTGCGGTGCAAGCCGCCGGTGCGCAATTCGTCGTCACCCCGGGCATTACCCAGGACATCCTGGAAGCGGGTGTGGACAGCGAGATCCCGCTGCTGCCGGGCATCAGCACGCCGTCCGAGATCATGATGGGTTATGCCCTGGGCTACCGCCGCTTCAAGCTGTTCCCGGCGGAAATCAGTGGCGGCGTGGCAGCGATCAAGGCGTTCGCCGGCCCGTTCGGCGATATCCGCTTCTGCCCGACTGGCGGCGTGAACCCGGCCAACGTGCGCAATTACATGGCGCTGCCAAACGTGATGTGCGTGGGTGGCACCTGGATGCTCGACAGCAGCTGGATCAAGAACGGCGATTGGGCGCGGATCGAGGCGTGCAGCGCCGAGGCTATGGCGTTGCTCGACGCCAACTGAATTTGTTGTGTGCTTTACGGCTTATGGGGCGCTTGGTCGGCGCCCCTTTTTTTTGCCTTGGATTTGTATATTGCCTGTGCCGGCCCTTTCGCGGGTAAACCCGCTCCCACAGGTACTGCACAGTATTCAAAAGCTGTGTGGTCCCTGTGGGAGCGGGTTCACCCGCGAAAGGGCCGGCACAGAAAAACAAAAAAGCCCGCATCCAAGGATGCGGGCTTTTCATTCATCGCGGTGATGCTTAAGCCGCTTTGGCTTCCTGCTGGCTCAGCGAGCGGTTCAGCGCGCTGAACAGTGCCTTGAAGCTGGCCGTGGTGATGTTTTCATCGATGCCCACACCGTGTACCGGGCGACCGCCGGCCACGCGCAGTTCGATGTAGGCCGCCGCTTTGGCGTTGGTGCCCGCACCGATGGCGTGCTCGTTGTAGTCCATGATCTCGACCGATACCGGCAGGCCGGCGACCAGGGCTTCCAGGGCACCGTTGCCCTTGCCGCGCCAGTGCAGAGTGGTTTCGCCTTCACCGGCGACTTCCACTTCCACGGCGCTGTGGCCGTTTTCTTCCTGCAGGCGGTGGCTGACCAGCGCGTACGGGGCGTTGGCCTGGAGGTATTCCTTGTGCAGCAGGCTGTAGATCTGCTGGGCGGTCATTTCCAGGCCCAGGCGGTCGGTTTCACCCTGTACCACCTGGCTGAATTCGATCTGCATGCGGCGTGGCAGGCTGATGCCGTATTCCTGCTCGAGCAGGTAGGTGATGCCGCCTTTGCCCGACTGGCTGTTGACGCGGATCACCGCCTCATAGCTGCGGCCGATGTCGGCCGGGTCGATCGGCAGGTACGGCACTTCCCACAGCTCGCCTTCCTGCTGCTTGGCGAAGCCTTTGCGGATGGCGTCCTGGTGCGAGCCAGAGAAAGCAGTGTGGACCAGGTCGCCGACGTACGGGTGACGTGGGTGCACCGGCAACTGGTTGCACTCTTCGACCACCTTGCGCACACCATCGATGTCGGAGAAGTCCAGCAGCGGGTCGATGCCCTGGGTGTAGAGGTTCAGCGCCAAGGTCACCAGGTCGACGTTGCCGGTGCGTTCGCCGTTGCCGAACAGGCAGCCTTCGGCACGGTCGGCGCCGGCCATCAGGCCCAGCTCGGTGGCGGCGATGCCGGTGCCGCGGTCGTTGTGGCAGTGCAGGCTGATGATCACGCTGTCGCGGCGGCTGACGTTGCGGCAGAACCACTCGATCTGGTCGGCGTAGATGTTCGGCGTCGACACTTCCACGGTGGCTGGCAGGTTGAGGATGATCTTGTGCTCGGGGGTCGGGTTCCATACTTCGATGACCGCGTCACAGACTTCCTTGGCGAACTCCAGTTCGGTGGCGCTGAAGGTTTCTGGCGAGTACTGGAAGGTCCACTGGGTTTCTGGCTGCTGGGCGGCGTATTTGACGAACAGCTTGGCCGCGTTCACCGCGATGTCCTTCACGCCCTGCTTGTCCTGGTTGAAGACGATGCGGCGGAACGACGGGCTGGTGGCGTTGTACAGGTGGACAATGGCCTTCTTCGCGCCGCGCAGCGACTCGAAGGTACGGGCGATCAGGTCTTCGCGGGCCTGGGTGAGCACCTGGATGGTGGTGTCGTCCGGGATGTGGCCCTCTTCGATCAGCATGCGCACGAAATCGAAGTCGGTCTGCGAGGCCGAGGGGAACGAGGCTTCGATTTCTTTCACGCCAACCTGCACCAGGGTCTTCCAGAAACGCAGCTTTTTCTCCGAATCCATCGGCTCGATCAGCGACTGGTTGCCATCACGCAGGTCGGAGCTGCACCAGATCGGTGCCGCAGTGATGGTCTTCGACGGCCAGGTACGGTCAGGCAGGTCGATAGTCGGGAAAGCGCGGTATTTCTTCGATGGGTCTTTGAGCATGGTCATGGAAGCAATCCTTTTGTGTGCGGCCGAGATCGGGCCTGCCGAGTAATAACGAGATGAAGGGGCGAGGCGACGCGATTCAACCTGGTAGTCGGGCGCTGACCAGGCAGAGGCTGCGATGTTGTCGGAGCAGGATGAGGGTGTTGAAGGTTTTCATGCCCTCAACCCTAACCAGTGGGTTGGGGGATGGCAAGTGTTCGAAAAAAATTGAGAGAAATGCTTAAAAAAAGCTGAATGGCGAGATCTTATCGCTAAAAAGCAAGCTGGGTTTTTGAATTGTTGCGCAGTATTTTTCGATGGCGCAACAGAATAAAACCGCTGTGTCGTGTGCCGACCTCTTCGCGGGTAAACCCGCTCCCACAGGGTTTTCGCGGCCCCTGTGGGAGCGGGCTTGCCCGCGAAGCTGGCGGCGCCGATCTCAGGGCTGGAACGCGCCGATGAAGATAGCGGGATCGACCCGGGCATCGTTCAGGCTGACGTTCCAGTGCATGTGCGGCCCGGTCGCCCGACCGGTCGAGCCCACGCGCCCGACCACATCGCCCCGGCGCAGTTGCTGGCCCACCTGCACGTCGATCTTCGACATATGGCAGAACATGCTGATGAAGCCCTGCCCATGGTCGACGAACACCGTGCGGCCGTTGAAGAAGTAATCTCCCACCAGGATCACCTTGCCGTTGGCCGGCGTCTTGATCGGGGTCCCGGCCGGCACCGCGAAGTCCAGCCCGGCATGCGGGTTGCGCTCCTCGCCATTGAAGAAGCGACGCACGCCGAACTTGCTCGACAGCGGCCCGCTGACGGGTTTGTCGAGGACCAGGTTGCTCGGCAGCACCGGGCTGAAACTGCGATACGCCTTGATCTGCTCGGCTAGCTCACGGTCGATGCGCTTGAGGTCGTCCGGGTTGGGGTTGACCTGGCGGGTGTTCTTCAAGGTGATGTGCTGTTCCGGGTATTTCTTGCTGCCGACGTTGAAGGGCAGGCTGCGGCCGCCCTGGGTCAGTACGGCGGTGCCGGGCTTCTGGGTCAGCGGGATGCCGACGATGGCCAGCCAGTTGTCCTGTTCCTTGACCACCAGCACCGGCTTGCCATCGAAGCGCGCGCTCGGCGCATTGGCTGCCGGGCCGAGGTCGACCACCGCCACGCCACCCGGCACGGGCTTGTTCAGGGTGCGGGTGATGTAGCTGGCCTGGGCGCCTGCGGCCAGCAGCATGAGGGAAAGGGCGAGCAGGGGCGCGAACAGGCGGGGCATGTGTCAGTCCAGTAAAGAGAGGGTGACCGGGGTCAGGTGATTGTCTTCGACGCGTACCTGCAGCTCACCCTGGTTCAGGCGGGCGGTCAGGCGTTGGCCATTGCGGGTCTGTTCGGCACTGCGGATGGCCTGGCCATGCTCGTCGAGGAGGATGCTGTAGCCACGCGCCAGGGTCGCCAGGGGGCTGACCACTTGCAGCGTTTGCAGTTGTGCCTGGAAGCGCTGGCGGCGGTCCTTGAGCACCTCGCGCATGGCCCTTGGCAGGCGCTCGGCGAGGCTGTCCAGGCGCTGGCCCAGCAGTTTCAACGTGCGCCCCGGGTGCTGCGCGGCCAGGCGTGTATCGAGGCGCGCCAGGCGCTCACGGCGCTGGTTGAGGTTGAGCATGAACGCCCGGCGCAGGCGCATGTCCAGGTCGTCCAGGCGTTGCGCCTGCTGGCGCAGGCGCTCGCCGGGGTGGCGCAGGCGGCGGGTTAGCGACTCCAGGCGCAGGCGGTCGTGGGTCAGGCGGTTCTGCATGCGCAGCAGCAGGCGCCGCTGCAGGCCGTCGAGGCGCTGCTGCAGGCCGCTGTTGTCGGGAGCCAGCAGTTCGGCGGCAGCCGAGGGTGTAGGTGCGCGCACGTCGGCGACGAAGTCACTGATCGACACATCGGTCTCGTGGCCCACGGCACTGACGATCGGCGTCACGCAGGCAGCCACGGCACGTGCCACGGCTTCTTCGTTGAAGCACCAGAGGTCTTCCAGCGAGCCACCACCACGGGCCAGGATCAGCGCGTCGAAGCCCAGCCGGTCAGCCTGCTGCAAGGCGCGGACGATCTGGTTGATCGCCTCGCGGCCCTGCACGGCGGTGGGAATCAGGTTCAGCTCGACCTGTGGCGCGCGGCGGCGGAACACGCTGATGATGTCACGGATCACCGCGCCAGTGGGCGAGGTGATGATGCCGATGCGTTGCGGATGCGCCGGCAGCGGCTTCTTGCGCTCGGCGCTGAACAGCCCCTCGGCGCCGAGCTTTTCCTTCAGCGCCTCGAAGGCCAGGCGCAGGGCGCCATCACCGGCCGGCTCGACCGTGTCGAGGATCAACTGGTAGTCACCACGCCCTTCGAACAGCGAGACCTTGCCGCGCACGCGCACCGCCAGGCCGTCACGCAGGGCCTGGCGCACGCGGGTGGCGTTCTGCCGGAACAGCGCGCAACGCACCTGGGCGCCGCTGTCCTTGAGGGTGAAGTACATGTGGCCGGAGGCCGGGCGGGCGAGGTTGGAAATCTCGCCTTCCACCCAGACGCTGCGGAACACGTCTTCCAGCAGCACGCGGGCGCGGCCGTTGAGCTGGCTGACGGTGAGGACCTCGCGGTCCAGGCCGAGTCGTTCGAAAGGGTCTCTGATCATGGCGGGCATCATAAAGGACATCGGCCCCGGTTGTCTGTCTTGCCCCTGTCTTCGGGCATATCGCGGTCACTGCCGGAGCGCATTCATTCATGGCCGGTGCCGTCAACCCTGCATCGCCGCCACGAACTGGTGCACCATCTGTCCCGCATCGCGCCGGCAGGCCAGCGCCACTGTACTCTCGCATGCCCCTTCCAGCGCCACGAAGCTGACCGACGCCGGGGCAATTTCACGCATGCACGCCGGCAACAACGCTACCCCGAACCCGGCCTGGATCAGCTGCAACTGTGTGGTCTTGCGCGACAGCACCTGCGCTGCCCGAGGGAAAAACCCCGCCCCCATGCACAACGAAGCCGACAGGTAACTCAACCCCCCACGGTCGCGGTGCGGGATGGAAACAAAGCGCTGTTCCCGCAGTTGCTCCAGCCGCACCTGCGCAGCATCGGCCAGCGGATGCCCTGCGGCGACTGCCAGCAGCAACGGTTCGCTGAACAGCTCGTGCAGCACCACGCCTTCATGCTGGCGCAGCACCGGCAAGCGCAACAGGCCAATATCCAGCCGCCCGGCGGCGATATCCTCCAACTGCGCCTCCGACGACTGCTGGGCGATCTCCAGCGCAATCCCCGGGTTGCCCCGCAGATAGCCGCCCAGGCGAGCCAGCAGCGGGCCGGTCAGCGGTACCGTGCTGGAGTGGTTCAGGCGCAGGCTGCCTTGTAGCCCTTCGCCAATGTCGCGGGTCACCCGCTCAGCCTGGGCCAGGTCGGCCAGCAAGCGCCGCGCGCGCTCCAGGAAGGCCTGGCCGGCCAGCGTCAGGCGCGGCAGGCGCGCGGTGCGCTCGAACAGTGGTGTGCCCAGTTGCTGCTCCAGCTCCTTGATCTGCCGGCTCAGCGCCGACTGGGCGATGTACAGCCGTTCGGCGGCAGCGCTGAAGCTGCCGCATTCGGCGATTTCCACGAAGTAACGCAACTGGCGGATCGACGTCATGTCATGCCTTTTCGAGATGGGTAGGGGGCTAAAGGCATATTAGTCGGCATGGCTTATGGCTGGCTAACCTTTGCCTGTCTTCCCAGGAACTGCTGCCATGCTCGCCCAGCTGTCGTTTTCCGGCCTTGACTGGCTGCCCATCCTGCTCGGTGTCGGCGCTGCCTACATCGTCTTCGGCATCGCCGGTTTCGGCACCGCGCTGGTGGCCGGCCCGGTACTGATCCATTTCATGCCCCTGTCGCGGATCATCCCGCTGCTGGTGTTGCTGGACTTCGTCGCCGCCTTCGGCAACCTGTTGCCGTCACGCCGCGACGTGGTACGCGGCGAGCTGCTGCGGCTGTTGCCGTGCATGGCGCTGGGCTGCGCCCTGGGCGTGGTGTTCCTGCTGCACCTGAAGTCCGACCTGCTGTTGCTGCTGATGGGCCTGTTCGTCACGGCCTACGCGATCTACGGCCTGGCGGTGAGCGTGCGACCAGCCAGCTTGTCGGGCCTCTGGGCAGTGCCGATGGGCACGATTGGCGGGCTGTTCGGTGCCTTGTTCGGCAGCGGCGGTTTCCTTTATGCGATCTACCTGAGCGCACGCCTCGACGTGAAAGAGCAGGTTCGTGCGACCCAGAGCGCCCTTATCAGCTGCAGCACCATCGTGCGCCTGTCGCTGTTCCTGCTTGCAGGTGTATATGCCGATACCCGCCTGTTGCTGCTGGCCGGTTGCCTGCTGCCGGTAATGTTCATCGGCCTCTGGGTTGGCCGCCGGCTGACCCTGAAGCTGTCGCGCGAAGCCTTCGTGCGCCTGGTCACCTGGCTGGTGCTGGCCAGCGGCCTGGCGCTGATCGGTCGCTACCTGAGCGGCTGAGCTGTAGAATTACAGGATTACCGCAGTCCGCAGGCCCGCTTCGCCCATGAACACCCAGAGCATCATCGTCCCCAAGCTGTCCACCGTCCCCTCGCATGAAGCCCGTTCGCGGGCCATCCTGCGCTGGCTGGTGCGCGAGAAAATCGTCGAAGAACAACTGACCACCTGCGGGCGCACCGGCAACCGCATGGGCCACGCCTTGGCCGAGGGCGCGCGCAAGATGGCCCTGCACCCTGAGAAATTGCCATTCGGCGAGCAGGTCAACGGCCTGGAAGTGATGCTCAAGCGCTGCATCTACACGCCGACCGAAGGTTTTCTCGAGGAGGCCGGCTGCCCGGAGTGCCGGCGCGAGGTAGGCGAGCCGCTGTTCGAGAGCCTGGAAGAGTGGATGCCGGCGGTGAGCGACAACTTCACCTGCCCGCTGTGCGGCCATGAAGACGACATCAATGGCTTCATTTACCTGCAGCCATGTGCCTTTTCCAACCTTGGATTCATCTTCAACAACTGGGGCGAGGCCGGGTTTACCCAGGCCTTTCTCGACAGCTTCGCCGACTGGCTCGACCAGCCAGTGGCGGTGGTGCAGGTAAAACTGCCACAAGGCTGACCGAAGGCCCTTATTTTGCATTGAGCGGCGCGCCGTGCATGAGTATAATGGCGCGCTTCCATTTTTCCCGCCCGGGAGCCCCCGCGATGCTGCGTATCAGCCAAGAAGCCCTGACCTTCGACGATATCCTCCTTGTACCTGGCTACTCCGAGGTACTGCCCAATGAAGTCAGTCTCAAGACCCGTTTGACTCGTGGCATCGAGCTGAACATTCCGCTGGTTTCCGCTGCCATGGATACCGTGACCGAAGCGCGCCTGGCCATCGCGATGGCCCAGGAAGGCGGTATCGGCATCATCCACAAGAACATGACCATCGAACAGCAGGCCGGCGAAGTGCGCAAGGTCAAGAAGTTCGAGGCTGGCGTGGTCAAGGACCCGATCACCATCGACGCCGACGCCACTGTGCGCGACCTGTTCGACCTGACCCGCCTGAACAACATCTCTGGCGTTCCAGTGCTGGCGAACGGCGACCTGGTCGGCATCGTCACCTCCCGTGACGTGCGCTTCGAAACCCGTCTGGATGCCAAGGTCCGCGACGTGATGACGCCGAAAGAGCGTCTGGTCACCGTCCGTGAAGGCGCCGACAAGAACGAAGTGCGCGAGCTGCTGCACAAGCACCGCCTGGAAAAGGTCCTGATCGTTGACGACAAGTTCAACCTCAAGGGCATGATGACCGTCAAGGACATCGAAAAGGCCAAGGCCTACCCGCTGGCCAGCAAGGACGACCAGGGTCGCCTGCGCGTCGGCGCTGCGGTCGGCACCGGCAAGGACACCGGCGAGCGCGTTGCCGCCCTGGTTGCCGCTGGCGTTGACGTGGTTGTCGTCGACACCGCCCACGGTCACTCCAAAGGTGTGATCGACCGCGTTCGCTGGGTCAAGGAAACCTACCCGCAAGTGCAGGTGATCGGCGGCAACATCGCCACCGGCGCTGCTGCCAAGGCTCTGGCTGAAGCCGGCGCCGACGCCGTCAAGGTCGGTATCGGCCCAGGCTCGATCTGCACCACCCGTATCGTAGCCGGTGTCGGCGTACCGCAGATCAGCGCCATCGCCAACGTCGCCGCTGCACTGGAAGGTACTGGTGTGCCGTTGATCGCCGACGGCGGTATCCGCTTCTCCGGTGACCTGTCCAAGGCCATCGTTGCCGGTGCTTCCTGCGTGATGATGGGTTCGATGTTCGCCGGTACCGAAGAAGCACCGGGCGAAGTCGAACTGTTCCAGGGCCGTTCCTACAAGGCCTACCGCGGCATGGGCTCGCTGGGTGCCATGGCACAGGCGCAAGGATCGTCCGACCGTTACTTCCAGGACTCCTCGGCCGGCGCCGAGAAGCTGGTACCGGAAGGCATCGAAGGCCGCGTTCCTTACAAGGGCGCCCTGGCCGCAATCATCCACCAGCTGATGGGCGGCCTGCGTTCGTCCATGGGCTACACCGGCAGCGCAACCATCGAAGAGATGCGCACCAAGCCGGAATTCGTGCGCATCACCGGTGCCGGCATGGCCGAGTCCCACGTGCATGACGTGCAGATCACCAAAGAAGCCCCTAACTACCGCGTAGGTTGAGGCTTCCAGCTACAACATAAAAGCGGGGCTGTCACGACAGCCCCGCGTCGTTTCCGATTTCCACTGACGAGATTGAGTCATGGCCCTCGACATTCACGCTCACCGCATCCTGATCCTCGATTTCGGTTCCCAGTACACCCAGCTGATCGCCCGCCGCGTGCGCGAAATCGGCGTGTACTGCGAGCTGCACCCGTTCGACATGGACGATGAAGCGATCCGCGAATTCAACCCGCGCGGCATCATCCTCGCCGGCGGCCCCGAGTCGGTCCACGAAGCCAACAGCCCGCGCGCCCCGCAGGCCGTGTTCGACCTGAACGTGCCAGTGCTGGGCATCTGCTACGGCATGCAGACCATGGCCGAGCAGATGGGCGGCAAGGTCGAAGGTTCCGACCTGCGTGAGTTCGGTTATGCCCGTGTCGACGTGGTCGGCAAGAGCCGCCTGCTCGATGGCATCGAAGACCACGTCGACGACGACGGCGTGCTGGGCCTGGACGTGTGGATGAGCCACGGCGACAAGGTCACCCAGATGCCGGGCAACTTCCACGTGCTGGCCAGCACCCCGAGCTGCCCGATCGCCGGCATGTTCGACGATTCGCGCGGCTACTACGGCGTGCAGTTCCACCCGGAAGTGACCCACACCAAGCAGGGCGGTCGCATCCTGTCCCGCTTCGTGCAGGACATCTGCGGCTGTGAAGCCCTGTGGACCCCGTCCAACATCGTCGAAGACGCCATCGCCCAGGTGCGTGAGCAAGTCGGTTCGGCCAACGTCCTGCTGGGCCTGTCCGGCGGCGTCGACAGCTCCGTGGTTGCCGCACTGCTGCACCGCGCCATCGGCGACCAGCTGACCTGCGTGTTCGTCGACAACGGCCTGCTGCGCCTGCACGAAGGCGACCAGGTGATGGCCATGTTCAAGGAGAACATGGGCGTCAAGGTGATCCGCGCCGACGCTGAAAAGCAGTTCCTCGACAACCTGGAAGGCGAAGCCGACCCAGAGAAGAAGCGCAAGATCATCGGCCGCACCTTCATCGACGTGTTCGATGCCGAAGCCAGCAAGCTGGAGAACATCCAGTTCCTCGCCCAGGGAACCATCTACCCGGACGTGATCGAGTCGGCTGGCGCCAAGAGCGGCAAGGCCCACGTGATCAAGTCTCACCACAACGTCGGTGGCCTGCCGGAGGAAATGAACCTCAAGCTGGTCGAGCCACTGCGTGAACTGTTCAAGGACGAAGTACGCAAGATCGGCCTGGAGCTGGGCCTGCCGTACGACATGGTCTACCGCCACCCGTTCCCGGGCCCGGGCCTGGGCGTGCGTATCCTCGGTGAAGTGAAGAAGGAATACGCCGACATCCTGCGTCGTGCCGACCACATCTTCATCGAAGAGCTGCGCAAGGCCGACTGGTACCACAAGACCAGCCAGGCATTCGTGGTGTTCCAGCCGGTCAAGTCGGTTGGCGTCGTTGGCGACGGCCGTCGCTACGCCTGGGTCGTGGCCCTGCGTGCCGTCGAGACCGTGGACTTCATGACCGCGCGTTGGGCACACCTGCCGTACGAGCTGCTGGAAACCGTCAGCGGCCGTATCATCAACGAAATCGACGGTATCTCCCGCGTCACCTACGACGTGTCGAGCAAGCCGCCAGCGACTATCGAGTGGGAATGATCCCTACCCGCCGCTGAACGAGAAGGGCCTGCATTGCAGGCCCTTTTCATTTGCGCGAGGAAAACCTATTCGCTGCCCGGAGGGTGGCCGAAATAGGCCTTGTAGGCATGGCAGAAGTTGGCGGGGTTGGCATAGCCGACATGGTAGGCCACCTGCGAGACCTGCCAGCGCCGCTCCAGCAGTAGGCTGCGGGCCAGTTCCAGGCGTTGTTGCCGCACGTACTGCAGGATAGGCCGGCCAAATTCTTCGCGGAAAGCACGGCGCAAAGTGGTCTCGCCCACGCCCAGTTGGCGCGCCAGGCTGGCGGCGGTTGGCGGAGCGCTCAGTTGCGCATCGAGCAGGCGGCGCGCTTCGATGGCCAGGTCGCGTAGCCCGCGATCCGGCCTGCTCGTGGCTTGCGCAGGACCGATCAGGTGGCGGGCCAGCTCCAATACGATGGCCAGGCTCAGGCTTTCGCAATGCAGGCGCCTGAGCCCGCCGGTATAAGGTGACAGATACAGCTGCTGCAGCAGGCGGCTTACTGCCGGGCAGTGCGGCAACTGATCGAAACGCATGCCGTCTGCCGTCAAGGCCAGCAGGGGTATCAGCTGCGCTTCGTCCCGGGCCAGCTCATGCAGGTAGTCACCGGCAATACGCACGCCCGCCATGCGCGCATGGCTATCGGCAGGCAACTGGTCCTGCGCCTCCAGGCTCTCGCCGAGGCCTAGCAGGTGCAGCTGGCCTGGCGTGTAACGGTTCAGTGTGCCATCGACCTTGTGCTGCCAGGCGCCATCGAACAGTTGCACGATGCACAGGCTCTGCGGCAGCACCTTGTCGATCTTCAGCGGCTCCGGGAACTGCAGGTTGCAATCGAAGTACTGCAACCCTGTGTGTACCGTCTGCGCCCGATAGTGCCCGGTTGCGCTACCCATTATCCGTGCCTTGCGGCTGTCCAGCACGCCGGCTTCGGCGAGCGACCCCGGGCTGTCGAAGGAGAAGTCGGTGTCCAGGTAGGGGCTGGTCGATGGCATGAGCGCTAAGCATCCTTGGTCGGCGGCGGCATGAGCACAAATGGTAACGCGCGCACATTTTCGGCAACAGCCATTGTGCGCGACGGGCCATCTTTTGTGCGAACCGGCCATGGGGGTTGGCAGTGCCGGCGGTGCTGTTTTCAATGGTCGATCGTTTCGCATCAGGATGGAAAAGATGTTCGCTTATCGCAAATGGGTTGCCTTGCTGGTGGCCTCGCTCATCTTCTGGCTGGGCCAGGCCCACGCAGAACAACGGCCGGATGTGGCCGAGCAGGTTGTCGCCTACATGGGGACAGAGGGCGTCAAAGTGTGGACGCTGCGCATTGGCGAGCGCGCCGCCAATGAAGCACTGGTTCAGATCGAAGGGGTTGATCACGACTGGGACATGCGCATCCAGAAGATGCAGGTGGAGAAGACCACAAAGGACACCCGTTACTCGACGACGGTGGACGGCAAGAAGTTCGTGGTACTGGTCGTTCAAAGCGGCTGGGGCGGTGAATTGTACCTGCCCGGTGAGCCGCAACCGGTGCAGGTTGGCTATTCCGAGGGGCTGTCGCGTCAAGGTAATGCCCAGGCATTCCTGACCGATTACCTGGCCAAGCAGCAATGAGCAGGGAGAACGACTGACCATGGTTGAACCTACCGATCCGCTGTCCGAGCTTTCCGGCTCGCTTGGCGAAGCCTATGACCAATCCCGTGCAGCCCAGCGCGACCGGGTAATCGCCGAGCTCAAGCAGGTGATCGAGCGCGTACCGCCGCAAAGCGAGTTCACCAATTCCCGCCGTTACAAGGTCTGGGGGCCGATAATCCTGGTGGGCGCCCTGATTCTTCTGGGCGTCACCTTCAATTTGCAACGCATGGGAGCGGTCGCAGCGGGTGTCTTCATCGTCTGCATTGCTGCTGCGGTGACCTGGCAGCACCGCAACGCTGGCACCCAGGTATTCATGCGCCTGACACGTCGGCAGTTGTTCGTCGATACGCTGGACGCTCCGGTTGATATGGCCGAAGTCGAGGACATCGCGGTCAAGGATGAAGGCCTGGTCATGGTGCAGACGCTGGAAATGAGCAGCGAAGCCGCGCTGCCGAAGCATCGTGTGGTCAAGCTGCAGTTCTTCGGTAACCAGGCAATGGCACTGAAAAAACCACGACCGCAGATCCGTATCATGTCCGCCGGCCTGGCCTGCAATGGTCGCAAGCTGGACAACGAGGAAGTGCTCGCAATGCTGGCGGCCTACCGCGATGCGGCCCACGCGCAGCGGCAACTGGAACTGATGCAGGCAGATGGATAATGCCGAGCGCGAAGCGCATCTGGCGTACCTGCAGGCACAGGCCGACGGTCCCCACGACAGCTTCGAACTGCTGGAGCGTTCGTTCGGCAAAGCGCTGGCTTGCGCAATAACCGGCCTGTTGCTCTGCGGCCTGGGCGCCTGGCTGGTCTGGCTGGCGTTGCTGTTCGGCGCTCAGGCCAGCAGTGGCGCGCTGTGGCTGCTTTCGGGCTGCGGCCTTGGCCTGCTCGCTGTGGGGCTGGCCGCTCTGGCCTGCTCCGCCGCGCTGTACCGCCGGCAGGGCAAGCGGGTATTGAGCGTGACACCCGATACCTTGTGCTTTGCCAATGCCCAGGCACCGACACCTCTGCATGCGTTCGACGGCTTCGAGGTCCAGCAGGGTTATTTCAGCACCCGCCTGATTTTCACGATGGCGGCGTCCAGCCTCGCGCCCGCGCTGCTTCCGGCCAGTTTCAAAGGGCTGGCCTCGCCTGACGCGATCACTGTGGCCGGTGGCTTGCGCGTGCGTTTGTGGCTGTGCACGCCGGTAGTGAACGGGCGTCGCCTTGACCTGCAGGAACTGGTGGACATGCTCTATGCCTACCTGCAAGCCGCGCAGGCCAGGCACACCCTGGCACAGTTGTTTCCGGGCGTGGCACGGCTGGGCGTATCGGCAACATGAAGCGCCTGGGGTGGGGCCTGGTCATGCTGCTGTTGCCGCTGGCGCTGTTCGGCTGGGCCACTGTGCAGCACTGGCGGGCGGAGACGGCGCAAGAGCAGGCACGGATCACCCGGCAATGGCTGGCGGCACCCAGCGATACCCTGCTGCAGGCACTGCCTTGGGCTGCACGCAAGCAATTTGCCGGGCGCGTCGACACGCGTGAGGTGCTGCAGCGGCAGTTGGACGAACTCGACAGCGACCGTCAGTGGTTGAGCGTGCGCAAGTCCATGGCCTGCCTCGGCGGCTGGTTGGCACTGGGCGCTCTGGTCGCCAGCATTGGCGCCTGGCTCAGGCTCAGGGTCGACGCCTGGCGCGCCTTGCGCTCGGCGCACTACCTGCATCAGTGCATGACGGCCAGCTGGCGGGTGCTGGTGCGTTGGCTGAGCGCCTACATGGGCATGCTCGCAGGCTCACTGTGCCTGTTATTGCTCTATGAAACCAGCGCCGGCTTGAGCCACGCAGCGCAGGGCGGCTTGACCGCGTTGGTCGTGGTACTGCCGCTGGCGTCAGTGCTGGTCGTCTGCCTGCGTACCCTCTGGCGAATGTGCCAGCAGTGGCCGCGCATGGGGGCGTCAAACGCTGGTTTTCTCGGCCGTGAGCTTGAACGGCAAGAGGCTGCGGCGCTGTGGCAATGGGTCGAAGGCCTGGCAGCGCACCTGCAGGCACCGGTGCCGGACCACATCGTGGTCGGGATCGACCAAGGCTTTTTCGTCACCAGCGTGCCGATTGTGCTGCAGCCTGGCCAGTCGGCGCTCAGCGGACGAACCTTGTACCTGTCATTGCCGTGTCTCAGCGTCTTGAGCCAGCAAGAGGCCGCCGCGCTCATTGGTCATGAACTTGGCCATTTCCGCAGCCGAGATACGGAGCAGGGCAGTGAAATCAATGCGCGCTTCAGCTTGATGTGCGCACAGTTCTCGGCCATTGTCGACGCCGAGCGGGCGGTGGACTGGGTAGCCCGGCCAGTGGTGTGGATGGCCGGGCAGTTCCTGCATCACTTCCAGATCGCGGTGCATCACTGGGGGCGCGCGCAGGAATTGTTGGCGGATCGGGCCGGGGCCGAAGTGCATGGCCCGAAGCTGTTCGTTCAGGCGCTGCTGCGGGCAATTGCCTTGGGCAGGGTCGTCGATGCATTGCTGCTCGAACGCGGTGGCGAAGGGCTGCTTGCAGCGCTGACCCGGTACCTGCAGCAGGTGCCGTTGCACCTGGGCGAGGAAGTGCTCGGGCTGACAATGCCCCATCCCTTCGACACGCACCCACCCATCGCCGCGCGCCTCGATAATCTGGACGTGATGCTTGACGCGGTGCTGGTGCAGGCCGCCATGCGCGAACCCTCTGGCCATGACCGGCAGTGGTTCAACCAGCTCTGCGGGGCTCCTGCAGCCAAGGTATGGACAGACTTCACTTAATATTTCCCATTTGCAGGTGTATCGTATTCGCCCTTCATCGCCAGCCGTGCTGGCAGCTTGATTGCGCAGAACGCGAGGTACCCGCACCGATGTCCTTCACCCGTCGACAAATGCTCAAGGGCCTGACCGGCCTGGTTGTGGTTGGCCTGGGCGCCGGTGGCGCGGCACGTTACTGGCTGGGCAAGGTCGAGGACGACAACGCCGGGCATGACTACGAGCTGATCGCTGCTCCCCTCGACGTCGAGCTGGTGCCGGGCTTCAAGACCGAGGCCTGGGCCTTCGGCCCTTCGGCGCCAGGCACCGAGTTGCGTGTGCGCCAGGGCACCTGGCTGCGGGTGCGCTTCATCAATCACCTGCCGGTGGAAACCACCATCCACTGGCATGGCATTCGCCTGCCGCTGGAAATGGACGGCGTGCCTTATGTCTCGCAGCTGCCGGTAAAGCCGGGCGAGTACTTCGACTACAAGTTCCGTGTGCCGGATGCCGGCAGCTACTGGTATCACCCCCATGTCAGCAGCTCCGAGGAGCTGGGGCGTGGCCTGGTCGGCCCACTGATCGTCGAGGAGCGCGAGCCCACCGGTTTTGCCCATGAGCGCACCCTGAGCCTGAAGAACTGGCACGTGGACGAGAAGGGCGCCTGGCTGCCCTTCAGCATCCCCCGCGAGGCCGCACGCAACGGCACCGCCGGGCGGCTGATCACCATCAATGGCCAGGCCGATTCGGTCACCGAGCTTCCGGCCGGGCAGGTGGTGCGCGTGCGGGTGCTTAACCTGGATAACACCTGGACCTACCGCCTCAACCTCAAAGGCAACTGCGAGGCGAAAATCTATGCGTTGGACGGCAACCCGGTGACCCCTCGGGCACTGGATGATGATTACTGGCTCGGCCCTGGCATGCGCATTTGCCTGGCCATCCGTATTCCTGAGGCGGGCGAGGAGGTCTCCCTGCGTGACGGTTTCGTGCGCCTGGGCACCTTGCGTTCGGTAGCCAGCAGCGAAGCACCGGGCGAGTGGCCCAAGGCCCTGCCGGCGAACCCGATTGCCGAGCCGGACCTGGAGAATGCCGAGAAGCTCAACTTCAATTTCGAATGGGCAGCGAGCGTCTCGGTCACCAGCGACCCGGACAAGCCGTCGAGCATGTGGCAGATCAACGGCCAGGCCTGGGACATTACCGACAAGACCTGCGCCGACCGGCCGATCGCCACGTTGAAGAAGGGCAAAAGCTACATCTTCGAGCTGAAGAACATGACCCAGTACCAGCATCCGGTCCACTTGCACGGCATGAGCTTCAAGGTGATCGGCTCCAATCGCCGGCAAATCCCTGAGCCCTACTTCACCGACACCTACCTGCTGGGCAAGAACGAGCGTGCCCAGGTCGCCCTGGTGGCGGATAACCCAGGCACCTGGATGTTCCACTGCCACGTCATCGACCACATGGAAACCGGCCTGATGGCCGCGATCGCGGTGGTCTGATGCGTCCGCAGATCATCGACCGCAGCCGCGATCAGGAATTCATGCGCCTGGCCCTGGCGCTGGCTGCCGAAGGCGCAGCCATGGGCGAGGTGCCGGTGGGCGCGGTGCTGGTGCAGCATGGTCAGGTCATTGGCCAAGGCTTCAATCGGCCGATCATCGACAGCGACCCGAGTGCCCACGCGGAGATGGTGGCGATCCGCGCGGCGGCGAAATCCGCCAGCAACTACCGGCTGCCCGGCAGCACCCTGTACGTGACCCTGGAGCCGTGCAGCATGTGCGCGGGGCTGATCGTGCATTCGCGGGTGGCGAGGGTGGTTTTCGGGGCGCTGGAGCCCAAGGCGGGGATCGTGCAGAGCCAGGGGCAGTTCTTCGGGCAGGGCTTTCTCAACCATCGGGTGATGGTGGAGGGTGGGGTACTGGCGCAGGAGTGCGGGCAGATCCTGAGCGACTTCTTCAAGGCCCGCCGGGCCAAGGCGTAACTTTCACCGGTCCCTTCGCGCCGAACCGCCGCGAAGGGGCCGGTCCTGGCAGTAAAGATGCAACAGGCCGGAAGGCCTACATAGGCGGCGACTGATCCGCCGGCTTGTCCTTGTTCACCCCGGGCACATGCAGGTTGCCCTCGGCCACCTGGCCTTCGAGCTGCGGCTGGGTCACCCAGGTGAGGATGTCGTAGTAACGACGGATGTTGGCCACGAAGTGCACGGGTTCGCCACCGCGGGCATAGCCGTACTTGGTCTGCCGGTACCACTGCTTCTGGGCCAGCCGTGGCAGCATCTTCTTCACGTCCAGCCACTTGTTCGGGTTGAGCTTTTCGCGCTTGGCCAGGGTGCGGGCGTCTTCCAGGTGGCCGGTGCCGACGTTGTAGGCGGCGAGGGCGAACCAGGTGCGGTCCGGCTCCTGGATGCTGTCGTCGAGCTCTTCCTTGATCTTCATGAAGTACTTGGCACCGCCCTGGATGCTCTGCTTCGGGTCCAGTCGGTTGGACACGCCCATGGCCTGGGCAGTGCGCTGGGTCAGCATCATCAGGCCGCGCACGCCGGTCTTGGAGGTGACTTCCGGCTGCCACATCGATTCCTGGTAGCCGATCGCGGCCAGCAGGCGCCAGTCCACCTGTTCGACCTTGGCGTAGCTCTTGAAGTGCTTCTCGTATTTGGGCAGGCGCTGCTGCAGGTGCTGGGCGAAGGTATAGGCACCGACGTAGCCGAGCACGTCGACATGGCCGTAGTAACGGTCCTTCAGGCGCTGCAGGGTGCCGTTCTTCTGCGCCTTGTCGAGAAATTCGTTGATTTCGTTGAGCAGGCTGTTGTCGTCACCGGCCGCCACCGCCCAGCGCTGGTCGCGGGTGTCGCCAAGGTCGAAGGCGACCCGCACGTTGGGGAAGTAGACCTGGTTCATGGCCAGTTCATTGGAATCGACCAAAGTCAGGTCAATCTGGCCTTCGTCGACCATGCGCAGCAGGTCGACCACTTCGACCGCGTCTGACTCTTCGTATTGCAGGCCCGGGTACTGCTTTTTCAGTTCGGCCAGCTGGTCGGCGTGGCTGCTGCCCTTGAGCACCATGATCTTCTTGCCGACCAGGCCCTTGGCATCGGTGGGACGAGGGCGGCCGTTACGGTAGATGACCTGCGGGGTCACTTCCAGGTAGGGGTGCGAGTACCTGACCTGGGCCTTGCGCCGGTCGCTGCTGACCAGGCCGGCCGCCGCCAGCACCGGGCCGGAAGGCTTGCCGAGCGAGTCGTACAGTTCGTCGAGGTTGTCGGCGGTTTCGATCTGCAGCTTCACGCCGAGATCTTCGGCGAAATGCTGGACGAGTTCGTACTCGAAGCCGGTTTCGCCGTTGCGATCCTGAAAGTAGGTGGCTGGGCTGTTGCGGGTGATGACGCGCAGCACGCCATCCTCCTTCACGCGCTCGAGGGTGCTGGGTTTTTCAACGCAGGCACCGAGCAGCAGAAAGAGTCCGGTTGCGATTAGCCATCTGGCGCAACGTTGGCGCAAAGCAGTGTGGGCGAACATAGGTTGCAGTATACGCAAAGGACCGGCACAGCCATATCTCGACAACGGTTAGCTTGTCTGGTAGCGAGTTGTGTGGTGGGGTTGGGAATGCATCAAGGCAAACCCTGGAAATTTTGACCCCGAAGTCCGGTTCCGCCGCCCGGCAGCCATGGCTTAGAGCGGGTGCCGAAAGCCGTCGAATTAGGCTAGAATGCACGGCCTCTAAGCACACCCCTTCCTGAGGCTGTCCCGACGATGTTGATCCTGCGCGGCGCTCCTGCCCTTTCTGCCTTTCGCCACGGTAAATTACTCGAGCAACTGAGCCAGAAAGTCCCCGCTGTTACTGGTTTGTATGCCGAATTTGCCCACTTCGCCGATGTTGAAGGCGAGCTGACCGCCGACCAGCAGCAGGTGCTGGGCCGTCTGCTCAAATACGGCCCGAGCGTGCCGGTACAGGAGCCGACCGGCCGCCTGTTCCTGGTCGTGCCGCGCCTGGGCACCATCTCGCCGTGGGCCAGCAAGGCCAGCGACATCGCCCACAACTGCGGCCTGCAGTCGATCCAGCGCCTGGAGCGCGGCATCGCCTATTACGTGGCTGGCAACCTGAGCGACGCCGACGCCGAGCTGATCGCCGCCGAACTGCACGACCGCATGACCCAGCGCGTGCTGGCCAAGCTGGAGCAGGCAGCCGACCTGTTCAGCCACGCCCAGCCCAAGCCGATGACCTCGGTCGACATCCTCGCCGGTGGCCGCGCCGCCTTGGCCCAGGCCAATATCGACCTGGGCCTGGCCCTGGCCGAAGACGAGATCGACTACCTGGTCAACGCCTTCCAGGGCCTCAAGCGCAACCCGAACGACATCGAACTGATGATGTTCGCCCAGGCCAACTCCGAGCACTGCCGCCACAAGATCTTCAACGCCAGTTGGGACATCGACGGCCAGGCTCAGGAAAAGAGCCTGTTCGGCATGATCAAGAACACCTACCAGATGCACAACGAAGGCGTACTGTCGGCTTACAAGGACAACGCCTCGGTGATCGTCGGCAGCGTCGCCGGCCGGTTCTTCCCGAACCCTGAAACCCGCCAGTACGGTGCGGTGCAGGAGCCGGTGCACATCCTGATGAAGGTCGAGACGCACAACCACCCGACCGCCATCGCCCCGTTCTCCGGCGCCTCCACCGGCTCCGGCGGCGAAATCCGCGACGAAGGCGCGACCGGCCGTGGCGCCAAGCCAAAAGCCGGCCTGACCGGCTTCACCGTGTCCAACCTGCGCATCCCCGGCTTCGAACAGCCATGGGAGCAGGCCTACGGCAAGCCAGAGCGCATCGTCGACGCCCTCGACATCATGATTGAAGGCCCACTGGGCGGCGCCGCGTTCAACAACGAGTTCGGTCGCCCGGCCCTGACTGGCTACTTCCGTACCTTCGAGCAGGCCATCGACACCCCGCATGGTGAAGAAGTGCGCGGCTACCACAAGCCGATCATGCTCGCTGGCGGCATGGGCAACATCCGTGAAGAACACGTGCAGAAGGGCGAGATCACCGTCGGCGCCAAGCTGATCGTGCTCGGTGGCCCGGCCATGCTGATCGGCCTGGGCGGCGGCGCCGCTTCGTCGGTGGCCACCGGTGCCAGCTCGGCTGACCTGGACTTCGCCTCGGTACAGCGCGAAAACCCGGAAATGGAGCGCCGTTGCCAGGAGGTCATCGACCGCTGCTGGCAGCTGGGCGACAAGAACCCGATTGCCTTCATCCACGACGTGGGCGCCGGTGGTATCTCCAACGCCTTCCCGGAGCTGGTCAACGACGGTGGCCGTGGTGGCCGCTTCGAACTGCGCAACGTGCCGAACGACGAGCCGGGCATGGCCCCGCACGAAATCTGGAGCAACGAATCGCAAGAGCGTTACGTGTTGGCTGTCAGCGCCGTCGATTTCGAGCGTTTCCAGGCCATCTGTGAACGCGAGCGTTGCCCGTTTGCCGTGGTCGGCGAAGCGACGCAAGAGCCGCACCTGACCGTAAGCGACAGCCACTTCGGCAACACCCCGGTAGACATGCCACTCGACGTGCTGCTGGGCAAGCCGCCGCGCATGCACCGTTCGGTTACCCGCGAAGCCGAACTGGGCGATGACTTCGACCCAAGCGAGCTGGATCTGGACCAGGCTGTGCAGCGCGTGCTGAACCACCCGGCCGTGGCCAGCAAGAGCTTCCTGATCACCATCGGCGACCGCACCATCACCGGCCTGGTTGCCCGCGACCAGATGGTCGGCCCGTGGCAGGTGCCGGTGGCCGACTGTGCTGTCACCGCCACCAGCTTCGACGTCTACACCGGTGAAGCCATGGCCATGGGCGAGCGTACCCCGCTGGCCCTGCTGGATGCCCCGGCGTCCGGGCGCATGGCGATCGGCGAAACCCTGACCAACCTGGCCGCTGCACGCATCGAGAAGCTGTCCGACATCAAACTGTCGGCCAACTGGATGTCCGCCGCTGGCCACCCAGGTGAAGATGCGCGCCTGTACGACACCGTCAAGGCTGTCGGCATGGAGCTGTGCCCGGAGCTGGGCATTACCATTCCGGTCGGCAAAGACTCGATGTCGATGAAGACCAAGTGGAGCGAAGAGGGCGTCGAGAAGAGCGTCACTTCGCCGATGTCGCTGATCATCACCGGCTTCGCCCCGGTCACCGACATTCGCAAGACCTTGACCCCGCAACTGCGCATGGACAAGGGCGAGACCGACCTGATCCTGATCGACCTGGGCCGTGGCAAGAACCGCATGGGCGCCTCGATCCTGGCCCAGACCTACGGCAAGATCGCGGCCCAGGCTCCGGATGTCGACGACGCCGAAGACCTCAAGGCGTTCTTCGCCGTGATCCAGGGCCTGAACGCCGACGGCCACCTGCTGGCCTACCACGACCGTTCCGACGGCGGCCTGCTGACCACCGTGCTGGAAATGGCCTTCGCCGGCCACTGCGGCCTCGACCTGCAACTCGACCCGCTGACCGATAGCAAGGGCGACGTGGCAGCCATTCTCTTCAACGAAGAGCTGGGCGCGGTCATCCAGGTTCGCCAGGATGCTACCCCTGACGTGCTGGCGCAGTTCAGCGCTGCCGGCCTGGGCGAGGGTTGCGTTTCGGTGATCGGCAAGCCGGTCAACAACGGTGAAGTGTCCATCAGCCTCAACGGCGAAGTGCTGTTCGACGACGAGCGTCGCATGCTGCAGCGCCAGTGGGCCGAAACCAGCTACCAGATCCAGCGCCTGCGCGACAACGCCGATTGCGCAGACCAGGAATTCGACCTGCTGCTCGAGGAAGAAAACCCGGGCCTGTCGGTCAAGCTGGGCTACGACGTCAACGACGACATCGCCGCGCCGTACATCAAGAAGGGCGTGCGCCCGCAAGTGGCGATCCTGCGCGAGCAGGGCGTCAACGGCCAGGTCGAGATGGCTGCCGCCTTCGACCGCGCAGGCTTTGCCGCCATCGACGTGCACATGAGCGATATCCTCGCTGGCCGTGTGGACTTCGAAGCCTTCAAGGGCCTGGTCGCCTGCGGTGGCTTCTCCTACGGTGACGTGCTGGGTGCCGGTGAGGGCTGGGCCAAGTCGGCGCTGTTCAACAGCCGCGCCCGCGATGCCTTCCAGGCCTTCTTCGAACGTACCGACAGCTTCGCCCTGGGCGTGTGCAACGGTTGCCAGATGATGTCCAACCTGCACGAGCTGATCCCGGGCACCGAGCACTGGCCGCACTTCGTGCGCAACCGTTCGGAGCAGTTCGAGGCGCGCGTGGCCATGGTCGAGGTGCAGAAGTCCAACTCGATCTTCCTGCAGGGCATGGCCGGTTCGCGTATGCCGATCGCCATCGCCCACGGCGAGGGCCATGCCGAGTTCGCCAGCGAAGAGGCACTGCTGGCAGCCGACCTGTCCGGTTGTGTCGCTCTGCGCTACGTCGACAACCACGGCAAGGTCACCGAAGCCTACCCGGCCAACCCGAACGGCTCGCCGCGTGGTATCACCGGCCTGACCAGCCGTGACGGCCGCGTGACCATCATGATGCCGCACCCGGAGCGTATGTTCCGCGCCGTGCAGAACTCCTGGCGCCCAGATGAGTGGCAGGAAGACGCCGCGCTGATGCGTATGTTCCGCAACGCTCGCGTGTGGGTGAACTAAGGCGTGTACAAGCTCGCCTTCTTCGTCCCGGCCAGCCATGTTGAAGTGGTCAAGGCCGCCGTGTTCGCCGCAGGTGGTGGGCGTATCGGCGACTACGACCACTGCGCCTGGCAGACCCTGGGCCAAGGCCAGTTTCGCCCGTTGCACGGCAGCCAGCCGTTCCTCGGGCAAACCGGCCGGGTCGAGGTGGTCGAGGAGTGGAAGGTTGAGCTGGTGGTGGCCGACGACCTGATCGTTCAGGTCGTCGCTGCGCTCAGGCAGAGCCACCCGTATGAGACGCCAGCCTATGAGGTCTGGCGCCTGCTGGATTTTTGAGGCAGCAGCGTTTCATCCCCAGGGCGCAGGCCCTGCGTCTGACAGGTTGGCAATGCTCCAGAAACTGGTGCCGGTCAGTTCTTCTGTTTCCTCAATGTGTTTCACTGCTGTTTTCATTGCGTCCTGTACTTTTTTCAGCTCGTGCTCGAGTTCCTCGGTCTGAAGTTGCCTGAGTGTTTCGATCGATTCACCCTGCCTGACCTTTTCAGGGTTTTTTCGCGCCCAGTCATCAACGGTTTGCGTGAACCAATCGGTATCGTTGGGATGGACGATAAAGCGCTCGGCCACAATCTCCGGGCCGTCCAGTTCTTCGCCCAGCTTCATCCAGTGATTGCGCATGGCCCGGCCAACGTCCTTCACCGCTTGCGCGGCCAGTATCACCGCCAGGGAATGGAAAGGGTGCGTGTCGTGATCCTTGGCCAGATGAGAATGGGTTGCCAAGACATTAGCGTCGGTGTTCGGGTCTCCTTCCAGATGAATCTGCAAGGTCGCGATATGGTCACCCGCCCAGTTCAGCAGTGGTTTCCTGATCAGGTTGATCACGTGATCGATGGCTTTTCTGGGTAGCTTGGCCGTATCTTTCATACCTGTTACCCATTGGTAGAACCCATTGTTCCTGACGTTGTCGCGTGCCTTGAGGTAAAGATCGTAGGCGTCGAACAGATAACGGTCCTCACCCTTCAGCAGTATCAGCATCACGTTATCAAAGTCGCTACGCTCACCGGGCTTGGGGTCTGCCTTCTCGTCGCCATAAAGCAGCTCGGCCAGCGGATCGCTGACACTTCCGACGATATCCAGTGCACCGAACATGCCGGTGATGACGGGCCACTCATGGCGGCTGATATCCCTTGACTCGATGCGTGTGGTCCATGGCAACACCTTGTCGTGGCCCAGTTTTCTCAAGCTGAGTTCAACAAAGTTGGAGTGAGCGAAATAGTCTTCCAGTACATGCAGGCCTTCGCCGAACAGCCGCATGCCTTTTGCTGTCATGCCTTCATTTTTCGCAGCTTCCAGCTGTTTGATCATGTAGGTGATTGGCCGGCGGATGTAACGCTTCATCGAGCGCTTGGGTAGCACCGTATTGAGTTTGTCTTCAGGGAACACCAGTGCGGTGAAATCGGGGTCGATACTACGTGGGTCGAACGCCTCTCGGTCCAGTGTGGTTGGGTTATCGATGTGTTCGTGAGCCCGGTAAACCCCAAGCAGCTCAGGGGTAACGCGATAGTTTGCACGTTCTTCAGGTGTTTGCTGCAAGCTGTGGAAATGCTTCAGCGCAAACAGATCGACAATGGCCGTCAGCTTTTCTCGCGATATGCGCGGTAGTTCCCGTGCCGCAATGGCCTTGATGATCTCCGTCGTATCGATCTGGGCATTGCTTACGGGATGAACGATCTTTGGGTCAATCAGCTGCGAGTAGTCGCGCAGCCAATTGCCAAAGTAGATGGCCTTGCGTTCCGCCTCGCTGAAACCGACGGTTTCCAGGGCATCTTCAATGGATTGATGACCGAAAGAGTTGAGACCGTGACCTCGTCCAGCAGCGAAGCGTTTCTGACGGCTTGGCGGGCTTGTAGGAGGGCTGAGTATCAAGGTGTGTTCGGTGCCCGCCTCACTGAATGTTGCAAAGGTGCTCCCGACTTTGATCGGTTCGTTATAGAAGAGCAGCGTTTGCACAAATGCCTTGGTGATATCCGCGGGTACTGCCGGGTTAGAGTCTGGCGTATCAGCTCCTGTGCCGCCATGCAGTAGAAGGTCATGAATGTACAGCGCAAATGCTTCCATGAGCGCAAGCATGAGCGGGGCGGCCTCGGCAGGTTGATCAATGGCCTGTGCAATGGTCTTGCGTTGCACGAGTATCTGGCGCGTTTCTCGCTGGTAGATGCAAGGCTCGGTGATATCGTTGCTGACTTGGTAACTTGGGTTATTGAAGGTTTTGGCAGTCAGTTGCCGTTGAAGGTGCATGAATAAAGAGGGTGAGAGACGGCTGCCAAATACTGGCCTGAACAAGTGAGTGAAGAGCTGAAGGTCGATAGCCGAGGCGAGCGTCTGCAGTTGTTCAAGGGCGAAGGTGCTGGAAAATGCGGGAGCATCTGGCTGTTGGTTGGTCATGGCGTTTACCTGATCAGGATGAACAACCAGCATGCGTAGTTGGCTGCCAACAGAGCATGGTGAAACGCTACCGGCGGGTCGTCAGTCTTATGCGGCTGCATCAGCTGGGCGTGGGCAATTGCTGGTTGAGCAGTGAACATGTCGGCCAATCGCACCCAGACCACGATAGACGTCGCAACCGGGATCTCGACGGCCGGTGCCGAGCGTCAGGAACAGCGCCATGATGAAGTCCAGGCGTAGCGAGTTTCAGTTTGAGGTTTTTGGCGGGCAGCCAGCAAAATGTCGACTGCCCGGTAGGGGGTCAGACTGTGCCGATCTCCCCGCCATCATCCCGCTGGATCACCACCGTCGCAGCGCGTGGCCTCACTTTGGTCCCTGTCGGGGTTGCATCGGTCGCCTTGTCGGTATACGGCCAGTTATCCGGGTGCTGGATGTTGATGAACAGCGTCTTGTTGTCCGGCGTGAAGCTGATGCCCGTCACCTCGCAACCATTCGGTCCGACGAAGAATCGGCGCAGGGCCGCCTGGTTCTGGGCATTGATCGGCACTTGCTTGCCACTGGCATCGACCAGGTCAGTGGGAATCACCGCCAGCAGTTGGTCGTTGGTGTAGTCGGTGAGGGTGGTTTCACCGTTGTCGGTCTCGAACCACAGCACGCCCCGGCTATCGAAGCTCATGCCGTCGGGGCTGGCAAACTGGTTGAGTTCGGTCAGGCCAGAGCGGTTGATGTCCTCCGTACCGCTGGCGTTGGCGCCGAACACGAAGATGTCCCAGGTGAAGCTCAGCTGGTCTTCGCTGTCGTGCCAGCGGATGATGTGGCCGTGGCGGTTCGGGCCGCGCGGGTTGGCCGCATCGACCTTGTCGGCAGCCCGCGCGCTGTTGTTGGTCAAGGTCAGGTAGGCGTCGCCGTTTAGTGGGTTGACCGCAGTCCATTCCGGGCGGTCCATCGGCGTGGCGCCCACGGCGTCGCCAGCACCTCGGGTGTTGAGGATGATGCCGGCGAGGCCACCATAAAGCGCACCCAGAGTGCTGCCGCTGGAGGTAGCCGTGTTCACGTCGAGCAGCAGCCACACGCCGGTGCCGTCGGCATTGAAGCGGGCGACGTACAACTTGCCATGGTCCAGGTACTTGGCCCCGGTGGCCAGGCGGTCGGCCGGGGTGGCGTCAGCGGCATCCCACACAGCCGAGGACACCCACTTGTACAGGTACTCGTTGTTCGAGTCGTCGCCCATGTACCAAACCAGCGGCTTGCCGGCTACCGGCAGGCCTGGGCAGCAGCCTTCGTGGCGGAAGCGGCCCAGGGCCGTGCGCTTGGTGGCCAGGGTGCTGCTGTTGTACGGGTCGATCTCGACGATGTAGCCATAGGTGCTGGCTTCGTTGCGGTAATCATCGGTGGCACTGGCACCTTTGACGGTCACGTCGAAGCGGGCGAATTCATCTGCAACTTCGCTGCTGTCGCCGGCCGCGCTTTCCCACTGGTACTGGCCACTGGAGGTGCCCACGCCGATGCGGCGCTGGTCTTCGGGGCGGGTGCCCTTGTTGACGAAGATGCCAGGCCAGTTCTCCTCGCAGGTCAGGTAGGTGCCCCATGGGGTATAGCCGTTGCCGCAGTTGTTGTTGGTACCGCGGCAGTGGGTGCCGTCGACCGAGTACTTGGTCTTGACGTGGTCGGTGCCGCGCAGCGGCCCGGTGATTTCCATGCGCGAAGCGGTGGTGAAGCGGCGATTGAGCGGGTCGTTGTCGACCACTTGCCAGCGACCGTTGCGCTTCTGCAGGCGTACCACGCCGGCGCCGTGGGCGTTGATTTCCTTGCGCACTTCTTCGGCCGGGCGCTTGCCGCTGGTGTCGGTGGTCGGGCCGTTGGGGTGCAGGGCAGCCGTGTCGATGTATTCGAAGTTGATCGCCAGCAGGCCGTCTTCGGAGCTGCCGTTGATCGGGAAGAAGTGCATGCCGTCATGGTGCATGCCCATGGCGTTGGCCTGGTCGGTCGAGGTGTTGCTGCCGTCCGATTTCCATGGGGTGGCGTTGCTGTTCAGCGGTGTGCCCCAGGGGGCCAGCACATAGGCGCTGTAACCGGCGGCGACCACACAGGCATCGCTGCGCGAGCCAGGGATGGACTGGAAGCCAAGGGCCAGTTTCGGCTCTTCAGGCTCGCTCGCCGGTGGTTGGGTGGCCGGACCGTGACCGGAACTGCCATTGCTGTCGAAGCAGCCGCTCAGGCCGGTACCGGCAATCATGGCAATGGCGGCGCCCAGGCTCCCGCGCATCACGCTGCGACGGCTCAGATAAGCGTCCATGACGCTGGCCATCGGCAGGTTACCGCTCTGGTTGCGGTCAAGATTATCGCCGGTATCTCGACTCATCGGGATGTCCTTATAGTGGCTGAGTGGGATGAGACCGCGACTTTAGGGCGCTACTGTGATGATTCATTTGCAGAAATATTAACGGGCTTTTAAAGCTGTAAGTTCTTATTGCTACCTCACACAGCTCGTTTTTGCGTGTTTGAAGGGAATGGACAAAGCGGACCGTGGAGACCTCACAGGAGCGCCTGGCCCGAAACAGATGTGAGCGGATTCATCCGCGATGCGCCGCGGGGGCGGCGCTGGGTCTCACAGACGCTGACTATCTCAAGGCTGGCAATTCTGCGCCAACCGCTTATTCCGGCTTGCCCTGCACACTGGAAACCCACTGCTCACTCCGACTATGGCCACTGGTCCTCAGCAACCCCAGGTCCAGCGCATTCTCGCCATCCGCCGCGCCTTTACCCTTGGCGATCTCGGCAATCGCCGTACCCAGGTCCACCGGCGAATTGGACGCATCGACCGAAACATCCCGGCGGTAATCATTGCCACTCAGGGTTTGGCGGCTTACCGAGCTGGCATCGAGCGTGACCGCACCCTTCGCCGATTGCAGGCGTACGCCAACCAGCTGTGCCTCACCCCCCACCTTCAGCTCGACACCATCACTGCCCTTGAGCACCGACTGCTGGCCCACGCTGTCGCGCAGTACATGCGATACCTCAAGGCTGAAGGTCGGCGAGAGGCCTGGGTCGGCTTTGCTCAGGGCCGAGCGGGCTTTCTCCTTGACCTTGCCAGCCAGCGGCCCGGCCAGCGAGGTGGCGGCATTGACGTAGCCTTGCGGGTTCTTCTCCTGGCTCAGCCGGGCATCGCCTTTCACCGTCAGTGTGTCGACGTTATCCTTGCGACTGGCGATGCGCAGGTCGCCATCGATCACGCCGGTGATGCGCCCGGCGTCGAGGCTGGCAGCTTCGATGCGGGTGTCACCAAGGCTTTGCAGGTCGATGTTCTCTGCGCGCAGGTTGCTGGCGTTCCAGGTCTGGTTGTCGCGCTTGTCCAGCTCGACCTTGGCACGGCCATGCAGGCCGCGGGTGTCGGTGGTGCCTGCGGTCATGTTGAAACCGGCACCGGCGGTGATATCGAGGTTGTTGCGCTGCTCCTGATTGGACGAGGCCTCGATCAGCATGCCGCCATTGGAAGCGTTGAGCTCGATCTGCTCGGCGGATGCCTGCAGGCCCTCCAGGTGCACGGCAATGTCCTCGCGAGCATGGCTGCTGAGGGTCAGCTTGCCGGCACTGGCGAATTGGGCATCGACGGCTTGACGGGCGTTTTCATCCTGCTTGCCATGGGTGAAATGGCCGCCAATGCCGCCGCCTTTGCTCTCGCCCATCCTGGCGGCCAGCTCCAGGCCACCGCCGAGTATGCCGCCGCTGGCTTGCTGGGTGTCGTTGCCTGCCTTGACCTGGAGGCGGCCGTCGCTGTGCAGGTGAATATCGCCAACCTTGGCTTCGCGACTGCCGATGCGGGTGCCTTCGAGCAACAGATCACCCACGCTGCTCAGGCGTACTTCACCCTTGGCGTCGATTTGTGCCACCTGAGCCTTGGTTTGCAGGGCTTGCTGCTGTGCGTGGTCGAGATAGCCACGCCCGTCGATGCCGGTGCTGCCAGGGCGATTACCGACCTTGGCCCAGGCGTTGCCGTCAAGTTGGCGGGTCAGCTGCTCGGCGCGGTCGCTGGCCTGGGGCACCGATAGCGTGCCGGCACTGTGGATGACCACGTCGCCTTCGCCACCCTCCATGCGTGTGCCTTCATACTGGCCATCGCTGCCCAGCTGGACCTGGATACCCTGTTGTCCATAAAGGCTGCCGGGCACTGCAGTGCTGGCCGTGGTCAGCTTGCCCAGCGACCCACCCTGGCCTGCGGCGCGCACGTTCACGTCACTGCCGGAGCTGGTGTCGACGCGCATGTCACCGCCATAGGCCAGGCGCTGCACGCTGACCTCCTCGGTATTTTCGGCGGCGCGCAGGGTGTGCGCTTGTGCATCGATCTGCAGTTTGCCGGCCCCGGCACGCCAGGCGGTACCTTGGTCCTCGATCGTGTCGGCCTTGACCTCAACCTTCGCGCCGGTCAGCTCGCTTACCTGGGCAATGCCACGGCGCTGGTTTTCCAGGCGCTTGAGGTGTTCCACGGTCATGTCGGCACCGACGCTGGGCGCTACCATGGCGTCCTCGGGCGACGCCTGCTGGAAGCGCGCGGCTTCTTCACCCAGTACCAGCCGTTCGATTGGCCGGGTCAGGTCGCGGTACTCGACGCTGGCGCCGAGGCTGCCGGACCACTCGTTGCGGAGTTCTTCCCGTTCATGGGTATCCACAACCGCACGGTTGTCGATGCGCCTGGCGGTCACCTTGAGGGTATCCCCGGCAGTGACGCGTGCGGCTTCGGTCACCAGCTCGTCAGCATCGAGCTTCAGGTTGCCACTGGCCTGCAGTTCGCTGCGTTGGGCCTTGCTGTCGCGCTCGGTGACCGCCGTGCTGTCGTGATGGCCTTCGAACAGGCTGCCCAGGCGGTCGATGCCGCCGGTGACGGTCAACCCACCGCCGCTCTGGCTTTCGCCCGTGGTGACTTCGTGCTCATTGCGGGTGGCACCCAGTGTCACTTGCGTGGCCTTCACATCGAGGTCGCCGGCACTGGCCTGGACCTTGGAGCCGTTGACTTGCAGGTGCCGTTCACTGCTCAGGCCAACCGTAGCCCCCTTCAGCTCACTGGCGACCTGCGTGGTGTCGCGCACCTTTTCGCTGCTGTTGACCACCTCATAGGCCACGCCCGCCGCGTATTGGCGTGACTCCGGCTTGCCGTCTTCGGCGTCCTGGGTTTGCCGTGCACTGGCCGTCAAACCCCGTTGCTGCTCGCGGGTTTCGCTTTCGCTGACCGCTTGTGCGCTACCGATCAGCAGGTCGCCCTTGGCTTCGACCTGCAGGTGCGCACCGGCTTCGACCTTGGCGCCCTGGATGCGCAGCTCATCGGCACTGGCCAGGCGCAGGTTGCTGGACGAACTGACATCGCTGAGCAGCACCTGCTGTTGGCGTGTGGTGCTCTCGTGATCACTGCCGATCAAGCCGAACAGCTTGCTGTCGCTGTTGCGCTCGGTGGAGCGGGTACTGCCATGGTCTGCTTCGATCGCCAGCGCGCCTTTTTCGCTGTACAGCACGGCATCCTCTTTGCCGCGCACGGTGCTGCCCTTGATGCTGACCTGGCCGGCGTGGATCTTCAGCTTGCCATCAGCGGTGACGCTGCTGCCGGCAACGTTCTGGCCCTCGGTGTCATTGCCCTTGCGATTGCCGAAGAAGGTTCCGGATACCAGGTCGCCTCGGTAGTTGCCGTCGCTGCTGCGTTGTTGCAGGGCGGTTGTGCCGACCTTGACCTGCGTGGCATTGATGTCCATGTCGCCGCGGCTATCCAGGGTGCTGCCCTCGACCTTGAGTGTGTCTTTCGCGTTGATTGTCATGCGTTGTGCGCTCAGTGTGCTGGGGCGTGCGGTTTCTGTGTACCGGTCGGTATCGCTGTCGCCGCGCCAGAGGTCCTTGCGATGGCGCACCTGCTCAGTGATTTGCTTGCTGTCGATGCCGGCGGCGATGTCCAGGTTGGCGCCGCTGTCGAGGGTAATGTCAGCGCCTGCATTCACCTCGGCGGCGGCCAGGCGCATGTCGGCACCGGACTGCAACCTGATGCTGTCGCTGCCCTGCAACTGCACGCCACGCTGCTGGCGTTCGGTGGTGGTGCTGTCGCGGCTGTACGTTTCGCGGGTGATGAACAGGAACTTCTTGTTCCAGCTTTCGCGGTCGTGGCTGATGTTTTCGCGGGCCTTGGCGTCCAGCGTGAGTTTCTTGCCGGCCTTGGCTTCGATGCGCTCGGCCTTGCCGTCGGTGGCGCTCAATGTCAGGTCATCGACGGCACTGAGCAGCAGGTCGCCTTGTTCACTGTGCAGTTCGGCAGGGTTGTCGGCTTCGCCACTGATCGCCAACGAGCCGGCCGAGTGAATGGCAATGCCGTTGTCGGCCTTTACCTTCGCCCCCATGCGCACGCCCGCACCTTCGGCCGTACTTACCACGCGAATGCGCCCGGCGCGCATGGCGCCGAACAGGTTGGCGTCGATGCTCGACGGGGTGCCCGGCAGGTGTTCGAGGATCTGGCCATCGGCATGTGCGATGCGGTTGCGGCCAACGGTTACCTCAAGGTCGCCTTTGGCCATGAGCAAACCGTACTGGTCCACCTTGGGTGCAATCAGATCAAGCGCACCTTCGGCATTGCTCTGGCCACCCTGGAGCACCTGCAATGTGCCACTGGCATTCAGGGTGTTGAAGTGACGCAACTGTTCATCCTGCAACTCGGGCGTACCGACCACGAACCCGGCGCGGGTGGTGTTGATGAAACTGCCGCCATTGAGGGTGATGCCGTTGGGGTTGGCGAGGATGTAGTCGGCGGGGCGGCCGAAGATTTCCTGTGGGCCTTCGATCAGCGAGGCATTGCGGCTGACCACTTCGTTGAGAATGGTCGACGCCGCCTGGCCCTGGAACTGCGGGTTGGCGGCGAGTGCTCCAGCCAGTTGCGACTGGCCGTCGTGCACGGCGTTGTTCATTACCACACCAGGGCGGGCGACGTTGTAGTCGAGGAACTGGTTATGCGACAGGCCACTGGCGTTGGGTGGGACGATGTCGATCACCGGGACGCCATGATCGTTGTTGATGATGGGGGTGCCTGCCGGGCCGCTGGCGGCTTCCAGCCCACCCTGCGCGAAAGCGCTGGTGGGGCCGAGCAGGGCAAGGAAGATGGCCCAGCGCAAGGAATCCGGGCGGGTAGACGGTAACGGCGAGAGTATCTGCATGTTCTCGTTCTCTTTGTTGTGGGTGAATCAGATGCTCAGGGTGCACTCCAGTACCCAGAAGCCTGGCTCCAGCTGGGAGCGGGGCAGGTCACTGGTGTAAAGGGCATGCTGGTAATCGAGGCGCAGACGGGTGTCCGGCAGGCTCAGCTCGATGCCGGCGGCTGCGCCTGCCAGGCGTTGCGAGGGCTTGCCAGAGGCTGGCCGGGCCCAGCCGACATCGAGGCCGAGGTAAGGGCGTATCTGCATGGGGTGGGCCCAGTTAGCTGGCAGTGGTTGGCTGAAGGTATTGCGCCAGGCCGCACCACTGGCCCCGGAGTAAGTGCGCAGGCGAAAGCCCCGTACGGTCGAGTCGTCACTGACCAGCAGTTGTTCGATGGCCGGCAGTGCGTCGTCGCTGTACTGCAGGGCCAGTTCGCTTTGCCAGCGCCATGGTGTATTTGCCGGCCCCTGGCGCAAGTGCAGGAGGCTGGCGCGGTACTTGCGAAAATTCGGGCGCAGGCGTTCCACGCCTAATGGCGAATCATCGGCAGCGAACCAGTCCAGGCCTTGGGCAATGCCTACATAGCCGTTCCATAACCCACCTTCGAGCCACAGCAAGTTGATACCCGCCTCGACGCTGGTAAGTGTTGGGCTCTGCTGGGTGACAACGGTGCCGGCGCTGCGGTTGACCAGTTGCTTGCGGTCCAGCCTTGTGCTGGCGCTGAGAACGCCTTGCTGGTTGCGCCACAGTACCCGCTCGATACTCAGGCCCTGGTAGCTGCTGCTGCCGTCGCTGGTTTGTCGGCTATGCGGCAGGGGCGCGTCGTAGGTCAGTTGGCTGGCGTTGAGGGCAAAGGTCCAGGGGCCGTAAGGGACGCTGTAGTACAACGTGATGCCTTGCGTCTGGCCGGGTGCGTGGAAAACCGTGGAGAGCAACGAGGCACGCAGGTCGTCATTCAGGCCGAGCGGGCTGTCGAGGCCAAGGCTGAGGCTCAGGCGGTGGCGGCCAGTCAGCTCACTGCCGCGGTTGTCCAGGCGCGTGTCCAGGTGCCAGCGTGAGCCGAGCTTGCGGGGCTGCAGAAGCACCCGGGTACCCCCTTGCATTTCGCCCGGCAGCAGGTCCATGCCCAGGTCATAGGCACGCAGGCGGTTGAGTTGGTCGAGCCCTTGTTCCAGGTAGGGCAAGTACAGGGGGTGGCCTAGTACGCCGGGGAAGGCGCCGCTCAGCGACAGAGGCAATGCGGGGCCGGCGAGCTCGATGGTTTCGACGAAGCCTTCGACGATGACGATGTCCAATGGAGCACCAGCCTGAGGCTGCTGACGCAGATAGGGACGGCTGGTTGGAAAGCCTGCGCTGACATACAGCTGGGTGATGCCCCTGAGCAGGCTATTGATGTCATCGATGCCCATGCAGGGCAGTGTCCGGTCGCGCAGAAAGGGCTCAAGCGCCTGATCCGGCAGTTGGCGGTTACCTATGATGCGCAGGCCGGACACGGCCCAGCACTGACTGTCGAGCCTGTGGGTGGGGGGCTGCTCGCCGCTCTCGGGCAAAGGAGGCTGCTGCCAGCGCTTGAGCCGCTGTTGCTGTTCGAAATCCCGCAGTGACTGCTGCTGGTCGCGCAGTTGCAGGCTGGCGGGGTCGTCAGCCAGGGCCGTGGTGGTGACCAACAAGCCCGCCAGGTAGCCGGCGAGCAGACTGCTGGCGATAGGGCGAAATCGGCATGGCATGGAACATCCCCGCAAGTGGCGTACGAATCACGTACTCATTTGCGTGGATGCTAAAAATTCATGCCCCTGGTTGGATGCAGTACCCGGCCTCGGCTGGGCGTAGGTGGGGTGTGCATTTGCAGTATGAAAGGTCCTACAAGCTCAGTCTGCTTGTAGGACTATCAAGGACGAATCTCGATCAGCGTGCCATCGCGGACCAGGTCCCACACTTCCTGCATGTCTCGGTTACGCATGGCGATACAGCCATCGGTCCAGTCGAGGGTGTGGAAGTACCACTCGGGGTAGTCATCGTTGATCGGCGTGCCGTGGATCATGATCATGCTGCCGGCACTCCAGCCTTCGCGGGTGGCGCGGGCGGCGTCGCTGATGTTCGGGTAGGTGATGTGCATGGCCAGGTTGAAGCGGTCGCTTTCCTTGCGCCAGTCCAGCCAGTAAAGGCCTTCCGGGGTCTTCTTGTCGCCTTCCCGCTCCTTGGCGCCCTTGGGTTGTTTGCCCAGGGAGATGCGGTAGGTCTTCAGCGGCTCGCCGCGGCTGATCAGTTGCAGGCGCCGCTCGGACTTGATCACCAGCACCTTGTCGATCAGCGGCTGCATGGCCGCCTGGGACTGCGACTGAGCCGGCACGGGCGGTTGGGGCTTGCGAATGACGACTTCGGTGAAGGCCGCCTGGGACACCGTGGTAACGCAAAGGCAGAAAAGGGCGAACAACCAACGCATGAAGCAGTACCTGCGAGCTTAAGTGGTGGGCGAAACATTCATCGGCGGCAGGTATTCATGGCCTATCGGGTAGTGCTGCCTGATGCGGTCGCGATAATAGCATTCTAGTGTGCGAGTGACGGTGCGGAAAGCCAGCTCGCCCCACGGTATTTCGTGTTCCTCGAACAACCGCACCTCCAGGCTTTCGACACCCACGGCGAATGCCAGGTCGGCCAGCTCGGCGCGGAAGAATACATGCACCTGGTTGATGTGCGGTAAATCGAACAATTGGTAAAGGGCCATTTCCCCGACGCGGGCGCAGGCTTCCTCGACGGTTTCGCGACGGGCGGCCTGGTCGAGGGTCTCGCCGTTTTCCATGAAACCGGCCGGCAGCGTCCAGAAGCCGCGGCGCGGCTCGATGGCGCGGCGGCACAGCAGCACCTGGCTGCCCCAGGTGGGCAGCACCCCGGCGACGATATTGGGGTTCTGGTAGTGGATGGTCTGGCAATACTCGCAGACGAACCGCAGGCGGCTGTCGCCCTCGGGGATCCGCTGAATGACCGGCTGGCCGCACGCGCTGCAGAATTTCATGGTGTTCTTCCCTGTTGACCCGGTTATCTTGGCGCGCCAGGTGGGGCTGCCGCAAGCGCACGGGGCTTGGGTGCTTCGCGGCTTTGGTGCATCATGCAAGGCAGGCCTTGGAAACGAGAGTGCGCAATGCTGGACGAGCTACTTCGCCGTATGAGCAACCACCAACCTGCTTCACTGGAAACCGACCGACGGTTCCCCGAGGCGGCGGTACTTTTGCCCATCACCCGCAGCGAAGCGCCCGAGCTGGTTTTGACGCTGCGTGCCAAGGGGCTTTCGACCCATGGCGGCGAAGTCGCCTTTCCCGGTGGGCGCCGCGATCCGGAAGACCCGGACCTGGTGTTCACCGCGCTGCGCGAGGCCGAAGAAGAAATCGGCCTGCCACCCGGCCTGGTGGAGGTGATCGGCCCGCTCAGCCCGCTGATCTCCCTGCACGGCCTGAAAGTGACCCCGTTCGTCGGCTTGATCCCGGATTTCGTCGAATACCGCGCCAACGATGCCGAAATCGCGGCAGTCTTCAGCGTGCCGCTGGAATTCTTCCGCCAGGACCCGCGTGATCACACCCACCGGATCGATTACCAGGGCCGCAGCTGGTACGTGCCCAGCTATCGCTACGGCGAGTACAAGATCTGGGGGTTGTCGGCGATCATGATCGTCGAGCTGGTCAATCTGTTGTATGACGCCGGTATCAGCCTGCATCAACCCCCTGAGCGCTACATCGAAATCTGAGCGGGGATACCCTGCCGTCTGCGTGAACCTCTGAGGAACGAACATGAAATACCGCCTGGGCGACCACCGGGTCGACTGCCACCCCACCAGCTGGGCCGCACCCAACGCCACCCTGATCGGCAAAGTGCGCCTGCAGCCCCGTGCCAGCGTGTGGTTCGGTGCCGTGCTGCGGGGGGACAACGAACTGATCGACATCGGCGAGGGCAGCAACGTCCAGGACGGTACAGTGATGCACACCGACATGGGCTCGCCGCTGACCCTGGGCAAGGGCGTGACCATTGGCCACAACGCCATGCTGCATGGCTGCACGGTGGGCGACTACAGCCTGATCGGCATCAACGCGGTCATCCTCAATGGTGCGCGCATCGGCAAACACTGCATCATCGGCGCCAACGCGCTGATCCCCGAAGGCAAGGAAATCCCCGACGGCTCGTTGGTGATGGGCTCGCCGGGCAAGGTGGTGCGCGAGCTGACTGAACAGCAGATGCGCATGCTCGAAGCCAGCGCCGCACACTATGTACACAATGCCGAGCGTTATGCGCGAGAACTGGTGGTTGACGATGAGTGAAGTTGCAGTAGAACGGCCGGTGGCGTCGCCATGCGTGAGCATTTGCGCGCTGGACGAGCAGGATATCTGTACCGGCTGCCAGCGCACCGTGGCCGAGATCGGCCGCTGGGGGCGGATGGACAACAGTGAGCGCCGGGCGGTGTTGAAGCTTTGTCATGAGCGGGCGGTGGCGGCCGGGTTGATTATCGGGGCGTGATCTTGCGTCGGCTTGTTCGCGGGTTTACCCGCGAACAAGCCAGCGGTAATCTGTGGGGCTTGCCCACAGAAAATCTGCCCATGTTCTATCTCATTGCCTATATCAGTAGCGTAGTGCTGATCAACTACGCCTTCTCCAGCGCCCCGCACCTGGACATCATCTGGTCCTGCTGGGGCGGCCTGGTGTTCATCCTGCGCGACATGGTGCAGACCCGCTACGGCCATGGCGCGCTGATCGCCATGCTGCTGGCGCTGGTGCTGTCGTATGTCACCTCGGAGCCGGCCATTGCCCTGGCCAGCGCCACTGCGTTCTTCGTCTCCGAACTGATCGACTGGCTGGTGTTCAGCATCACCCGGCGGCCACTGCGTGACCGCCTGTGGCTGAGTTCGGCGCTGAGCATTCCGGTGGATACCTTTATCTTCTTTGGCATGATCGGCGCCCTGACGCCGGCGGTGATCGGCACCGCCATGGCCTCGAAATTCGCCGGTGTCACGGCCGTCTGGCTGGCCATGGCATTTCGTGCGCGGCGGGCCGCTGTGGCGGGCTGATGGTGTAGAATACCGGTCCTTTTTCAGCGGGCCGTGCCAAGCCTGGCACGGCCCCGGACGCCTTCGAGGACCTGAAATGACCCGTATCGGAACCCCATTGTCGCCAACCGCGACCCGTGTACTGCTCTGCGGCTGTGGCGAGCTGGGCAAGGAAGTGGTGATCGAGCTGCAGCGCCTGGGCGTCGAAGTGATCGCCGTCGACCGTTACGCCAATGCCCCGGCGATGCAGGTGGCGCACCGCAGCCACGTGGTCAACATGCTCGATGGCGTTGCCTTGCGGGCGGTCATCGAAGCGGAAAAGCCGCATTACATCGTTCCGGAAATCGAAGCCATCGCCACCGCCACGCTGGTCGAGCTGGAGAATGAAGGCTTCACCGTGGTGCCAACCGCCCGCGCCACCCAGCTGACCATGAACCGCGAAGGCATCCGTCGCCTGGCCGCCGAAGAGCTGGACCTGCCCACCTCGCCGTATCACTTTGCCGACACCTACGAGGACTACGCCAAAGCCGTGGCCGATGTCGGTTACCCTTGCGTGGTCAAGCCAGTGATGAGTTCCTCGGGCAAGGGCCAGAGCCTGCTGCGCAGCGATGCCGACCTGCAGAAATCGTGGGACTACGCCCAGGAAGGCGGCCGCGCCGGCAAGGGGCGGGTAATCATCGAGGGCTTCATCGACTTCGAATACGAAATCACCTTGCTGACCGTGCGCCATGTGGGCGGCACCACCTTCCTCGAGCCGGTCGGCCACCGTCAGGAGAAGGGTGACTACCAGGAATCCTGGCAGCCACAGGTCATGAGCGCGAAAGCCTTGGCCGAGTCGCAGCGCGTGGCCAAGGCGGTCACCGATGCACTGGGTGGTCGTGGCCTGTTCGGTGTGGAGCTGTTCGTCAAAGGCGACCAGGTGTGGTTCAGCGAAGTCTCGCCGCGCCCGCATGACACTGGCCTGGTGACCCTGATTTCCCAGGACCTGTCGCAGTTCGCCCTGCATGCCCGTGCCATTCTCGGCCTGCCGATTCCGGTGGTGCGCCAGTTTGGCCCTTCGGCTTCGGCGGTGATCCTGCCGGAAGGCCAGTCGCAGCAGACCAGCTTCGCCAACCTGGGTGCTGCCCTGAGCGAGCCGGACACGGCCATCCGTCTGTTCGGCAAGCCGGAAATCAACGGCACGCGCCGCATGGGTGTGTGCCTGGCGCGTGATGAGTCGGTCGAAGCGGCAAGGGCCAAGGCGACCCGTGCTGCGCAGGCGGTCAAGGTAGAGTTCTGATCCAACGGGGGCTGCTTTGCAGCCCTTCGCGGGCAAGCCCGCTCCCACAGAGATCGGCATGCTCCCTGTGGGAGCGGGCTTGCCCGCGAAGGGTCGCAAAGCGGCCCCAATGGCTCAAAGCTCGGTATTGCGGGTTTCTTTAAGGCACAGCACGGCAATCAGGCTGATCACCGCCGCCGCCGACACATAGCCCCCCACCCAGCTCAACCCGCCCATGCTCACCAGCTTCTGAGCAAAGAACGGCGCCGCCGAAGCCCCGACAATGCCACCCAGGTTGTACGCCGCCGAAGCGCCGGTATAACGCACATGGGTCGGGAACAGTTCAGGCAGCAGTGCCCCCATCGGTGCAAAGGTCACTCCCATCAGGAACAACTCGATGGCCAGGAACAGTGCCACGCCTGTGGTTGACCCTGAGGTCAGCAATGGCTCCATGGTGAAGCCCGAAGCCACCGCCAGCAGGCCGCCGACAATCAGTACCGGTTTGCGCCCGTAACGGTCGCTGAGCCAGGCCGACAGCGGTGTGGCCAGGGCCATGAACACCACGGCGAAGCACAGCAGGCCGAGGAAGGTCTCGCGGCTGTAGCCCAGGGTTGTCACGCCGTAGCTCAGCGAGAATACCGTCGAGATATAGAACAGCGCATAGCACACCACCATGGCGGCTGCGCCCAGCAGGGTCGGCAGCCAGTACTTGGCGAACAGGTCGACCACCGGCAGCTTCACCCGCTCGTGGCGCGCTACTGCCTTGGCGAACACCGGGCTTTCTTCAAGCTTCAGGCGCACATACAGCCCCACCATCACCAATGCGGCACTGAGCAGGAACGGAATGCGCCAGCCCCAGTCGCGGAACTGTTCATCACTGAGCAGCATGGCCAAGGTCAGGAACAGGCCGTTGGCAGCAAGGAAGCCGATCGAAGGGCCAAGTTGCGGGAACATGCCAAACCACGCACGTTTGCCTTCTGGTGCGTTCTCGGTGGCCAGCAGTGCTGCGCCGCCCCATTCACCACCCAGGCCCAGGCCTTGGCCGAAGCGCAGCAGGCAGAGCAGGACCGGTGCCCACACACCGATGCTGTCGTAGCCCGGCAGCACACCGATCAGCGTGGTGGACACGCCCATCAGCAGCAGCGAAGCGACCAGTGTCGACTTGCGCCCGATGCGGTCTCCGAAATGGCCGAACAGTGCCGAGCCCAGCGGGCGGGCGAGGAAGGCAATGCCGAAGGTGATGAACGCCGCGAGCATTTGCGCAGTGCCCGACCCGGACGGGAAGAACACCGGGCCGATCACCAGCGCGGCAGCGGTGGCATAGACGTAGAAATCGTAGAACTCGATGGCAGTGCCGATGAAGCTGGCGGTGGCAACCCGTGCAGGCGAGTTGACCGGCGCGGCAGGCGCTTGGGCATAGGTGCTGGTGGTCATTAAGTAGGTCCCTAACAGTCTGGTCCGCTCCATGGGCTTTGTCTGCGCTGTGTGCATGGGTCGAAGGCAGGCACAGCTTGGCGGACGCCGGAGCGTATTGTTGTTGTGTTCGCGCGACTGACGATTGGCCCGAGGAGGGTAGGGGCGGGAGCGGGCACTGTTCGGGGTATTGAAGCAGAACCGCGGGGCGTGTCAGTGGAGCGGACTGGCCGTGTGGCGCCGGGTGCGGGTAGCAGGCGGAACGGCGGGGCTGGGTAAGCGTGACCCGAGTATAGCTATCGGGTCACGGTCCACACCAGTACCTTGCTGGCGCAATTGTCCTCTGTTTCGAGGATTTCCAGGCGATAGCGGCCGATCTTCAGGCAAACAGCGCTTTCCGGAATGCTCTCGAGGGCTTCGGTGACCAGCCCGTTGAGGGTTTTCGGGCCGCCGTCGCAAGGCAGGTGCCAGCCCAGGGTGCGGTTGATTTCGCGCAGCGAGGCGGTACCTTCGATGACGAAGGTGCCATCGGGCTGCGGGTGCACGTGCGGGTTGTCGAGGCTCTGTTCATCCTCGAATTCACCGACGATCTCCTCGAGGATGTCCTCCAGGGTGACGATGCCCAGCACCTCGCCATACTCGTCCACCACCACGCCCAGGCGCCGCTGTTGCTTGTGGAAGTTCAGCAATTGCATTTGCAGGGGCGTGCTTTCCGGTACGAAGTACGGTTCGTAGCAGGCACCCAGCAGTTGCTCCAGGGTCAGCTCGGCCTTGGGCAGCAAGTGGCTGATGAGCTTGGTGTTGAGGATCGCTTCGACCTGGTTGATGTCGTTGTGGTACACCGGCAGGCGCGTGTGGCGGCTGACGATCAACTGCTCGATGATGTGCGCGATAGGCTCGTCAAGGTTGATGCCATCGACTTCATTGCGTGGCACCAGGATGTCATTGACGGTGATCTTGTCCAGCGACTGCAGGCCGTCCAGCAGGCCGTGGCGCGGTGCCTCGTGCTCGTCGTCTTCGTCGAATTCGTCAGCTTCCTGCGGGTGCAGGGCAACCGCCGTGGGCTGCGCGCGAAACGGCCGCAGTATCAGCTTGGCGATGCCATCGAACAGGCAGGCCAAAGGCTGCAGCAGGGCCAGTGGAAATGGCCGCAGGCTCAGGCCAAGGCTGATGAAGGCCTGTGGGTTGCGCCGAGCCAGGCGCCGCGGCAGGAACTCGGCGAAAACCAGCAACGCTGCCACAGCGGCCAGGCCAGCCAGCCAGAAGCCGTGCTCGCCGCTCTGGCGTTGGCCGATCAGGCAAGCCAGGCCCAGCACCAGCAGCTTGCCCAGGCTGGCGCACAGCACCAGGGCTTGTGCCGGCAGCAGCGGTTGGCCGTCATCGCCATTGCGCAGCGAGCCGTTGAGCAGCAGGCGGGCGGCGTCCACGGCGGTGAACAACGCCGACCACAGTAGCGCCAGTGCCAGAATGCCGAGTAGCGGTGCGTACGGCAGGGTGTCCATGGGCGGCCGTCAGATATGCAGGATGAATTCGCGAACCAGCTTGCTGCCGAAATAGGCCAGCATCAGCAGGCAGAAACCGGCCAGGGTCCAGCGGATCGCCTTGTGCCCGCGCCAGCCCAGGCGGGTGCGGCCCCATAGCAGCACGCTGAACACGATCCAGGCGATGCAGGCCAGCGAGGTCTTGTGCACCAGGTGCTGGGCGAACAGGTTCTCAAGGAACAGCCAGCCGGAAATCAGCGACAGCGAGAGCAGGCACCAGCCGGCCCAGAGAAAGCCGAACAGCAGGCTTTCCATGGTTTGCAGTGGCGGGAAGTTGCGGATCAGCCCGGACGGGTGCTTGTTCTTCAGCTGGTGGTCCTGCAGCAGCAACAGCAGCGACTGGAACACCGCGATGGTGAACAGGCCATAGGCCAGGATCGACAGCAGGATGTGCGCGAGGATGCCCGGTTCTTCGTCGATCAGCGGTACTGTGCCGGGCGGGGCGAACTGCGCCAGCAGGGCGGTTACCGCGCCAAGCGGGAACAGCAGCACCAGCAGGTTCTCCACCGGGATACGCAGGCAGGCCAGCAGCGTCAGGGCGATGACCGCCACGGCGATCAGGCTGGCGGCGCTGAAGAAGTCCAGGCTCAGCCCCAGCGGGGTAATCAGCTGGAAGAACAGTGCGCCGCCCTGGGCGACCACGGCGAGGGCGCCGAGCAGGCCAAGCAGGCGTTTGTCGGCCTTTCGGCCCTGGGCCAGGTAGGTGCCCTGGTAGATGGCCGCAGCTATATATAAGGCGGCGGCGATCAGGTTGGGGATGAGGCTGGGTGAGGAAACCATAAGTCCTGGTTGCAGAGCCTTAAAGAGACGGAGTTTGGCATAGATTCCGCTGCTCTAGGAAGACTGCGGGCCCGCGTCGTGGCATTCGCGGGTAAACCCGCTTTCAACAGGTGCGGCGCCGCCCTTGAAACCTGCACAGGTCCTTGTGGGAGCGGGTTTACCCGCGAAGAGGCCGGTGCAGGCACCGAATGTCTCCCAAGGTGTCCGCCGCCGCCGCACTTCGTTATAATCGCCGCCTTGCTGTGCCTGGCGGGTGTGCATTTCCCCCTCGGGTGCCTGACAAACCTCGGCTTTTACTGGGCCTGAAAGGATCACCATGTTCGAAAACCTGACCGACCGCCTGTCACAGACGCTGCGCCATGTCACCGGCAAGGCCAAGCTGACTGAAGACAACATCAAGGACACATTGCGCGAAGTGCGCATGGCTCTGCTCGAGGCCGACGTTGCCCTGCCGGTGGTCAAGGATTTCGTCAACAGCGTCAAGGAACGTGCGGTCGGCACCGAGGTGTCGCGCAGCCTGACCCCGGGCCAGGCGTTCGTGAAGATCGTCCAGGCCGAGCTGGAAAGCCTGATGGGCGCGGCCAACGAAGACCTCGCGCTTAACGCCGCGCCGCCAGCCGTGGTGCTGATGGCAGGCTTGCAGGGTGCGGGCAAGACCACCACCGCTGGCAAGCTGGCGCGCTTCCTCAAGGAGCGCAAGAAGAAGAGCGTGATGGTGGTTTCCGCCGACGTTTACCGCCCGGCGGCGATCAAGCAGCTGGAAACCCTGGCCAACGACATCGGCGTGACCTTCTTCCCGTCCGACATCAGCCAGAAGCCGGTGGCCATCGCTGAAGCGGCGATCCGTGAAGCCAAGCTGAAGTTCATCGACGTGGTCATCGTCGACACCGCCGGCCGCCTGCACATCGATGCCGACATGATGGCCGAGATCAAGGCGCTGCACGCCGCGGTCAAGCCGATCGAGACCCTGTTCGTGGTCGACGCCATGACCGGCCAGGATGCGGCCAACACCGCCAAGGCCTTTGGTGAAGCCCTGCCGCTGACCGGCGTGGTGCTGACCAAGGTCGACGGTGACGCGCGTGGTGGTGCCGCGCTGTCGGTGCGTGCCATCACTGGCAAACCGATCAAGTTCATCGGTATGGGCGAGAAGACCGAAGCCCTCGAGCCGTTCCACCCCGACCGTGTCGCCTCGCGCATCCTCGGCATGGGCGACGTGCTCAGCCTGATCGAGCAGGCCGAGCAGAACATCGACAAGGCCAAGGCCGACAAGCTTGCCAAGAAGCTGAAGAAGGGCAAGGGCTTCGACCTCGAAGACTTCCGCGACCAGCTGCAGCAGATGAAGAACATGGGCGGCCTGGGCGGCCTGATGGACAAGCTGCCGAGCATCGGCGGGGTCAACCTGTCGCAGATGGGCAACGCCCAGGGCGCGGCCGAGAAGCAGTTCAAGCAGATGGAAGCGATCATCAACTCGATGACCCCGGCCGAGCGTCGCGACCCTGACCTGATCAGCGGTTCGCGCAAGCGCCGCATCGCCCTCGGTTCCGGCACCCAGGTGCAGGACATCGGCCGGCTGATCAAGCAGCACAAGCAGATGCAGAAAATGATGAAGAAGTTCTCCGCCAAGGGCGGCATGGCCAAGATGATGCGCGGCCTGGGCGGGATGCTGCCAGGCGGCGGCATGCCGAAGCTGTAACCCCTATTTTGGGCGCCTGCTTACATACGGGCAGGCGCCCGGAACCCCCGCTTCGGCGGGGCAACGGCCGCGGATTCCGTGGCTTAACCGGCAAATCTGGACGGTAGGGCAGGACTCTGCCGAAAAAGGCATTTGCAAATGTCCGTGTATTCCCCGAGAATATGCGGCCTTTTGGGCACCCGTGTGCCTATTTGGCATTCAGATTTGCAGCACCGACTATAGGAACAATGTTCACATGGTAACCATTCGTCTGGCCCGTGGCGGCTCGAAAAAGCGCCCATTCTACCACCTGACCGTGACCAACTCGCGTAACGCCCGTGACGGCCGTTTCGTTGAGCGCGTAGGTTTCTTCAACCCGATCGCTGCTGGCGCCGAAGTCAAGCTGTCGGTCAACCAGGAGCGCGTTTCCTACTGGCTGAGCCAGGGCGCACAGCCGTCTGAGCGTGTTGCTCAGCTGCTGAAGGAAGCTGCCAAGGCTGCAGCCTGAGCAGTATGAACGCGACGCCAGAAAAGGCTGACGACCTCATCGTCGTTGGCAAGATTTTTTCGGTTCACGGCGTTCGCGGCGAGGTGAAGGTGTATTCCTTTACCGATCCGATTGAAAACCTGTTGGATTATCCGCGCTGGACGCTTCGGCATGAAGGCAAGGTAAAGCAGGTCGAGCTGGTCAACGGTCGTGGCTCCCAAAAGGGCCTGGTCGTGAAGCTGAAAGGCCTCGATGATCGCGATGAAGCCCGTCTTCTGAGCGGTTACGAAATCTGCATTCCGCGGAGCCTTTTGCCCAACCTGGCTGCCGACGAGTACTACTGGTACCAGTTGGTGGGTCTGACGGTCATCAACCAGGACGAACAACTGTTCGGCAAGGTCGATCACCTGTTGGAGACCGGTGCGAACGATGTAATGGTGGTCAAACCCTGCGCAGGCAGCCTGGATGATCGCGAGCGTCTGTTGCCCTATACGGCGCAATGCGTGCTCGATATCGACCTGGAAGCAGGCGTTATGCGGGTTGAGTGGGACGCGGACTTCTAAACGATGGGTAACCTTCGCGTAGACGTCATCACGCTGTTCCCCGAGATGTTCTCGGCCATCACGGAGTACGGCATTACCGGCCGCGCGGTGAAACAGGGGTTGCTTCAGGTGACTTGCTGGAACCCGCGGGACTACACCACAGATCGCCACCATACCGTGGATGATCGGCCGTTTGGCGGTGGTCCGGGCATGGTGATGAAAATCAAGCCTCTGGAAGACGCCCTGGTTAGCGCCAGGCAAGCGACCGGAGCAGCGGCGAAGGTGATCTACCTCTCGCCACAAGGCCGCAAGCTGACTCAGCAGGCGGTCAAAGGCCTGGCCGAACAGGAATCGTTGATCCTGATCGCCGGTCGTTATGAAGGCATCGACGAGCGTTTTATCGAGGCTCATGTCGATGAAGAGTGGTCGATTGGCGACTATGTGCTTTCCGGTGGTGAGCTGCCGGCCATGGTTCTGATCGATGCGGTTACGCGGCTGCTGCCCGGAGCTTTAGGGCATGTGGACTCGGCGGAGGAAGACTCCTTCACCGACGGTCTGCTGGATTGCCCGCACTACACCCGGCCTGAGGTGTATGCGGATCAGCGTGTTCCCGACGTGTTGCTAAGTGGCAACCATGCACATATCCGGCGTTGGCGGATGAAGCAGTCCCTTGGTAGGACCTTCGAACGACGCGCCGATCTTCTGGAAAGTCGCTCGCTTTCTGGAGAAGAGAAGAAGCTGCTCGAGGAATATCTCCGCGAGCGGGACGATAGTTAAACGTATCGATGGTGGATCAAGTATCCATCTTAGGAGCACAGCATGACCAACAAGATCATCCAGCAGCTCGAAGCCGAGCAGATGAGCAAGGAAATCCCGACCTTCGCACCAGGCGACACCATCGTCGTCCAGGTTAAAGTGAAGGAAGGTGATCGTTCCCGTCTGCAGGCTTTCGAAGGCGTTGTCATCGCCAAGCGTAACCGCGGTCTGAACAGCGCCTTCACCGTGCGCAAGATCTCCAGCGGCGTAGGCGTTGAGCGTACCTTCCAGACCTACAGCCCGCAGATCGACAGCCTGGCCGTGAAACGTCGTGGTGACGTGCGTAAAGCCAAGCTGTACTACCTGCGCGACCTGTCCGGCAAAGCCGCTCGCATCAAGGAAAAACTGTCCTGAGTACAGTTTGCCCGGTGGCCTAAGGCCCCTTGCGAGAAAAAAGCAGCCTTCGGGCTGCTTTTTTGCTTTCTGAAATCTGTAAAAGTGACGGATATGACCAGCCGAGACCAGGAAATCCAGCGCCGCACCGAGCTGTCGGTGACCCGCGTGACCAAAGCCGTGTTCCCCAACACTACCAATCACCACAACACCCTGTTCGGCGGCACCGCGCTGGCCTGGATGGACGAAGTGTCGTTCATCGCCGCCACACGCTTCTGCCGGTTGCCGCTGGTGACGGTGTCTACCGACCGCATCGATTTCAAGCACCCGATCCCGGCAGGCTCGATCGTCGAACTGGTGGGTTCGGTGATCAAGGTGGGCAATACCAGCTTGCAGGTGCAGGTGGATGTATTCGTCGAAAACATGTACCTGGATGGCCGCGAGCGGGCGATCCACGGGGTGTTCAGTTTTGTCGCCATCGACGAGGACAAACGCCCGGTGCCCGTTTTGCCCGCGGCCTGAGCGCTGCTGTGCTGGTCTCTTCGCAGCTAAAGCCGCTCCTACAGATTTTGCGCGATCCTGTAGGAGCGGCTTTAGCCGCGAATAGGCCAGTACAGACAACAAAGATGCTGCTGTGAAACACTAGGCCCACTTCCAGCACCCAGCAGCCCCGAATGCCCGCCCTAGACCATCCTCTGATCGACCAGTTCCTCGACGCCCTGTGGCTCGAAAAAGGCCTGTCCGACAATACCCGCGTCTCCTACCGCAGCGACCTGGCCTTGTTCAACGGCTGGCTCCAGGAACGTTCGGTGGCCTTGCCCGATGCCGGCCGCGAATTGATCCTCGACCACCTGGCCTGGCGCCTCGACCAGGGTTACAAACCGCGCTCCACCGCACGCTTTCTCTCAGGCCTGCGCGGCTTCTTCCGCTACCTGCTGCGGGAAAAACTGGTCGCCGTCGACCCCACCCTGCAGGTCGACATGCCGCAGCTTGGTCGCCCCTTGCCCAAGTCACTGTCGGAAGCCGACGTCGAAGCCCTGCTGCAGGCCCCGGACCTGGGCGAAGCCATCGGCCAGCGCGACCGCGCCATGCTCGAAGTCCTTTACGCCTGCGGCCTGCGCGTCACCGAACTGGTCAGCCTGACCCTCGACCAGGTCAACCTGCGCCAGGGCGTGCTGCGGGTGATGGGCAAGGGCAGCAAGGAACGCCTGGTGCCGATGGGCGAGGAGGCAGTGGTATGGCTGGAGCGCTACCTGCGTGACGGCCGCGCCGAACTGCTCAACGGCCGCCCCAGCGATGTGCTGTTCCCCAGCCAGCGCGGCGAGCAGATGACCCGCCAGACCTTCTGGCACCGCATCAAGCACCAGGCGCGGGTGGCCTGTATCGACAAGCCGCTGTCACCGCATACCCTGCGTCACGCCTTCGCCACGCACCTGCTCAACCACGGCGCCGACCTGCGCGTGGTGCAGATGCTGCTGGGCCACAGCGACCTGTCGACCACGCAGATCTACACCCATGTGGCCAAGGCGCGCCTGCAGCAGCTGCACGCCCAGCACCATCCGCGTGGATGAATGTTTTTCATGTTCCGCCGACCGGTCCTTGCAGGCCCCTTCACCAGCAGCGTGATGTGGTAGGCTTGGGCGGTTTGCATCAAGGGCCGCACGGTTGCCGCGTTTTTTCCGCAGGTGACGCCCTCCGGCCCCTGTCCGCCTCCAGGAGTTCCCCATGCGCGTGACCCAGATTTTCGCCGCCGCCGTGTTGGCGCTGGCCAGTACCTTTGCCGTAGCCGCGGCTGACAGCAATGCCAGCGCCGAGCAGGCCATCCGCAAGTCGTTGCAGAACCTCGAACTCGAAGTACCGGTTGAAAGCGTTGGCAGCAGCCCGCTCAACGGCCTCTATGAAGTCAAGCTGCAGGGCGGCCGCGTGCTGTATGCCAGCGCTGATGGCCAGTACGTCATGCAGGGCTATCTGTATCAGCTGCAGGATGGCAAGCCGGTCAACCTGACCGAGAAGACCGAGCGTCAGGGCGTAGCCAAGCTCATCAACGGCATTCCGGCCGCCGAGACCGTGGTTTATCCTGCCAAGGGCGAGACCAAGTCGCATATCACCGTGTTCACCGACACCACCTGCCCGTACTGCCACAAGCTGCACGCCGAAGTGCCCGAGCTCAACCGCCGCGGTATCGAAGTGCGCTATGTCGCCTTCCCGCGTCAGGGGCTTGGCTCGCCGGGTGACCAGCAACTGCAGGCGGTCTGGTGCTCCAGCGACCGCCGCGCGGCGATGGACAAGATGGTCGAAGGCAAGGAAATCAAGGCCGCCAAGTGCGCCAACCCGGTCAGCAAGCAGTTCCAGTTGGGCCAGCAGATCGGCGTCAACGGCACGCCGGCCATCGTGCTTGAAAACGGCCAGGTGATTCCGGGCTACCAGCCCGCACCACAAGTGGCCAAGCTGGCCCTCGCTGGCGAGCAGCAGGCCGCCAAGTAATTCATTCAATACGCCGTCGTCATGGGGTGACGGCATGTTTCACGGTCGGTGAAGGCGCCGGCCGTTCAATGGGGAGTTCACAGTGAAACCGGTCAAAGTAGGCATCTGTGGGTTGGGGACCGTCGGTGGCGGAACCTTCAATGTACTTCAGCGCAACGCCGAGGAGATTGCCCGCCGTGCCGGGCGCGGTATTGAAGTGGCACAGATTGCCATGCGCTCGCAGAACCCCAACTGCCAGATTACCGGTACCCCCATTACCGCTGATGTGTTTGAAGTTGCGAGCAACCCGGAAATCGACATTGTCATCGAGCTGATCGGTGGCTACACCGTCGCCCGTGATCTGGTGCTCAAGGCGATCGAAAACGGCAAGCACGTGGTCACCGCCAACAAGGCGCTGATCGCCGTGCACGGTAACGAGATTTTCGCCAAGGCCCGCGAGAAGGGCGTCATCGTTGCCTTCGAAGCGGCAGTGGCAGGCGGCATCCCGGTGATCAAGGCCATCCGCGAAGGCCTGTCGGCCAACCGCATCAACTGGCTGGCCGGCATCATCAACGGCACTGGCAACTTCATCCTCACCGAAATGCGCGAGAAAGGCCGCGCCTTCCCCGACGTGCTGGCCGAAGCCCAGGCACTGGGCTATGCCGAAGCAGACCCGACCTTCGACGTCGAAGGTATCGATGCCGCGCACAAGCTGACCATCCTGGCGTCCATTGCCTTTGGTATCCCGCTGCAGTTCGACAAAGCCTACACCGAGGGCATCACCCAGCTGACCACCGCTGACGTGAACTACGCCGAAGCGCTGGGCTACCGCATCAAGCACCTGGGCGTGGCGCGTCGCACCGCCGAAGGCATCGAGCTGCGCGTGCACCCGACGCTGATCCCGGCCGACCGCCTGATCGCCAACGTCAACGGCGTGATGAACGCAGTCATGGTCAACGGCGACGCCGCCGGTTCCACCCTGTACTACGGTGCCGGCGCCGGCATGGAGCCTACCGCTTCGTCGGTGGTGGGTGACCTGGTCGACGTGGTCCGTGCCATGACCTCCGACCCGGAAAACCGCGTGCCGCACCTGGCCTTCCAGCCAGACTCGCTGTCGGCCCACCCGATCCTGCCGATCGAGGCCTGCGAAAGCGCCTACTACCTGCGCATCCAGGCCAAGGATCACCCAGGCGTGCTGGCCCAGGTGGCGAGCATCCTGTCGGAGCGCGGTATCAACATCGAGTCGATCATGCAGAAGGAAGCCGAGGAACAGGACGGCCTGGTGCCGATGATCCTGCTGACCCACGGCGTGGTCGAGCAGCGCATCAACGACGCCATCGTCGCCCTGGAAGCACTGCAGGACGTGGTCGGCAAGGTCGTGCGCATCCGCGTCGAACAGCTGAATTAATTTGCCAATCGGGCCGCTCGCGCGGCCCTAGCATCGAAGGTTTGCACCCATGCGCTATATCAGTACCCGCGGTCAGGCTCCGGCCCTGAATTTCGAAGACGTGCTGCTGGCTGGCCTGGCCAGCGACGGCGGCCTGTACGTCCCTGAAAACCTGCCACGCTTCACCCAGGAAGAGATCGCTTCCTGGGCCGGCCTGCCATATCACGAACTGGCTTTCCGGGTAATGCGCCCGTTCGTCGAAGGCAGCATCGCCGATGCCGATTTCAAGAAGATCCTCGAAGAAACCTACGGCGAGTTCGCCCACGCGGCGGTCGCCCCGCTGCGCCAGCTGAACAGCAACGAGTGGGTGCTGGAGCTGTTCCACGGCCCGACCCTGGCGTTCAAGGACTTCGCCCTGCAACTGCTCGGCCGCCTGCTCGACCACGTGCTGGCCAAGCGCAACGAGCGTGTGGTGATCATCGGCGCCACCAGCGGTGACACCGGCTCCGCCGCCATCGAAGGCTGCCGCAGCTGCGAGAACGTCGACATCTTCATCCTGCACCCGCACCAGCGTGTGTCGGAAGTGCAGCGCCGGCAGATGACCACCCTGTTCGGCGACAACGTCCACAACATCGCCATCGAAGGCAACTTCGACGACTGCCAGGAAATGGTCAAGGCCAGCTTCGCCGACCAGTCGTTCCTCAAGGGCACTCGCCTGGTTGCGGTCAACTCGATCAACTGGGCGCGGATCATGGCCCAGATCGTCTACTACTTCCATGCGGCCCTGCAGCTGGGCGGCCCGGCCCGTTCGGTGGCGTTCTCGGTACCGACTGGCAACTTCGGCGATATTTTCGCCGGTTACCTGGCGCGCAACATGGGCCTGCCGGTCAGCCAGCTGATCGTTGCCACCAACCGCAACGACATCCTGCACCGCTTCATGAGCGGCAACCAGTACGTGAAGGAAACCCTGCACGCGACCCTGTCGCCATCGATGGACATCATGGTGTCGTCCAACTTCGAACGCCTGCTGTTCGACCTGCACGGCCGCAATGGCGCCGCACTGGCCGAGCTGATGGCGACCTTCAAGCAGGGTGGCGGCTTCAGCGTCGAACAGGACCGCTGGACCGAGGCGCGTAAGCTGTTCGACTCGCTGGCAGTCAGCGACGAGCAAACCTGCGAGACCATCGCCGAGGTGTTTGCCGCCACCGGTGAAGTGCTCGACCCGCACACCGCAATCGGTGTGAAGGCCGCCCGCGAATGCCGCCGCAGCCTGGACACGCCGATGGTGGTGCTGGGCACCGCGCACCCGGTCAAGTTCCCGGAAGCGGTGGAGAAGGCCGGTGTCGGCAAGGCACTGGAGCTGCCGGCGCACCTGAGCGACCTGTTCAGCCGTGAAGAGCGTTGCACTGTGCTGGCCAATGACCTGAAGGCTGTCCAAGCCTTTGTCAGCCAGCATGGTAATCGCGGCAAGCCTTTGTAGTCTCATTAACATCGGGGGCCGCTTTGCGGCCCATTCGCGGGGCAAGCCCGCTCCCACAGGCCAGGCGTGCGCTGTACTTGTGGGAGCCGCGCTTGCCGGCGAAGGGCCGCAAAGCGGCCCCGGCAATTTCATGCAACGACCTTGAAACCGTGGGGCCGCTTCGCCGGCAAGCGCGGTTCCCACAGGGATTGCACAGTCCTTGAGGAACGTGGGCTCTCTGTGGGAGCGGGCTCGTCCCGCGAATGGGCTGCGGAGCAGCCCCAGGTTCAGAAACTTCCTATACCTTTCACGGAATTGTCCTATGTAAGGCTGTGGAAGCCTTGCCTAGAGTGACCGGTCCTTCCCCCAAGGAGCGGCACATGCGACAGCCCTACGTGTTGATCCACCCGGCACGCCCATCTCACCAGATCCCCCTGCATCAGGCCTGTAACGCCCAAGGCCTGTTCAACGTGCGCGTCACCCTCGACCTGGCTGACCTCGACACCTGCCTGGCCCGTCAACCGCGCGCGGACCTGCTGATCCTTGAGCATGCCGTGAGCGATGGCCTGGCCGTGCTCGAACGGGCCTGTAACACCCGTGCCGTGCTGTTCGTCGGCCATGCCAGTGCAGGCAGCCCGAACCTCGCCACCGAAGCCCGGCGCCGAGGCTTGTGGGTCCTGGCTGACCTGCCTTGGCCCCTGCCGGTCGGGCGTTGGCACCGAGCCCTCAAGCGTATTCAAACTGTCACGTCACCCACGCATGCTCACTAGCACAGCCGTGGCGTAACGAACTTTCTGCCGCGCTTGCTGGTCAGTTCCTTCATGTCCCATTACAAGCGAGTGATCCGGATGGAAAGAATCTGCAGACTGCTCAACGACGCCCTCACCCCCTACCAAGCCAAGCTGGGGGCAACGGATGCCAGCGGCAATCGCCAACTGACCGTGTACGACAGCCTCGGTGGCACAGCCTTGCGACGTACGGTCAGCCTGCGCCAGTTGCAGGAGCAAAGCCTGCTGATCGACCTGGTAGACGGCTTGCACCGTGACCTGCAGATTGTCGAAGGGCGCTTGCAGCCCTGTGTGATCGCGGCATTGCAACAGCGCCAGCAGCCGCAGGGAACCTTTGCCTGACTGGCGTATCAGAAATACCAAGGGCAGCCGGCCAGTGCATAGCTCCGGTACTGGCAGGTTGCCGCTGGAAGTCCATGAGGACTTTCGATTGGCCCCGGGCGTCTTCCCCAGCGTCCGGGGTTTCTTTTTTGCCCCCGCTTCCACTGGCTGAAACTCAGCGGTTTTCGAAGAAGTACCTGCTTTCTTCCAGGTAGCTTGCGCGCAGCTCGGGGTCCAGCCAGTGTGCATACAGGGCAGGCAGCGTGTTCTGGCGCAGGGCTGGCAGCAACTGGTTGATGTGGCTGATGGCGGCGCGCCCCAGTGGCGTGTCCGAGCAGCCTACGTGCAGGAACTGGTAGCGGTTCACGCCCTGAATCGGGTGAAACTGGTAGTCCGCCGGCGAGCCGCCCTGTTGCTGAATCAGATAGCGCACCTCCGGCCAGTAGCCGAGCACCAGTTGCAGGCGCCCAAGCTGTTGCATCTGCAGCAGGTTGGCGGTGGCATCGTTGCCGTAATGGCGGCTGAACGCCGAGTCTGGCAGCTGGCGCAGGATCTCGTCGACCTGGCTGCTGTAGCTGCGTTCGGCGACGATGCCCAGCTTGAGCTGGGTATTGCCGAGCAAACCCTTGAGGTCGATCTCCTGGCCGTCGAGGAATGGTGCCAGCAGCGCCTGCCCGTTCTTGCGCACCACCACACCGCTGCTCAGCACGCCGAGCGTCGGCTCTGAGAAGTACACGAATTTCGCACGCTCCGCCGTCCACAGCAGTGTCGGGTCGCAGGTGAAGCTGGCCGGGTCCTGGAGCATCTGGATCCCGCGCGCACGGTTGACCCGGATGATGCTGTGGTCGTATTCGGGCATCTGCTCGATCAGCAGCGGCAGCATCTGGTCGATGACCCCGTGGCCTTTCTCCGTGCCTTCATACACGGTGAATGGCGGCAGGTCGCGCACCAGCCACAGCAGGCGTTCCTTGGCTTGCGCCGGCGCCACCAGCAGGGCAAGCAGCAGCGCGCAGCACAGGGCCAGTGAACGCATCTGCAGCAGCCTCAGACCGTGCCCGCCTGGCGCAGGCTGGCGATCGCCGCCTGGTCATAGCCCAGCGAAGCCAGCACGCTGTCGGTATGTTCACCCAGTGTCGGGCCAACCCATTCGGCAGAGCCCGGGGTTTGCGAGAGCTTGGGCACGATGCCCGGCATCTTGAACGGCTTGCCGTCCGGCAGGCGCGCTTGCAGGAACATCTCACGGGCCAGGTACTGCGGGTCGCTGAACATGTCCTCGGCCGAGTAGATCCGGCTGGCCGGCACTTCGGCGTCGTTGAGCACCTGCATCAGTTGGTCCAGCGGCAGGCTGTTGGCCCAGCGGTCGATCACTCCGTACAGCTCGTCGCGCCGGGCATCGCGGCCGTCATTGCTGGCCAGGTCCGGGTCGTTGGCCAGGTCGGTGCGGCCGATGGCCTGCATGAAACGCTTGAAGATGGCGTCACCGTTGGCGCCGATCTGCACATGCTTGCCGTCGGCGCTGGTGTGGATGGAGGAGGGCGTGATGCCCGGCATGATGTTGCCGGTACGCTCGCGGATGAAACCGAACACGTCGAACTCCGGGACCATGCTCTCCATCATGGCGAAGATCGCTTCGTACAGCGCCACGTCCACCACCTGGCCCTGGCCGCCATTGACCTCGCGATGACGCAGTGCCATCAGCGCGCCAATCACACCCCACAGCGCAGCGATCGAATCACCGATGGAAATCCCGGTGCGTACTGGCGGGCGGTCGTCGAAGCCGGTGATGTAGCGCAGGCCGCCCATCGATTCACCGACCGCACCGAAGCCCGGTTGGTCCTTCATCGGCCCGGTCTGGCCAAAGCCGGACAGGCGCACCATCACCAGGCGCGGGTTGAGGGCGTGCAGCACGTCCCAGCCCAGGCCGAGCTTTTCCAGCACGCCGGGGCGGAAGTTCTCGATCAGGATGTCGGCCTCGCCGAGCAGGCGCTTGAGCACTTCACGGCCTTCGGGGTGCTTGAGGTTGAGCGTCAGCGACTGCTTGTTGCGCGCCTGCACGAACCACCACAGCGATGTGCCCTCGTACAGCTTGCGCCATTTGCGCAGCGGGTCGCCGCCGTCCGGCGACTCGACCTTGATCACTTCAGCGCCGAATTCGGCGCAGATTCGCGAGGCGAACGGCCCGGCGATCAAGGTGCCGAGCTCGATGACTTTCAGGCCGGCGAGGGGTTTGCTGGGCGTAGACATGAGGCATCCGTGGCAACTGGTCAGAGCCGTGGTTTTAGCATAGGTCCGAAGCGGCCGATACTGCTCCGGCGCAAGCGCAGGCAGGATCGGTTAGACTAGGTGACTTTTTTCTACGCACGAAGCCCCTTCGACCATGGCACAGCCGTCCACCACCTACAAATTCGAACTGAACCTGACCGACCTCGACCGCGGCGTGTACGAAAACGTCCGTCAGACTATCGCCCGCCACCCTTCGGAAACCGAAGAGCGCATGGCTGTGCGCCTGCTGGCCTATGCCCTGTGGTACAACGAGAACCTGTCGTTCGGCCGTGGCCTGTCCGATGTGGATGAAGCGGCGCTGTGGGAAAAGAGCCTGGACGACCGCATCCTGCACTGGATCGAAGTCGGCCAGCCGGATGCCGATCGCCTGACCTGGTGCTCGCGCCGCACCGAGCGCACCAGCCTGCTGGCCTACGGCAGCCTGCGGGTGTGGGAAGGCAAGGTGGTGGGTGCGGTCAAGGGCCTGAAGAACCTGAGCATTGCCGCTGTGCCGCAGGAGGTGCTGGAAGTCCTGGCCACCGACATGCCACGCACCATCAAGTGGGATGTGATGATCAGCGAAGGCACCATATTTGTTACCGACGACCGTGGCCAGCACGAAGTGCAACTGCAATGGCTGCTCGGTGAGCGTGGCTGAACCGACTGACACCTGACTGCCGAAGACCCCATGCGTATCGAACCCCGCCCGCTGCCATCGACCCTGCCATTTCTGGGTAACCTGCCACCTTTGCTGACCCGCCTGTACGCCGCCCGCGGCGTGCAGTCCGAAGCCGAACTGGACAAGAGCCTGGCGCGGCTGCTGCCGTATCAGCAGCTCAAGGGCATCGAGGCGGCGGTGGACTTGCTGGTCGAAGCCCTCGACCAACGCCAGCGCATCCTCATCGTCGGCGACTTCGACGCCGACGGCGCCACCGCCAGCACCGTTGGCGTGCTCGGCCTGCGCCTGCTGGGCGCGGCCCATGTCGATTACCTGGTGCCCAACCGCTTCGAATACGGCTATGGCCTGACACCAGAGATCGTCCAGGTGGCGCTCGAGCGCCAGCCGGACCTGCTGGTTACCGTCGATAACGGTATCTCCAGCGTCGAAGGTGTTGCCGCCGCCAAGGCGGCCGGGCTCAAGGTGCTGGTCACCGACCACCACCTGCCGGGCCAGCAGTTGCCGGACGCCGACGCCATCGTCAATCCGAACCAGCCTGGATGCGGCTTCCCCAGCAAATCGCTGGCCGGGGTCGGGGTGATCTTCTATGTGCTGATGGCCCTGCGTGCACGCCTGCGCAGCCTGGGGCGCTATGAAACGCAGCCGCAGCCGAACATTGGCGAGCTGCTCGACCTGGTCGCCCTGGGCAGCGTCGCCGACGTGGTGCCGCTGGATGCCAACAACCGCATCCTCGTCCACCAGGGCCTTGAGCGCATCCGCGCCGGCCGTGCACGGCCTGGCCTCAAGGCCATCCTTGAAGTGGCACGGCGTGACCATCGGCGCATCACCTCCACTGACCTCGGCTTCATCCTCGGCCCACGGCTCAATGCCGCCGGGCGCCTGGATGACATGAGCCTGGGCATCGAATGCCTGCTGTGTGAAGACCAGGCCTTGGCCCAGGACATGGCCCAGCAGTTGGATGATCTGAACCAGGACCGCAAGTCGATCGAGCAGGGCATGCAGCGCGAGGCCCTGGCCCAGCTCAAGGACCTGCCGGTCGAGTCCATGCCTTATGGCTTGTGCCTGTTCGATGCCGATTGGCACCAGGGTGTGATCGGGATCCTCGCCTCGCGCCTGAAGGAGCGCTACCACCGGCCGACCATCGCCTTCGCCGATGCGGGCGACGGCATGCTCAAGGGTTCGGCCCGTTCGGTGCCGGGCTTCCATATCCGCGACGCGCTGGACGCCGTGGCAGCGCGCCAGCCGCAGCTGATCAGCAAGTTCGGCGGGCATGCCATGGCGGCGGGGTTGTCCCTGCCGGAAAGCAATTTCCCGGCGTTCGCCGAAGCCTTCGATGAAGAAGTGCGGCGCCAGCTGCGTGAGGAGGACCTGACCGGTCGTCTGCTGTCGGACGGCAGCCTGGCGGTGGAGGAGTTCCACCTCGACCTGGCCAAGGCCCTGCGCAACGCCGGGCCTTGGGGGCAGCACTTCCCCGAGCCGCTGTTCCATGGGGTGTTCCAGTTGGTGGAGCAACGTGTGGTCGGCGAGCGGCACTTGAAGGTGGTGCTCAAGAGCGAGTGCGGCTCGGTCCGGCTGGATGGTATTGCGTTTGGCATCGACCGTGATGTGTGGCCGAACCCGACGGTGCGGTGGGTGGAGTTGGCGTACAAGCTGGATGTGAATGAGTTTCGCGGGAATGAGAGCGTGCAGTTGATGATTGCGCATATGGAGCCGCGCTGAGGGTCCTGCAGGTGCCTGCCTTGGGTTTTGTGGGGTTGCGGACATCGAGCGCCGCCCGCGCGGCACTCGATCTCATAGGCGCTGCAAAACTGCCGGCGAACACCTGGCCGCCCTGACGCATTAACAAGCCGGAATCCATTGGTTAGCCTGTCATGCCTAATTCGGCATCATCCATGAGTGCCTTGGCCATGGCACTGAGGTAGTGGGATGCCCAGATCATCATGGGTTTCTCATCCATCAGTCCGATGATGGTCAGTTCCCGCACATACCCCATTAACTCTGAAGCCTGCTCGCGGGCATCCCGGCAGGGAATGCCTGGCTCGATGCGGAACAGGGGATGGGTCTGGTGTTCGCCTTGGAAGAAGGTGGTCTTGCCGACAGTGAATTGGGTGTCGTCTGGGGTCATCGAATGCCCTCCTGATATGTTTCGATTGCCTGTTCCGGCCTCTTCGCGGGTAAACCCGCTCCCACAGGGGCATCACAAGGCTCAAGGCTTGCGCCTGAGCTGTGGGAGCGAAGAGGCCCGTGAATCCAACTTCAATGCAGGCTGGTAGTTCGCTCCAGGGCCAGTGACAGCGCATCCGCCTGGCCCCAGGCAATCTGCATGGCACGCAGCCCATTCACCAGCGATTCCCGGGTGCTGTCATCTTCGATGGCATCGAGGGTCCGGTGGCAATGGTTGTAGGCAAGCATCAGGTAATGGGTGACGTTCATCACCACGTGGTCGATGGGCACGATGCCCTCGCTGACGGCGTTGGTGAGGGTCTTTTCGGAGGGAAGGTCGAAATGATGGGGTGGGTCGGGGACGATCTTTTTCATAGCAATTCCTTGAAGATTAAAGGAGTTGCCACCGCCGTTTCCACACGAAAGGCGGCAACTGTACGCGGGGTGGAAAACCGGTCTTCAAGGAACCCCGGTAGGCCATACGGCCTCCCGCGTACAGCTGCCATTACGACAGGCACTTGAAGATTGTCCGGGTTTCCACACCCGCATCGCTGATGCTTTCAGCGACCCGAAAAAGCCTAAAGGGCGGTGTTTCCAGGGACAATCAGACGCGAGTCGACAGGGTTTGTAGGATATTTCCCTTATCTATTCCCCGCCAGTTCATATGCGTAGGAAGCATCTGATACATGTGTCGGACCAGTCGGAAATCTCAGTGAGCGGCGCTTAGAGATGGTGCCCGCCTTGGTTCTTGCAGGGTTGCTGAAATCGAGCGACGCCCGCGCGGCGCATCGCGGATAAATCCGCTCCTACATTTGTTGCAACGTGCCGAACCTGTAACGCCATGGTTGCCAGCCTTGGCGCATGTCTTAAGTCTTGCAGACAGGCTAACAACCATGGCCTCACAGGCATGGCCATGTTGCAACAAATGTAGGAGCGGATTTATCCGCGATGCGCCGCGCGGGCGGCGCTCGATCTCATAGACGCTGCAAAACTACCGGCGAACACCTGGCCGCCCTGACGCGCCGCGCGGGCGGCGCTCGATCTGACAGGCGCTGCAAACCTTCCGACGAACACCCCGCCATCCCACTGAACCTTCCCCCCCACCAATCTGGTCTAGTCTGATTAATGACCGGCACCGGGCCAGGGATGTGCACTTGAGTGTCCGGACCGGATCACCATTGGAGTCCTTGGGAGGTGCTCTCATGAGCCTGCTGCTCGAGCCTTACACCCTGCGTCAGCTGACGCTGCCCAACCGCATCGCGGTCTCGCCGATGTGCCAGTATTCCGCTATCGATGGCCTGGCCAACGATTGGCATCTCGTTCACCTGGGGAGCCGCGCCGTGGGTGGCGCGGGCCTGGTCATCAGCGAAGCCGTCGCGGTGACTGCCGATGGTCGCATCACTGCCGAAGACCTCGGCCTGTGGAATGACGACCAGATCGTCCCATTGCAGCGCATCACCCGTTTCATTACCGCTCAAGGCGCCGTCCCCGGCATCCAGCTGGCCCACGCCGGGCGCAAGGCCAGTACCTATCGGCCCTGGTTGGGCAAGCAGGGCAGTGTGAAGCTCGAGGACGGTGGCTGGCAGCCGGTGGGCCCTTCGAAGATCGCCTTCGACCCGCAGCACACGCCTCCGCGCGAATTGAGCAAGGACGAGATTCAGGGCGTGATCAATGCCTTCGTCGCCTCGACCGAGCGGGCGCTGAAAGCCGGCTTCAAGGTCGTCGAAATCCACGCGGCCCATGGGTATCTCCTGCACCAGTTCCTCTCACCACTGAGTAACCAGCGCCGTGACGAGTACGGTAGCTGCTTCGAGAACCGCATCCGCCTGACCCTGCAGGTGGTCGAGGCCGTGCGCAATGTCTGGCCTGCAGAGCTGCCGCTGTTCGTGCGCGTATCGGCAACCGACTGGGTCGAGGATGGCTGGAACCCGGATGAAACCGTCGAACTGGCCCGCCGCCTGCGGGTGCTGGGTGTCGACCTGATCGACGTGTCCTCCGGTGGCACCTCGGTCAATGCCGAAATCCCAACTGGCCCGGGCTATCAGACCCGCTTTGCAGAACGCGTGCGCAAGGAAGCAGAGATTGCCACGGGCACCGTCGGCATGATCACCGAACCGGCCCAGGCCGAGCATATTCTGCGCACCGGGCAGGCCGATGTGATCTTCCTGGCGCGGGAGCTCCTGCGCGATCCTTACTGGCCGCTGCATGCCGATGATGACTTGGGTGGCAACAAAGCCACTTGGCCGGCGCAATACCAAAGGGCGACCAGCCGGGCCAACCCGATTCACGAGTCGGATTTGCGAGATTAGGGCATTTGGAGTGCGGGTGCCTGACGTCAGCCGTGCGGTGGGGCGGAAATCGAGCGCCGCCCGCGCGGCGCTCGATCTCGCAGGCGCTAAACAACTACAGGCATGCGCCACCCGCCCCACGTCAATGCTTGATCATCACATGCCGCACACAGGTGTAGTCCTCCAGCCCATACATCGACATGTCCTTGCCATACCCCGAGTGCTTCTGCCCGCCATGGGGCATTTCGCTGACCAGCATGAAGTGGGTGTTGACCCAGGTGCAGCCATACTGCAAACGCGCCGCCAGGCGGTGGGCGCGGCCGGTGTCACGGGTCCACACCGATGATGCCAGGCCGTATTCGGAATCGTTGGCCCATTCCAGTGCCTGCTCCTCGGTGCTGAAGCGGGTCACCGATACCACCGGGCCGAACACCTCGTTGCGCACGATCTCGTCATCCTGCAAGGCGTCGGCCAGCACGGTCGGCTCGAAGAAGAAGCCATCCCCCGCAATCACCTTGCCGCCAGTCACCAGGCGGATATGTGGCTGGGCGATGGCGCGCTGGACCAGGCCGGCCACCTTGTCGCGGTGCTGGGCGCTGATCAGCGGGCCGAGTTCGGTGTCCTCGGCATCCTGCAGGCCGGCCTTGAGGCTGGAAACGGCCTTGCCCAGGCGTTCGACGAAGCGCTCATAGATACCCGCCTGCACATACAGGCGGCAGGCGGCGGTGCAGTCCTGGCCCGCATTGTAGAAACCGAACGTGCGGATGCCGTCGATGGCCGCGTCGATATCTGCGTCGTCGAACACCAGCACCGGCGCCTTGCCGCCCAGTTCCATGTGCATGCGCTTAACGCTGTTGGCAGTGGCACCAATGATATGTGCCCCGGTCGGGATGGAGCCGGTCAGCGACACCATGCGCACCTTGGGGTGGGTGACCAGTGGGTTGCCGACCGTCTGCCCGCGGCCGAACAGGATATTGAGCACGCCGGGCGGCAGCAGGTCCTTGGCCAGCTCGCCCAGGCGCAGGGCGGTCAACGGGGTCATTTCCGAGGGCTTGATGACCACGGTGTTGCCGGCTGCCAGGGCCGGGGCGATCTTCCACGCCAGCATCATCAGCGGGTAGTTCCATGGCGCGATCGAGGCCACCACGCCCAACGGATCGCGGCGGATCATCGAGGTATGGCCCGGCAGGTATTCACCCGCCGCCGAGCCACCGAGGCAGCGGGCGGCGCCGGCGAAGTAACGGAACACGTCGGCGATGGCCGGGATTTCGTCATTCAGGGCCGCGGCAAACGGCTTGCCGCAGTTCTGCGACTCCAGCCGGGCCAGTTCATCGCCATGGGCTTCGATGGTGTCGGCCAGCGCCAGCAGCGTCAGCGAGCGTTCCTTGGGGCTGGTCTGCGACCAGCTGTCGAAGGCCTGGTCGGCGGCACGCACGGCGGTATCGACCTGGGCCTCGGTGGCTTCGTTGATCTGCGCCAGGGCGCTGCCCTCGGCCGGGTTGAGCACGGTCCAGGCTGGGCCATCGCCTGCGACCAGCTTGCCGTTGATCAGCATTTTCGTTTGCATCGGGGGACTCCTCGTGGGTCATTTGCCACTGCCCGCAACGCTTTCGCCGCCACGGGTCAGGTAATAGGCGCCGAGAATCGGCAGCATGGTCACCAGCATCACCATCATGGCGACCACGTTGGTCACCGGCACGTCACGCGGGCGGCTGAGCTGGTTGAGCAGCCAGATCGGCAGGGTGCGTTCGTGGCCTGCGGTGAAGGTGGTGACGATGATCTCGTCGAACGACAGGGCGAACGCCAGCATACCGCCGGCCAGCAGGGCCGAGCCGAGGTTGGGCAGGATGATGTAGCGGAAGGTCTGCCAGCCATCGGCGCCGAGGTCCATGGACGCCTCGATCAGGCTCTGCGAGGTGCGCCGCAGGCGGGCGATCACGTTGTTGTAGACGATCACCACGCAGAACGTGGCATGGCCTATCACGATGGTGAACACGCCGGGCTCTATGCCCAGGCGCTTGAATGCCGAGAGCAGGGCGATACCGGTGATGATGCCGGGCAGGGCGATCGGCAGGATCAGCATCAGCGAGATGCTCTCCTTGCCGAAGAAGCTGCGCCGGTACAGCGCTGCCGAGGCCAGGGTGCCGAGCACCAGCGCGATCAGCGTGGCCAGGCAGGCCACCTGCAGCGACAGTTTGATGGCTTCGAGCACGTCGGGGCGGGCGAAGGCCACGGCGAACCAGTTGAGGGTGAAGCCCTTGGGCGGGAAGCTGAACGCTGCGTCTTCGGTGTTGAAGGCGTACAGGAAGATGATCAGGATCGGGAAGTGCAGGAACAGCAACCCGCCCCAGGCCGCCAGGCGCAGGCCGACCGACGCTTTTTCAGAGTGCATCGAAAGCCCCCAGGCGCTTGACGATGGACAGATACACGGCAATCAGCACGATCGGCACCAGCGTGAACGCCGCAGCCATCGGCATGTTGCCGATCGCCCCTTGCTGGGCATAGACCATGCTGCCGATGAAATAGCCCGGTGGGCCGACCAGCTGCGGGACGATGAAGTCGCCCAGGGTCAGCGAGAAGGTGAAGATCGAGCCGGCGGCAATCCCGGGGATCGACAGCGGCAAAATAACCTGCAGGAACGTTTGCCCGGGCCGGGCACCCAGGTCTGCCGAAGCCTGCAGCAACGACGGCGGCAGGCGCTCCAGCGAGGCCTGGATCGGCAGGATCATGAATGGCAGCCAGATGTACACGAACACCATGAAGCGCCCCAGGTGCGAGGTCGACAGCGTGCTGCCGCCAACGCCAGGCACCGTCAGCACGGCTTGCAGCAGGGCGTCCAGGTGCAGCTGCTGGACGAACCACTGGGCCACCCCGCCCTTGGCCAGCAGCAGGGTCCAGGCATAGGTCTTGACGATGTAGCTGGCCCACATCGGCATCATCACCGCGATGTAGAAAAACGCCTTGGTCTTGCCGCTGGTGTAGCGCGCCATGTAGTAGGCGATCGGGAAGGCCAGCACCGCACTGGCCAGCGATACGGCCACGGCCATGGTCAGGGTGCGCAGGATGATGTCGAAGTTGGACGGGTTGAACAGCGCGGCGAAGTTGCCCAGGGTCAGCTCCGGGGTAACCGCCATGGTGAAGTCGTCGAAGGTGTAGAAGCCTTGCCACAGCAAGCTGAGCAGCGAGCCCAGGTAGATGGCGCCGAACCAGGTCAGCGGGGGGATCAGCAGCAGTGCCAGGTAAAGGTTGGGGCGCCGGTACAGCAGGTCGGATATGCGGCGCATGTCAGTGGGCCTCTGCCTGCACGGTTTCCTGCAAGGCGGTCATCGCTTCGCGTGGCCAGCGCACCTGCACCTGCTGGCCGGCCTGCCAGGGCCGTGGCTGCTCCTGCCAGCGGTCGTTGGCGTGGCTCACTGCCAGAAGCTGGCCGCTGTCCAGTTGTACCTCGTAGCGGGTGGCGCTGCCCTGATACTGGACGTCGCGCAGCAGGCCACTGAGCTGAACGTCTTGCGCCTGGCCTGGCTGGTCCACCAGGCGGATATGCTCGGGGCGAATGGAAAACGGCGAGCGACTGCCGCTGAGTCGTTCGGCGAGGTCGCCACGGATGACGTTGGAGGTGCCGACGAACTCGGCGACGAAGGTGGTCGCGGGCTTCATGTACAGGTTGCGTGGCGTGTCGACCTGCTCGATGCGGCCACGGTTGAACACCGCCACCCGGTCCGACATCGACAGCGCTTCGGTCTGGTCGTGGGTGACGAAGATGAACGTGATGCCCAGCTGGCGCTGCAGCTTCTTCAATTCGCCCTGCATCTGTTCGCGCAGCTTCAGGTCGAGCGCGCCCAGCGGTTCGTCCAGCAGCAGTACCCGTGGCCGGTTGACCAGCGCGCGGGCCAGGGCCACGCGCTGGCGCTGGCCGCCAGAGAGTTGCGCCGGTTTGCGTTCGCCGTAACCGGCCAGGGCGACCATGGCCAACGCTTCTTCGGCGCGCGCCAAGCGTTCGGCCCTGGCCACGCCCTTGACCTTGAGGCCATAGGCGATGTTGTCGCGCACGTTCATGTGCGGGAACAGGGCGTAGTCCTGGAACACGGTGTTGACGTCACGCTGGTAGGGCGGCACGCCAGCGGCCTCGACGCCATGGATGCGGATCGAGCCGCTGTTGGGTTGCTCGAAGCCGGCGATCAGGCGCAGGCAGGTGGTCTTGCCCGAGCCGGAAGGGCCGAGCATGGAGAAAAATTCGCCGTCTTCGATGTCGATGCTGACCTGGTCGACGGCCTTGACCTCGCCGAAGGTGCGGGAAACCTGGGTGAACTGGACGGCTAGGGGCATTGCATTGGCTCCGTTCGATTCCTGTCTCCTGCACTGGCCTCTTCGCAGGACAAGCCCGCTCCCACAGGACTCTCACAACCTTCAGGCCAGTGATATTTCTGTGGGAGCGGGCTTGCCCCGCGAAGAGGCCAGAACAGGCTTCAACCGGCCTCAGCGCCCGCCCATGATCGCAATGTAATCCTGGGTCCAGCGGCTATATGGCACGAATTTGCCGCCCTGGGCCTGTGGGGTTTTCCAGAAGGCGATCTTGTCGAAGTTGTCCCAGCCGTTCGTCTTGCAGCCCTCGGCACCCAGCAGTTCGCTATGGGTACAGGCGTCAGGCACTGCCGGCAGCGAGCCGAACCAGGCTGCCACGTCGCCCTGCACTTTCGGCTGCAGCGACCAGTCCATCCACTTGTAGGCGCAATTGGGGTGCTTGGCCTCGCTGTGCAGCATGGTGGTGTCGGCCCAGCCGGTGGCACCTTCCTTCGGAATGGTCGAGGCCACTGGCTGGTTCTCGGCCTTCAGGCCATTGACCATGTAGCCCCACGAACTGGAGGCGACCACGCCTTCGTTCTTCACATCGCTCATCTGCACCGTGGCGTCGTGCCAGTAACGGTGGATCAGCGGTTGCTGTTGGCGCAGCAGCTCGAGCACGGCCTTGTACTGTGCTTCATTGAGCTCGTACGGGTCCTTGATGCCCAGCTCGGGTTTGGCTGATTTCAGGTACAGCGCCGCGTCGGCGATGTAGATCGGTCCGTCATACGCCTGCACGCGGCCCTTGTTCGGCTTGCCATCGGGCAGGTCCTGGGGCTCGAACACCACGCTCCAGCTGGTCGGTGCCTGCTTGAAGGTATTGGTGTTGTACAGCAGCACGTTCGGGCCCCACTGGTATGGCGTGCCGTACACCTGTTTGTCGAGCACGTACCAGCCACCATTCTGCAGGCGTGGGTCGATGTGCTTCCAGTTGGGGATCAGCGCAGTGTTGATGGGCTGTACGCGCTTGCCGACGATCAGGCGCAGCGAGGCGTCGCCGGAAGCGGTCACCAGGTCGTAGCCGCCCTTGGTCATCAGGCTGACCATTTCATCGGAGGTGGCTGCGGTCTTGACGCTCACCTTGCAGCCGGTTTCCTTTTCGAAGCCGGTGACCCAGTCGTAGGCCTTGTCGCTTTCACCGCGCTCGATGTAGCCGGGCCAGGCGACGATATCCAGTTGGCCTTCGCCGGCGCCCACGGCCTTGGGCAGGTCGGCGGCCTGCAGGCCGGCGCTGGCCAGCAACGCGCCGGTCACGGCGCCGAGCAATGCGGTCTTGTGCACTGACATGGTGTTCCCTCTTCTTGGAGATCTTGGTCGGGGCAGTCGTCAAGAAAGCAGTAAAGCAATGGTTATAAGCGTAGTTGCTTGTGCGAGTGGTTGGCGATCACGAGTCTAGTTGGCTTTTTGCCAGCTAATGCAACATCCGGAAGCAAATCATTGGGTGGCCGGTTACGTGGCAAGCCTTACGCTGCGCTTTCCCTTTCGTACCGTGGAGACATGCACATGAACACTCGGGGCCTGCTCGATCAATTGCTCAAATCCGGCCAGGAACTGCTCAACAAGCAGTCCGGGGCGGGCAAGCCGTCGGCTGGCGCCGGTGGGCTGGGTAGCCTGCTCTCCGGTGCCGGCACAGGCGCCTTGGGGGCGGGTGCGCTGGGCCTGTTGCTGGGCAGCAAGAAAGCCCGCAAGTATGGCGGCAAGGTGCTCACTTACGGTGGCCTGGCGGCGCTTGGCGTGCTGGCCTACAAGGCCTATGGCAACTGGCAGGCGCGCCAGGGCACAGGGCAGGGCGCCGAGCCGCAGACCCTCGACCGACTGCCGCCAGCCCAGGCCGAACAGCACAGCCAGGCGGTGCTGCGCGCATTGGTGGCAGCGGCCAAGTCCGATGGCCATATCGATCAGCGCGAGCGGGCCCTGATCGAAGGCGAATTCACCCGCCTGGACAGCGATCGCGAGCTGCAGCACTGGCTGCACGATGAGCTGAACAAACCGTTGGACCCTGCCGAAGTCGCCCGCGCCGCGCAAACGCCGGAGATGGCTGCCGAGATGTACCTGGCCAGCGTGATGATGGTCGATCAGGAAAACTTCATGGAGCGCGCCTACCTCGACGAACTGGCCCGCCAGCTGCGCCTCGACCCGGCCCTGCGCCAGGAACTGGAGAGCCAGGTACGGCTTGCCGCAGCCCAATGAACTGGCAAATGGCCTGTCCGCCAGCGATAGAGGCCTGAATACCTCGTATTTCAGCCGCAAAAGCGTAGGAAGCCTGGGCTATACTTCGGCGATTTTTCCCGCTCGTTGTGAATTCCTGAGGGCTGAATGTGAAGAACTGGACCTTGCGCCAACGGATCCTGGCAAGTTTCGCCGTGATCATCGCCATCATGCTGCTGATGATCGTAGCCGCCTACTCGCGGCTGGTGACGATCGAAAGTGCCGAGGAAGCGGTGGGGACAGACAGCATTCCAGGTGTTTACTACAGCTCGATGATCCGCAGCGCCTGGGTCGACAGCTACGTCACCAGCCAGCAGCTGGTGGGCCTGTCCAACCGCCGCGAAATCACCCAGGCCGACATGGAGCTGTTCAAGAGCTTCGAGGATCGCCTCAAGCAGTACATGGCCAGCTACCAGGGCACCATCCAGGACACCGACGACCAGGAGCGTTTCGACACCTTCATCAAGCTCGAGGAAAACTACCTGAAGGTGGTCGGCCAGGTCCTCGACGCCTACCGCCAGCACAACTACGCCGAAGCCGAGCGGTTGATCGGTGAGGTGCTCACCCCGGCCTGGGTGGACGGGCGCAAGCACCTGAACACGGTGATCGAGCACAACCGCCAGTCCGCGGACGCCGCCACCCACGAAATTGTCAGTGCCGTGAGCACCGCCAAGGGCAGCATGATGGTCTCGCTGCTGCTGGCGATCATTGCCGCCGGTATCTGCGGCCTGCTGCTGATGCGCGCCATTACCGCGCCGGTGCAACGCGTGGTACATGCCCTCGACAAACTGCGCTCGGGCGACCTCAGCATGCGCCTGAGCCTGGACCGCAAGGATGAGTTCGGCGCCATCGAAAGCGGCTTCAACGAAATGGCCGAAGCGTTGGCCAACCTCGTGGCCCAGGCGCAGCGCTCATCGGTGCAGGTGACCACCTCGGTCACCGAGATTGCCGCCACCTCCAAGCAACAGCAGGCCACCGCCACCGAAACGGCCGCCACCACCACCGAGATCGGCGCCACCTCGCGTGAAATCGCCGCCACCTCGCGCGACCTGGTGCGCACCATGACCGAGGTCACCTCCGCCGCCGACCAGGCCTCCAGCCTGGCCGGCTCCGGCCAGCAGGGCCTGGCGCGCATGGAAGAGACCATGCACCAGGTGATGGGCGCCGCCGACCTGGTCAACGCCAAGCTGGGGATCCTCAACGAAAAGGCCAGCAACATCACGCAGATGGTGGTGACCATCGTCAAGGTGGCCGACCAGACCAACCTGCTTTCGCTCAATGCCGCCATCGAGGCGGAAAAGGCCGGTGAATATGGCCGTGGTTTTGCCGTGGTTGCCACCGAGGTGCGGCGCCTGGCCGACCAGACGGCCGTGGCCACCTACGACATCGAGCAGATGGTGCGGGAAATCCAGTCGGCGGTGTCGGCCGGGGTGATGGGCATGGACAAGTTCTCCGAAGAAGTGCGCCGCGGCATGTTCGAGGTGCAGCAGGTGGGCGAACAACTGAGCCAGATCATTCACCAGGTGCAGGCCTTGGCACCGCGTGTGTTGATGGTCAATGAGGGCATGCAGGCCCAGGCCACCGGTGCCGAGCAGATCAACCAGGCCCTGGCCCAGCTCAGCGATGCCAGCACCCAGACGGTGGAGTCGCTGCGCCAGGCCAGCTTCGCCATCGATGAGCTGAGCCAGGTGGCCGCCGGCCTGCGCGGTGGTGTATCGCGCTTCAAAGTCTGATCACCATGACCAACCTGCATCCCAACCCGGCAGCAGCGGCCAGTGCCAAGGGCACGCTGTACCTGCAGTTTCGCCTCAACCAGCAGCGCTTTGCCCTGGACGTTCGCGAAGTGATCGAAGTACTGCCGCGTCGTCCGCTCAAGCCGATTGCTCAGGCGCCGGCCTGGGTGGCCGGCATCCTGGCGCATCGCGGCGTGCTGGTGCCGGTGGTCGACCTGAGTGCGCTGAGCTTTGCCCAGCCGGCAGCCGAGCGCGCCAGCACGCGCCTGGTGCTGGTGCGTTACCGGCACGAACAGGTGTTGGGGTTGATCCTTGAGCAAGCCACCGAAACCCTGCGCTGCATGGCCGATGAGTTCCAGCCCTATGGCCTGGACAACGGCGAAGCGCGCTACCTGGGCCCGGTTCGCCAGGACGCCCAGGGCCTGCTGCAGCGGATCGTGGTGGATGACCTGCTGACGGATAGCGTGCGCGAGCTGTTGTTCCCGCACGAGCCAGGGCAGGTGGCGCCATGAGCGAGCAACGTTTCTTCCGCTTCCTGCAGGAGCGCATTGGCCTGGATGTCGAATCCGTGGGCGTGCCGATGGTCGAGCGGGCCCTGCGCCAGCGCTGCATCGCGCTGAATGCCGCCGATCTGGATGACTATTGGGTCCGCTTGCAGCAGTCGCCGGACGAGCAACTGGCCCTGATCGAGGCTGTGATCGTTCCGGAAACCTGGTTCTTCCGCTACCCGGAATCGTTCACCGCGCTGGTTGGCCTGGCCCAGAAGCGCCTGGCCGAACTGGCCGGTGAGCGGCCGTTGCGCCTGCTCAGCCTGCCGAGCTCCACTGGCGAGGAGCCTTACTCGCTTGCCATGGCCTTGCTCGACGCCGGTATCAGCCCGTTGGATTTCCGCATCGACGGGATCGATATCAGTCCAAGCTCTGTCGCCAAAGGCATACAGGGCTTTTATGGCCGCAACTCGTTCCGTGGCAGCGAACTGGCGTTTCGCGAGCGCCATTTCCGTGAACGCGATGACGGCCACCAGCTGGATGAACGGGTACGCCAGCAGGTGAACCTGGAGGTCGGCAACGTGCTCGATCCGGCGCTCGCCAGCCGCAATGGCCAGTACGACTTCGTGTTCTGTCGCAACCTGCTGATCTATTTCGATGTGCCGACCCAGCAGCGCGTATTCGAAGTGCTCAAGCGCCTGGCGCAGCCACAGGGCGTGCTGTTCATCGGCCCGGCCGAGGGCAGTCTGCTGGCGCGGTTGGGGATGCGGCCGTTGGGCATCGCCCAGTCGTTTGCCTACGTTCGGCAACCGGCGGATGCGGCCGCCGTGCCAGCCCTGCCGCCAAGTCGTGTGGCGCAACCCGTTGCCCCAAGTCGGCCACGGCCCGTTCCTTCGCCACCTGCGCGGCCGCTGCGAGCAGTTGCGCCTGCACCTTCGGCAGCGCCCCCGCGCGAGAGCGAAAGCGAGTTGCTGGCCAGCATCGCACGCCAGGCCAATGCCGGCGACAGCGCCCAGGCCCGCGCCAGTTGCCAGCGCTACCTGCGCCAGTTTGCACCCAAGGCCCAGGTCTACTACTGGCTGGGGCTGCTGAGCGATACCGAAGGCGATGCGCAACAGGCGCTCACCCATTACCGCAAGGCACTGTACCTGGAGCCTCAGCACCCAGAGGCATTGCTGCACCTGGCCACGCTGCTGGCGGCCCAGGGCGACGAAGTCGGTGCCCGCCGCCTGCAGGAACGCGCGGCGCGGGTTGGTCGGGAGTCTGAACGATGAAAGCCGAACAGGCGATGGAGCTGCTGGCCCAGGACGATGAGCGCATCGACGACTGCTGGAACCGCATCGGTGTACACGGCGACAAGCAATGCCCGTTGCTGGAGCGGCACATCCATTGCCGCAACTGCGAAGTCTACGCGGCGGCGGCCACGCGTCTGCTCGACCGCTATGCGCTGATCGATGCCGACCTGGCGCACGCAGATACCCCCGTTGAAACTGGCGCCGGGCGCTCGCTGCTGCTGTTCCGCCTGGGCGAGGAGTGGCTGGCCCTGGCCACTGCCTGCCTGGCCGAGATCGCCCCCCTGCAGCCGGTGCATTCGTTGCCGCATCAGCGCTCTCGGGTGCTGCAAGGCGTAGCCAACGTGCGCGGTGTGCTGGTGCCGTGCCTGTCGCTGGGCGACCTGCTGGGTGTGGAGCGCTTGTCCGAGCCTGTGCGCAGTGGTCGGGTGATGCCGCGCATGCTGATCCTGGCGGCGTCAGGTGGGCCAGTGGTGATGGCTGTGGATGAGATCGATGGCATTCACCGCCTCGATGCCGCGCAGCAGGGCGCTAGCGAGGATGCCGCGCCGTTCACTGCCGCGGTATTGCAGTGGCGCGGGCGCAGCGTGCGGGTGCTGGACGATCAACAATTACTGTCTGCCGTGCAGCGGAGCCTGTCATGACCCCAGAGCAAATGCGCGACGCATCGCTGCTCGAACTGTTCAGCCTGGAAGCCGAGGCGCAGACCCAGGTGCTCAGTACCGGGCTGATGGCACTGGAACGCAACCCGACCCAGGCTGACCAGCTGGAAGCCTGCATGCGTGCGGCGCATTCGTTGAAAGGGGCGGCGCGCATCGTCGGCATCGACGCCGGGGTCAGCGTTGCCCATGTCATGGAAGATTGCCTGGTGGCGGCCCAGGAAGGCCGGCTGCTGTTGCGCGCTGAACATATCGATGCGCTGCTGCGTGGCACCGACTTGCTGATGCATATCGCCACGCCTGGTGACCCGAATGGCGAGGCGCTGGTGCCGGCGTTCCTGCTGCAGATGGCCAGCTTGCTCGACCCTGGCGCCGCGCCAGCCCCCGCCGCAGTTGCGCTCGAACCACCGTTGCCGGTGGCCCCGCCAGCCCAGCCCGAACCGGTGGCGGCGGCCGTCGAGGCCGAGGTGGAGCCGGCCGTACCGCGCAAGGCCGGCAAGCGCGCGGTCGAGGGCGGTGAGCGGGTTTTGCGCGTGACCGCCGACCGCTTGAACAGCCTGCTCGACCTGTCGAGCAAGTCGTTGGTCGAGACCCAGCGCCTCAAGCCCTACCTGGCCACCTTGCAGCGCCTCAAACGCATGCATGGCCAGGGCATGCGCGCCCTCGACGGCCTGAAAACGCAGCTCGAAGACAGTGGCCAGAGCCCCGAAGTGCTCGACGCCCTGGCCCAGACCCAGCGCCTGCTGCTGGAAACCCAGCAGATCCTGCAGCAGCAGGCTGCCGACCTCGACGAGTTCGGCTGGCAGGCCAGCCAGCGTGCCCAGTTGCTGTATGACACGGCACTGGCCTGCCGCATGCGCCCGTTTGCCGACGTGCTCACTGGCCAGAGCCGCATGGTCCGCGACCTGGGCCGTTCGCTTGGCAAGCAGGTGCAACTGCAGATCGATGGCGAAAAGACCCAGGTCGATCGCGACGTGCTGGAAAAGCTCGAAGCGCCGCTGACCCACTTGCTGCGCAATGCCGTCGACCATGGTATCGAACTGCCCGAGCGGCGCCTGCTGGCGGGCAAGCCTGCGGAGGGCACGATCCGCCTGCGCGCCTCGCACCAGGCCGGGTTGCTGATCCTTGAACTGAACGATGATGGCGCCGGTATCGACCTTGAGCGCCTGAGACGCAACATCGTCGAGCGCGGCCTGTCGCCGGCCGATACCGTGGCGCAGATGAGCGAGGCCGAACTGCTCACTTTCCTGTTCCTGCCCGGCTTCAGCCTGCGCGACAAGGTCACCGAAGTGTCTGGCCGCGGTGTCGGCCTGGATGCCGTGCAGCACATGGTGCGCGACCTGCGCGGTTCGATCGAGCTGAGCCAGGTGTCTGGCCAGGGCTGCCGCTTTCACCTGGAGGTGCCGCTGACCCTGTCGGTGGTGCGCAGCCTGGTGGTAGAGGTGGGCGAGGAGGCTTATGCGTTCCCCCTGGCGCATATCGAGCGCACGCTCGAAGTGGCGGGCGATGAGATCGTGCAGATCGAGGGTCGCCAGCACTTCTGGCACGAAGGCCGGCATATCGGTCTGGTGGCTGCCAGCCAGTTGCTCAACCGGCCGGCAGGGCAGGGTGAGGCCAGCAGCTTGCGGGTGGTGGTGATCCGTGAGCGCGAGCAGCTGTATGGGGTGGCCGTGGAGCGCCTGATCGGCGAGCGGGTGCTGGTGGTGATGCCGCTCGACCCGCGCCTGGGCAAGGTCCAGGACATCTCTGCCGGGGCGTTGCTGGACGATGGATCGGTGGTGCTGATCATTGATGTCGAAGATTTGTTGCGCTCGGTCGAGAAACTGCTCAGCACAGGCCGACTGGAACGTATCGAGCGCGGCGCGCAAGGGGCGCGAGGCGTCAGCCGCAAGCGTATCCTGGTGGTCGACGACTCGCTCACCGTGCGCGAGCTGCAACGCAAGCTGCTGAGCAACCGAGGCTACGACGTCGCGGTGGCGGTGGACGGCATGGATGGCTGGAACGCCCTGCGTAGCGAGGACTTCGACCTGCTGATCACCGACATCGACATGCCGCGCATGGACGGCATCGAACTGGTCACCCTGGTGCGCCGCGACCAACGGTTGCAGTCGTTGCCGGTGATGGTGGTGTCGTACAAGGACCGTGAAGAAGATCGCCGCCGTGGTCTGGACGCTGGCGCCGACTACTATTTGGCAAAGGCCAGCTTCCACGACGATGCGTTGCTGGATGCCGTGGTAGAACTGATCGGAGGTGCTCAGGGATGAAGGTCGCCATCGTCAACGATATGCCCATGGCAGTAGAAGCATTGCGCCGGGCCCTGGCCTTCGAGCCGGCGCACCAGGTGATCTGGGTGGCCAGCGATGGTGCCGAAGCCGTGCGCAAGTGCGCCGAGGACACCCCCGACCTGATTCTCATGGACCTGATCATGCCGGTCATGGACGGCGTCGAGGCGACCCGGCGGATCATGGCCGAAACGCCCTGTGCCATCGTGATCGTCACCGTCGACCGCAAGCAGAACGTGCACCGGGTGTTCGAGGCCATGGGCCATGGCGCCCTGGATGTGGTCGACACCCCCGCGTTGGGCGCCGGTAACGCACGTGAGGCAGCGGCGCCGCTGCTGCGCAAGATCCTCAACATCGGTTGGCTGATCGGCCAGCAGCGGCCCGGCGCGAGCAAGTCGGTCGCCGCCCCCCTGCGTGAGGCTTCCCAGCGCAGCGGCCTGGTGGCCATTGGTTCGTCCGCAGGCGGCCCTGCCGCGCTCGAAGTGCTGCTCAAAGGCCTGCCGCGGGGTTTTCCGGCTTCGATCGTGTTGGTCCAGCATGTAGACCAGGTGTTTGCTGCCGGCATGGCCGAATGGCTCGCCAGCGCCTGCGGCTTGCCGGTGCGCCTGGCCCGCGAAGGCGAGCCGCCACAACCCGGTCAGGTGCTGCTGGCCGGCACCAATCACCATATCCGCCTGCTACAGGGTGGCCAATTGGCCTACACTGCCGAACCTGTCAACGAAATCTACCGGCCCTCGATCGACGTGTTCTTCGAGAGTGTGGCGCGCTATTGGAGCGGCGATGCGGTGGGGGTGCTGCTCACCGGCATGGGGCGTGATGGCGCCCAAGGCTTGAAACTGATGCGCCAGCAGGGCTTTCTGACGATTGCCCAGGACCAGTCCAGCAGCGCTGTCTACGGTATGCCCAAGGCCGCTGCGGCTATCGATGCAGCGGTAGAAATCCGCCCGCTTGAGCGAATTGCCGGGCGCTTGATGGAACTCTTTGCAAAATGACGACAAGTATTGAATCGCGCCGCATGGTCGGCCGTGGTCAGGTGAATTCGAATGACTGATCTACCGATCGAAGGTTTTGCAACGACCAACGAGAATTCGGCCATGGTCCTGCTGGTCGATGACCAGGCGATGATCGGCGAAGCGGTGCGGCGTGGGCTGGCCCAAGAAGAGAACATCGATTTCCACTTCTGTGCCGACCCGCACCAGGCGGTGGCCCAGGCCATGCGCATCAAGCCCACGGTCATCCTCCAGGACCTGATCATGCCCGGTCTTGACGGTCTGACCCTGGTGCGCGAGTACCGCAACAATCCGGCCACTCGCGACATCCCGATCATTGTCCTGTCGACCAAGGAGGACCCGCTGGTCAAGAGCGCTGCCTTCGCCGCCGGAGCCAACGACTACCTGGTCAAGCTGCCGGACAACATCGAACTGGTGGCGCGAATCCGTTACCACTCGCGTTCCTACCTGACCCTGCTGCAGCGCGACGAGGCCTACCGCGCCCTGCGCGTGAGCCAGCAGCAACTGCTCGACACCAACCTGATGCTGCAGCGCCTGATGAATTCCGACGGCCTCACCGGTTTGTCCAACCGCCGTCATTTCGACGAGTATCTGGAGCTGGAGTGGCGCCGGGCCATGCGTGAGCAGCAGCAATTGTCGCTGCTCATGATCGATGTCGATTACTTCAAGGTCTTCAACGACAGCTTCGGCCACCTGGCCGGCGACGAGGCCTTGCGCCAGGTGGCCGAAGCCATTCGTGGCTCCTGCTCGCGGCCGACTGACCTGCCGGCGCGCTACGGCGGAGAGGAGTTTGCCCTGGTGCTGCCCAACACTTCACCCGGCGGCGCGCGTCTGGTTGCAGAAAAGCTGCGCCAGACCGTACTCGGCCTGAAAATTGCGCACAGCACGCCGGCTGCAGACTCGCTGCTGTCCGTGAGCATCGGCCTGGCGACCCAGACGCCGGCCATTGGCAGCCACTGCCGGCAGCTGATTTCGGCGGCGGACAAAGGCCTGTATCTGGCCAAGAACAACGGGCGCAACCAGGTCGGCACCGCCTGAGGCTGATGCGGCTGCCCAACGGGCTGCCGCAGCTCCCTGGATCGGTTATACTCGCGGGCTTTTCACCGAATTCGCACGAGTAGCCCGCCCATGGAAATCCAACCGATTCTGAACACCATCAAGGACCTCACCGAGCGTTCCCTGTCCATTCGGGGGTATCTTTGACTACGATCACAAGCATGACCGCCTGATCGAAGTCAACCGCGAGCTGGAAGACGCTGCCGTCTGGAACAAGCCCGAGTACGCCCAGGCCCTGGGCCGCGAGCGTGCCATGCTGGCGCAGGTCGTCGAGACCCTGGACAAGATGGCCAACGGCCTGGCCGACTGCAAGGACCTGCTCGACATGGCTGTCGAGGAAGGTGATGAAGGCGCCGTCAGCGACGTCGAGACCGAACTGCAGGCCCTGGAAGAATCCCTGGCCCAGCTTGAGTTCCGTCGCATGTTCAGCGGCGAGATGGACATGAACAACGCCTACCTGGACATCCAGGCCGGCTCCGGTGGCACAGAGGCGCAGGACTGGGCCAACATCCTGCTGCGCATGTACCTGCGCTGGGCCGACAAGCGCGGTTTCGACGCCACCATCATCGAGTTGTCCGAAGGTGAAGTCGCCGGCATCAAGGGCGCCACCGTGCACATCAAGGGCGAGTACGCCTTCGGCTGGCTGCGCACCGAGATCGGCGTGCACCGCCTGGTGCGCAAGAGCCCGTTCGACTCCGGCGCGCGTCGCCACACCTCGTTCTCGGCGGTGTTCGTGTCCCCCGAGATCGACGACAAGGTCGAGATCGAGATCAACCCGTCCGACCTGCGCATCGACACCTACCGCTCCTCCGGTGCCGGTGGTCAGCACGTGAACACCACCGACTCGGCGGTGCGTATCACCCACGTTCCGACCAACACCGTAGTGGCCTGCCAGAACGAACGCTCCCAGCACGCCAACAAGGACACCGCCATGAAAATGCTGCGGGCCAAGTTGTACGAGCTGGAAATGCAGAAGCGCAATGCCGCCTCGCAGGCACTGGAAGACAGCAAGTCGGACATCGGCTGGGGCCACCAGATCCGTTCCTACGTGCTGGATGACTCGCGTATCAAGGACCTGCGCACCGGCGTCGAGCGCAGCGACTGCCAGAAGGTCCTGGACGGCGACCTCGACCAGTACCTGGAAGCGAGCCTCAAGCAGGGCCTTTAAGCCGTACACCACTGCCGCGCTACCTGGCCAGCTGCCGGTAGCGCGTGCCCTGCCCGAAAAGGGCAACGAACACCTGATGGAAAGAATGACGACATGAGCGACCTGAAGACCGAATCGCAAGACCTGCAACAGGAAGAGAACGCCCTGATCGCCCTGCGCAAGGAAAAACTTGCCGCCGAGCGTGCCAAGGGCAATGCCTTCCCCAACGACTTCCGTCGCGACAGCTACTGCAACGACCTGCAGAAACAGTACGCGGACAAGACCAAGGAAGAGCTGGAAGCAGCCGCGATCCCGGTCAAGGTTGCCGGCCGCATCATGCTCAACCGTGGCTCGTTCATGGTCATCCAGGACATGACTGGCCGTATCCAGGTCTACGTCAACCGCAAGACCCTGCCGGAAGAGACCCTGGCCGCGGTCAAGACCTGGGACCTGGGCGACATCATCAGTGCCGAAGGCACCCTGGCCCGCTCCGGCAAGGGCGACCTGTACGTCGAGATGACCAACGTGCGCCTGCTGACCAAGTCGCTGCGCCCGCTGCCGGACAAGCACCACGGCCTGACCGACACCGAGCAGCGCTACCGCCAGCGCTACGTCGACCTGATGGTCAACGAAGAAACCCGCCACACCTTCCGTGTGCGTTCGCAGGTGATCTCGCACATCCGCAAGTTCCTCATCGAGCGCGACTTCCTCGAAGTCGAGACGCCGATGCTGCAGACCATCCCGGGCGGTGCCGCGGCCAAGCCGTTCGAAACCCACCACAACGCCCTGGACATGGCCATGTTCCTGCGTATCGCGCCGGAGCTGTACCTCAAGCGCCTGGTGGTCGGTGGCTTTGAAAAAGTGTTCGAGATCAACCGCAACTTCCGTAACGAAGGCGTTTCGACTCGTCACAACCCAGAATTCACCATGCTCGAGTTCTACCAGGCCTACGCCGACTACCGCGACAACATGGACCTCACCGAGGAACTGTTCCGCGAGCTGGCGCAGCTGGTGCTGGGCACCACCGACGTGCCATACGGCGACAAGGTGTTCCACTTCGGCGAGCCATTCGCACGCCTGTCGGTATTCGACTCGATCCTCAAGTACAACCCGGAGCTGACCGCTGCCGACCTGCAGGACGTCGACCGTGCCCGCGAGATCGCCAAGAAGGCCGGCGCCAAGGTGCTGGGCCACGAAGGCTTGGGCAAGCTGCAGGTGATGATTTTCGAAGAGCTGGTCGAGCACAAGCTGGAGCAGCCGCACTTCATCACCGAGTACCCGTTCGAAGTCTCGCCGCTGGCCCGTCGCAACGACGACAACCCGGCCGTGACCGACCGCTTCGAGCTGTTCATCGGTGGCCGCGAGATCGCCAACGCCTACTCCGAGCTCAACGATGCCGAAGACCAGGCCGAGCGCTTCCTGGCCCAGGTGGCCGAGAAGGATGCCGGTGACGACGAAGCCATGCACTACGACGCCGACTTCGTGCGTGCGCTGGAGTACGGCATGCCGCCGACCGCCGGTGAAGGCATCGGCATCGACCGCCTGGTGATGCTGCTGACCAACTCGCCGTCGATTCGCGACGTGATCCTGTTCCCGCACATGCGCCCACAGGCCTGAGTGATCTGAACAAGCCGCCTTTCGGGGCGGCTTTTTCTTGCCTGTACACTTGTATTGGCTGTACCGGCCTCTTCGCGGCGGTTCGACGCCTCGACAAGCCCGCTCCCACAGGGCAGCACATGCATTCTGTGGGAGCGGGCTTGTCGAGGCGTCGAACCGCCGCGAAGAGGCCGGTACAGGTCGACCACTGTCCATGAGGTAATCAGAGTGACACCCGCAATGGCCCAACAAGGCGCCGCCGGCATCGCCACCGCCGTCGCCGAAAGCGTGCAGTACCAGGGTCGCAAGACCGCCCGTCAAGGCAGCGAACAGCGCCGCCAGCTGATCCTCGACGCCGCCATGCGCATCGTCGTGCGCGATGGCGTGCGGGGTGTGCGCCACCGCGCCGTGGCCGCCGAGGCGGGTGTGCCGCTGTCGGCCACCACCTACTACTTCAAGGATATCGAGGACCTGCTCACCGATACCTTCGCCCAGTACGTCGAGCGCAGCGCCGCCTACATGGCCAAGCTCTGGGCCAACACCGAGGTGGTCCTGCGCCAGCTGCTGGCCCAGGGCGATGGCAGCGCGCAGTCGCGGGCCCGGCTGGCCGACGAAATCGCCCGCATGACCGCCGACTATGTCCAGCGCCAGTTGCTCAACCGCCGCGATTTCATGATGGCCGAGCAGGCTTTCCGCCAGGAGGCCCTGCTGTGCCCGCGCCTGGCTGAGCTGGTGTGCGCCCACGAGCAGATTCTGCTGCATGGCGCCCGTCAGATGCTGCAAGTGATCGGTTCTCAGCAACCGGAACAGGACGCCCAAATGTTGACGGCGATTATCGAGCAGATGGAATATCAGGGCCTGCTCAGGGATGCCGATGCGCAAGCCGATGGGCAGATGCTCGCTATGCTTACCCGTTACCTGCACCTGGTGTTGGCATCGGCCTGAGCTGAGACCGAACTTTCAAGGAGAACCTGATGAAAGCCTGGCGTGTGGTGTTGTTGACGTTGTCATTCCTGCTGCTGGGCGGTTGTCTGGTGACCTTTCATGAGCCGCTGCCGAGCAACCAGGCGGCGCCCAAGGCCTTGCTCGGCAAGTGGAGCAGCAAGGACGCCTGGGGCGAGCCGCTGAAGCTGACCATCAGCCGCAGCGGCGGCGATGCCTACAAGGCGGTGGCCACGGCCAAGGGCAAGGCGCCCGAGGAATACACCTTCACCGTCTCGCGCCATGGCAACCGCTGGTACCTGTCGGCTGGCGTGCCCAAGCGCCTGGGCGGCAACTTCCTGATCGGCGGTTTCGACATCATCGATGGCAAGGAACTGGTGGTCTACAACCTCGACATCGAGCAGGTGCAGCAGGCGGTCGAGCACAAGGAGCTGACCGGGCGCACGACCCAGGTGCCGGAAGAGAACGGCGAAGGCGTGCTGATCGACAGCCCATCGACACGGGTGCTGGCCTACCTGGATGATCCGGCCAACTCCGACTTGTTCGTCGAAGTGGCGCGGTTCCAACGGGTCGGCAAGTAGTTACCTGCACCGACCCTTTCGCGGGGCAAGCCCGCTCCCACAGGAGAGCGCCACCGTTGCTGCTCATGGCGTACCTGTGGGAGCGGGCTTGCCCCGCGAAGAGGCCGGCACAGGCCAAGCAAGGTTTGGCACTTTGTTCCAATAAGGAGTCCCCGGTGGACGAATACCAGCAAACCATCCGCGCCCTGTCCGACCGCATCGTCGCGGCGCAGACCCCGATCCGGGTCCTGGACGCGGTGAAATGGGACGACAACATTCGCCAGGGCTTCCTCAAGGCCAAGGGCAAGGAGCCGCCCGCCGTTGACCGCGAGTATTACCAGGCCCGCCCGCTTTCGTTCGACTCCAGTGCAGTGAAGGCCGAGTTCCAGGCCATCGAGCGTGACATCATTCGCCAGCTCGGCCAGTTCAACCCGGTCGGGCAGATCATGAAGCGCATGTGCCGCGAGTACCGCATGGTGGTGCGCATGCTCGAAGCCCGCGGTACCGAAGACTTCGGGTTGATCTCCCAGGAACTGTACGGCGCGGCCTCCGACGCCTTCCACGCCGGTGATCCGACCCTGGCCGACCTGGGGTTGATGCTCTCGGACTACCTGAACAACATCGACGGCCGCGGCGACCTGAAGGACGAGCCGAAGAACCTGACCGCCAAGGAGGCCGTGGACATCCTCCAGCGCCGCCTGAACAAGGTGTTTGGCGAGGCCGAGGAAACCATCCGGGTGTTCGAGTCGGACGGTATCGTCGCCGATGCCGCAGCCGGTGCCGACTACATCAAGGTGCGCGCCGATGCCATGTTCAACAACCGTGACGTCCGTGCTCTGGAAGTACATGAAGGGTTGGTGCACGTGGGGACCACCCTCAATGGTCTGAACCAGCCGATCTGCACCTTCCTGGCCAAGGGCCCGCCCTCGTCGACAGTGACCCAGGAGGGCCTGGCGATCCTCATGGAGGTGATCGCCTTCGCGTCCTACCCCAGCCGCCTGCGTAAACTGACCAACCGCACCCGTGCCATCCACATGGTCGAGGAGGGCGCCGATTTTCTGCAGGTGTTCGACTTCTTCCGCGAACAAGGCTTCGAGATGGCGCAGAGCTACAGCAACGCCAGCCGGGTGTTCCGCGGCTCGGTGCCCAATGGCCTGCCATTCACCAAGGACTTGTCCTACCTCAAGGGCTTCATCATGGTTTACAACTACATTCAGTTGGCCGTGAAGAAGGGCAAGCTCGAACAGATTCCGCTGCTGTTCTGCGGCAAGACCACCCTGGAAGACATGCGCACCCTGCGCCAACTGGTCGAGGAGGGGCTGGTGGAGCCACCCAAGTACCTGCCGGAGCAGTTCCGTGACCTCAATGCGCTTTCGGCGTGGATGTGCTTCTCCAACTTCCTCAACCACCTGAGCCTGGATCGCATTGAAGCCGACTACGCGAACATTCTCTGAGCGTTGCCGCCAGCTCGCCCTGGGCCTGCTTTTGCTGGGGCTGGGCGGTTGCAGCAGCCTGTTGTTCTACCCGGAACCCGGCCAGCCGTTCACCCCGGAGCGGGCCAAGCTGCAATACCGCGACATCAGCCTCACCACCGCCGATGGCCTGCGCCTGCACGGTTGGTGGCTGCCGGCCAAGGCGGGGGTGGTGGTCAAGGGCACGGTGCTGCACCTGCACGGCAATGGCGGCAACCTGCCGGGCCACCTGGGTGGCAGCTACTGGTTGCCGGAGCAGGGTTACCAGGTGCTGATGGTCGATTACCGCGGCTACGGCCTGTCCGAGGGCACGCCGAGCTTGCCTGAGGTCTACCAGGACATCGACGCGGCGATGGCCTGGCTGGCCCAGGCCCCCGAGGTCCAGGGCAAGCCCCTGGTGCTGCTTGGCCAGAGCCTCGGTGGGGCGATGGCGATCCATTACCTGGCGCAGCACCCCGAGCAGCGCCAGCGCTTCAGTGCCCTGGTGTTCGACGGCGTGCCGGCCAGTTACCGTGGGGTCGGCCGATATGCCCTGAGCACCTCGTGGATGACCTGGCCGCTGCAGGTGCCGCTGTCCTGGCTGGTGCCGGACGGCGACAGTGCGATCCGTTCGATCGGGCAACTGAGCAGCCCGCCGAAGTTGTTCTTCCACAGTATTGACGACGCCCTGGTGCCGATGGACAACGGTATCCGCCTGTATCAGCAGGCACCGGCCCCGCGCGTGCTGCAACTGACCCGAGGCGGCCACGTGCAGACCTTTGCCGACCCGGTGTGGCGCCAGGTGATGCTGCGCTTCCTCGATGACCCCAGCCATTTCAACGGCCTGCGGCGGCTTGCCGAAGTGCCCAACTACCCTGATGAGAAGAACAAGCAATGAGTGAAGAACGCAACGCCATCCCGCTGATCCTGACCGGTGTCGGCAGCATCATCGTGACGGTGGGAGCCCTCTGGTACTACGGCTACCTGCATTTCGCCAAACCTGAGGATGCGCTGCTGCTGCAGGACTTCACCATGCTCAAGACCATCCCCGGCGAGGACTACAAGGTATCGCTGGACCCGGCGCCGCAGGTGGCCCAGTGTGTGGATGGCGTGCTGGTGCTGTTCGATACCGAACAGAAAGGCCTGACTGGAGTGCTGGTGGACAGCCGCAAGCGCGCGGTGCGTTGCATGGGCCAGGAGACCCCGCAGCAGGTGCAGTGACCCGAGCCTTGTGGCACCTGTACCGGCCCTTTCGCGGGCTTGCCCGCGAAAGGGCCGGTACAGGCAAAGAAAAGCCCCGCATCGATCGCGGGGCTTGTCATTTAGCCAACCGGTCTTACTGGCTGACCTGGCTCACCGAACGCGGTGCCACCGGCTGATTGTCGTTGGAGATGGTCACCTCCACCCGACGGTTCTGCGCGCGGCCCGAGTTGCTGCCGTTGTCCGCCACCGGGTATTCCTTGCCATAACCCTGGGCGACGATGCGCGCCGGGTCTACGCCTGCGCGCACCAGCGCCATGCGCACGCTGGCGGCGCGGCGTTCGGACAGGCTCTGGTTGTAGTTGGCCGAACCGACACTGTCGGTGTAGCCCTCGACGATCACTTTGCGCTCCGGGTTTTCCTGAAGGAACTGGGCCAGCTTGGTGATGTTCGGGTAGGCGTTGCTCTTGAGGTTGGCCTTGTTGAAGTCGAACAGCACGTCACCGAAAGTCACCAGGGTGCCGCGGTCGGTCTGCTTGGCGTTGAGGCTGTCCTGCAGCTTGGCGATCTGCGCGTCGCGGGCATCGAGCTTGGCCTGGGCACGTTGGGCCGAGGCATTTTTCAGTTCATTCTCGGCGGTACGCAGGGCGATGGTTTGCTTGGCCACCTCGATGCGCTGGTTGGTCAGGTAGGCGAGCTGGTCGACCATCTTGCTGTCTTCACGGTCCATGAAGGCCTTGTCGGACTTGTTCAGCCAGTCCTGGGCATCCTTGGTCTCGAGCGCGGCGACCTTGCTCGATTGCGGGTCGCTCTGCAGCGCCGAGAAGTTGCTGCGGGCCGACTCCAGGTTGGGGTTCGGGTTGTGGGAGCAGGCGGCGAGGCCGATGCTCAGGGCCAGCAGGGCGGGAATCATGACGTGGTTGCGCATAGTGTTCATCCTTTGATCAGTTGCGAAGGCTCGGGTTGGCGTGGCGGCGCTCATTGCGCGCTGCGCAGACCTTCCTGACGTACGTCCTGAACGCCCTGGCGGGCATCCTGCACGGCCTTCTGGGCCTTGGCTGCCTGGGCCTTGCGTTCGGCGACGCGGGCATCCCACTCGGCCTGCTCGGCCAGCAGCTTGGCTTCGTCATACTTTTTGTCGTGCATGGCGATTTCAGCCTGCTTGAACTTGTCCTGGGCCGCTTTCATTTCCACGGCGGCGAACTCGGTACCGCCCGCGCTGACGGCGGAATTCACGGCGGACTGGGTAACGGCGTACTGCTCGGTGGGCGGGTTGCCCGCACAGCCGGCCAGGACCAGGCTACTGCCGAGGGCCAGCGCGGCCAGCTTGAGCCCGCGCACGTGGGTGGATAAGCGTTTTGCAGTGCGGGTCTTCATGGTGGTCAGCTCCATTGGATCACTCCTGATAACGACGATGTCCGTAGCAGTCCATCGCTCAATCCCTGACATTGCCTGCGCTTGCGCTGAACGATGCACCACGGCAGGTGTGCAGGGTTTTAGCGTGATGGCTATTGGCTGGGACTTGAGCGTTTTTTGAAAGGTTCAGAAAAAGTTGCCCGGGCTACCTATCTATTTCTGACTAATCGGTCAGCGGGATTTGCCTGGAACTTTGTGTGCCGGGCGTGGTTTCCGGGCCCGTTGCAGGCCCGGAAAATCGGAGTGTTGCTCAGTTGTCGCTGTTGTCGCCGGTGTTGCTCAGATCGTGCAGATGCCGCCGCGACAGGGCCAGAAAGCGCGGCGTCGGGCCGATGTCTTCAAACAAGGGGTCGCCTTCCTCGTCGATGGCAATGACTTTGCGGCCTTGCACATAAGGGAAGCTGGCTTCCAGTTCTTCCAGTGCGGCGGCGACCAGTTCGCCGAGCAGTTCCTCGGCGGTGCGCTTGGGGTACATGTCGATCAGGGCGGCCAGGCGAGCTTCGGACTCCAAGTCCAGGTGCAACGCATGGCCGGTGGGGCTCAGGGTGCCGGCGGCATTCTGTTCCCAGTGCTGGGCGAGTTCGCGGATTTTCATGATGACCTCTGTCAACGCCAGAAAAGGCTGCATTGCCTGGGACTGCTGTGCCTTGATTTTAGTTTGCTTTGCACGATCTCGGCTTGCCATTGCGCCTTGGCAGTGGGCACTCTTGGGCCAGTGCTGTTTCCTGAGCAGAGTGCGGGCGAGCCGCGCCGAAGAGAGAGCCAATGACTGATATCGATGTGCGCTTGCGTGAAGATGTCCATGTGTTGGGGGAGTTGCTGGGCGAGACCATCCGCCAGCAGCACGGTGATGCGTTCCTGCAGAAGATCGAGGACATCCGCCACAGTGCCAAGGCCGACCGCCGCAGCGCTGGCGAGCAGTTGAGCTCGACCTTGGCGGACCTTGCCGAAGAAGACCTGCTACCGGTGGCGCGGGCCTTCAACCAGTTCCTCAACCTGGCCAACATGGCCGAGCAGTATCAGCTGATCCGCCGGCGCGATGCTGGCCAGCCAGAACCGTTCGAAGCGCGGGTGTTGCCCGAACTGCTGGCACGGTTGAAGCAGGCCGGGCACAAGGATGACGCCCTGGCTCGGCAACTGGCCAAGCTCGATATCCAGCTGGTGCTGACCGCACACCCCACCGAAGTGGCGCGGCGCACATTGATCCAGAAATACGATGCCATCGCCGGCCAGTTGGCCGTGCAGGATCATCGCGACCTGACCCCCGCCGAGCGCCAGCAGGTGCGCGAGCGCCTGCGCCGGCTGATCGCCGAAGCTTGGCACACCGAGGAAATACGCCGTACCCGGCCAACCCCGGTGGACGAGGCCAAATGGGGCTTCGCGGTGATCGAGCACTCGCTGTGGCATGCCATTCCCAACCACTTGCGCAAGGTCGACAAGGCACTGTTCGAGGCCACCGGCCTGCGCTTGCCGCTGGAAGCCGCGCCCATCCGTTTTGCCTCGTGGATGGGCGGCGACCGTGACGGCAACCCCAATGTCACGGCTGCTGTGACCCGTGAAGTGCTGCTGTTGGCTCGCTGGATGGCGGCCGACCTGTTCCTGCGTGATGTCGATGCGCTGGCGGCCGAGCTGTCCATGCAGCAGGCCAGCCAGGTATTGCGTGAGCGGGTAGGTGACAGTGCCGAGCCGTACCGGGCGCTGCTCAAGCAGTTGCGCGACCGCCTGCGCGCGACCCGTGCCTGGGCCCAGGTCGCGTTGACCAGCAGCCAGCCGCCCAGCGCCGAGGTGCTGGTGGACAACCGTGACCTGATCGCCCCGCTGGAGCTGTGCTATCAGTCGCTGCATGAGTGCGGCATGGGCGTGATCGCCGATGGCCCGTTGCTCGACAGCCTGCGCCGGGCGGTTACCTTCGGCCTGTTCCTCGGCCGCCTGGACGTGCGCCAGGACGCAGCCCGGCACTGTGACGCACTGGCCGAAATCACCGATTACCTGGGCTTGGGCAGTTATGCCGACTGGGACGAAGAGCAACGCATCGAATTCCTCCAGGCCGAGCTGAAGAACCGCAGGCCTTTGCTGCCGGCGCACTTCAAACCGCAGGCAGAGACGGCGGAAGTGCTGGCTACCTGCCGTGAGATTGCCGCTGCACCGGGCGCCTCGCTGGGGTCCTACGTGATTTCGATGGCGGGCGCCGCCTCCGATGTGCTGGCCGTGCAACTATTGCTCAAGGAAGCCGGCCTGACCCGGCCGATGCGCGTGGTGCCACTGTTCGAAACCCTGGCCGACCTGGATAACGCCGGGCCGGTGATGCAGCGACTGCTTGGCCTGCCGGGCTACCGCGCCAGCCTGCGCGGGCCGCAGGAAGTGATGATCGGCTACTCCGACTCGGCCAAGGACGCTGGCACCACGGCGGCCGCCTGGGCCCAGTACCGCGCCCAGGAAAACCTGGTGCGCATCTGCCGCGAGCATCAGGTCGAGCTGCTGCTGTTCCATGGCCGTGGTGGGACCGTCGGCCGTGGCGGCGGCCCGGCCCATGCGGCGATCCTGTCGCAGCCGCCAGGCTCGGTGGCAGGGCGGTTCCGCACCACTGAGCAGGGTGAGATGATCCGCTTCAAGTTCGGCTTGCCGGGCATCGCCGAGCAGAACCTCAACCTATACCTGGCCGCCGTGCTCGAAGCCACCTTGCTGCCACCACCGCCTCCAGAACCGGCCTGGCGCGCACTGATGGACCAGCTGGCGGCCGATGGCCTCAAGGCCTACCGCGGCGTGGTGCGGGAAAACCCGGACTTCGTCGAATACTTCCGCCAGTCCACGCCCGAGCAGGAACTGGGCCGCCTGCCGTTGGGCAGCCGCCCGGCCAAGCGCCGTGCCGGTGGCATTGAAAGCTTGCGGGCGATCCCGTGGATCTTCGGCTGGACCCAGACACGCCTGATGTTGCCGGCCTGGCTGGGTTGGGAAACGGCCCTGAGCAATGCCTTGGCGCGTGGCCAGGGCGAGCTGCTGGCGCAGATGCGTGAGCAGTGGCCGTTCTTCCGCACCCGCATCGACATGCTGGAGATGGTTCTGGCCAAGGCCGACGCAGAAATTGCCAAGGCCTACGACGAACGTCTAGTGCAACCAGAGTTGCTTGCGCTTGGTGCGCACCTGCGCGACCTATTGTCGCAGTCGTGCCAGGTGGTACTGGGCCTGACCGGGCAGCCGGTGCTACTGGCACACAGCCCAGAGACCCTGGAATTCATCAGCCTGCGCAATACCTATCTGGACCCGCTGCACCGCTTGCAGGCCGAGTTGCTGGCCCGTTCGCGCCGCCGCGAAGCCGCTCTGGACAGCCCGTTGGAGCAGGCCTTGCTGGTGACCGTGGCAGGCATTGCAGCAGGCTTGCGCAACACCGGTTGAGGCCTGCTGCTGCGGCCCTTGCCACTCGGCAAGGAATGGGCCAGAACAGGGCGGTGAGGGTGGTTGCGCCGGGCGCAACCACCTGCGGCTCTGGTTACAGATGGCGCATTGCTGCAACTTTGGGACGCTTGTCTGGCTGCCGGGCGCTGTGTATCTTGAGCAGCCTTCTGACCGTTTTATGGTCATACCCGATTTTCCGGACTTGGCCTCGATTGCCGAATCCATTGAATTTCATAAAAAAATTTGAGGAGCACGAGATGCGCGTAATTCTGCTGGGAGCTCCCGGGGCCGGTAAAGGTACTCAGGCAAAGTTCATCACCGAGAAGTTCGGTATTCCACAGATCTCCACCGGTGACATGCTGCGTGCCGCCGTCAAGGCCGGTACCCCACTGGGCCTGGAACTGAAGAAAGTCATGGATGCCGGCCAGCTGGTCTCCGACGAGCTGATCATCAGCCTGGTCAAGGAGCGCATCGCCCAGCCGGATTGCGCCAATGGCTGCCTGTTCGACGGCTTCCCGCGCACCATTCCGCAGGCTGAAGCCATGGTTGCCGCAGGCGTGGACATCGACGCCGTGGTTGAAATCGCCGTCGACGACGAAGAAATCGTCGGCCGTATGGCAGGCCGCCGTGTGCACCTGGCCTCGGGCCGCACCTACCACATTCAGTACAACCCGCCGAAAGTGGAAGGCAAGGACGACGTCACCGGCGAAGACCTGATCCAGCGTGACGACGACAAGGAAGAAACCGTGCGTCACCGCCTGTCGGTCTACCACAGCCAGACCAAGCCGCTGGTGGACTTCTACCAGAAGCTCTCGGCTGCCAATGCCGGCAAGCCAAAGTACAGCCACATCGAAGGTGTCGGCTCGGTCGAGTCGATCACCGCCAAGGTGCTGGCAGCGCTGAGCTGATCCAACGCCATGCGTCACCACGGCCCGCTTGCGGGCCGTTGTCGTTTATACTGCCGCTCTTTTCCCTAGCACCTGGATACCTGTTCGATGACCACCCTGCTGGCCCTGGATACCGCCACCGAAGCCTGTTCCGTCGCGCTGCTGCATGACGGCAAGGTGACCAGCCATTACGAGGTGATCCCGCGCATGCATGCGCAGAAGCTGCTGCCGATGATCAAGCAGCTGCTGGCGGATGCCGGCGTGGCGCTGAATGCACTGGATGCCATCGCCTTTGGCCGTGGCCCGGGTGCATTCACCGGCGTGCGCATTGCCATTGGTGTGGTGCAGGGCCTGGCGTTTGCGCTGGAGCGCCCGGTGCTGCCGGTGTCCAACCTGGCTGCGCTGGCCCAGGGCGCGCTGCGTGAGCACGGTGTGCAACAGGTGGCAGCGGCCATCGATGCGCGCATGGATGAAGTGTACTGGGGGTGCTACAAGGCCGAGGCCGGCGAGATGCGCCTGCAGGGCCTGGAGGCAGTCCTGGCGCCTGAGCGCGTGGCGCTGCCGGAGGGCAGCAGCGGTGACTGGTTCGGTGCCGGTACCGGCTGGGGCTATGCCGAGCGCCTGGCAGTGCAGGCCAGTGCCAGCAACCCCGCGGCACTGCCCAATGCGCTGGACATCCTCAGCCTGGCCAGCTTTGCCTGGGCACGTGGCGAGGCTATCGTCGCCGAACAGGCGCAGCCGGTTTACTTGCGCGATAATGTAGCCACACCCAAGGCGCGCTGAGTGCTGTTCGTCGGTTATCGCGGTTGACGATAAAACCTTCGGCGCAAACTGTGGTCCAGTTATCACTCGAGCATTAGCGACGGAACTCTGATGCTGCTAGATTGCCATCATTGGTCCTGAGTGCTCACGCCATGCGTATCGACGGTTTCTCATCGCAGTCCTACCCGATCAAGCGCACGCCGCGCAAGGCAGCGGTGCGCGACGAGAGCGTCGACGATGCCGAGCTGATCGAAGAGAGCGAAGCCACCCAGGAAGCGGCTGCCCGCCGTCGCCCGGCAGGCCTGCCGGCGCGCCAGCAAGACATGGTGTTCCCTCGCGCCCGTGACCGGCGCACCGCCACGGCGCTGGCCAGCTACCTCAGCACGGCCGGTTTTACCGATTGGGACATGGAAGTACTGGGGCTCGACCTGTACATTTGATGGATGAATCCGTCACCCCTGCCATATTTTGTGGGTTGTCCGTCCTGGAGCGAAAACGCCTGGCGCGACTACCTGTATCCTGCCGACGCCAGCACCGGTGAAATGCTTGGCTACTACAGCCAGGTGTTCAACGCTGTCGAGGGCAATACCACGTTCTATGCGCGCCCCGCACCCGGCACCATCGCGCGCTGGGCGCAGATCATGCCCCCGCACTTTCGTTTCACGGCCAAGTTTCCCGGGGACATCAGCCATGAGGGTGACTTGCGTGATCAGCTTGAGCCTGCCTTTGATTTCACCCGCCTGATGGCGCCCCTGGGCCAGCGCGTATCGCCGTACTGGCTGCAGTTGTCAGCCCAGTTCGGCCCTGCACGGCTCGGCGAGCTGTGCCACTTCCTCGACGAAATCGGCGTACCGGTGGCCGTGGAGGTGCGCCACCCGGCGTTCTTCGCCAAGGGTGAGGAAGAGCGGCTGCTCAACCGCCTGCTGCACGAGCGTGGCGTGGAGCGCATTTGCCTCGACCCCCGTGCCCTGTTCAGTTGCACTTCACGTGACCCTGCCGTGCTGCACGCGCAGTCGAAAAAGCCCAAGGTACCCCCGCGCCCCGCTGCCTTCAGCCAGCACCCGCAGGTGCGCTTCATCGGCCATCCGCAGCTTGAGGCAAACGAAACCTTCCTTACCCCCTGGGTCGACAAGGTCGCCGCCTGGATCGAGGAAGGGCGCAGCCCGTATGTGTTCCTGCATACCTCCGACAACCACCTGGCCGCCGCGCTGGCTCAACGCTTCCACCAGCGGCTGATGGCCCGCTTGCCTGGCCTGGCGCCTTTGCCTGAATTGCCACGCGCCCCCGAGGTCGAACAACTGGGGCTACTCTGACCTTTCCCTGACCCCGGAGGTTGTGACCATGGATGTACAGACCCTGCGAGCCGAAGCCTTCAAGGCACTGCACGAGCGTGACGGCGCTTTCGTCATTCCCAACCCCTGGGATGCCGGATCCGCCAAGCTGCTGGCCAGTCTCGGCTTCGAAGCGTTGGCCACCACCAGCGCAGGCCTGGCCTTCAGCCTCGGGCGACCGGATGCAGAAGGCGCCTTGAGCCTGGATGAAACCCTGGACAATGCCGCGCTGATCGTCGATGCCACGCCTCTGCCAGTGGCCGCCGACCTGGAAAACGGTTTTGGCGACCTGCCCGAGGACTGCGCGCAGACCATCCTGCGTGCCGCCGAAGCGGGGCTGGTCGGTGGTTCGATCGAAGATGCCAGCGGCCGCGCCGCCGCGCCGATCTATGACTTCGATCTGGCCGTGTCGCGGGTGAGGGCTGCTGTGGAGGCCGCGCGCAGCCTGCCATTTCCGTTCACCCTGTGTGCCCGTGCGGAGAACCTGCTGCACGGGCGCATGGACCTGGATGACACCATCTTGCGCCTGCAGGCCTTCGCCGAGGCGGGTGCCGACGTGCTCTATGCGCCGGGCTTGCGCAGTGCCGATGAAGTGCGTGCGGTGGTACAGGCCGTGGCACCGAAACCGGTCAACGTGTTGATGGGGCTGGCCGGTGTGCCGCTGAGCGTCAATCAGTTGCAGGACCTGGGCGTGCGCCGCATCAGCGTTGGTTCGTCACTGGCGCGCGCAGCGTTGGGGGCATTGCAGCGCGCGGCCGTGGAAATTCGTGATCACGGTACTTTCAATTATGGCGAACAGGCTTTGCCGTTCGCCCAGCTCAACGACCTGTTCCGCCGCTGAGGCGTCATGCGCGCACTGATGCTGTTGTGCGGCCTGCTAATGTTGACGGTGGGCCTGGCCTGGCAGTTCGGCTGGCGCCTGCCGGACGCCTGGAACCCCTGGGCGACGCTGGATGTGCGTCAGCCGGCCAACTGGCTGACAACCTACAAGCTGTCGCGGCTGCGCAACGACCCAGGCTTGTGCCGCCAGACGCTGGAGACTTCCGGCCTGCGTTACCGGGCGCAAGCCGACAGCCCGGCATCAGCCAACTGCCCGCTGCAGAATGTGTGGCGCATCGAGCAAGGGCAAGCCCGGCTGAGCAGCAGCTTCCTCGCCAGTTGCCCATTGGCAGTGGCTTATGCGCTGTTCGAGCAGCATGGGCTGCAAGCGGCTGCACAACGGGTATTCGGCCAGCCTGTGGTGCAGGTGGATCACCTGGGTAGTTTTGCCTGCCGCAATGTCTACAACCGCAAGCAGGGGCGCCTGAGCCAGCATGCTACGGCTAACGCGCTGGACATCAGCGGCTTTCGCCTGGCGGACGGTCAGCGCATCGTGCTGGCGCGGGACTGGCAGGCGAGTGGGCAGAAGGGCGAATTTCTGAGGCAGGTGCGGCAAGCGGCCTGCGACAGTTTCAGCACGGTGCTGGGGCCTGACTACAACGCCGCCCACCACAATCACTTTCATCTGGATATGGGGCGTTGGCAGGTCTGCCGCTGACCTCAGGCGTGCACGCGAACGTTGTTCAGCACCACTGGGCGTGCCCAGTGCATGTCGAATTCCAGGTCGTTCTGTTGCTTGGCCAGGGTCGCCTCGTCGTATGGCTCTGGCGCGGGGTCGAGCAGGTTCATCTCGAACTCGGCAATTGGCAGGCGCAGCGGGCGCGGGGAGGGTGCCGGGCCGGGCTCTGCCAGTGGCTGACCCTGGCTCATGACAATCGGACGCAGCCAGTTGTTGCTGATGTCGAGCTGGCGCTGCTGCTGGATCATCTCGGCAACGCTGAACGGCTCCGGCGCCGGCTCCAGCAGGTTGGCCTCAAGTTCCGCCTTGGGCAGGAACAGGGGCTCGGGCGGTGTGACAATGGTGTCCTGCACGGGGCAGGCGCGCTGGGTTTCGATCAAGGCCAGGGCCTTGGCCCCACCGATCGGCTCGCCGCTGGCCTGGTCATACTGGACCATGGCCTGGCTGACACTGTCCGGTTCTTCCGCTTGTTGTTCGGCCATCGCCCGGGCAAAGAAATCCTGCCACAGGTGGCTGACGCCCCCGAGTGCCTGGGTATTCTGCCGACCGTAGTTGCCGACAGGCGACAAGTAGGTCAAACCGATGGGAAGAGTTTCTGACATGGCAGTCGTGCGCGCTGTGCTCTGGCAGAATAGCGGGATATTGCCTGTATCGGCCGCGGCCGGTGATTCATTAAGGGCTTCATCAATTTTTTCGAGTGCGGGTTGAGATGGAAGAGCAGGAGCAGGGCACAGGTCTGAGGGTCGAGGCGCTGGCGCCGGAGTACGCGGCGCAGGCAGCCATCTGGGCCGAACGCCTGGGCTTGCCGCTGGAGAACGAGGCCGCCGGATTTGCCGTGCAAGTCGGCGCCGATGGGTTGCAGATCCAGCAGCTGGGGCCGCAGGCACCGGGGCCGGTGCGGGTCGACTTCGTCGAGGGCCAGGCCGCCCATCGGCGCCTGTTCGGCGGTGGCAACGGGCAGATGATCGCCAAGGCGGTCGGTATCGCCCAGGGCGTGCGGCCGCAGGTGCTGGATGCCACGGCGGGCTTGGGCAAGGACGCGTTCGTGCTGGCCAGCCTGGGCTGCCAGATGACCCTGATCGAGCGCCAGCCACTGATTGCAGCGTTGCTGGAAGATGGCCTTGCGCGGGCCCGAGGCGATGAAGAAGTGGGGGCCATCGTTGGCCGCATGCGCCTGCTTACCGGCAATGCCATCGAGCGCATGCGCGCCTGGGAGGGCGAGCCGCCGCAGGTGATCTACCTCGACCCGATGTTCCCGCATCGCGACAAGAGTGCGCTGGTGAAGAAGGACATGCGGGTGTTTCGGCCGCTGGTTGGCGATGACCTGGATGCGCCGGCGTTGCTCGAAGCTGCGCTGGCGCTGGCCAGTCACCGGGTGGTGGTGAAACGCCCGCGTAAGGCACCGATCATCGACGGCCCGAAGCCGAGCCATAGCCTGGAAGGCAAGTCGAGCCGGTATGACATCTACCCGAAGAAAGCCTTGAAGGCCTGACTACCTGCACCGGCCTCTTCGCGGCTGAAGCCGCTCCCACAGGGATCGCGCCATACCTGTAGGAGCGGCTTTAGCCGCGAGAGGCCAGTACAGGCTGATTCAGGCCTTGAAGGCCCGGATGAACAACCCGACCACTTCGCGCACATGCGCCTCCGCCTCATCCCCTTGCAGCGGCCCGGCACAGCCCAGCAGCAAACGGTAATCCGGCGCGCCCTTGATCAGGCAGAAGAAGTGCTCCGCCGCACTCAACGGATTGGCAATCCGCAGCAGCCCGCGCTCATCGATCCCGCGCAGCAACGCTTCCATCCCTGCCAGCACGCGCTTCGGTCCGGCCTCATAGAAGTACTCGCCAAACCCCGGATCCTGGCTGCCCAGTGCCATGATCAGGCGGCTGAGCTTGACCGCCTCGTCGCTGCTGATCAGCGCCTGGAAACTACGGCCGATGTTCAGCAGCACATCCTCCACCGGCGCCCCTTCGGGGTACTCGAAGATCAAGTCAGGCAACTGGTTCTGGCAGGTCGCCATGACCGCCGAGCCGAACAGCGTCTGCTTGTCGGTGAAGTGGCTGTAGACCGTGAGCTTTGAAACACCTGCCGCCGCAGCGACCGCATCCATGCTGGTGTTGGCATAGCCAAGGCTGAGGAACAGGGCCTTGGCGGCTTCGAGGATAGCCTCGCGCTTGGCCAGGTCCTTGGGCCGGCCCGGGCCGTTGGGTGCGTCGTTGGACATTGGAATCCGCATTTGCTTGAAGGGGCGCCCATCTTACCGGCTCGAACGGCCTCCGGCTGCATGTCGCGACCCTCGTTAATGATGTTTTCGTGGCATTTCACCAACATTTGAATCGTCTGGCGTATCAAACAGCAGCCTACAAAGGCCATGGTCAGTATGGCAGAGACCGGTGTTCCATCGAATCAGTGACTTTGTGGCGATTGAGGCGACCTGTTCGTGCCTCTCAACAACTCCGGTACCGATCCGCCGCCGTTGCTGCCGAAAATCGGCTAGCGCTCTGGCACGGCTACTGCGGTGCGATTTGGCGCTGGCGGCCGTTTTTTTCCTCGAACCCCAATTGACGAGTCTGCAAAAGCCTGACTATTCTCGAGCAACTGGAATAAGAATTCTAATTCTGTTGTTGGGTTTGAATGGTTGTTGCCGACCCCGCAGTGCTTGCTCCAGTCACTCATCATGACAATAAGAGGACACACATGATGCGCTTCTCAGCATTCCTGGTCGGTCGCTCGACCGCCCCCGAGCAAGACCGTTTTGTCATGGACGCTTTGGTGGAACACGCCCGCGCTGCCGAGCGCCTGGGCTTTGATGCGGTATTCATGCCGGACCACCATTTCACCGGCTATGCACCGATGTCCAGCGACCCGTTCATGTTTGCGGCATATCTGGCCGCTCAGCTCAAGCGGGTGCATTTCGGCATGTCGGTGACCACCGTGCCGTTGCATCACCCCGTGCGTTTCGCCGAGCGAGTGAACCTGCTCGACCAACTGACCGATGGGCGCTTGCTGGTAGGGGTAGGCAGTGGCACCACGCCAGAGGAAATGATCGGTTTCGGCGTCAACTACAAGCAGGCCTCGGCCCTGTTGCAGGAGAACCTCGACCTGGTGCAGCGCCTCTGGGACAAGGAGATCGAGGACGAACCAATCAGCTTCGAGACCGCGCATTACAAGGGCGCCGTCGTGCAGCGTATCGTGCCGACCGCCTACCAGAAGAAATTCAACCGCATCATGCCGGTGGCCCTGCGCGAAACCAGCATGCAACGTGCCGCCGACTCAGGTTGGCCGGCCTTCATCCCGGCGTTTACGCCGCCGGTGGCGGCCAGTGCCGATCCGTTCTCGGAACTGACCCGCTACTTCCTCCGCTATCGAGATGCACTGCACGAAGCAGGGCATGCGCCAGAGGTGATCGAGCACTGCCTGTCGTGGACCACCCACACCTATCAGTGCGTGCACCTGGCCCCAAGCGCGGAACAGGCGGAAGAGGAACTGATGCAGATCCTCAAGGCTTACAAGCAGGCCATTGACCGTGAGTACCACTACAACAAGCGGGCAGAGGTGCTCAGCGGGGTGTCGCTGCATCCGCACCCGGACTGCTTCAGCCCGGAGTGGATCAGAACCTGGTGCCTGCACGGCACGCCGGAGCAGGTGGCCGAGGAGCTGCACAAGCATCAGCAACTGGGCATAGGCAATGTGCTGATGGGCTTTACCAACGGGCCGCTGACCGAGCAGCGCATAGGCTTTGCCAATCAGTCGCTGGACCTGTTCTCGCGCAAAGTCATGCCGCAGTTCCGTTGAGGGGAGGTTCAGGCCATGAAACATACCGTTCATTTACACGATGCCGATCGGCCATTGATCGTCGGTATCGGTGGCACCACACGACCAGGGTCAAGCACGGAGAAAGCGCTGCGTTGTGCGCTGGAGCGTGCGCGGCAACTGGGCGCGCGGACCTTGCTGTTCGGTGGCGCGGAACTGGCTGCGCTGCCCGCCTTCGACCCGCAGACGATCGAGCGCACGCCGGCCGAGCAGGCTTTGATCGAGGCCGTACGAGCTGCCGACGGTGTGATCTTTGCCACGCCGGGGTATCACGGTGGGGTATCGGGGCTGGTGAAGAACGCCATCGACCTGCTCGAAGACTTGCGCCAGGACAGCCGGGTCTATCTGGATGGCCGTGCGGTAGGCTGCATTGTCACCGCAGCCGGCTGGCAAGGTTGCAACACTACCTTGGGCGCCTTGCGCTCCATCGTCCATGCGCTGCGAGGCTGGCCGACGCCGTTGGGGGTGACGCTCAATACCGCGGGTGCAGCGCTGTTCGATGCGCACGGGCATTGCACTGACGCGCAAGTGGCCGCCGCGCTGGCCACGCTGGCCGAGCAGAGCCTGGTATTGGCGCCGCAGCGCAAGGGCGCAGGGCAGAGGGTCAGCCATGGATAGGCTGGGGGCCGATTGGCGCCAGATGGCGCACCTCACGGCGGGGCAGGACATGTGGTCGACCCACCCGCTGCCGGCTATCGGGCTCAAGTCCGTGCGCCTTTCCGATGGCCCCATGGGCATTACCGGCGGGCGGGTCGACGAGCGCGACCTGGCATTGCTCACCCCTTGTGGCCTTGCGTTGGCAGCGAGCTGGGATGTCGCGTTGGTACGCCAGGTTGGCCAGGTGGTGGGCGATGAGGCGCTGCGCCTGGACATCCAGGGTATCCTTGCACCCAATCTCAACCTGATGCGCAGCCCACTGGCGGGCCGGGCCTTCGAATTGTTCGGCGAAGATCCGCTGTTGATCTCGCACCTGGGTGGCGCCTGGGCCGACGGGGTGCAGTCGCGGGGCGTGGCGTCGGTGGTCAAGCACCTGGTCTGCAACGACTCGGAAACCGACCGGCGCAACATGAATGTGGCGGTGGACGAGCAAACCCTGCGAGAGGTGTACTTCCGCCCGTTCGAATACACCGCCAGTCGCGGGGCATGGGGCATGTTGACGGCTTACAACAGCGTCAACGGGGTGCGTTGCGCCGAGCTGGACCAAGTGATCGGCTGGCTCAAGCAGGGCATGGGCTGGGATGGTCTGGTCATGTCAGACTGGTTCGGCACCCACAATGGCCTCGCGAGCCTGAAGGCCGGGCTGGACCTGGAAATGCCAGGGCCTGCTCGCCACATGGGTGAAGCGTTGGCCGATTCGCAAGACAACGGCAAGTACGTGGTAGAGGCGGTTCAGCGCCTGCAGCGCCTGGCCGAACGGGTGGCCAACCCACTGCCGTATGACGCCAGCACCACTGCCGAAACCAGGCGCAGGCAAGTGCTCGAAGACGCGGCCGCAGCCGGTATGGTGCTGCTGCGCAATGATGGCCTGCTGCCGCTCAATCCAGGCAAGGACAAGCGCATAGCGGTGATCGGCCCCAATGCCGTCCAGCCCTGCTTCCAGGGCGGCACCTTTGCCAAGGTGGCCCTCGACCCAGGGACGGAAATGCCGGTCGCGTCGATCATGGCGCGGTTTGACCAGGTGCAATATGCCGAAGGCGTGGTCGCCGAGTACCGGATCCCGCCTTTGACCTTGAGTCGCGGGGCAGCCCGGGAGCCGCTGAACCTGAATGTGACCTTCCGTGATGGCGAGGGGCGCCAGGTGCATCAAGAGTTCCGACACGCCTCATCACTCATCTGGTTCAAGCATATGCCCGGCGTGGGCGACCTGCTGTCGCTCGAAGGCACTGCCAACGTCACCGCTCGCACGGTCATGCAAGCCCAACGCAAGGGTGTGCATCGCTTCTTCCTCGGTGGCACGGGCGAGGTCAGTTTGTTTATCGACGGGCAGCTGCGGGCTGGCTTCGATGGCGTCACCTTGTCCGGTGACATCATGGGCAAACTGATGCAGAGCCCTCACACCACGGTGGACGTGGTGCTTGAGGCGGGCCAGCAGGTTGCACTCGAGTTCTCGATGAACATTGGCCGCAGCCTGGCCCATGGCCTGTGGTTCGGCTGCCGGCCGCCCGAGCAGGGCGATCTGCTTGAGCAGGCCGTGGCGCTGGCAGGGGATGTGGACAGTGTGGTGCTGATGGTGGGTGAAACCGCCGACGCCGGATTGGAGAGCGTCGACCGCGACACCACCCAGCTCAGTGCCGCTCAGCAAGCGTTGATCCGTTCGGTCTGCGAGGTCAACCCGCGTACCGTGGTAGTGCTCAACGTGGCCCACCCGGTTGACACCACTTGCCTCAAGCAAGCCGCTGCGGTGATCGTCGCCTGGTACCCGGGGCAAGGTTTCGGCCCGGCACTGGCCTCGGTGCTGGCCGGTGACCGCGAGCCGGGCGGGCGCTTGCCGGTGACCTTTGCCGCAGAGGAACAGGACTACCCAGCCTGGTCCCTGACACCGGGAGCGACCGGCAGCCTTCGTTACCACGAGCAATGGTGGGTGGGGTATCGCCATTTTGCAGCGAAGTCGCTCAAGCCGGCCTTCGCGTTCGGCCATGGCCTGAGCTATGCCTCGATCGAACCCGATGTGGCCCAACTGTCCGGTGAGCGGGTCGACGCCCTGAGCGTAAGCCTGTCCTTGCTCAACAGCTCGGCCCGCCCGGGCAAGGCTGTCCCGCAACTCTACCTTGAGGCCCCGCCCGAACATGGGCAGCCAGGGCGGTATTCCCTCGAAGCGTTCCAGGCGCTGGAGGTGCCGGCGATGGGGAGGGCGGTTGCCAACCTGGTGCTCGAGGCGCGCAGTTTTTCCCGTTGGGATTGCCAGGGGCAGCGCTGGCGCTTGCGGCCCGGCCTCTATCGCCTGACCTTAGGTGCTTCCAGCACCGAGGGCTGGCTGCAGCTGGCGCTCCATGTCGATGACCAGGGGCAAGTGGAGGCGGGAGCATGGCATTCGCTGTTCCCTCAATCATCGGCGCCTGTGATAAGGCAATCACGAGATAAATGATTGTGCGCAGGTGCCATCGTTATGGCTCACTGCTCAATAATCAGAATACGAATACTCGTTCATGAAAATGGCGGTGCAGCACCGCCGCACAGGGAGGTAAACGTGTATCCATCAGCCTGTATCGAATGGCTTTTTGAGGATGACTGCCCGGATTTCGCCGACCGTATCCGCGCAGCGAAGGCCGCTGGCCTAAGCCATGTCGAGTTTCACCTATGGCGCGACAAGCCCATGGACAAGGTGGCGCAAGCCCTGCGTGAAACCGGCGTGACCTTGACCAGTTTCTGCGTCGACCCGCGCCGTAGCCTGGTCGATCCGGCCCAGCATGGCGAGTTCATCGAGGCGGTGCGTGACAGCCTGGTGGCCAGCCAGCAAGTCGGCTCGCCACCGCTGATCGTGGCCTCTGGCTTCACCCGCGAGGGCGTATCCCGGGCCGAACAGCGCGCCGCGGCGATCAAGGCATTGACCGAGGCCGCAGGCCTGGCTGAGGCGGCGGGTATCGAGTTGCTGGTCGAGCCGCTCAACACCCGTATCGATCACCCCGGCATGTTCCTCCACGACACCCGTGAAACCCTGGACATCATCGAGGCGATCGGCAGCCCACATCTCAAGCTGCTGTTCGACGTGTACCACTCCAGCGTGATGGATGAATCGCTGGAGGAGGTGCTGGCCGGGCGCATGCACCTGGTGCGCCACGTGCAGATCGCCGATCTGCCGGGGCGCAACGAGCCCGGCACCGGTCAACTCGACTGGAGCGACCTGCTGCAACGGCTCAAGGTGCTGGGTTACCAGCAAGCCATCGGCCTCGAATACAAACCCACCCTGCCTTCCTTGCAATCGCTGGCCAGCGCGCGACAAGCCACCGGCCTGTAACAGCCCTTCAGGAAAACCGTCATGAACAACAAGATCAAACGCGGCGTCAGCCTGTACAGCTTCCAGAACGAAACCTTCCTCGGCAAGATGGACCTGGCCGACTGCATTCGCCATTGCGCCGACATGGGCGCAATGGGTATCGAGATCATCGGCGAGCAGACCTTTGCCGGGTGGCCGGAACAGGGCGTGGCCGATACCGCCATCGAGCACTGGCACCACTTGATGAAAAAGCATGGAACCGTCCCAGTCAGCCACGATTTCATGCTCGACTACAAACGCTACAAGGGTCGGCCGATGCCGTTCGACGAGCAAGTGCGCAGCGTGCGCAACGACTTGGCGTTTGCCGCGCGGCTGGGCATGAAATACGTCCGTTCGCTGGTTTCGGTAGACCCTCAAGTGTTGGTGGCGGCAGCCCCCTATGCCGAAGAACTGGGGCTGAAGATCCTGCTGGAGGTCCATGCACCGCTGCACTTCGACCATCCCTGGATCATCCGCCACGCCGAGGCCTACGAGCGCTCCGGCAGCCAGGCGCTGGGCTTTTTGCCCGACATGGGCATGTTCCTGTTCCGTTACCCCCGGGTGTGGAAAGAACGCTTCATCCGCAACGGCTGCCCGGCCGAGGCTGCGGACTTCATCGAGAAAAGCTTCGAGGACCGCCGCCTGAGCGAGTACGTGATCCTCGATGTGATGGAAAAGTGGGGCCCGGGCCCGCAAATGGCGATGGCCGAGACCCTGCGCCACAACGCAGCGTTCGAGCCCAAGCGAATGCTCGACTTCATGCCGCGTATCCACAACATCCACGCCAAATTCTACGAGATGACCGAGGCGCTGGAGGAGTGGTCGATCCCCTACGACGAAATCGTGCGCGTGCTGCAAAAGGGCGGCTACGAGGGGTACCTGTGCTCGGAGTACGAAGGCAACCGTTGGATCGAGGATGCCGCCGAAGTCGATAGCCTGCATCAGGTTCGCCTGCAACACCGCATGTTCTGCAAACTGCTCAACGAAGACCTGCCCGCCGCGCTGGCTGCCTGAGGATTGTTCCCATGTTCGATAAACACATGATTTGCCAGGAAGGTTTCAACAACGTCGTCGAAGGCGGCCAGGTTACCGGCTTCCGCTTCCTGGCCCGCCTGCCGTATTACCGCGGCCTGGGCCTGTCGATGATCGAAGATATCGCCATCAGCGTCGATGGCGAGGCGGTCGAGCGCAGTGCCATCCGCTTTAGCGTGCGCGGGCGAAGCTGGAGCCTGGATGAGCTGGAAACCGTCTATGACGACCGCTGGAACTTCGGTGAGAAAGCCGAGCTGATCGTGCTCAAACCCGGAGGCCTGACCGAGGGCAAGCATCGCCTGAAACTGGCCGAGAAGCTGCGCATCTCCTACCTGCCGTTCGTGCCCGTCACCACCTGCGAGACGGAAGTCGCGCTGAGTCGGTAACCCGAGTGCAGGCGAATCGGCCTGGTCCGATTCGCCTTGCTGCGTGCCCAGCTTGTTTCATCTCCACAAGAACAATGAAGGAGAAGACCGTGGGAAATACCCAATCTGCAGCTGAAACCCCTCAACGCGCCGGGTTGGCGCAGGGGCTCATCATGGTGTTGACGGGCTTTTTGCCCATCCTTGCCATCGTCTCGCTGGCGCCGGCGGTGCCAACCCTGATCGAGCACTTCGCCGATGTGCAGTACGCACAGGTGCTGATCCCGCTGATGATCACCGCACCTGGCCTGATGATCGCGTTCACCGCGCCGTTCGCCGGCTTGCTGGCGGATCGGCTCGGGCGCCGTCGCCTGCTGATCGGCGCCACGGTGCTGTTCGGCTTTTGCGGCACCATGCCGCTGTGGTGCGAGTCACTGGCCGTGATCTTCGCCAGCCGCCTGGGCGTGGGCTTGGCTGAGGCTGTAGTGCTGACGCTGGCCAACACCATGCTGATCAACTACTTCAACGTCCGCCGGCGGCGCTTCTGGCTGGCGATTCAGGGCTTCATCGGGCCGTCGCTGGCTGCAGCCGTCATCGCCAGTTCCGGCTACCTGACTGCCATGGCCTGGAATGGCGCGTTCTGGATCTACGCCATTGCCTTCCCGCTTGGTCTGGCGATGAAGGTGTGGATGTTCGAGCCGGATGCCGGCAAGCGCCACGATGACGAGCCGTTGATCGATGACACGGTGTTCCCTTGGCTGCGCATCGCCACCATCTGCTCGCTCACCTTCCTGATTGCCGTGGTGTACTACGTCTATACCATCAACGCCGGCAGCGCGTTCCATGCCCTGGACGGCGCGTCGCCCCAGCGTATCGGCGTGCTGATGTCGCTGGCGTCGCTTGCGGTTCCGTTGGGGGCTGTGTTGTTCGGGTTTGTTTCCAGCCGCACCACGCCGGAGCGCGTGCTTACGGTCACCCTGCTGCTCATCGGCGTCGGCATGATCGTCATCGGCATGGCGCAGAGCACCGTGGCCATGGGCGTAGGCGCGGTGGTGCAACAGGTGGGTGCCGGCATGGCCGTCAGCGCAATGATCTTCTGGGTGGCATCGCTGGTGGGGCCTGCGCACCGCGGGCGGGCGATGGGGGCGTGGTCCAGTGCCTTCTTCGCCGGGATGTTCGTCAGCCCGCTGTTCGTCAACCTGCTGCGGGTGCACGCCGAGGGCAGCATCATGGTGCCGTTCTCGGTGCTGGGTTGCGTGGGGCTGTTACTGGGGGTGGCCATCTTCGCCTACACCCTGTCGGGCCATGGGCACGCATTGCGCAAGGTCCCGGCGTGAAAGGTTGCCACTGCGGTGAATGAAAGGGCCTCCTGTTCAGGAGGCCCTTTTACTTTTCAGTGCCCTGATTCGGCCGTCGCGCTGGCCGCTAGCCCATGGCGTGCCTGGGCGCGCAGCCAGACGATGCCGCCAAGCATGAACACCTGGCAGGCGGCGCAGACCATCACCATCGAAGGGCCGGCGCCAATTGACGCCACGGCTGCCACCAGCGCGCCTGCCAACGAGGCGCCGCCCATCTGCAACGCACTCATGAGTGCGCTGGCGCTGCCCGCGTGCTGCCGAAAAGGCTGCAAGGCCAATTGCGTGGCATTGCCGCTGACCAAGCCGCCAGACATCGTCAGCGCAATGATCGAAGCCAGCCAAGGCCAGACAGAACGGGCGTCGGCAACCGCGCAGACAGCCAGCCCTGCACAGCCCGCCACGGCCAGCCCGGCGCCGGCGAGCAGCAGCGTGTGAGCCTCGACATGCCTGGCGCTCAGGCGCCCATTGCTCACAGCCCCCACGATCAACCCGGCCGAGCAGGCGCCGAAGGTCAGGCCGAACTGGTCCGGGCTCAGCCCCAGGTCGTCGATGAACAGGCTTGGCGCGGCGCCGACATAGGCGAAAATCGAGGCGAACGAGGCAGAAGTGACCAAGGTGCCGGCGAGGAACTGTGGTTCCCTGAGCGCCATCATGTAACCGCTGACCAACGACCTTGGGCTGAACTGCAGCAGGGGCGAGGCGAGGGTTTCCTGGAAGCCACGGGCGAACAGCAGGCCGATCCCGATGCCGTAGACGGCCAGCAACACATACAGCATCTGCCAGCTGGCAATGCCGATCAGCACCGCGCCCAGGCCCGGCGCCAACAGCGGCGCGAGCATGCCCAGGGCAGCCATGAACGACAGCTTGCTGCGTGCCTGGCTACCCTGGAAACAGTCGCGCATCACCGCCAGGATGACCGGCCTTCCAGCACCACCGCCGATGCCCTGCAGCAACCGCCAGGCCAGCAATGTGCCGAGGCTGTCCGACAACGCGCAGCCGATGCTGGCCACGCTGAACAGTGCCAGGGAAGCCAGCAGTACAGGCTTGCGACCAAAGCGGTCGCTTAGCGGGCCGGCCAGCAACGGCGCAGCGGCGAAGCCTGCAAGAAACACGCTGAGCGACCAGGCCATGGCTTCCGGGGCAATCCCCAGTGCCAGGGCCGTGCTGCCGTTGGCCGGCAACGCCATGTCGATGGCAAGCGCGCCCAGGGCGCTCACCGAAGCCAGCAATATGAGAAAAGCGCGTGCGTGCGGGTCTATGGCCTTCAAGGGCAAACCTCCCGAATGGATGAAATGAGAATTCTAATTCTAATTTGTGGGCGGCGCCAATCCGAATCGAACATTCAGCCGAGGTGGGGGATGGTCAGTGGGTCAGGAACAGCACGCTCATGGTGCCCAGATCTTGCTTCAGGTGCGTCCAGTCGCCTTCGCCAGCAGCGTCGGCCGCCGAGCCCAGGCCGAGGAAGCGGGCCAGTGACGAGTAGATGATGCGGAAGCAGGAATTCACGGCGCGCTCAGGGTCCGGATGGCGAATTTCAGCCTGGTGGGCGCGGACCTGAGCGATGAAGGCATCCGCCATGCGTGCGTGGGCCGCCTTGCCACTGCGGGCGATGTCGGCGTGGCCGGCACGGTTCATGAACGGCTTGATGATCGCGGCATGCCGCGCCAGGTGCTCGGCCAGGGTGTCGACCAGCAGCGGCAAGCGCTCGGACAGGGTCAATGGACGGGCACCCAGGTCGCTCATCAGGCTCTGCCACTCCAGGTCCATCGTCTCCAGGGCATCCTCGAACACCACCTGCAGCAAGTCGTCCTTGCCTTTGAAGCGGCCGTAGATCGAGCCGATCGAGACACCGGCGGTCTTGCTGACGTCGTGCAGGGTGAGGTCCGCGGTCAGGCTTTCACACAGCAGCTGACGCGCTGCTGCGAGCACTTTTTCCAGGGACTGGCGGCTGCGGTCTTGCTGGGGCGGGCGTACGTTCGATGAGGTCATGGCGGCAAGCTTGGAGTTTTTTCTGGTGGCCCGCAAGGAAAAACTTGACGGGTATGAAAAGGCAATCAAGTATGAGGCATAGAATCAGAATTATAGTTCTATATGCAAGCATCGCTGCTTGCTATCAACAACAAGAAAGGCTCGCTTTTCGAGGAGTACGGCGTTCATGCGATTGAAGGGATTGGATCTGAACCTGTTGCTGGTGCTGGATACTTTACTGCAGGAGTGCAACGTCTCCAGGGCCGCTCAGCGGCTGGGGCTGGGCCAGTCGACGGTCAGTTCGTCGCTGGCCAGGCTGCGTGAGCATTTCAACGACGACCTGTTGGTCAAAGGAAGCCAGAGCATGCTCCCCACGGCGCTCAGCCAGGAACTCAGGCCGATCGTCAGCCAATGGCTGAAGGCGGTCGGAGGGTTGCTCGAACGGCCAACGGACTTCGCGCCTGCGCAGTGCCACGCCACTGTGCGCATCGCCTGCACCGATGACCAGGCACAACTACTGCTGCCGCAAGTCATCAAGACGCTGAGCCGACAAGCGCCCGGCATGCATGTGCAACTGCTGGCCGCTCCCAGGGGTAGCCCTCAACACCTTGATGGCTGGATGGCCCGCCAGCACATCGACTTCATGATCGCCAGCGACGCCGGCAGCCACAGCGAAGTGCTTCTGGAGGAGCAGTGGCAATGCATCGCCAGGGCCGATCACCCTGACTTGAAGGCCGGCCTGAGCCTGGACACCTTCAACCGCTTGTCGCACCTGCGCGTGGCGGGGCAGTGTTTCGCGGGCGATGAGACACGGGAGATCAGTGCGCAGGTGCCGGGTTATCTGGCCCTGGATACCTACCTGGAAGTGTGCGACTCGATCGCTTGCGTGCCTGCGTCGTTGAGCCGTGCCTACAGAACGGAAAAACCGCTGCAGGTTTGGCCGCTGCCTTTCGACGCAGCAAAGCCGGTGCAGCGGCTGTCCTGGCGTGCCGATGTCATCCATGAGCCTCTGCACGACTGGTTGCGCCAGCTGATTCGTGGTTGCGTGAACGGAGCGGACGACGGAGTGCTGCCATGCGCTATCGGGCTCTAGACCTCAACCTGCTGGTGGTGCTGGATGCATTGCTGGAGCATTGCAGCGTCAGCCGTGCGGCCGAGCAACTGTATGTGAGCCAGCCCGCTATCAGCGCTGGCCTGGCCCGTTTGCGCCAGCACTTCGACGACCCCCTGCTGGAACTCGACGGCCGACGCATGCGCCCCACGGTACTGGCACTGGAAATGCGAGAGCAGGTTCGCCTTGCCGTGCAGCAGGCGGCTGAAATCGCCCGCGGGAACCTCACCTTCGATGCCGCGCGTACCCGCCAATCGTTCAAAGTGATGTGCTCGGACATCGATGCCGGGTTCCTCATTCCGCGGCTATACCAGCGCCTGGTGAAGGTGGCGCCTGGGGCACGCCTGGAGGTGTTGCCGAATGCCCTGCTGAATGAAGGCGCGGTGCAGGATGCCTTCCTGCGCCACGGTGTCGATCTGCTGATCGTACCCAGCGATCAATGCGACCCGGCCTATGCCAGCCATGTACTGCTCGACGTGCCGCTGGCGACGCTGGTCTCCCAGCGCCCGGTCGAGCCGAGTTTTGTGGTCGACCCGGCCGATGGCTGCGAGGTGATCGCCTCGGAGCTTGAAATGAAGGCCACAGAGGGCTGGTGTACCGACCACCTGCTGGCGTTGCCGGCACTGCTTGGCTCGAGCAACCTGCGTGTGCGGCTACCGGAATTCGTTGCGCGCAAGTTCTGCCAGCGCCACCCCAATCTGCGCATGCTCAATGCTACACGGCATGCGCCGCGTTGCCGGCAGGTGTTGCAGTGGCCGAGCCACCGCGACCAGGAACCTGCACACCTGTGGCTACGCCAGCAATTGATCGAATGCGCGGCCCATCTGGTGCAGGCGGCAGCGGTAGGCGAGGGCGACTCAGTGCGCCAGCTTCACCCACTGGCCTCCCGCAGCGTGGCTGCGCAGCATGGCTTCAATGCCGGCCAGCCCTCGTAGGCCGGCCTCGAAGCCTGGAAGCAGATCGCCTGAATGCGGGGCAGGACAGCCGCTGTGCCGCGCCTGCCAGCGCTCTGCGTAATCCCAGTAGAGCTGGGCGAAGGCCTCGATGAAACCTTCCGGGTGGCCTGCAGGCAGGCGCAGCAGCGCGTCCTGCTGCTGGGCATGTTCCCCTGCCGCACGTTTGAGGATGCGCGTTGGCTGGCCGGTTTGCGTGACCAGCAGCACCTCTGGTTGCTGCTGATCGAAGGTCAGCGAACCCTTGCTGCCGAATAGCCGCAGGCGCAGGCCATTGTCCTGGCCTGGCGCCACCTGGCAGGCCCAGAGCCCACCGCGGGCGCCGTTCTCGAACCTCAGCAGTGCCTGGACCTGGTCGTCCAGGCGGCGACCCGGCACCAGTGTTGCCAGGTCGGCGCAGACTTCGCTCAGCGCCACGCCGCTGACGAACTCCATCAGGTGCAAGGCATGGCTGCCAATGTCACCCAGCGCCCCTGCCGGCCCTGCCTGGGAAGGGTCGTCGCGCCAGCTGGCCTGTGGGCTGTCTACCGATTCGGTGAGCCAGTCCTGGGCATACTCGACCTGGATCACCCGCAGTTCGCCCAAGGCACCGGCGGCTACCAGGCGACGTGCCTCCCTGACCATGGGGTAGGCGCTGTAGGGGTGCGTCACGGCAAAGATGCAGCCGCTTGCGCGTACGGTCTCGGCCAGCGCCTGCCCCTCTGCATAGCTTCGCGCCAGTGGCTTTTCGCAGATCACGTCAATGCCCTGGGCGATGAACGCCGAGGCGACAGGCAGGTGCAGATGGTTGGGAGTGACGATCACCACGGCATCTATGGCATCCTCGCGCGCCGCCTCGGCGCGTGCCATCGCCTGCCAGTCGTGGTAGCTGCGCTCCGGCTGGATGAACAGCGCGCTGGCACTGGCATCGGCGCGCTCGGGGTCCCTGCTGAAGGCCCCAGCCACCCATTCGAAGCGGTCATCGAGCCTGGCGGCCATGCGGTGCACGGCACCGATGAAGGCGCCATCGCCGCCGCCGACCATGCCCAGGCGCAGGCGTCGTGTCAGCGCATTCATCGTTCACCTCCCAGGCCCAGCAGCCCAGACAGCGTCGCATTGTCCACCGGGCTGCGGGCAAAGTCGTCGAAGGCATGCTGCGCCACGTGGATGATGTGTGCGTCGATGAACTGCGCACCTTCGCGGGCGCCGTCCTCGGGGTTTTTCAGGCAGCATTCCCATTCCAGCGTGGCCCAGCCTGGGTAATCGTTTGCGGCCAGGCGCGAGAAGATCGCCTTGAAGTCGATCTGCCCGTCGCCCGGCGAGCGGAAGCGGCCGGCGCGGGAAACCCAGTCTGTATAACCGCCATAGACGCCTTGGCGGCCATCGGGCCGGAACTCGGCATCCTTGACGTGGAACGCGCCGATGCGTGCGTGGTAGTGGTCGATGAAGGCCAGGTAGTCAATCTGTTGCAGGTGCAGGTGGCTTGGGTCGTACAGCAGTTTCGCCCGCGGATGCTGGTCGACCACCGCCAGGAAGCGCTCGAAGCTGATTCCGTCATGCAGGTCTTCCCCCGGGTGCAGTTCGAAGCAGACATCCACCCCGTGGGTGTCGAACGCGTCGAGCAGGGGGCGCCAGCGCTTGCCCAGTTCGTTGAAGGCCAACTCGACCAGGCCTTGTGGGCGCTGCGGCCAGGGGTAGAGGTAGGGCCAGGCCAGGGAGCCGGAGAAGGTTGCATGGGCGCTCAACCCCAGGCGGCCGGAGGCGCGTGCCGCCAGGGCCACTTGCTCGCTGGCCCACTGCCGGCGTGCCTCGGGGTTGCCCTGAAGCGCGCGCGGGGCGAAGGCGTCGAAAAGGCTGTCGTAGGCGGGGTGGACGGCAATCAGCTGGCCTTGCAGGTGTGTGGAGAGCTCGCTGATCACCAGGCCATGGCGGTCCAGGCGGCCACGTACGTCGTCGGCATAGCTTTGGCTGGTCGCCATTTGCTGCAGGTCGAACAGGCGCGGGTCACAGGGCAGTTGCAGGGCCTTGTAGCCCAGCCCGGCCGCCCATTCGGCGAGGTTGTCCAAGGTGTTGAAGGGGGCGCTTTCGCCGAGGAACTGAGCGACGAACAGTGACGGCCCCTTGAGGGTGATCATCGGCGGAGCTCCTGTTGGATGCGCTCACAAGCGCGTACGGCCAGGGCGACACTGGTCAGCGTCGGGTTGCAGGCGGTCGGTGTGGGGATGACGCCGTTGCCGGCCACGTACAGGTTGCGCATTCCCCACACCTTGCCGCGGTCGTCACAGACACTGGTGCCATCGTCCACTTCACCCATGCGCGTGGTGCCCTGGTAGTGAAGGGAGCTGCCGGGCGGCAGCATCAGGGGCGTCTCGCCCAGCGGTTGGCCGAGCGCCCTACCGGCACGCTGCAGCAGGTCACGCGCTGCGCCCACCTGTTGGAGGTCGCGCTCGGTCAGGCTGTAGTCCAGCGTCATCGCCGGCAGGCCAAGGAAATCTTTTTCGGTCTCGCTGAAACGCACCCGGTCTTGCGCGCGGATGTCCTGCTTGCAGCAGAACCAGCCCATGGCCACGATGTGCTCGACGTTCGCCTGGGCGTCATCGGTCAGGGCCACCGGGCAGGCTTCCATCTGCATGACCTGGCCATGGAAGGGGTGATGCTGCTGATCATACGGGACCCAGTACACGCCTACGGTCGGGTCCGCGCCAGCCTGGTTGATGCCGCACGCATCAGCATCGAGGCGCACCGCATGGACAACCTGGGGCTGGTCATTGAGGTAGCGGCCGAGGGCCTCGGGGCGAATGCCCGAGGCCCACAGCAATTGAGGGGTGCGCAGTGCATCGGCGGCGACGATGACGGTCTTTGCATCGACCCGATACTGGGTGCCGGTCGTGCGATCGAGCAGCTGCGCGCCGACGACATGATCGTGCCGTACGATGAGCTGGAGGCAGGCGGTGTTGTGCCGGATCTCGAACCGTTCAGGCCGGCCTGATTCTTCTGCCATTTCGCCGAGAATCGTGTCGCTGCCACTCCAGCGGCGCTGCGAGAGATCGGTACTGCAAGCCAAGGGCATGCGCTGCACAGGTCGTCCCTTGGCGGTGAACTCGGCGAATGCGCTGCCCAGCCGCTCGCGCAGGCGCTGGCTGACCGGGGTGTCCGGGTACGCGGCCGTGGTGACCTGCAGCAGTTCCCTGGCCTTGGCCAAGGCGGCCTGCATCTGAGCGGCGGGAATGAACTCGATGGCTTCCCCTTCTGCCGGCGTCGGGCAGGCACAGGTCCAGTGCGCGCCCATGCCACCTACATTGGTCGAGCAGGCGGCGGCCGGCAGTTCGCCCCATTGCTCGCCGTTGGGCAGGTGCGTGCCGGGGCGTACCAGGTGCTCCAGGCGATAGTCACCTGTCAAGGCCGCGCCGGCGCGTTCCGGCATGCTGGGCACGGGGTAACGGAAGGGCGTCGGCCCCTGGGCGGCAACCTGCGCCGCCAGGCGGACTTCTTCGGGCAGGTTGCGAACGTGCTCGCCAGCGCGCTCGGAGAGTTGCGGGCCGGCATCGACCATCAGCACGCTCAACCCACCCTCATCGACCAGCAGGCGTGCGCAGGTGGCGCCGACCGGCCCACTGCCAACGATAAGCACATCCACATCGAACATCGCGTTACGCATTCTTGGAATTCTCCGCGAGTGGTTAATGGTCTGAAAGTATGTGCGGGGAATGTTTTGGCGACGCATGATAAATATCGATATCCCTCTATCCGATACTGGGATGGTTATCGCCCAGGCATAAACAATGAAGATGAGGGGTGCTCGCCATAAACGATTTCAACGTGGCTGGCTGCCGTGGATTACTTGTGGTGCAAGTCCTCGCCTTGTGGCGGGTTCCGTAAAAACTACAAGAACTTCGGGAGTCATGACGTGCTTAAACTTTCATTGGGCGGCTGCCTGCCTTCACTTGCGCTAATTGTGGGTTCATCTCTTATTGCCAACCCGGTTTTCGCGGTATCGACTGAAGAAGCAGAAACCACTGTCGGCCAGGCTTCCGAAGCCCCCGGGCGCTATAGTTGTGAATACTTCGACCAGTTCAATAGCCGGGCCACGGCCGTTATCCGTGCGCAATCGAACTGCGAGTCGTTGCTTGGCGATGCAGGGGGGCTGCGTTCCGAGCTGGCCGACATGGGCATCGGTGCGCAATTGAGCTGGAACCCGATGGCGATGTATGACCTGAAAGGGCAGAACCGCGACCCGCAGGAGTACGGTGGGCAGAACTTCACCTACAGCCAGAGCCTGCAGCTGAGCCTGACCTACGACCTTGAGCGCGTGGGGTTCAGCAAGGGCGCCCAACTGAGCTTTACCCCGCAGTTGCAGACGTCCAACTACCAGCAAGGTTATCCGCGGTTGCACAACGTGGCCGTGCTGGCCGTGAACCAGCCCCTGAACGACGGCAGGCTGGAATTGCAATACGGCTTCTACCCGCTGATCCGCCAGTTCTACGGCATGATTCTGGGCGGCAACTCGGCGTCGGCGGCCCTTGGCCCGACCAGCGTCATCCCGGTGCAGGTCGGCCTGAGCCTGAACGCGCCAACCCCGGCCTTCGACGTGACGTTTCGCGACGCGAGCAAACGTTGGTATAACCATTCGTCCATCAGCCGCAGCATGACCCCCGAGGGTTTTCTGGCCGACGTTGACAAGAACCCCTATGGCTTGAAGTGGCGGGTGGATGGGGCGAATCCGATTTTCGTCAATGAGTTCGGCTACAAGACCGAAGCAGGTCAAGGCAGCCGGGCGCACTGGTTCCGTGCCGGGTTGATCTACAACACTTCGCACTACACTTACCTGAAAACCCAGCAACCCACGGACAGCAACTACGGTGCCTATGTCGCCAACACCGTTCAGTTGACCACGCCCACCCCCGGCACCCCGCAAGGGCTGTACCTGGATACCAAGGCGAGCTGGGCACCGAAGGACCGCAATGCCTACAACGGCGACGTTCAGGTAACCCTGTTCGATATCGGTCTGTTCCCAGGGCGACCGCGAGACATGACATCGCTTGGTTTCACCCGGTCGTTCATAAGCAAGGATTTCCGCGAAGCACTGGGCGAACAAGGGCTGGAACCTGCCGATACCATCACGGCCGTTTCACTGTCCCACGCCTTCCGGGTCACCAAAGGCATCTACTGGATCAATGGCCTCACTTACCAGGACAACCCCACGCTGGTGCCCAAACGGGGTGATGCCTTCTTGTGGCAGACCAGCATGTACTGGAACTTCTGAGCACACTCGCTTTGCCTGGTCTCTAGGAGTAGGTACGCAAAGGCTTTCTCCTAGAGCACGTAATAGCCATGGTTTCCTGTTCGCCTTAGTTGGGTGCTGCGAACGTTTGAGGACGAATGCTTGGTTATTCTGGACGAGGCTCAAAGGAACTCTGGATAACCATTCGCCAGTGTTCATAAACTTTCCAGAAGCAAAAGCACCACCTTTGCTTGCGGCTGAGGTGGCTTGGCTTATTGGATTCAGGGTTCAGCCGGTTTTTAGAAAATCAGCCGATCCTGAAAAACAACGGGCCAACCGACCTATCCCAGCTCAACGCATCTCCGCCTGATGCTCGTTAGACGAGTATCGAAGAAGCTCATCTCATTCTTGAGTCATGATCTTGCTAATCCAAGAGATTGGTGGGCTCGGCTATTTCTTTTTCAGTCTGTTCTGGGCCAGGCGACGTTTGGCTTCCACCCGCGCCGTGTTCAATCCCTGCCTGGCGGTGGCATGGCGATGCGATCGCATCCGATTTCTTGGCGAGGTCCGTTTCAGGATCTGCGACGCTCTTTTGTCATCGCATCCTCCGACAAGCGTTGATCTGGGCACGGTTCCAAGCGCTCAGCAAGCTGTGTTCGTTTCAGGGGCGGCGGTGCAACGTGGATGAAAAAGCCTGAGTGAGGTGAAAAGCCACGGATTTCTTTCCGGCGCTGGCTTCCCGGCCTCGCTTCCCTGACTTAATATACTCGCCAGTATAAATATTCGATGTGCACTTCGCGAAAGGATTCATCATGTTGCGCCATGCCTTGTCCCTCGCCCTGCCCGCCGCTGCCGCCCTGTTGCTGGCAGCCTGCGGCCAGGAAGCCGCCGCGCCTGCCGCACCGCGCCCGGCCCTCGTGGTCCAGCCGCAGCCGGCCGAAGCCGCTGCCGACAGTTACCCCGGCGAAGTGCGTGCGCGCTTCGAGCCGGAGCTGGCCTTCCGCATCGGCGGCAAGGTCAGCAAGCGCCTGGTCGAGGAGGGGCAGCGAGTCAAGGCCGAACAGCCGCTGGCCGAACTCGACCCGCAGGACGTGCGCCTGCAGCTGGAGGCCAACCGTGCCCAGCTGGCAGCAGCCGAGGCCAACCTGTCGCTGGTGCGCACCGAGCGCGACCGCTACCAGAAGCTGCTGGATCGGCAGATGGTCAGCCACTCCCAGTACGACAACGCGGAAAACCTCTACCGCGCGGGCCTGGCCCGCGTGAAGCAGGCCAAGGCTGAATTCGACGTGGCCGGCAACCAGGCCGATTACGCGGTGTTGCGTGCGCCGCAGGCGGGCGTCATTGCCAAGCGTCAGGTCGAAGTCGGCCAGGTGGTCGCAGCCGGTCAGACCGTGTTCACACTCGCCGCCGACGGTGAGCGTGAAGTGGCCATCGGCCTGCCGGAACAACAGTTCGCCCGCTTTGCCGTGGGCCAGGATGTCAGCATCGAGTTGTGGTCGCACCCTAACCAGCGCTTCCAGGGGCGTATTCGCGAGCTGTCACCTGCGGCTGACCCGCGCTCACGCACCTTCGCCGCACGGATTGCCTTCACCTCGGCCAAGGTGCCAGCCGAGCTCGGTCAGAGTGCGCGCGTATTCATCGCCCATGGCGGGGTGATTCCACTGGCGGTGCCGTTGTCGGCTGTCACCGCCGAAAACGGCCAGGCCTATGTCTGGCGCGTCAACAAGGACAGCCGCCTGGAGCGCGCGGTGGTGCGCCTTGGCCCGTATGGCAGTGAAACCGTGCCGGTGCTCGAAGGCCTTGCGCCAGGCGACTGGGTGGTCGCCGCGGGTGGCCATGTGCTGCGCGAGGGGCAGGAGGTGCGGCCGGTGGATCGCACCAACCGTGTGGTGAACCTGACGGTCAAGGAGTAAGTCCCGATGGGTTTCAACCTTTCCGCCTGGGCGCTGCGCAATCGCCAGATCGTCCTGTTCCTGATGATTCTGCTGGCTGCCATTGGCGCGATGTCCTACACCAAGCTGGGGCAGAGCGAAGATCCGCCGTTCACCTTCAAGGCCATGGTCATCCGCACCCTGTGGCCGGGTGCCACGGCTGAGGAAGTCTCGCGCCAGGTCACCGAGCGCATCGAGAAGAAGCTGATGGAGACCGGCGAGTACGAGAGGATCGTCTCGTTCTCGCGCCCGGGTGAATCGCAGGTGACCTTCATGGCCCGCGATTCGCTGCATTCCAAGGACATCCCCGAGCTGTGGTACCAGATCCGCAAGAAGGTCGCGGACATCCGCCACACCTTGCCGCCGGAGATCCAGGGGCCGTTCTTCAACGACGAATTCGGTACAACCTTCGGCAATATCTATGCGCTGACTGGTGCCGGCTTCGATTACGCGGTGCTCAAGGACTACGCCGACCGTATCCAGATCCAGCTGCAGCGGGTCAAGGACGTGGGCAAGGTCGAACTGATCGGCCTGCAGGACGAGAAGATCTGGATCGAGCTGTCCAACCTCAAGCTGGCCACCCTCGGAGTACCACTGGAGGCGGTGCAGCAGGCGCTGCGCGAGCAGAACGCGGTCAGCACCGCCGGCTTCTTCGAAACCCCCAGCGAGCGCCTGCAATTGCGGGTGAGCGGGCGCTTCGATAGCGTCGACCAGATCCGCCAGTTCCCCATCCGTGTGGGCGATCGCACGTTCCGCATCGGTGATGTGGCCGACGTGCACCGTGGCTTCAACGACCCGCCCGCGCCACGCATGCGCTTCATGGGCGAGGACGCCATCGGCCTGGCGGTGTCGATGAAGGATGGCGGCGACATTCTGGTGCTGGGCAAGGCGTTGGAGGGCGAGTTCGAGCGCCTGGCGCGCAACCTGCCTGCCGGCATGGAGCTGCGCAAGGTGTCGGACCAGCCAGCTGCGGTCAAGGCCGGTGTCGGCGAATTCGTCCAGGTGCTGGTCGAGGCGCTGGTGATCGTGCTGCTGGTGAGTTTCTTCTCCCTCGGCCTGCGCACCGGCCTGGTGGTGGCCCTGGCCATCCCCCTGGTACTGGCCATGACGTTCGCCGCCATGCACTACTTCGGCATCGGCCTGCACAAGATCTCGCTGGGCGCGCTGGTGCTGGCGCTTGGCCTGCTGGTGGATGACGCGATCATTGCCGTGGAGATGATGGCGATCAAGATGGAGCAGGGCTTCGACCGCCTCAAGGCGGCCAGCTACGCCTGGACCAGCACCGCTTTCCCGATGCTCACCGGTACGCTGATCACGGCGGCGGGCTTCCTGCCGATTGCCACGGCGGCATCCAGCACCGGCGAGTACACCCGTTCGATCTTCCAGGTGGTGACCATCGCCTTGCTGACCTCGTGGGTCGCGGCGGTGGTGTTCGTGCCTTACCTCGGTGAACGGCTGCTGCCGGACCTGGCCAGGCTGCATGCTGCCCGCCATGGCAAGGACGGGCAGGCGCCAGACCCTTACGGCACGCCGTTCTACCAGCGCGTACGGCGAGTGGTGGAGTGGTGCGTGCGGCGGCGCAAGACGGTGATCCTGCTGACCATTGCCGCCTTTGTCGGCAGCATCCTGCTGTTCCGCTTCGTGCCCCAGCAGTTCTTCCCGGCCTCGGGGCGCCCGGAGCTGATGGTCGACCTGAAGCTTGCCGAAGGCGCCTCGCTGGCCAACACCGCCGAGCGGGTCAAGCAATTGGAAGCGTTGCTCAAGCAGCAGGACGGCATCGACAACTACGTAGCCTATGTGGGCACCGGTTCGCCACGCTTCTACCTGCCGCTGGACCAGCAACTGCCGGCCGCCAGTTTTGCCCAGTTCGTGGTGCTGGCCAAGTCGATGGAGGACCGCGAGCGCCTGCGCAGCTGGCTGATCGACACCGTCGACCAGCAGTTCCCCGACCTGCGCGCCCGCGTCACGCGCCTGGAAAATGGCCCGCCCGTGGGCTACCCGGTGCAGTTCCGGGTTACCGGTGAGCATATCGAGAAGGCCCGTGTCCTGGCCCGCGAAGTGGCGGACAAGGTGCGTGAGAACCCGCACGTGGTCAACGTGCACCTGGACTGGGAAGAACCGAGCAAGGCGGTATTCCTCGAGATCGATCAGGACCGCGCCCGCGCCCTGGGCGTGAGCACCGCGCAGCTGTCGAGCTTCCTGCAGAGCTCGCTGACCGGCACCACGGTCAGCCAGTACCGCGAGGACAACGAACTGATCGAAATCCTTCTGCGTGGTACCCAGCAGGAGCGTGGCGAACTGGGCAACCTCGGTAGCCTGGCATTGCCCACCAACAACGGCCAGAGTGTGGCGCTGTCGCAGGTGGCAACCCTGGAATATGGCTTCGAGGAAGGCATCATCTGGCACCGCAACCGCCTGCCGACGGTAACCGTGCGTGCCGACATCTACGACAAGGAGCAGCCGGCGACGCTGGTGCAGCAGATCTTGCCGACGCTGCAGGAAATCAAGGCCAAGCTGCCGGATGGCTACCTGCTGGAAGTGGGCGGCACGGTGGAAGACTCCGAGCGTGGGCAGAAATCGGTGAACGCCGGCATGCCGCTGTTCATCGTGGTGGTGCTGAGCCTGCTGATGATCCAGCTGCGCAGTTTTTCGCGCACGGTGATGGTGTTCCTCACCGCGCCGTTGGGGCTGATTGGCGTGACCCTGTTCCTGCTGGTGTTCCGCCAGCCGTTCGGCTTCGTTGCCATGCTCGGCACCATTGCCCTGGCGGGGATGATCATGCGCAACTCGGTGATCCTGGTGGACCAGATCGAACAGGATATCGCCTCGGGGCTGGACCGCTGGCAGGCGATCATCGAGGCCACGGTGCGGCGTTTCCGGCCGATCGTGCTGACCGCATTGGCGGCGGTGCTGGCGATGATTCCGTTGTCCCGGAGTGTGTTCTACGGGCCGATGGCGGTGGCGATCATGGGCGGGTTGATCGTGGCCACGGCGTTGACCCTGTTGTTCCTGCCGGCTTTGTATGCGGCATGGTTCAGGGTGAAGAAAGGCTGAAGATCGCAGGGCAGGGCTTTGCCCTCCATTCGCGGGCAAGCCCGCTCCCACAGGGCCTGAGTTGATCCCCTGCAGGAGCGGGCTTGCCCGCGAATGGCTGCTGAATAATCTTCAGAGCGCGCCGAAGACTTTCTTGGCCAGGCTGGTAGCGGCCTGTGCCGGGTTCTGGCGAATGCTCTCTTCCTGCTTGGCAATCATCTCGAACAGCCCGTCCAGCGCCTTCTCGGTCACGTAGTTCTCGATGTTGGCGTCATCCTTGATCAGCCCCAGGCCTTTGGCCTGGCCGGCAAACGCGTTGTACTGCTGGGCTACGCCGACTTTGTCGGTGGCCTGTTTGACGATCGGCAGGAACTTGGCGCGGATCTGCTCGCGGCTGCTTTTGTTCAGGTACTGGGTGGCCGAGTCCTGACCACCGCTGAGGATGCCCTTGGCATCGGTCACGGTCATCTTCTTCACGGCATCCACCAGAATCGCCTGGGCTTGCGGCACGGCGGCTTCAGCGGCCTTGTTCATGCTGGTTTCCAGGGCGTCGACCTGGTCGCCCTTGCCGAACATCTTCATTGCCTTGGCGGCTTTGCCGAGGTTGCCCGGCAGCTCGATGCGCACATCGGGGTTGTTGCTGAAGCCGCCTGGCGTGCTCAATTGCTTGACGGCAATCTGCGCGCCTTGGGTAAGGGCGTCCTTCAGGCCACCGGTGGCGTCGGACTGGCTCAGGTCGCCAAGCGACAGGGCCAGGGCACTGGCCGACAGCAGCAGGCCGGCGCACAGGGTGGTGAAGCGCAGGGAGGCGCGAATCATGGGTATTTCCTTATCGATGAAGTGGGGCTGGCTCAGCGCACCGGGTCGACTTTGACCCGTACCGGCTGCTGGTCGCTGCCGTCGAGTGCGACGCCGTGGTGTTCGGTGTTGATGAACAGCAGCTTGCCGTTAAGCTCGATCCGCGCGCTCACCGCGTAGCGGTGGCCGGGCTTGACCTGGGCCGGGTCGTAAGTGAGGTGGAACGGCAGCGGTACGTTGCCTTTGACCGGGCCGGCCTGGCGGGCCAGGGTCACGGCGGGGGCGTCCATCAGCGAGACATCCTGCAACTCGACGCTCAAGGTGGCGGCAGGTGGCAGGGCAATGCGCTGCAGGTAGAAGACTTCGCCATCCAGGCTGGCCTGGCTGGTCGGGGTTTGGCTGGAACAGGCTGCAAGCAGGGATGCGCAACACAGCATAAAGAGCTTTTTCATGGAATCTCCGGTGTCCTTGGAGCTGGCTTGTGGCCAACCCCAGGGACTTTAGCGGATTTTCCGGACCGGGTCGTCAGTCCATGCGATTACCGCCGTGCATGCCGTCGACAGCGGTAGCAATCTTGTCGACGGTGACCCGTTGCGGACCGAACGCCGTGTCCGGCTTTATCGGGTGATGACGGGTATTGATGTACAACAATTGGCCATCTTTCTCGATGCGCACGGAAAGGGCATAGCGGTGCCGTGGGTCGATCTGGCTGCTGTCAAAGGTCAGCTGCAGGTTGATGGGCATCAAGCCGCCGCAGCGCAGGCGCAAATCGGCAAGGCTGATGGCGGGTGCATCAGCCAGCGAAACGTCAAGCAGGCTCAGTTGAACCTGGCCGGATGGCGGAAGCGTGCTGTCGCCGGAGGAAACGATTTCAACGTCGAATGTCTTCATCTGTGTCATGTCAGTGTTCCTTGAGAGGGGGCGCTTGATCCTGGCCCCTCCCAAGGCCTGACAGCAGGCTGAAAACCTACCCCGGCAGAGCATCCCCCGGCTCATCGCGATGCAGCGCCACCTGGCGGATCGACAGGCGCAGCTCGGCGGACAGCACGCGCTTGGCCACGCCTTCGGCCAGTTCGCTGAGCTTGTCGTGGTAACCCAGCTTGCCGTTACCATCCGGCCGTAGCACACCCTGTTCGATCAAGGTCTGAATGAAGTGGCGGAACAAGGTCTTGTCGAAAAACTCCGGTGCATTCAGGCCATGCAGGATGGACAGGCGCTGGGCCATCATCACGCACAGATCCTCCAGTTCTTCGGCGCTCAGGCTCTTCTGACCGCTGTTGAGCAGCAGCGAAGTGGCCATGTAGAAGCGCTGCAAGGTCTGGGTGATGGTGCGGGCGAGCAGGGTCAGCAGCACGAACTGGCGAGAGCTCGGCGCTGGGCGCATGTACAGGTCGTTCTCGTGACGCAGCAGGCCTTGTTCGACCAGCGCTGCCAGCCACTGGTCGATCACCTCGTCCAGTTGCGCAGGCGTCCAGCGCAGGAACAGCTCGGCCTGCAGGTACGGGTACAACGCATGCACGTACTGGCCGAGCAATTCGCGACTCATGCGCGAGCTGCTGAGGAAGAAACTGGCCAGCAGCGCCGGCAGGGCGAAGATGTGCATGACGTTGTTGCGGTAATAGGTCATCAACACCGCGTTGGCTTCATCCAGATACAGGATGCGGCCCAGGGCGTCCTTCTGCTCGGCCAGCAGGTCCATGCCGCGAACGTGCTCGATCAGCGCCAGGCCGTCGCCTTCGGGCAAGGTGGTGTGCTCGGAGTAAGGCACCTGGCGCAGCAACGCCAGGTACAGGTCCAGCACTCGGGTCAGGGCGCGCTCGTCCAACGCCAGGCGGCTGGTGGAGAGCAAGGCCAGCGCCACCAGGTTGACTGGGTTGACCGCCGCAGCTTCGTTGAGGTGACGGGCCACGGTTTCGCCCAGGCGGGTGGTGGCTTCGTTCAGCCAGGCCGGGCGGTACTGTGGGCCCAGTTCCTGCTCGCGCCAGCCAGGCTGCTGTTCGTCGAGGAAGCTGGCCAGGCGGATCGGCTCGCCGAAGTTGACGTAGACCTGGCCGAAGCGCTGCTTGAGTGCGCCGAAGACCTTGAAGATGTCGAAGATCGACTCCTTCTTCTTGCTCGCGCCACGCAGTTCGCCGAGATAGGTACGGCCTTCGAGCACCCGCTCGTAGCCGATGTACACCGGCACGAACACGATCGGCGTGCGCGACGAGCGCAGGAAGCTGCGCAGGGTGATCGCCAGCATCCCGGTACGCGGCTGCAGCATGCGCCCGGTGCGCGACCGGCCACCTTCGACGAAGTACTCGACCGGGAAGCCCTTGGTGAACAAGGTGTGCAGGTATTCATTGAATACGGCGGTGTACAGCGGGTTGCCCTTGAACGTGCGGCGCATGAAGAAGGCGCCGCCACGGCGCAGCAGGCCGCCGATCACTGGCATGTTCAGGTTGATGCCGGCGGCAATGTGCGGCGGCGTCAGGCCGTTGCGGAACAGCAGGTAGGACAGCAGCAGGTAGTCGATGTGGCTGCGGTGGCAGGGCACGTAGATCACTTCGTGGCCCGGGGCGATGCCCTGCACCTGCTCGATGTGGTTGACCTTGATACCGTCGTAGATCTTGTTCCAGAACCAGCTCAGCACCACTTCGAGGAAGCGGATCGCGGTGTAGGTGTAGTCCGAGGCGATTTCGTTGCCATAGCGCAGCGCCAGGGCTTCGGCCTTGGCCACGGGCATGTTCTCGCGCTGGGCTTCTTCGGCGATGGCCTGGCGAACAAGCGGGGCATGCACCAGGCCCTTGACCAGGTTGCGCCGGTGCGAGAGGTCCGGGCCGATCACAGCGGTCTTCAGGTTGCGAAAGTGCACGCGCATCAGGCGCTGGGCCATGCGCACGGTGCGCTCGTGGCCTTTGTTGTGCTGCACCAGTTCGCGCAGGTGGATCGGTGCGGAGAACTGCACGCGGGTCTTGCGCCCCAGGATCAGCACGGTCAGCAACCGGCGCAGGCGCCCGGTCACGGCCCAGCTGTCGGCGAACAGCAGCTTCCACGGGCTGTTTTCACTGGCCGGGGTCTGCCCCCAGAACACGCTGACCGGAATGATCTGCGCGTCCTCCTCGGCGTGCTGGCTGATGGCGGCGACCAGGCGTTCCAGGGTCGGTGGCGCGCCGCGCTTGTCGTGGCGGCCGAGCCAGTCCGGGTCCGGCGTCAGGTAGAAGAACGCGGCAGGTTCATGCAGCGGGCCGACCGCAACCGGCAGTACCGGGCGCGGAAGCCCCGCTTTGGTGCACTCACGGTCGACCACCGCCAGGTCGGTGAGCGATGGCGAGGGCAGGGCGTAGAACACCGGGCGGCTGCGGTCGAGATTGAGCGTCAGGGACGACTGGTTGATGGTCTCGGAGCGCACCCACAGGTACATCAGGCGACGCAGGGCGCCGAAAATCAGGCGGCGCAGGGGGGAACGGGTCATGGGGTGAGTGCCCTGGGAGTGAATTTCTGAGAATAGACAGCCATTTAGTCTGCCGTATCGGCGTAAGTTCAGCAAAATTCGGTAAATAGCGCGACGGTCATGAATTTTTTTTGTTCTGTGTCATATACTCGGCCTGCCGCTTGCAGGATATTTCGGCAAGCGGCGTCGACATAGGGAGGACACCCTGTGTCTACAAGGCGATCTTCACAATAAAAATCCGGAGTAGTTCAGATGTCGTCTCGTGAGACTGGGAATGTTAAGTGGTTCAACGATGCCAAAGGTTATGGCTTCATTCAGCGCGAAGGTGGTGCGGATGTGTTCGTCCACTATCGGGCGATCCGCGGTGAGGGGCATCGTACCCTGGTCGAAGGGCAGCGGGTGGAATACGCCTGCGTGCAGGGCCAGAAAGGCCTGCAAGCCGAGGACGTAGTCGGGCTCTGAGCCTCATGTGGTAAGCCTCAAGCTGCAAGTTGACCGTGTAACTTGCAGCCTGAAGCAACCGGTTTCAGCTGGTGCGCCAGGTGATTTCCTCTTCACCGTCGGCGCTGATGCGGATCCAGCGATCAGCATCTTCTTCACCGTCTTCCTCGACCCAACCACCCGGTGCACAGCGCACTTCGACGTTCAGTGCGGCGAACGCAGCACGGGCGCAGGCGACGTCATCGGCCCATGGGGTCTGGTCGCTTTCCAGGTACAAGCTGTTCCATTTCCCTACAGCTTTGGGTAACCAGGTGACTGGAATGTTACCGGCCTGGCATTTGAAGGTCTGGCCTTTCTGCTTCCATTCGCTGCACGGGCCGATCGCCTGGCTGAGCCACTCGGCAATCTGCTTGTGGTCGACGTCGGCGTCCTTCAGGTAGATCTCGATATCAGGTTGGCGCATAAGGGCTCCGGTGTGCTCAGTGTTGGCGCACGAAATAGTCATAACGCATGGAAACCGTTACCTCGAAGGGTTCGGCCTGGTCGATCACCCGGGCGCGCTTCTCGGCGCTGGCGCGCCAGCCGTGCGGAGTCATCGCCAGCAGGTCGGCGCGGGCCTTGGGTTCGGCCAGGCTCAGGCGGAACTCGAGGGTTTCGCTGTGGGCGTGGGCCATGCCCTCGGGCACCAGGGCCAGGTGCTTGTCGTCGGCGTAGGGGCGCACTTCATCGTAGAGCACTTCGCGCAGCTCCATCAGGTGGCCGCTGGTCGGGCCCACGCGCATCAGGCCGCCACCGGGGCTCAACAGGCGCTTGGCCTCGTCCCAGTCGAGCGGGCTGAACACGCTGGCGATGAACTGGCAGCTGGCGTCGGCCAACGGCACGCGGGCCATGCTGGCGACCATCCAGGTCACCTCGGGGGCGCGGCGACAGGCGCGCTTGACCGCCTCGCGAGAAATGTCCAGGGCATAGCCATCGGCGGCCGGCAGGGCCTGGGCGATCTGTGCGGTGTAGTAACCCTCACCGCATCCGATGTCCAGCCAGGCGCCCGGCTGACGCTCGGCGGCCAATTCCGCCAGGCGGCGGGCCACCGGGGCGTAGTGGCCGGCGTCGAGGAAATCGCGGCGGGCTTCGACCATGGCCTGGTTATCGCCCGGGTCACGGCTGTTCTTGTGCTGCACCGGCAGCAGGTTCAGGTAACCCTGGCGGGCGCGGTCGAAGCGGTGGCCGGCCGGGCACACCACACCGTTGTCGAGCCGCGACAGGGCAGCCTGGCAGAGGGGGCAGGCGAGCATCAGGCGAGCAACCGGACCAGGGTCTGGTAGTAGATTTCGGTCAGCAGGTCGAGGTCGCTGGCCAGGATCCGCTCGTCGACCTGGTGGATGGTAGCGTTGACCGGGCCGAGCTCGACCACCTGGGTGCCCATGGTGGCGATGAAGCGGCCATCGGAGGTACCGCCGCTGGTCGATGGCTCGGTGTCGCGGCCGGTGACGCCCTTGATGCTGGCTGCCACGGCGTCGAGCAGTTCACCCGGTTCGGTGAGGAACGGCAGGCCCGACAGTGCCCAGTCGATCGACCAGTCCAGCTCGTGTTTATCGAGGATGGCCGATACCCGCGCCTGCAGGCCTTCGACGGTCGACTCGGTGGAGAAACGGAAGTTGAACAGTGCGGTCAGCTCGCCCGGGACCACGTTGGTGGCGCCAGTGCCGGCATTGAGGTTGGAGATCTGGAAGCTGGTCGGCGGGAAGAACGCATTGCCTTCGTCCCAGTGTTCGGCTGCCAGCTCCGCCAGGGCCGGGGCGGCCAGGTGAATCGGGTTGCGCGCCAGGTGCGGGTAGGCGACGTGGCCTTGCTTGCCGCGTACGGTCAGCTTGGCGCCGAGCGAGCCGCGACGGCCGTTCTTGACCACGTCACCGAGCAGGGTAGTGCTCGACGGCTCGCCGACGATGCACCAGTCCAGGCGCTCGTTGCGCGCTTTCAGGCGCTCGACCACCGCCTTGGTGCCGTGGTGGGCCGGGCCTTCCTCGTCGCTGGTGATCAGGAAGGCGACCTTGCCGCGGTGGCCCGGGTAATCCTGCACGAAACGTTCACTGGCGATCACCATCGAGGCCAGGCTGCCTTTCATGTCGGCGGCGCCGCGGCCGCAGAGCATGCCGTCGGCGTCGATTAATGCTTCGAACGGCTCGTGCTGCCACTGCTGCACCGGGCCGGTGGGGACCACGTCGGTGTGGCCGGCAAAGCACAATACCGGGCCGTCCTGGGTACCGTGGGTGGCCCAGAAGTTGTCGACGTCTTCAATGCGCATCGGCTCCAGCTGGAAGCCCACGGCGCCGAGGCGGTTCATCATTTGCGCCTGGCAGTCGGCATCCACAGGGGTGACCGAGGGGCGGCGGATCAGGTCGCAGGCCAGTTGAAGGGTAGGCGAGAGCTCGGCAGGGGCCGTCATGGTAAAACTCCGAAAGCAGGGCAAGGCAGGCAAGGATCGGTAGTTTAAAGCAAAAACCTTTGCGTGAAGCGTGCGGTGTCGAGTGATCGCAGCGGAACGCTTGCCTTGCAGGAAAAAGGTTCACGCTGAATCCGGAGAACGGGTGGGGGTAGCTTGCATCGCCCCCCTAGAGGGGCAACCAACCCGCATCGAAAGGTAGAAGAGCGTTATGAATATCAAGCAGTGGATTGCCATGAGTATGGCACTGGGATGCAGCACAGCCGTGTTCGCCAGCACTACAGATGTTATCGTCACCGGGGTGATCAAGCCGGCTGCATGCACGCCGTCCCTGAGCGGAGGCGGAACGTTCGACTTTGGTGTCATCTCGGCTACCGAGCTCAAACAGGACGACGTTACACACTTTATATCCCCTATCCAGCAACTTGCAGTGAGCTGTGATGCGCCAACTCGGTTCGCCTTGCGGGGCGTTGATGGTCGGGCAGGCACCTCCCTTTGGTCTGCCAGTAAAAGTCGTTTTGGCCTGGGTACCAATGATCTCGGCCAGAAAATTGGTGGTTATTTATTGCAAACGCTTGCCAGTACTTATGTCGCAGACGGGATCAGTCCAGTGACCCGTCTCGTTACGGCCAACAACGGCACATCCTGGGGGCCTGACAGCAACTCCAGTTTTTCCTACCTGTACAACGGCGCAGAGGGCCACTTTCACGGCTTTTCGGTAGGTGCGGATGTACCAAGTGCCATCAAGCAGTTGACCGCCGACCTGCAGATCGACATGAGCATCGCCCCGCTCAAGGACCTGACGGTCAACGATGACATCACCATCGATGGTGCTTCAACCATCGAAGTGTCCTACCTCTAAGGGCGCACAGAGCGCGCTTGTCGCGACGGTGGCAAGCGCTGCTCGGTCTTTTCCTTCGTTCGCTGCCCCATAGGGCCGCGAGCTTGTCTTGTACAGAGTCGAGCATGAGCATGTTGAAGCAATTGCTGTTGAGTGCTGGCTGCATTCTGCTGTCAACCAGTATCGCCCTGGCCGCCGGCATGGTCCCGGAGACTTCCGTGGTGATTGTCGATGAAGCCGAAGGCGAGGTATCGATCACGGTGCGAAATGATGATCCAGCCCCTGCACTGTTACTGGTAACCCTGCAGAATCTGCCGGAGGATGAAGAGCCCCTGCTGTTTCTCACCCAGCCCGCCTGGCGCGTCGAGGCCGGCGAGGAGCAGCGGGTGAGGTTCATGCTGCGTGCTACTGCGCCTTTGCGCACCCAGCGGTTGAAGCGAGTGATATTCGAAGGCGTGCCACAGCAGGAAGTGGCGGGTAAGCGTATAGCCAGGGTTGGGGTCAGTGTGAGGCAGAACCTGCCGGTGATCATTCACCCCAAGGGCCTGGCTCCCAACCGCTCACCCTGGGAGGGCTTGCAGTGGCGCTATGGCACGCAAGGTTTACAGGTTGAAAATCCGACTCCTTATGTGGTTCGGTTGGCGCAGGAAGTGAGGTTGATGCCCGCGAACGAGCAAGGCTACTTGCCACGCGCCTATATTTTGCCAGGGGAGACGCTTGAGGCCCGGCTGGAGTCGCCAGCCTCACAGGCCCCGCAAAGTATCAGGCTGTTCCCGGCCACGGTGTACGGCTTTGCCGTGGATGAATTTGAGGCTCCGTTACTCAGGGGCGAGAGTTGAATGTGCGGGCCGGGAGCAGGCGAGCGGCAAACTGGCATTGCCTGATGGCGCTTCCTTGGGCCTTTTTATTTTTTGAGTGCAGAGCCAACGATGGCAAGACATTCGATCTCGAACTGTTGCGTCAGCGGGGGGTGAGTGAAGAGCTTGCGGCCTACTTTGGTGAGATGCCGCGCTTCACCCCAGGCAATCACGTCGTGAGCCTGAAGATAAATGGTTCACGATCAGGGCAAGTACAGGCACGCTTTCTGGATGATGGCAGCTTGTGCATTGATGCAGACCTGCTGGACGCGGGAGGGATTCGGTTGCCGTCAGGTTCATTGAGTGCAAGCCCGGACTCCTGCATCGACTTGTTATCGAGTTACCCGCAGAGCCAGATACAGGCAGACCCTCAGTCCGCCAGTTTGACCATGGTGGTGCCTGCGCAAGCCCTGCGCCCGGCCGCTGCCGACGGTGATCTTTCGGCTTATGACTCAGGCGGGTTCGCTGCAGTGTTCAACTACGACGTGTCGATGCTCGATACGCGTTTCAACAGCGGCAGCAGCAGGGCCTGGACTGCCCTCACCGAGCCAGGATTTAACCTGGGGGACTGGATCGTGCGCAGCCGTCAGACTGCCAGTCTGGGGCAACAGGCAAGTCGGTTCAACGCACTGGAAACCTACGCCCAGCGAACGTTTACCGATCAGGCGGCCGTCTTGCAGGTCGGTCAGATCCACATGGGTAATCCCGTGCTCTCCGGCGTTTCTGTTGACGGTTTTCAGCTGTTTTCCGAGCAGTCCCTGGGGCATCTTCGACAACGACGCGTGGTTCAAGGTATCGCCAAATCCCAAGCGAGAGTGGAGATCTACCAGCGCAACCGCCTGGTGTATGCCACAGTCGTGCCGCCTGGTCCGTTTTCCATTGATACCCCTGCGCCAGTCGATGCCTTTGCCGAACTGGAGATGGCCATCCATGAAGCGGACGGTGAGGCGCGTCGTGTGACCTTGCCCGCCTCGCCCATGGCGGCGGAATTGTCAGGGGGATACCAGTTCGGCATCGGCCAACTTCGCCACAGCAGTACGACGTCACCTTGGGTACTCAGTGCCGGGTGGAGCGGGGGGGTACTTGATGGCGTGGCAATGGGTGGTGGTGTGCTTGCGACAGACAGCTATCAGGCCACAGGGTTTGCTCTTGGCGCTCAGCCGTGGACGCACGCCCAGATGCAGTGGTCGCTGGGTTACTCGCAGCCTTTGCGTCAGGAAGGAGGAATGCAGAGCCAGGTTACCCTTAGCCAGCAGTTTGGCGGCGGGTGGGGAGCGGGCTTGTCCTATGGACGGCAGAACCGAAGTTATCAGGACCTTATGCAGGCGCTTGACCCGTCAGCGCACTTGGGGGGCTTGCGCGATTTCTTCAGCGTCAGCCTGTCTTGGCAGGGCACCGGGCTGGGCAACTTCAGTGTCGGTGGCGGCCAGTCGCAAACGCATGATGGCAAGACCCGCAGCCATGCAAACCTGCGCTGGGGAGCGACATTGCGGCAGGTGTCGTTGAATGCTGGTGTGGAATGGAGTTTCAGGGGGGAAGACGATCGAGGGCGTCTGGTTTACGTGAGCGCTAGCTTGCCATTGGCCACCCATCGTCGGCTGAGCACCTCGACCCGAAGTTCGGGCAACAGGTACCGCTCTTCCTTCAACCTGCGCGAGCAAGTCAGCGAATCGTTAGGTTATCGCCTCGGTGCCAGCCACGATAGCCATGATTCGGCACTGCGCCCCAGTGCCGGCGTTTCCTGGTTGGCACCCTTCAGCCAGGTGCAGCTGGACTACACAAAGACTGGCAACTCCGCACGAACCGTGGCAGCCAACCTGCGCGGCGGGGCCGTTGGGCATGCACAAGGCATCACGTTATCGCCCTATGCCATTCAGGACACGTTCGCACTCATCGAGGTGGGTGATGTGCAAGGAGTGAAAGTCGATACGCCAAGCGGCCCTGTGTGGACCGATGGCGATGGCCGAGCCATTGCCTCACGGATCAGTCCCTACGCGGATAATCGGGTGCAGGTGCAGCCCCGAAGCCTGCCGCGCAATGTCGATTTGGCCAACAGCCTTGGCATCGTCCGTGCTGGTCGAGGCGCCGTTTCCCAATTGAGTTTCCTCGTCGAGCGGACCAGGCGTGTGCTGTTGCAGGCTGTGCAGGGCGATGGGCCACCCTTGGCGGAGAGTTCGATGGTAGTGGACGCCAGCGGAAGCTTCGTGACCATGGTGCAGGCGGGTGGCTTGATATTCCTGCATGACTTCCAAGAGCAAGAGCGCTATCAGGTGACCTCGCCAGACGGCTCTGGTTGCGCCCTTGAATTTACGCTCAGCGACAGCCCTAACCCGGAGCAATATTATGAAGCGACCACCGCACGCTGCCATGCGATCTGAATGCATGGGCAGTAAGCTTTGCCTGGCCTTGCTGTTGATGGGCATGAGCGGCGCTGCAGCCGCGCAGGGCTGCCAGATCACGCTCGTCCAGCCGCTGATCGATTACGGCAAGGTCAACAAGACCCAGTTGCACAGGCAAGGCGATCGCTACCTGCTGGGAGAGCGGCATCTGCAACTCACAGTCCAGTGTTCAAGAGAAACCGATATGGTTCTCAGCTATCAGGCTGATGGTGTCAATGGTGATGTTTTCGGTTTTGCTGGGCGAGGGCAGTATTCACTGCTGCTGGCTGATGCGCGACTCGATGGACGTCCGGTGGCGTTGGGAGCAGCCAGCTCGCGCAGACCCTGGCAGATGAAGGGCGACAAGGTTCGCTGGTTGCCAGACATGCAGCTCGCACCCCTACAGGCAAACGTGCCCCTTAAAGGCACAACCTTCACCGCTCGGCTGAGCGTAACTGGATGGCTCGACGCTACGTCGGACCTGTCGGGCGCTGCCGAGTTGCAGGCAAGTGGCATGTTGGCCGTCGGGGGCGCTGCCGTGGCCGTGGCATTGCAGGCCAGCGTTGTACCGGCAGCGTGTAGATTGCAGCTGGGTAATGACGGCCTCGTGGACTTCGGCGTGATCGAGGCAGGGCAGTTGTCTGTCAGCAAAACCAGTACCTTGCAACGCTCCTTGTCCGCCGCAGTGACATGTGACAGCCCTACTCGGTTCGCCCTTCGCGCGATGGATAACCGTCAGCCAGGAACGTTCAGCCATGTGCAAGGCGGCGCGCGTTCCATACTGTTTGGCGCGGGTAAAAAGGCCAATGACGGCCTGGCATGGTCATTGCGGTTCGAGGGGCCGGTGCTAGGAGACGGGCATGCATTGCAACCCCTGTATGCATCCCAAGATGGAGCTGGCTGGGAGCCCACCCCATTGGCAGTTTTCCTTCACACGGACAATCGCCTGCTGGGGTTCGCGAGCCGCGATGGCACGGCTGCCGGGCCTGCCTTGATCAGGCAGCTCGACGCCATGCTGATGGCGGAGCTGTATGTCGCGCCGTTGCGCCAACTCGACCTGCGTGACGAGACGCCCATCGATGGTGCTGCCACCCTGGAGCTCATCTATCTGTGAAGATGAGCTCCAGGGTGGCAGCCCGGCTCAAGTGTGTGCTGGTTGCGCTTCGGCTACAGGCTTTGGCAGCGAAGACAGGAAAGCCATCACCAACGCCGCCGCATACGGCAGCGACTGCACCAGCAGCATCGCCACCCAGAAGCGCATGTCCGAGCTCGGCAGCCCCTGCACCAGGAAGATCCCGGCCGCTGCGCCCCACAGCAGCAGCATGATGAACAGTTCTTCCCGCGCTTCGGAAATCGCCACCAGCAAGCCATGGCTGTCGGCATTCTTCGGAGTGCGGAAGAACGGCATGCTGCTGGTGAAGAACCCGTACAGCACCGCCTTGGCGATGGTGTGCGACAACGCCAGCCCCGCCAGTGCCGCGGCAAAGGCATCCTTGAGGTTCACCCCCACCGCGCGGCGGTACAGGAAGATGATCTTGCCGACCTTGAAGAAGAACAGCGCCAACGGCGGGATGGCGAAGATCATCAGCGGCGGGTCGACCCGGTGCGGCACGATGATCATCGCGGCCGACCACAGCAGTGCGCCGACGGTGAAGAAGATGTTCATGCCATCGGCGATCCACGGCAGCCAGCCGGCCAGGAAGTGATAGCGCTGGCCCCGGGTCAGCTCGCTGTCCTTGCCGCGCAGCAGGGCGCTGGCGTGGTGCTTGATGATCTGGATGGCGCCATAGGCCCAGCGGAAGCGCTGCTTCTTGAAGTCGATGAAGGTATCGGGCATCAGGCCCTTGCCGTAGCTGTTGTGGGCATAGGCGGCCGATAGGCCTTTCTCGAAGACGCGCAGGCCCAGTTCGGCATCCTCGCAGATGCACCACTCGGCCCAACCCAATTCTTCCAGTACGCTGCGCCGGGTCATGGTCATGGTGCCGTGCTGGATGATCGCATCACGATCGTTGCGGGTGACCATGCCGATGTGGAAGAAGCCCTTGTATTCGCTGTAGCAGAGTTTCTTGAAGGCGCTCTCGTTCTGGTCGCGGTAGTCCTGTGGCGACTGCACCACGGCGATCTTCGGGTCGGCGAAGTGCGGCACCATGTGCTTGAGCCAGTTGCGGTCGACGCAGTAGTCCGAGTCGATCACCGCGATCACTTCGGCGTCCTTGGCGGTGTGCGGGATCAGGTAGTTCAGCGCGCCGCCCTTGAAACCGGCCAGGGGCGCGACGTGGAAGAACTTGAAGCGCTCGCCGAGCTTCTCGCAGTGGGCTTTTAGTGGCTCCCACACGGCAGGGTCCTTGGTGTTGTTGTCGATCACCAGCACTTCATAGTCCGGGTAATCCAGCGCGGCGAGGGCGTCGAGGGTCTGTTTGACCATCTCCGGTGGCTCGTTGTAGCACGGCACATGCACCGACACCTTGGGCCGGTAGGCACTGTCGCCCTGTACCGGCAGGAATTCGCGCCGGCGCTTGAGCGTCCACACCGCTTCGGCCAGTTCGTGGGCTTCGGTCATCAGTACGATGAACACGCCCAGCGCGCCCAGCGCCAGCAGCACTCCGACGGTAAGGCTGAACCAGGTGCTGTATTGCTGGCTGTAGTCATAGGCGATCCACACCAGCACCGACCCGCACAGGAAGGTGATGAACGTGAGGAAGGTGCGGCCGCGCTGGCGCAAGGCCGAACCATCGATCAGCAGCACGGCCAGGGCGATCATGGCCAGTACCACCGAGGCGACCGCCAAGGCCCGCCACTGCGGGATCGCCACCACCGGCCCCTCGAAGTTGAACTTCTGCTGGCGCTCGGCGTTGTACACGCCCCAGTAGGCGCCCACCGAGCCTTCGTCGTTGGCTTTCCAGGGCTGGTCGTAGGCCTCGATGACGAAGTAGTTGTAGCCACGGCGGTTGAGGGCGTTGACCAAGGTGCGCAGGTAGATGGCCTGGTCGGCCTGGGTGGCGTCGGCACCACCGCGCATGCGGCCGTTGCTCGGCCAGCCGACTTCCGACAGCAGCAGCGGCTTGTGCGAGAACTGGTGGCGTAGCTCGCGGGCGCGGTCGAGGACGAACTGCACCGAGTCTTTCATCGGCACGAATTCCCAGTACGGCAGGATGTGCGCGGCGATCAGGTCGACGTGCTTGGCCAGTTCCGGGTGTTCCTTCCAGATGTGCCACTGTTCACTGGTGGTGACCGGCACCTTGACGGCGGCACGTACCCGATCGAGGTACTTGATCAGCTCTTCGGGCGTGACTTCCTCGCGGAACAGCGCTTCGTTGCCGACCACCACCCGCACCACGCTGCGTGAATGGTTGGCCAGCTCGATGCCTTTTTCGATCTCGCGTTCGTTGCGCTCCAGATCTTTGCTGATCCAGATGCCCAAGGTCACGCGCAGGCCGAATTCTTCGGCCAGCCGCGGGATCTCGGCCTGGGTGCCCTCGACGGTGTAGATACGAATGTTGTCGGTGAGCTTGTTCATCTGGTCCAGGTCCTGGCGCATCTCGTCTTCGCTGGGGTATTGGCCCTTTTGCGGGCTTTCCCCAAGGCGGAACGGCGAGTACGAGAAGCCGGAGATCTGTTCCGGCCAGGCAGGTGCGGAGACTGGGCGATTGATCAGCGCCCAGAACCCGGTGAACAGCGCGGCGATGGCCAGGACCACCACCAGGTTGAGGCCGAACTTGCGTGATGACATTGTGGTCCGCTTTTGTCTAAGTGATGAGATATTAAAGCAGTAATGCCAGGGTGTTTCCTAACGATGGAGGTGAAAGCGGCCGCTGGCCTATAATGCGCGCCGATTTTTGCGTATGAGTGTCGGGGTAGCAACATGAGCACAGAGGATCCACGCTTTGCCGGCGTTGCGCGGTTGTACGGCGACGAAGGGCTGCAGCGTCTGAGCAACGCCCATGTGGCGGTCGTCGGCATCGGCGGGGTCGGTTCATGGGCGGCCGAAGCCCTGGCGCGCAGTGGCGTGGGCGAAATCACCCTGTTCGACCTGGACGATGTCTGCGTCAGCAACACCAACCGCCAGGCCCACGCCCTGGAAGGCCAGGTAGGGCGGCCCAAGGTCGAGGTCATGGCCGAGCGCCTGCGGGCGATCAATCCGGCGATCACGGTGCATGCGGTGGCGGATTTCGTCACCCGTGAGACCATGGCCGAGTACATCACCGAACAGATGGATGCGGTGATCGACTGCATCGACAGCGTGATGGCCAAGGCCGCGCTGATCGCCTGGTGCCGGCGCCGCAAGATTGCCATTGTCACCACCGGTGGTGCGGGCGGGCAGATCGACCCGACACAGATCCAGGTCGGCGACCTCAACAAGACCTTCAACGACCCGCTGGCCTCACGGGTGCGCTCGACCCTGCGTCGGGACTACAACTTCTCGCGCAATACCAGCCGCAACTATGGCGTGCCGTGTGTGTTTTCCAGCGAGCAGCTGCGTTATCCGAAGGGGGATGGCAGTGTCTGCCTGCAGAAGAGCTTTGTTGGCGAAGGCGTGCGCCTGGACTGCGCGGGGGGCTTTGGTGCGGTGATGATGGTGACCGCCACCTTCGGCATGGTCGCGGCGAGCAAGGCAATCGAGAAGCTGGTGGCTGGCGCGCGGCGGCCCTCGGAACGAGTAAAACCTGAATAGTTGTGTTGGGTTCTTCGGGCAAGCCCGCTCCCACAGGTAAAGCGTTGTCCTGAGGGTTTGCGCTATGTCTGTGGGAGCGGGCTTGCCCGCGAAGCAGACGCCGCCGATTCAGCAGGTGGACGCCAGCTCCGCCATCCGCAGCAACACCGCATGCAGGCCATTGCTGCGCGATGGCGACAATTGCCGCTCCAGACCTAGCCGAGTAAACCACCCAGGCAGATCCAGCTCGGCCAAATCCGCACTGGACAGACCTTGTACACGCACCAGCAACAGGGCCAGCAACCCGCGCAACAACCGCGCATCACTTGCCGCCTTGAATCGCCACTGGCCGTCGACATGTTCGGCGACCAACCACACCAGGCTTTCGCAGCCATGTACGCGATTAGCCTCGACCTTGTCCGCCTCACTCAGCGGCTCCAGCCGATCACCCCATTGCATCAGCAGGCGCGCCCGCTGCTCCCAGCCACGGGCCTGTTCGAAACTGGCCAATGCCTCCTGAGCCTGTACCGGCAAACTCATCGCAACAGCTCCAGGCCTTGGTCCAGCGCCTCGAAGAACCGTTGCAGGTCGTCACTGTCGTTATACAGCCCCAGCGACACCCGGATTGCCCCCTCCAGCCCCAGGCCCTTGAGCAGCGGCATGGCGCAGTGGTGCCCCGCGCGTACAGCTATGCCTTGTTCGGTCAGCATATGGGCGATATCGGCGTTGTGTACCCCTTCGATGACAAAGCTGGCCAGGGCCGTTTGTGGTGTACCAAGGACGCGTACACCCTCGCGGTCGGCCAGGCCACGCAGCAAGTGCTGGTGCAGGCTGGCTTCGTGGGCCTCGACGGCACGGCCATCGAGGCTGGCCAGGTAATCCAGCGTCGCACCCAGCCCGATCACCCCGGCGATCGGCGGGGTGCCGGCTTCGAAGCCCAGCGGTGCGGGGCGGAAACTGGCGCTCTGGTAGTCGGCCAGTTGCACCATTTCACCGCCGAACTGCCAATGACGCAGCAGTTCCAGGGCATGGCTACGGCCATACAGTACGCCGACACCTTCCGGCCCATACAGCTTGTGGCTTGAAAAGACATAGAAGTCGCAGCCCAACTGTTGCACATCATGGCGGCCATGGACCACGCCCTGAGCGCCATCAACCACGGTCAGCGCGCCTTGTGCACGGGCATGAGCCAGCAGCGCAGGCAGGGGTTGCCAGGTGCCGAGCACGTTGGACAGCTGGCTGACGGCGAGCACGCGGGTACGCGGGCCGATCAGCTGCAGCGCCTGGTCCAGGTCGATACGGCCGTGTTCGTCCAGCGGCAGCACCACCAGGCGCAGGTCGCGCCGCCGAGCCAGTTGCTGCCAGGGCAGCAGGTTGGCGTGGTGTTCCAGCGCGCTGATGGCAATCTCGTCGCCCGCTTCGAAACGGTGCTCCAGGCCATAGGCCAGCAGGTTAAGGGCTGAAGTGGCGCCATGGGTGAACACGATCTGCCGTGAGTCCGCGGCATTGAGCCAGGCGGCCACCTTGTCGCGGCTGGCCTCGAAAGCCTGGGTCGCCAGCGCGCCAGGCAGGTGCTGGGCGCGGTGCACGTTGGCGGCACCGTGGCCGTAATAATGGCTCAGGGCATCGAGCAACGCCTGGGGCTTCTGGGTCGTGGCGGCGCTGTCCAGGTAGGTCTGGTGCTGCCGTTGCAGGGCGGCGATGGCGGGGAAATCGGCGCGCCAGGGGGAGGGCTGGAACATGTTCGCGGGGCCTGGAATGAAAATCGGGTCTGGCGCGTGCACGCCAGACCCGATCTTAACACTTCAGCCCGTCAAGGTCCGCAGTTCGCGGGCAAGCCCGCTTCTGCCAGGGGCAAAGGTTCTCAGTTGTGGGCGTGCAGTGCCTCGTTCAGCTCGATGGCCGACTTGTGGGTCTTGCACTCCACGGCGCCGTTCAACGAGTTGCGGCGGAACAGCAGGTCGGTCTGGCCGGCCAGGTCGCGTGCCTTGACCACTTTCACCAGCTCGTTGTTCTCGTCGAGCAGGTTCACCTTGGTACCAGCGGTAATGTACAGGCCGGCTTCAACGGTGTTGCGGTCGCCCAGCGGAATGCCGATACCGGCGTTGGCGCCGATCAGGCAGCCTTCGCCGACCTTGATGACGATGTTGCCGCCACCGGACAGGGTGCCCATGGTCGAGCAACCGCCGCCCAGGTCCGAGCCCTTGCCGACGAATACGCCAGCGGAAACGCGGCCTTCGATCATGCCCGGGCCTTCGGTGCCGGCGTTAAAGTTGACGAAGCCTTCGTGCATGATGGTGGTGCCTTCGCCGATGTAGGCGCCCAGGCGCACGCGGGCAGTGTCGGCGATGCGCACGCCGGCAGGGACCACGTAGTCGGTCATCTTCGGGAACTTGTCCACCGAGAACACTTCCAGCAGCTCACCCTTCAGGCGTGCTTCCAGTTGCAGTTCGGCCAGTTCGCTCAGGTCGACGGCACCCTGGTTGGTCCAGGCCACGTTCGGCAGCAGCGGGAAGATGCCGGCCAGGCTCAGGCCGTGTGGCTTGACCAGGCGGTGCGACAGCAGGTGCAGCTTGAGGTAGGCCTCTGGGGTCGAAGTCAGCGCGGCGTCTTCGGCCAGCAGGGTGGCGACCAGCGGCTTGTGGCTTTCGGCCAGGCGGGTCAGCAGGGCAGCCTGGGCGGCGTCGACGCCTTTCACGGCTTCAGCCAGCTGGGCGGCTTGGGCGGTGGTGAAGGCGATGGCCTGGTTGCCACCTTCGTAGCCAAGGATCGGCGCTACTGCGGCGACCAGCTCGGCGCTCGGGTTGAGCAGGGGTTGTGCGTAGAACACTTCAAGCCAGGTGCCCTGGCGGTTCTGGGAGCCGACACCAAAGGCCAGGCTGAACAGGGTATTGGACATGTGATTACCTCGTGCGAAATAGGGTAGGGGCTCAGGCCAGCGCGGCGGCGTACAGATCGGGCTTGAAGCCGACCAGCGTGCGCTCGCCAAGGTCGAGCACCGGGCGCTTGATCATCGACGGCTGGGCGTGCATCAGTTCGACGGCCTTGGCCTGGTCGAGGTCGGCCTTGCTGGCGTCGTCGAGCTTGCGGAAAGTGGTGCCGGCACGGTTGAGGATGACTTCCCAGCCGTGTTCGTCGCACCAGCGGTTCAGGCGGTCGCGGTCGATGCCTTGGGTCTTGTAGTCGTGAAATTCGTAGGCGATGGCTTTGTCTTCGAGCCAGGTGCGTGCCTTCTTCATGGTGTCACAGGCTTTGATGCCGTAGAGCGTGTAGGTCATTGTGTGCATTGAGGCCACAGGCTGCCCCAATCTCTCCATTTCCGAATGTCAGTCGCGGGATTATGCGGGAACGATTGTATGAGCGCCACGGTGTCTGTATGTCTTGAGACTTTTGTTGCCTGTGAAACCGAGCGCCGCCCGCGCGGCGCATCGCGGATGAATCCGCTCCTACATTTGTTGCAACGTGCCGAACCTGTTACGCCATGGTTGCCAGCCTTGGTGCGTGTCTTGAGTCGTGCAAAGCGGCTGACAACCATGGCCTGTCAGGCATGGCCACGTTGCAACAGATGTAGGAGCGGATTCATCCGCGATGCGCCGCGCGGGCGGCGCTCGATCTCAGCACCTCCCCCCCACCAGGCATGCTCCCTCAGCCTCCCCAAAGCTCAAACCCGGTACCCCATCAAGTATCATCGTGTTACACATTCATCCACCACCTGCGACTATCGTGCAGCGGTCGCGTTTCGCCATACCCCGCTAACATATTGTTTCAATGGCGATCTCTCGCCACCGCTATCGTTTTTGGTTCACAAAGGAAGCTTTCACGGATGCAGTCCGCCTACACCGTCCTCATCCTGCTGACGCTGGTAAGCGTGTCGAAACTGGTCGGGCGGGTGATCCCGTTGCCGCTGCCACTGGTGCAGATCGCCGCCGGCGCGCTGCTGGCGTGGCCGACGCTGGGCCTGCATGTGGCCCTGGACCCAGAATTGTTCCTGTTCCTGTTCTTGCCGCCACTGCTGTTCGCCGACGGTTGGCGCATCCCCAAGCGCGAACTGTGGCGCATCCGTGGGCCCGTGGTGGCACTGGCCGTGGGGTTGGTGCTGTTCACCGTGGTCGGCGCCGGGTACTTCATCCACTGGCTGCTGCCGAGCATTCCACTGCCGGTGGCCTTCGCCCTGGCCGCCGTGCTGTCGCCCACCGATGCCGTGGCGGTGTCGGCCATCACCCAGGACCGCCTGCCGACCCCGCTGATGCACATGCTGCAAGGTGAGGCGCTGATGAACGATGCCTCCGGTCTGGTGACGTTCAAGTTTGCCCTGGCCGCCGCCATCACCGGGGCGTTCTCGCTGGCCGATGCCAGCTTCAGTTTCGTGCTGGTCGCCCTCGGTGGCCTGGCGGTGGGGGTGGGCCTGAGCTGGCTGATCGGCCGCCTGCGGGCCTGGATGATCGCCCGTGGCTGGGATGACCCGGCCACCCATGTGGTATTCATGCTGCTGTTGCCATTTGCCGCCTATGTGCTGGCTGAACGCCTGGGCGTGTCGGGCATTCTCTCGGCGGTGGCCGCCGGCATGATGCAGAGCTGGCTGGACCTGTTGCCGCGCCAGACCAGCACGCGGCTGCTCAACCGCAGCGTCTGGTCGCTGCTGGAGTTCGCCTTCAATGGCCTGATCTTCCTGCTGTTGGGCCTGCAGCTGCCGGACATCATCAAGGCTGTGGTCAGCCACGAGACCACCGTCTGGCCGACCCTGGCCTGGCGTTGCCTGGATGTGCTGGCGATCTTTGCCGCGTTGATTGTGCTGCGGTTCGTCTGGGTGCAGAGCATCTGGCGCTCGATTGGTGTAGTCCGTCGCTGGCGCGGTAAGCCGGCGCTGGTGTTGATGCCCACTGCGCGCTCCTGCTGGCTGCTGACGTTGGGCGGTGTGCGGGGGGCGGTGACCCTGGCGGGTGTGATGTCGGTGCCCTTGCTGATCGGCGCGGGCCAGGCGTTCCCTGAGCGCGACTTGCTGATCTTCATTGCTGCCGGGGTGATTCTGCTGTCGCTGATCAGTGCCTGTATTGCCCTGCCGTTTTTGTTGCGCGGGATCACCAAGAGCCCGGACGAACGGCTGCATCAGGAAGTGCAGGAAGCCTGGCGGCGTACGGCCGAGGCGGCGATCCATGCGCTTGAGGCTGAAGAAGTGATCGATGCCAGCGCGCCTCAGGATGCGGCCCAGGCGACCTTGGCCACGGAGTTGAAGGCGCGGCTGATGGCCGAATACCGGGATGAGCTGGACAGCTACAACGACACGGCTGAGGCACGGGCATTGGCCGAACAGATGGACTTGCTGGAGCGGCGTTTGCGCTTGCGTGCGCTGCGCGCGCAGCGGCTGGAGCTGTATAACCTGCATCGCCAGCATCTGGTGGGGGATGAGGTGGTCAGGCAGGTGTTGGGTGAGCTGGATTTGAGTGAAGCGAACCTGGGGCAGGTCAAGTAGATCTGCTTGAGGTCATTCGCGGGAAAGTCGGGGTGCCGAACCGCCGCCCCGACTTGCCCGCGAATGGGGCGCAAAGCGCCCCCAGATGCTATCAGCGGTTTTGCAGGAAAGCGCGAATCCGTTCGGCGGCCTCGATGCACTCGGCCAGCGGCGCAACCAGCGCCATGCGCACCCGGCCAGCGCCTGGGTTCACACCATTTACTTCACGCGACAGGTACGACCCCGGCACCACGGTCACGTGCTGGGCCTCGAACAGGTCGCGGGTGAACTCGGCATCACCGCCCGGCACCTTGGCCCACAGGTAGAAGCTGCCATCTGGGCGTTGCACGTCGAGCACGGGCTGCAGGATGTCGAGTACGGCATCGTACTTGGCACGGTACTGGTCGCGGTTCTCACGCACATGCGCCTCGTCCTGCCAGGCGGCGATGCTGGCCAGCTGGGTCTGCACCGGCATGGCACAGCCATGGTAGGTGCGGTACAGCAGGAACGGCTTGATGATCGACGCATCACCGGCGACGAAGCCCGAACGCAGGCCCGGCAGGTTGGAGCGCTTGGACAGGCTATGGAACACCACGCAGCGCTTGAAGTCACTGCGGCCGAGCTCGGCGCAGGCGCTCAGCAGGCCCGGTGGCGGCGCGTCTTCGTCGAAGTAGAGCTCGCTGTAGCACTCGTCGGCGGCGATCACGAAGTCGTGCTCATCGGCCAGGGCGATTAGCTTCTTCAGAGTGTCCATCGGCACCAGGGCGCCGGTGGGGTTGCCCGGCGAGCACAGGAAGAGGATCTGGCAGCGCTTCCAGACGTCGGCCGGCACGGCATCGAAGTCGGGGTTGAAGCCGTTGTCTTCCAGGCAGGGCAGATAGTGCGGGGTGGCACCGGCCAGCAGGGCTGCGCCTTCGTAGATCTGGTAGAACGGGTTGGGGCTGACCACCAGGCCGTCATCGGCGCGGTTGACCACGGCCTGGGTGAAGGCGAACAGGGCCTCGCGGGTACCATTGACCGGCAGGATATGGCGGTCGGCATCCAGCCAGCCGGTTGGCACGCCGAAGCGGCGCTCGCACCACTGGCCGATGGCCTGGCGCAGGGCCGGCAGGCCGATGGTGCTCGGGTACACCGCCAGCTTGTCGAGGTTGTCAGCCATGGCCTGGGCGACAAACGCCGGCGATTCGTGCTTCGGCTCACCGATCGACAGGGCGATGGCGCGTTTGTCCGCCGCAGGCTTCACAGTGCCCAGCAGGGCGCGCAGTTTCTCGAACGGGTAGGGCTGAAGCTGGGTCAAGGCATGGTTCATCGGCGCAAGGTCTCGTCAATCGTCTAATCGTTAAAAAGTCACGCGGGTGGGGCTGGCATCGTTGGCCTGGCCGGCCTGCAGCTGCTGCACGATGGCTTCCTGCAGGCGGCTGCACAGCTGCGGGTCGGACAGCGGCTGGTTGTCGGCATCGGTGATGAAGAACACGTCCTCCACCCGCTCGCCGAGGGTGGCGATCTTGGCGTTTTGCAGCGACAGGTCGAACTCCAGGAAGATCCGCCCGATGCGTGCCAGCAGACCAGGGCGGTCCGGTGCAGTGATCTCGAGGATGGTCACCGGGCGCTGGGCATCGTTGAGGATGGTCACCTGCGGCGGGAAGTTGAAGTGCTTGAGCTGGCGCGGCACCCGGCGCTGGATGATGTTCGGGTAGTCCTCCGGGTTGCGCAGGGCTTCGGTCAGGCCGTCGCGGATCTGCTTGACCCGTTGCGGATTGTCGCCGATCGAGCCGCCGTCGTTGTCGAGCACGATGTAGGTGTCGAGGGTGAACTGGCTGCTCGAGGTGATGATCCGCGCATCATGGATGTTCAGGTTCAGCTGCGACATGGCCGCCACGGTCACGGCGAAGAAGTCGTGCTGGTCGGGTGCGTAGATGAAGATCTGCGTGCCGCCCTCGAATTCGCGTTGGGTGGTTTCCTTGATCAGCACCAGCGGCCCGCCATCGGCCGGTTGCTGGAGAATGGCGTCGCTGTGCCAGGCCACGTCGGCGGCGGTGTGCTTGAGGAAGTAGTCATCGCCCAGCTGCGACCACAGTTGCTCGACGTCATCCGGGTCGGTGCCCTCGCGCACGAGGATGTCCAGCGCGGCGGATTGGGTCTGGCGGATCTGCTCCTCGCGGTCCAGCGGGTTTTCCAGGCCGCGGCGCAGGGCGCGCTTGGTCTCGGTGTAGAGCTGGCGCAGCAGGCTGGCGCGCCAGGAGTTCCACAGGCTGGGGTTGGTGGCGTTGATATCGGCTACGGTCAGCACATAGAGGTAGTCCAGGCGTGTCTCGTCGCCCACGTGCAGGGCGAAATCGTTGATCACCTGCGGGTCGGACAGGTCCTTGCGCTGGGCGGTGGTCGACATCACCAGGTGGTTCTGCACCAGCCAGACGATCAGCCGGCTGTCCCAGGCCGGCAACTGGTGGCGTTCGCAGAACTTCTGCGCATCCACCGCGCCGATCTCCGAGTGGTCGCCCTGGCGGCCCTTGCCGATGTCGTGGTACAGGCCGGCCAGGTAGATCAGTTCGGGCTTGGGCAGGCGGCCCATGAGCTTGCTGGCCAGCGGGAATTTCTCGGACACCGGCGTGTACTGCAGCTTGCGCAGGTGCTTGATGAGGTTGAGGGTGTGCGCATCGACCGTGTAGATGTGGAACAGGTCGTGCTGCATCTGCCCGACGATCAGGCCGAACTCCGGCAGGTAGCGGCCGAGGATGCCGTAGCGGTTCATCCGCCGCAGGTTGCGGTGGATGCCGATCTCGCACTTGAACAGTTCGATGAACAGGCTGGTGTTGCGGATGTCCTTGCGGAAGGTGTCGTCGATCAGGTGCCGGTGTTCGCGCAGCAGGCGCACGGTATCGGCGCGCACGCCCTTGATCTCCGGGTGCTGGGCCATCAGCACGAAGATCTCCAGCATGGCGAACGGGGTACGCTTGAACACGTTCGGCCTGACCGCTTCGATATAACCGTCATGCAGGCGGAAGCGGGCGTTCAGCGGCTGGGTGGTGCCGCTGTCGTCATCGGCAAGGATGACTTCTTCGAAGTGCTGGATGATCAGGTCGCACAACTGGCTGATGCTCATCACCACCCGGTAGTACTGCTGCATGAACTGTTCGATGGCGCGCTTGGGGTTGTCGTCGCTGTAGCCGAGCAGTGCGGCGATGCTGCGCTGGTGGTCGAACAGCAGGCGGTCCTCGGCGCGGCCGGCGAGCATATGCAGGGCATAGCGCACTTTCCACAGGAAGTCCTGGGAGGAGGCCAGCAGTTCGTTCTCGCTTTCCAGCAGGAAGCCTTCGCCGGCCAGGGCGTGCAGGTTCAGCGTGCCGTACTGGCGACGGGCTACCCAGAGTACCGTCTGGATGTCGCGCAGGCCGCCGGGCGAGCCTTTGACGTTGGGCTCGAGGTTGTATTCGGTGTCGTTGTACTTGTGGTGGCGGGCCTTGAGTTCGGCGCGCTTGGCCAGGAAGAACTCCTTGCTCGGCCACATGTAGGTGGTGCTGGTCACCTCGAGCATGCGCTGGCGCAGCTCTTCGGGGCCGGCAATGGTGCGGCTTTCCATCAGGTTGGTGATCACCGTCAGGTCAGCGCGGGCCTGTTCGGCGCACTCGCCAACGGTGCGCACGCTCTGGCCGACTTCCAGGCCGATGTCCCAGAGCAGGGTGAGGAAGCGCTCGATGGCCTCGCGGTACTGCTCATGCTCGGCGGCGCCGAGCAGGATCAGCAGGTCGATGTCCGAATGCGGGTGCAGTTCACCGCGGCCATAGCCGCCAACCGCCACCAGGGCGATACCGCTCGGGTCGCCCCAGTCGAACTGGTTCCAGGCCTGTTGCAGGATGTTGTCGACGAGCCAGGCACGGGCTTCGATCAATGGGCGGATTTCACAGCCCGTGCGAAAACGCCTGTCGAGCACCTCGCCGGCCTGGCGGATGGCTTTCTTGAAGGCGGCGATGGGGCTCGCCTTGAGGGCCAGTTCCGCCTGGAACTGGCCACGGTCGAACAGCTCGGGATCCACCTGGGGCATTGCGTCGCGTTCCTGTCTAGGGGTTGCCTTGGGTGCAATCAGGCCGAGGTGCGCGGGATGGTGTCGTCCTTGCGCAGGGTGAAGATCTCGTAACCGGTAGCCGTCACCACCAAGGTGTGCTCCCACTGGGCCGAGAGCTTGCGGTCCTTGGTGATGGCGGTCCAGCCGTCGCCCAGCACCTTGGTGTCGGCCTTGCCCTGGTTGATCATCGGCTCGATGGTGAAGGTCATGCCTTCCTTGAGCTCCATGCCGGTGCCGGCGCGGCCGTAGTGGAGGATCTGCGGCTCTTCATGGAACACCTTGCCGATGCCATGGCCACAGAACTCGCGCACCACGGAGAAACCGTTCTTTTCGGCGTGCTTCTGGATCACTTCACCGATGTCACCCAGGCGGCAACCCGGCTTGACCAGCTCGATGGCCTTGTACATGCATTCCTGGGTGACCTTGGAGAGGCGCTCGGCCCAGACCGGTACGGTGCCGACGTGGAACATGCGGCTGGTGTCGCCGTGGTAGCCGTCCTTGATCACGGTGACGTCGATGTTGAGCGTGTCACCGTCCTTGAGCGGCTTGTCGTTGGGGATGCCGTGGCAGACCACATGGTTGATCGAGGTGCAGATCGACTTCGGGTAGCCCTTGTAGTTGAGGGGCGCCGGGATGGCCTGCTGAACGTTGACGATATAGTCGTGGCACAGGCGGTCGAGCTCTTCGGTGGTGACACCGGGCTTGACGTGTTCTTCGATCATTTCCAGCACCTCGGCGGCCAGGCGGCCGGCGATGCGCATCTTCTCGATGTCTTCTGCAGTCTTGATGGTGACGGTCATTACAGGCTCTCTACGGCGCCGCAGGCGGCGCGAACAAACGGGAAAGGCCGGATTCTAGCAGAGCAGGGCGGCATTCTGTCGGGATAAAGGCGGCCATGCTGTGGTCTATAGAAGGCATTCTGGCCTGTTTGCCAGGGTGCTGCAAAAGCTGCTGACGGACGCAACCTGATTCGGGTTCCGTTCGCTCGCGGTCTGTGGTATAAAATGCGCCGCTTTCGGGGACGACCCCGTCAGCTCCAAACCCACACACGTGTCGACACGATGACCTGGGTGCCCCGGATCGAATGGTTCGTGGGTTGGTCATTGGGATACGTGGAGGCCCAACCCGACTTATCAAGGAACTATCATGTCCCAAGTCAACATGCGCGATATGCTGAAGGCCGGTGTGCACTTCGGCCACCAGACCCGTTACTGGAACCCGAAAATGGGCAAGTACATTTTCGGCGCGCGTAACAAGATCCACATCATCAACCTGGAAAAAACCCTGCCGATGTTCAACGACGCTCTGTCGTTCGTAGAGCGCCTGGCCCAGGGCAAGAACAAGATCCTGTTCGTCGGCACCAAGCGTTCCGCCGGCAAGATCGTTGCCGAGCAAGCTGCTCGCGCAGGTTCGCCATACGTTGACCACCGTTGGTTGGGCGGCATGCTGACCAACTACAAGACCATCCGTGCTTCGATCAAGCGTCTGCGCGACCTGGAAACCCAGGCCGAAGATGGCACCTTCGCCAAGCTGACCAAGAAAGAAGCCCTGATGCGTTCGCGCGATCTGGAAAAGCTGGACCGCAGCCTGGGTGGTATCAAGGACATGGGCGGCCTGCCTGATGCCCTGTTCGTGATCGACGTTGACCACGAGCGCATTGCTATCACCGAAGCCAACAAGCTGGGCATCCCGGTTATCGGCGTTGTCGATACCAACAGCAGCCCAGAAGGCGTTGACTTCGTTATCCCAGGTAACGATGACGCCATCCGCGCTATCGAGCTGTACATGACTTCGATGGCTGACGCCGTCATCCGCGGCCGCAACAACGTTGCCGGCGGCACTGAAGTCTACGCTGAAGAAGCGGCTGCACCTGCTGCTGAGTAATAGGCGCTAGCGTCTACTTGGCACGCGAAAAGGGGGCTCTGCCCCCTTTTTGCCACCTTGAAATCCTGCTGTCAGCAACGGCCCCGCATGATGGGCGAGCTGATATAAAGCAGCGATTTGCAGAATTTAACGCCCGTGACGAGCGGGTGGAATGGTTGAAAAACTTTCCAAGAGGATTTTGAAATGGCAGCAATTACTGCGGCGCTGGTCAAAGAACTGCGCGAGCGTACCGGCGAAGGCATGATGGATTGCAAAAAGGCCCTGGAAAAGGCCGGCGGCGACATCGAGAAAGCCATTGACGACATGCGTGCCTCGGGCGCCATCAAGGCCGCCAAGAAGGCTGGCAACGTCGCTGCTGAAGGCGCTATCGCCGTCAAGACCGACGGCAAAGCCGCCGTTCTGCTGGAAGTGAACTCGCAGACCGACTTCCTGGCCCTGCAAGACGACTTCAAGAACTTCGTGGCCGAAAGCCTGGAAGAAGCCTTCGCTCAGAAGCTGACCGACGCTGCCCCGCTGATCGCCTCGCGTGAAGCTGCTCGTGAAGCCCTGGTCGCCAAGTGCGGCGAGAACGTCAACATCCGTCGCCTGGTGCGCGTTGAAGGTGACGTCGTTGGCGCTTACCTGCACGGCAACAAGATCGGCGCTGCCGTTGTCCTGAAGGGCGGCGACATCGAGCTGGCCAAGAACATTGCCATGCACGTTGCAGCCTCGAACCCAGAGTTCCTGGATTCGTCGGAAATCTCCGCCGAGGCCATCGAGCGCGAGAAGGGCGTCTTCCTGCAGCTGAACGCTGACAAGATCGCCGGCAAGCCGGAAAACATCGTTGAGAACATGGTCAACGGTCGTATCGCCAAGTTCAAGGCCGAAGCCTCGCTGAAAGAGCAAGCTTTCGTCATGAACCCAGAAGTCAAAGTTGGCGAGCTGGCCAAGAAAGCCGGCGCTGAAATCGTTTCCTTCACCTACTTCAAGGTTGGCGAAGGCATCGAGAAGCCAGTCGACGACTTCGCTGCTGAAGTTGCCGCTCAGGTAGCAGCTGCCAAGCAGTAAGACAGCCCCGTCTGTCGCCCCAAAGAGGCTGCCCGCTCACGCGCGCAGCCTCTTTGTCAAAACGGCAAAGGGTTTATAAGGCCCGATGCTGCTGGCACCAAAACGGTGCCACGCTACAGTTAGCAAGCCGAAAACGGCTCGCACGAATTTTCTAAAAGTACGCCGCAGGAGAGACTCGCAATGGCTCAGCAGGTGAGTGGTCGCCAACCTCGCTATAAACGCATTTTGCTCAAACTTAGCGGCGAGGCCCTGATGGGCTCGGAAGACTTCGGGATCGATCCGAAGGTGCTGGATCGCATGGCCCTTGAAGTGGGCCAGCTGGTAGGGATCGGCGTTCAGGTCGGCCTGGTGATTGGTGGTGGCAACCTGTTCCGCGGCGCAGCGCTCAGCGCAGCCGGCATGGACCGTGTCACCGGCGACCACATGGGCATGCTGGCCACCGTTATGAACGGCCTGGCCATGCGCGACGCGCTGGAGCGTTCGAATATCCCGGCCCTGGTCATGTCGGCCATTTCCATGGTTGGCGTCACCGATCATTACGATCGTCGCAAAGCTATTCGCCACCTCAACTCCGGGGATGTGGTAATTTTCTCTGCTGGTACCGGCAACCCGTTCTTCACCACCGACTCTGCAGCCTGCCTGCGCGCCATCGAAATCGATGCCGACGTGGTGTTGAAGGCGACCAAGGTCGATGGCGTGTACACTGCCGACCCATTCAAGGATCCGCACGCCGAGAAGTTCGATCACCTGACCTATGACGAGGTCCTGGATCGCAAGCTGGGTGTGATGGACCTGACCGCAATCTGCCTGTGCCGTGACCACAAGATGCCATTGCGGGTATTCAACATGAACAAGCCTGGCGCCCTGCTGAACATCGTGGTAGGTGGCGCTGAAGGTACTCTGATCGAGGAAGGCCAAGCATGATCAACGACATCAAGAAAGACGCGCAGGAGCGCATGGGCAAGTCCATCGAAGCCCTGGCTCGCAACCTGGCGGCGATCCGTACCGGTCGCGCCCACCCAAGCATCCTGGACAGCGTCAAGGTCACGGCCTGGGGTAGCGAGATGCCGCTGAACCAGGTGGCTGCGATCACCGTCGAAGACGCCCGCACCCTGAAGATCGTCGCTCACGACAAGAACCTCAGCGCTGCCATCGAAAAGGCCATCCTGACCTCCGACCTGGGCCTGAACCCGTCCAGCGCCGGTACCACCATCCGCGTACCAATGCCGGCCCTGACCGAAGAGACCCGCAAGGGCTACACCAAGCAGGCCAGCGGCGTTGCCGAAGACGCCAAGGTGGCCGTGCGCAACGTGCGCCGTGATGCCCTGGGTGATCTGAAGAAGCTGACCAAGGACAAGGAAATCAGCGAAGACGAAGAACGTCGCGCCGCTGATGAAATCCAGAAGCTGACCGACAAGTTCATTGCTGAAGTCGATGCTGCTTACAAAGCCAAGGAAAAGGACCTGATGGCCGTTTAAGGCCGAGGTTTTTTAATGGAAAAGTCCAAGTTGGCGGCACCATCGTCGGTGCCGCGTCATGTCGCGATCATCATGGATGGCAACAACCGCTGGGCGAAGAAGCGCCTTTTGCCCGGCGTCGCCGGGCACAAGGCCGGCGTCGATGCGGTGCGCGCAGTCATCGAGGTGTGTGCCGAATCCGGGGTCGAAGTGCTGACCCTGTTCGCGTTCTCCAGTGAGAACTGGCAGCGCCCGGCCGACGAGGTTGGTGCCTTGATGGAGCTGTTCTTCTCGGCCTTGCGCCGTGAGGCCCGGCGCCTCAACGAGAACAACATCAGCCTGCGCATCATCGGCGACCGTTCGCGCTTCCACCCCGAACTGCAGTCTGCCATGCGCGAAGCGGAGGCGCTGACTGCAGGCAGTAACCGCTTCATTCTGCAGATCGCCGCCAACTACGGTGGCCAGTGGGACATCGCCCAGGCTGCCCAGCGCTTGGCGCGTGAAGTCCAGGCCGGCCATCTGCGTCCGGACGACATCACCCCGGGCCTGTTGCAGACCTGCCTGGCCACCGGTGAGCTGCCATTGCCCGACCTGTGCATCCGCACCGGTGGCGAGCACCGCATCAGTAATTTCCTGCTGTGGCAGCTGGCTTACGCCGAACTGTACTTCTCCGACCTCTACTGGCCGGATTTCAAACACGAGGCCATGCGCAAAGCCCTGGCCGATTTCGCTTCGCGCCAGCGCCGCTTCGGTAAGACCAGCGAGCAGGTCGAGGCTGGAGCTCGTGCTTAATGCTTAAACAACGCATCATTACTGCGCTGATCCTGTTGCCGGTCGCGCTGGGTGGTTTCTTCCTGCTCAACGGTGGGGACTTCGCCCTGTTCATCGGCTTCGTGGTGACCCTCGGTGCCTGGGAGTGGGCGCGTCTGGCCGGGCTTGTGGCCCAGCCTCTGCGCATCGCCTATGCCGCCGTGGTCGCCGGAGCGCTGATGCTGCTCCATCTCATGCCGGACCTGGCACCCTGGGTGCTCGGGGCTTCAGTCATCTGGTGGGGGCTGGCCACCTGGCTGGTGCTGACCTATCCACGCAGCAGCGAGCTTTGGGCCAGCGCGGCCTGCAAGCTGCTGATCGGCCTGCTGATCCTGCTGCCGGCCTGGCAAGGGCTGATCCTGCTCAAACACTGGCAGCTGGGTAACTGGCTGATCCTGTCGGTCATGGTGCTTGTGTGGGCGGCCGATATCGGTGCCTATTTCTCCGGCCGTGCCTTTGGCAAGCGCAAGCTGGCGCCGCAGGTGAGCCCAGGCAAGAGCTGGGAAGGCGTCTATGGTGGCCTGGCGGTCAGCCTGGTGATCACCCTGGTGGTCGGCATCAGCCGTAACTGGGGCTTTGGCCAGCTTCTGCTGGGGCTGCTGGGCGCCGCGCTGGTGGTCATGTCGTCGGTTGTCGGCGATCTGACCGAAAGCATGTTCAAGCGCCGTGCCGGTATCAAAGACAGCAGCAACCTGCTGCCTGGTCATGGAGGTGTGCTTGATCGAATCGACAGCCTGACGGCAGCGATCCCGATCTTTGCCGTGCTGCTGTGGGCGGCTGAATGGGGTGTGATGTGAGCAGCGTGCAGCGTATTACCGTCCTGGGTGCTACCGGCTCGATCGGCCTCAGCACCCTCGATGTGATTGCACGGCACCCTGAGCGATATCAGGTTTTCGCGCTGAGCGGCTATTCGCGCATCGACGAGCTGTTGGCCCTGTGCGTCAAGCACCGTCCGGTGTATGCCGTGGTGCCCAATGGCGAGGCCGCTGCGCGCCTGCGTGATGGCCTGGTGAGTGCCGGCTGCGCTACGCAGGTGCTGGAAGGGGAGGCAGGCCTCTGTGAGGTCGCAGCTGCCCCTGAAGCGGATGCTGTGATGGCGGCCATTGTCGGTGCTGCCGGCCTGCGCCCGACCCTGGCTGCGGTCGAGGCGGGCAAGAAGGTATTGCTGGCCAACAAGGAAGCGCTGGTGATGTCCGGCGCGCTGTTCATGGATGCGGTGCGGCGCAGCGGTGCCGTGCTGCTGCCGATCGACAGCGAGCACAATGCGATCTTCCAGTGCCTGCCAGGCGATTATGCCCGTGGCCTGAGCCAGGTTGGCGTGCGCCGTATCCTGTTGACTGCCTCGGGTGGGCCGTTCCGCGAGACGCCCCAGGCAGCCCTGGTCGACGTCACGCCGGAGCAGGCCTGTGCCCACCCCAACTGGTCCATGGGCCGGAAGATTTCGGTGGACTCCGCCAGCATGATGAACAAGGGCCTGGAGCTGATCGAAGCCTGCTGGTTGTTCGATGCGGCGCCGGCCAAGGTCGAAGTGGTGGTGCATCCGCAAAGCGTGATCCACTCGCTGGTCGACTACGTCGATGGTTCGGTGTTGGCCCAGTTGGGCAATCCGGACATGCGTACCCCGATCGCCAACGCCCTGGCCTGGCCGGAGCGTATCGATTCCGGTGTTGCGCCGCTGGACTTGTTCGCCATCGCGCGTCTGGACTTTCAGGCACCGGACGAGCAGCGCTTCCCCTGCCTGCGCCTTGCGCGCCAGGCGGCCGAGGCTGGCAACAGCGCGCCTGCGGTGCTCAATGCGGCCAACGAGGTCGCAGTCGAGGCATTTCTCCAGCGGCGTATCCGCTTCCCGGAGATCGCGGGTATGATCGAACAGGTGCTTGATCAGGAACCTGTGGTGCCGCTGCTGTCGCTGGAGGCTGTGTTCGCTGCCGATCAGCGCGCCCGCGAGCTGGCTCGCGAGTGGCTGAGGCGTCACGGCCGTTGAGGCTGGTGATTCTGCCAGGGTTCTGCTGAACGTCATTCGGAGATAGATATGACTGCGCTCTACATGATTGTCGGCACCCTGGTGGCTCTGGGTGTATTGGTCACGTTCCACGAATTCGGCCACTTCTGGGTTGCCCGGCGCTGTGGGGTCAAGGTGCTGCGCTTCTCCGTCGGCTTTGGTACGCCGCTGCTGCGCTGGCATGACCGTCAGGGCACCGAGTTTGTGGTGGCGGCGATTCCACTTGGCGGCTACGTCAAGATGCTGGACGAGCGTGAAGGCGATGTGCCTGCGGCGCTCGCCCATCAGTCTTTCAATCGCAAGTCTGTGCGCCAGCGCATCGCGATCGTGGCAGCAGGCCCCATTGCCAACTTCCTCCTGGCCATCGTCTTCTTCTGGCTGTTGGCGATGCTCGGCACGCAGCAGGTCCGCCCGGTCATCGGTGCGGTCGAATCCGGGAGCCTGGCGGCGTCGGCCGGGTTCGCCGCTGGTCAGGAAATTGTGTCTATTGATGGCAAGGCGACCAGCGGTTGGTCGGCGGTCAATCTGCAACTGGTTCGGCGCCTGGGCGAGAGCGGCACACTGCAAGTCGGTGTACGCGACGAAGGTGTCAGTGCCGAGCGCCAGCTGCAGGTAAAGCTGGACCATTGGCTCAAGGGGGCTGACGAGCCGGATCCCATCCAGTCGCTGGGCCTGCGCCCATGGCGGCCGGCAGTGGCGCCGGTTTTGGCCGAGATCGATCCGAAAGGCCCGGCCGCTGCCGCTGGTCTGAAGGCTGGCGACAAGCTGCTTGCTCTCGATGGTGCTGCGCTGAGTGATTGGCAGCAGGTGGTGGATAGCGTTCGCGCCCGCCCGGATGCCCAGGTAGTGCTGCGTGTCGAGCGCGATGGTGCGGCCCTGGATATGCCGGTCACGCTGGCTCACAAAGGTGAAGGCAAGGCAGCCGGGGGCTACCTCGGGGCAGGTGTGAAGGGGGCCGAATGGCCGGCCAGCATGCTCCGCGAAGTCAGCTATGGCCCGCTGGATGCCGTGGGCGAGGGCCTCTCGCGGACTTGGAACATGAGTGTCCTGACCCTCGAGTCGCTTAAGAAAATGCTGTTCGGGGAGCTCTCGGTAAAAAACTTGAGCGGACCGATAACCATTGCTAAAGTGGCGGGCGCTTCAGCCCAGTCCGGCGTGGGGGATTTCCTGAATTTCCTGGCCTACCTGAGCATTAGCCTGGGGGTTCTTAACCTGCTGCCCATTCCAGTACTGGATGGGGGGCATTTGCTGTTTTACCTGGTCGAGTGGGCGCGCGGTCGTCCGCTGTCGGAACGGGTGCAAGGTTGGGGGGTCCAGATCGGTATCAGTTTGGTCGTAGGGGTGATGTTGCTCGCCCTGATCAACGATCTGGGTCGACTTTAAAAGCTTCGCTCAATTGCGAACCTGCCGCCTCCATGCGGCGGGTTGTTTATTGCCAGTTGGAATAAAAGGACTTCATGAAACGTCTGCTGCTAACTGCGGTCATGTCCGCACTGATGATCGCTGAAGTTCACGCCGAGTCCTTCACTATCTCCGATATTCGAGTCAACGGCCTGCAGCGGGTATCCGCCGGCAGCGTGTTCGGCGCCTTGCCGCTCAACGTCGGTGACCAGGCTGACGACCGCCGCCTGGTGGAGTCGACCCGTTCGCTGTTCAAGACCGGCTTCTTCCAGGACATCCAGCTCAACCGCGATGGCAACGTCCTGATCATCAACGTGGTCGAGCGCCCGTCGGTGTCGAGCATCGAGATCGAGGGCAACAAGGCGATCAGCACCGATGACCTGATGAAAGGCCTGAAACAGTCTGGTCTGGCCGAAGGCGAGATCTTCCAGCGTGCCACCCTCGAAGGCGTGCGTAACGAGCTGCAGCGCCAGTACGTGGCCCAGGGCCGCTACTCGGCCGA